>NC_005071.1:602718-1205436 GCF_000011485.1 Prochlorococcus marinus str. MIT 9313 | reverse complement strand
TTAGCAAGTGTTGGACATCCGATTTTGGGTGATCCGATTTATGGCAAAGAAGTTTTCTTTGAAAGGATGTATCTACATGCGACAGCCTTGAGCTTTCGACATCCTTTTACAGGCCTGAGGCTTCGCCTACGAAGTAGGGCTCCATTCCTTCCTGCTCAGGAAAATTAAGTAAGAGAAAAGTACAGCTTCAAAAATGTAGATAGGTCTTTCCTCGTTGTTGCTGAAATAGATGAATGTCCAGCAAGTTAAACAGTGCCTTTAATCGGGGAAAGCCTTTTGTGCAGGTATCGGGTAAGGGATACGGCGATGGCGCATGCGTCGCCAGACGCGTACGAAAGCTCGCACAACGAGTTCTACTTCGGCTCGGCTGAGGCTGCTTTTATTCAGTTGACCATCCCGTTGCCGCTCCTCAATAATCCTCTTCACAGTGGAGTGTGCCTTGCTATCAGAGGTGTTCGGTGGTAGGGATCGAAGGCATGCTTCACAGCCGTCGGCCAGCATTAAGATTCCGGTCTCTCGGGAACGAGGTATCGGTCCGCGGTAGCGGAAGTTCTTTTCGGGAACGGAGGGGTCCAGTTCTCTTGCACGATGAAGGAAATACCCCATCTTCAAGGTGCCTTGATGCTCAGGGATGAAGTCCGCTACTCGGCGCGGTAGGCGGTAGCGACGGGCAAGTTTTAATCCCTCATCCACATGGGCTTGAAGGACCTCTGCGCTGGCGATGGGATTGTTCAGTTGATCGTGAGGGTTTTTTTCTCCTTCGACCTGATTCTCGATAAACCACTGAGGAGCGTGGAGCTTGCCAACATCGTGGTACAAGGCACCGGTTCGGATCAGGTCGACATCGGCACCGATTGCTCTGGCCCCTTCCTCTGCAAGTCCGCAGATCATTAATGTGTGCTCGAAAGTCCCTGGAGCTTCTGAGGAGAGGCGGCGCAGAAGGGGACGCTCTTGATCGGCTAGTTCCATCAAGCGGGCTCTGGTGAGCAGGCCAAAAGAGGTCTCCAAAATTGGGATCAGTAGGATCGCTAGCATCAGCAAGATCCCCATTAGCAGTGCTTCTGAGAGAAGTTCGTTGCCATTGGGTGCAAATCGACCCCAGGCCCCGCTGCCGCCGGCACTAAGGAGCAGCCACTCAGCCAGTAGGGCTCCTAAGGGCAACAAAAATGCCATTTGCAGCAGCTGTGCTCTGCTCCGAAGACGACGGCTATAGATAGCTGCCACTGCAGCGATTGCACAGGCAATGATCATTCGGCCTTCTCCAAGGCCGTTGACTGGCATAGGCCATAGCAGGCTCTCTACCGCCATCCAAGCCAAGCCACAGGTTGTACCAAGACCTTGGGCGAGCAGGAGTGTCGGCGGAACGATTACTGCTAGGGGGCTCACAGTAGGAACGAACCAGAGTTTGCTGGCCTGAGTGACCAATAGCAATCCCACTGCCAGTAGCCCATGACGTGCTTCTAGGCAGGGACGTTCCCGTCGCATGATCAGCAGCATCACGCCACAGCCGGCAAGGGCTGTACTGAATCGGCTGAGCAAAGGACCCCATTCTGGGCCTCGACTGACAAGACCGAAGTGATTTAAAACGGCATAGGCCCTTGGGCTGATGGGTTCTCCTTTGCTCGTGATCAGATCGCCGCGGCGGACTTCAATGATTGGAATGTCTTGTTTGGTGATCAGCTCTTCAATGAGGCGTTGGCTGAGGGCTGGATCTGTGCGCAGATTGCTACTGCCTTGATAGGTGCTGGCGAGCAGCTTGCTGCTAAGACTTCTGGCAGGGCCGTTCTGCTCCCCTAGGTCGGCTAATTGAATTGCGGCCGCCTCTTGTAGCTGCTCAAGGGCGAGATTGTTCAGTCCTTGACTGAGCATGCGTTCTGAGGCACGGCGGATGGCCATATCCCAGCGTTTTCGTTCTTGTTGGGAGCGCGCTTGGAGCCAGATTTGTTCTTCGGCGTTGAGATTGACAGGCCCTATCCGTCCTGCATCACTGTTGCGAGCAACACGTTCCAGCTCAGCGAGATTGCGCTCTAGCCGTTTTTTGAGTCGGGTTGTTTCTTGTTGATCGATCACTTGCACAAAGGTGCTCTGTACGAGCTGAGATCGCCTTTGCTCTTGAGCTTCACTGTCAACGACGCGAGCATCCCTGGGAGCTCGCGCCTCAAATGGAGCTGGAAGTCCTGGGTTCAAATTCGGTTGAAACAACCAGGGCCAGCTAGAGATAATTGCTACAGCAAAGCAACTCATCAGTAGAGCAGCCTTGTGGGGCATCGACCAGCGGAGCAGCGGACGCTGCGGCGACTCGCTGCGTAACCAGCTCTGCCAGAGCCTGTTTAAGGTTGGAAGACGGACCACAGAAGCTGGCACTTGTCCTAAACGCTAGCTCTCTTCTGCGTGCATGCTTGGGGAAGCATCGGATCGGTGAATGGCCCTTAGGCTTGATGGCAAACAACTGGCCGCAGAATTGGAGCAGCGTCTCCAAGCTGAAATTGCGGCTGGCTTGGTGCAAGCCGGAAGGCCGCCAGGGTTAGCTGTGTTGCGTATTGGGGACGACCCCGCCAGTGGGGTGTATGTGGCCAACAAGCAGAAAGCTTGTGGGCGTATTGGCGTGGCCAGCCATCTAACCCATTTGCCGGAAACGGTTTCAGTTTCAAAGGTTTTGGCCACGATCCAGGCCTTAAACATCGATGAGCGAGTGGACGGCATTCTTTTGCAATTGCCTCTACCCAAGGGCCTTGATGAAGGGCCTTTGCTGGCTGCCATTGATCCCGAGAAGGATGCCGATGGTCTGCATACCCTCAACCTTGGCCGATTGTTGAAAGGTGAACCTGGGCCTCGTAGTTGTACCCCTGCCGGTGTGATGGCCTTGTTGGCACGCCATCAGATTTCTCTGGAGCGGAAAAGGGCTGTTGTGATTGGGCGCAGCATCCTGGTAGGCCAACCAATGGCATTGATGCTTCAGGCGGCCAATGCCACTGTGAGCGTGGCCCATTCTCATACCGGTGATCTGGCCTCGTTAACTCAGCAGGCCGATGTGTTGGTGGTGGCGGCAGGGCGAGCGCGGATGATTGGCGCAGAGCATGTCAAACCCGGAGCAGTGGTTGTCGATGTTGGCATTCATCGCCTTCCCCTAGATCCTGAACTAGGGACGCAAGCCAAGGCCAGGTTGTGTGGAGATGTACGAACGCAAGAAGTTGAACCTTTAGCAAGTGCATTGACCCCTGTCCCTGGTGGTGTAGGTCCGATGACCGTGACCATGCTCTTGGTGAATACCGTGGCTAGATGGCAGCAGCATTGCGGTTTGCCCTTCGGCCTGAGAGATTTGCTGGTTTGAGACTGGTTGGCCTGAGAGAATCCCATGAACGAGACAAGGTTCATGGCGGCGGCGGTCAGCACCTTCTTCGACTTCCCTGCTTATTTGGCTGCGGCCAAAGCCAGCGTTGAAGAGGCATTGGATGATTCGCTTGGCCCTGAGCGCCCTGAGCAACTCAGGGAGGCCATGCGCTACTCCCTTTTGGCGGGTGGTAAGCGTTTACGCCCCATCCTTTGCCTAGCAGCTTGCGAACTTGCTGGAGGTGAACCGGCAGAGGCTCTGCCGACAGCAGTGGCTTTGGAAATGATTCACACGATGTCGCTGATTCATGACGATCTCCCCGCCATGGATAACGACGATTTACGCCGCGGTCGTCCCACCAATCACAAGGTTTATGGCGATGCTGTTGCCATTCTCGCGGGTGATGCGCTGCTTACACGTTCTTTCGAGATGGTTGCCTTGCGCAGTCCGGGAGTACCCCCAGAGCGGCTGTTGAAGGTTGTTGGCGAGCTTTCTCTCGTTGCTGGTGCTCCTGGTTTGGTGGGGGGGCAGGTTGTGGATCTGGAGTGTGAGGGCAAAGAGGTGGATCTGGAGACTTTGGAGTTCATTCATCTCCATAAGACCGGGGCCTTGTTGAGTGCTTGTGTGATCTGCGGAGCATTGATTGGTGGAGCAGAAGACGATTTGATTGATGCACTACGCATCTATGCGAGAGGGATTGGTTTGGCGTTTCAGATCATTGATGACATCCTTGATGTGACAGCGAGCAGTGATGTTCTTGGCAAAACTGCTGGCAAGGATCTGCTTGCTGATAAGACCACCTATCCCAAATTGTTGGGTTTAGACGAATCCCGCCGGCGAGCAGAACTCCTTGTGAGCGAAGCCAAGGCAGCACTAGAGCCTTGGCAAGCTTCTGCTGCACCTTTGCTGGCACTAGCCGATTACATCACCAGCCGCGATCGATGATTGTCAGCGATTCTTCCCCATCAGCGTGGCTTGGACTTTTAGATAATGCTGTCTTGGCTTGGGGGCTTGCCGCGTGTGGTTTAGCTCAGCTTTCCAAGCTGATTGTGGAGTTAATTTTTTATCGTCGCTGGCGACCTGCAGTGCTTCTTGAAACGGGTGGCATGCCTTCGAGCCATTCGGCCCTTGTAACTGGTACAGCAGCAGGTGTGGGATGGGAGATGGGTTTTGATCACTCAGGATTTGCTCTTGCAGCCACTGTGGCTTTTGTGGTCATGTATGACGCCAGTGGGATTAGACGTGCTGCGGGATTTACCGCAGCACGGGTGAATCTTTTGCCTGTGGAGACCTGGCCCACTCCACCAGAAAAACAGCTCAAAGAAAGCCTTGGTCACACTCGTTTTGAAGTGTTAGTGGGCAGTTTGATCGGCCCTGCAGTGGCTTTACCGGGATTGGTTTTTGTTGGTTCTCCACTCCATCTCAGCCAGTTATTGGGTATGACATTGGGGTGACGCAGTCTTCTTTAGATCCTGCGACTGTTGAGCTCACCGCAGATCAGCAGCAGGCTGCCGAAGCGTTCAGTTCTTGGTTGGATGATGCGAATCATGGCAATCCCTTTGTTCTGAGTGGTTTCGCCGGCAGTGGGAAGACGTTCCTTTCGATGCGATTGTTGCGTCAGGTGGAGGACGCTGGACTGTGTTGGACAGTTGTTGCGCCAACTCATAAGGCTGTTGGTGTGCTTCGTCAGGCTCTAGATCTTGAAGGCCTCAGGCCCACCTGGTATCCCTCCACGATTCATCGGCTGCTTCGCCTGAAATTGAAGCGGCAGGGTGATCTTGAGCTGTGTGAGTCAACAGAGCAAACGGCCCAGTCTCTAGAGCAATTGGGCCTGGTTCTGATCGATGAATCTTCGATGATCGACAGCACCCTGCTGGGTCTTGCTCTGCAGTGTGCCCACCCCTTTCGGACACGTCTCGTTTTTGTAGGTGATCCTGCTCAACTGCCTCCTATCGGTGAGGCCCAAAGCCCTGTGTTCTCGATGCATAGAGCCTGTACAGCAACATTGCAGCAGGTGGTGCGTCATCAGGGCCCTGTGTTGCGATTGGCGAGTCGTCTTCGCGATGGCAGCTTGCCCTGTCAGTCCCCGCCATGCTTTCCCTTGATTGAGGATGAGCTGGGCCGGGTTGGATGCATGGATCAAAACAACTGGCTGAAGCGAGCTCAGGCTGCCTTGCAATCCGCGGCCATTCAGGATAACCCTGATGCAGCAAGGATTCTTTGCTACACGAATCGCAGCTTGGAGCAATTGGTTCCCCATGCAAGGCGGGCGATTCATGGTGATATGGCCGATCAGTTGCCGGTACTCCCCGGAGAGGTCTTGATTGCACGCAAAGCAGTCATGGCACCGGCTTCTCGTAGTGGTGCCGAGACTGGCGAGGAACCCGACATGGTGCTCGGATCAAACCGAGAGGTGGTTGTCCGTGACGTCACTCCGGAACGCTGTGATCTTGCAGAGTTTGGTTTAGAAGGCCAAAGCGATTGGTCTGTACCGGTGGTTGACACCCTGACGGCCAAAGTTCGAGCAGGTGAGCTGGATTTGGAGTTGCGTTTGCAGCCGCCAGTTGGTTCTGAGGGCAGACGTTTGCTCGATACCACGTTGCAAAGGCTCAGGGTTGAGGCAAAAGCGGCGGGCAAAAGTGATGGTCGCTCTTTATGGCGGCGTTTTTTTCTGCTTCGAGATGCCTTCGCATCATTGGGCCCTGCGGCGGTTCTTACCGTCCATCGCAGCCAGGGGAGCAGCTTCGGGGAAGTGTTTGTTGCTGGTGATGTTTTCTGGCCTCAAGATCTCAGCTTGAGACGACAACTGGTTTATGTGGCTGTTAGTCGTGCCCGTACAGGTGTGTGGCTTGTGGGGAAAACAGGAGCCGCCGCACAAAGTCGCTGGCTGGATCAACTCAGATCACAATCGTCAGACCGCTGATTCCTTGCCAACCAAGGTAGGCACCTAGAGCAAAACTCACCCCACCAACGATTAAGTCACCTTTGGCAAATAAAAGTTGTTTCCCAGATTGCAGCAAGGGAATCACGCGTTCTCTGCCAATGATCACGGCGACCAGTGGGATCAGTAGCAGCAGGCTCGAGCCAAATGTGAAAAATACCAAGCCAACGATTTCTTGCCAGCTGGGGAGGCTTGCGGCTAGTACCACGGCTGAAGTCTTGGCAAACAGGAAGAGGTCATCTGGGCTGATGAGTTCTGTTAGCGCACCAACGGCGATCAAAAGCGGCAGCGGCAAATTGATAAATCGTTCGATCGTATGGGTCCAGGCTGGTTGTTCTTCTCCTGCAGCAAACGAACGCAAGAGCTCCTTTAATCCCAACGAGATCAAAGCTCCTCCGCCAAGAAGGTCGAGAGCTGTTCGATGATGAGAGCCTTGGGTCATGTCCAACACCAAGCTGTGGCCCACAGTCAGCAATAGGATGACGGTGACCAGAGTGGTTACGATCCAGCCAGTAACGAACCAACTTCCCCGCTGAATTGGTTTAGGCCCTAGCAGTAGGAGAAGTAGGACACCTAAATGGATCGGCGAGAGAGCTAAGCCGGTGCCAAAGGCCAATAGTTCGGCCCATAGGGTGGTGTCAGCCATTGAGGCGATCAGGTGAGCTTGTCAATATTCGCTCATGATCAATGGTCAATCTTGGCGCAAGAACCTTTCGTTGTTCGATTTAGAACGTGCCAGTGCAGAGGGCATTCCAGCGTGTGATCACGCGCTGCTCTCTTTCGAAACCAAGAATGCAAATGCTGCCGGTATCTAGTCTGAACAGTCGGCCTGCTGCGGCACCGAGACCTAGCCAGGTGCCAGTCAGGGCTCGCAAGATATGTCCATGGGCGAAGAGAACGATGTCACCGTTGTTTGAGATGCCGAGGGCATGTTCAATAATTCGTTCACAACGCTCTTGCACGGCAGTAGCGTGCTCGCCACCAGGACAACCTTGGTCCCAAATGGTCCACGCAGGAACGGTTTGACGGATCTCTGCTGTGGTGATGCCTTCATAGTTTCCGTAGTTCCATTCGATCAGCTCCGGCATGATTTCAGCAGGTATTTCAAGCTCAGCCAGCGCACAGGTGCGTATGGCTCGTTGCAGGGGAGATGACAACACAGCGGCAAATGTCACGCCTTTGAGCACAGGAGCAAGAGCCTTCGCCTCTTCTTCCCCCTGGGGTAGCAAGGGGAGGTCGGTGCTGCCGGTATGACGGCCTTGGAGTGCCCATTCGGTAGCCCCATGGCGGATGATCCAAAGTTGACGAGATGTCATGCAGGACGGTTGCTGCTGGCTGAATTTTGACGAGCATCTTCAAATGATGTCTTCCTGGGTTTGTGCTGTTCAGAAATCACTTGTTGCTGGGATTGATTGCGGCTCGAGTGCGGCTCGCCATCGACGGGAGATCATTGAGCAGCTCGCCCAGTGGAGGTGCACCCAGCTGGCATGCAATGTCTGATGGCTCCATCCTTCTTTGTGTTGCGGCACCCGCCACCCTTGAACTTGCCATAGAGAGCTTGGCTTGTTGATCATGTGTGGTCGATCAAGAGGTTTTTTTAAGCCATCGTTAGGGCCCATGGGGTGGAGTTCCCAGCGGTGGAATTCATGGCCGATCAGTCGATCACCTTTGCGTACAACAAGACTGTCTTCAGTGCCATCAAGGCTGCGATAACCCACTTGAAGAGAGCCTTTTTTGGCATGAAAAGGAAGTAGGCCTGTCATTGGATGGGCTTGTCCTTCCAGATCAGTGAGGGTCTGTCCAAGCAGCAGCATCCCGCCACATTCGGCATAAATCGGGCGCCGTCCATACCAGGCTCGTAGGTCTGCCATGCTGCGATCACATTGACTAAGACTCGCCGCATATTGTTCGGGGAAGCCGCCTGGAAGGATCACACCTTTCGCTTGTGCAGGTAGGGGTTCATCCTCCAGTGGTTTCCAGGGCAGGACTGGCATCCCAAGAGCTTCAAGGCAATCTTTGGTTTCTGGATAGCGAAAGTGAAAGGCATCGTCTTGAGCGACTGCTACAGGCCGTAGGGGTTGTGGTGATTGGATGCTCTTTTCTCCAAGCAGGGCATCAATTGGATCTATTGCCGGTGTAGGCGCGCGGAGCAACGTTTTGAAGCTCGTTAGATCGAGATGAGTTTCTGCGAGGGCGCTCCAGGCTTGTAGTCGAGCTTCCAATCGCTCAAGCTCATGGGCTGGGGCAAGGCCGAGATGTCTGCTGGGAAGAATGAGTTCAGGATCTCGGGGCAAGCAACCGAGCACTTTGACCTCAATGCTGTTGAGGACTTCTTTCAGTAATTCTTTGTGGCGATTGCTATTGACCCGGTTCAACACCACCCCGGCCAGAGTCAGTTGTGGATCGTGGTCTCGGAAGCCTTTAACAAGGGCCGCTAGGGAGCCTGCTTGGCCGCTTGCATCCACGACAAGCACGACTGGTAGTTGCAGGTGACGAGCTACGGCAGCAGTACTGCCTTGCTGCGATGTGCCGACACCATCGAATAGGCCCATGACGCCTTCCACCAGCGCAAGGTCGGCAGCTGCACCAAAGCCATGAAAGCTGTTTTGCACCCAGTCGGGGCCACAGAGCAGTAGGTCAAGGTTTCGACAGGGTCTACCGGAAGCAACTGTTAGTTGTTGCGGGTCGAGATAGTCGGGCCCCACCTTGAATGGTTGGAGGCTTAGATCACGGCTGCGTGCCCAGGCTGTGAGGGTGAGGCTTAGTAAGGTTTTTCCAGTGCCACTGGCTGGGGCAGCAATCACACAGGCCATGACGGGTGGCGGCTGAAAAAGGGCTTCGCCAAAGGGGGGTCTTAGCTAAGCAGCTTGGCAGCAAGGGGGGCTGCAGCGGCAAGCAGGGGGGTGGTGCTGTTATGGCCACCAGCGAGGAGTCTGGCTACATCCATCTCTACAGAGGCGACCTGCATGGGGACGACTTCTTCAATCAGCTCCATGCTGGCCATGCCACCTGCTTCGAGTCTCATGCAGCCGCCAGATTCGGCACAGAGAATCACGCAAACGGCATGTTCGAGTTGTGCATCTGGCTTGCAGATCAACCTGACCCCCACGATCTGGCCAGGATGAATGCTCGGTTGCCCCATGGGTACAGGCATAAGGCGAAACTGAACAGTGGTGCCATCGGTTCGGCGGAATTCGGCAGCAATGCCTTCCCCTTTTATTGTCTGGGTGGCTTGTAATTGCCATCCCAGTCGATCGGCGATCCAGGCGGCTAACAACAGCCCCTGGACGGGGTGATGACCCTCAACGTCGATTTCGAGCTGATCAACATGACTAAGGGCATTGCGGCGGTGTGGTGGGTCAAACACCATTGCGAGGTGTTCTCGCCAAGTGCGCAGCCTTAACCAATTCAGATCATTCACCGCTCGGCCTGCTTCCACATGGGCATTGAGCAGCTCAATGCAGCGATGGGGATCTCCTAGTGCTGTATCGATCACCAGGCGCCGTGGGGTCACAGCCAGCCGCTCGAGCAATTCGGGGGCTTCGTCCAGGCTGCCGTTCCACCAGACCCAGGAGGGCAGTTCTGCAGGTAGTAGAGGTTGAAGGATTCCCAGCCCATCTGTTAGGGCGTGATGGTCACCGCGAAGCACCACCACATCTCCGCAGGCGCTGTTTCCTCCTCCTTCTTCTGGTAATGGGCAATAAGCAGCCACGAGTGTCTCGAGGTCATGCCCCTTCTCGAGGGTTGGTGCCAGTGTGATCAGGCGTCGGGGTTCTAAGGCACTGATGGCAGCATCAATGTGTTGCCCACGTAAATCCTCGCCATGTTGATTGCCTTTGCGATTGGCAAGGACTGCTGCAACACTTGAATCCAGAGGAGGTGTGCTGTGGGGTAGATCGCCTTCGGTAACGGCTTGGCGGGCAGCTTGGATGAGCTCTTGGCTCTGCGATCCAATGATCGGGCCATCAATCTGGCCGGTTCTAACCAGCTGCTGTTCGACCCAGGCCGGCTGCCAAACCAGCAGGGAGAATGTTTTGGCGCCTGTGTTGCCAGGTTGATCGTTTAACCAGAGCTGCTCGAGATAGCTAGGGACCTCACTAGGAGGGAGTTGCAGAGGGCTCTGAAGCGTGAGCTGGGGGGACATGGATAGAGCTGAGTAATCAAGATGAGATGAGCCAGGCGGAATCAGGGTCGGCGCCAGAGCAATCCGTCATTGGCAAGCAGGGTATCGGCAGCAGCGGGCCCCCAGGTACGTGATTCATAGGGATGAATGGGCAATTGCCATGGGCTGTCTTCAATCAGTTCCAGGAGAGGGGTGTAAAGGCGCCACGCTGCTTCAACCTCATCACTGCGGGTGAATAAAGTTGGGTCACTGAGCATGGCATCGGCTAAAAGTCGGACGTATCCCTCATCGGATGGCTCACCGAAGGATTCGTCATAGGAGAATTCCATCTCTACTGGTCGGCTGCGCATGCCTGAACCAGGTGACTTCACCTCAAAGCGCCACTCGGCTCCTTCATCCGGTTGGATTCGCAGGATGAGTTGGTTCGCTGTAGGGCTGCCCCCAGCGGCATCGAAAAGATGCACGGGTGCTTCTCGAAAGGTGAGAACCACTTCACTAAGACGCTTTGCCAGTCGTTTGCCAGTGCGAACGTAAAAGGGCACTCCCTGCCAGCGCCAGTTGTCGATGAAAAGTTTCATCGCTACATAGGTCTCGGTGGTGCTGCTGGGATCGACACCCGGCTCCTGTCGGTAGCCTGCTATCGGAGCTTCCTTGGTGCCGCCAGGTGCGTACTGGCCACGGATGCAGCAGTTCCAAGGTTCCAACTCATCCGCTAGGCGAGCCGCTAGCAAAACCTTGGCTTTTTCATTGCGGATTGCCTCAGGGTCAAAGCGCCCTGGCGGTTCCATCGTGGTGATGGCCAGCATCTGGGTGAGATGGTTTTGCACCATGTCGCGCAGGGCCCCTGACGATTCGTAGTAGTTGGCTCGTTCTTCAACCCCTACGGTTTCAGCGGCTGTGATTTGAACGCTGGAGATGTAATTCCGGTTCCAGATTGGTTCAAAGATGGTATTTGCGAATCGCAGCACAAGGATGTTCTGGACTGTTTCTTTGCCGAGGTAGTGGTCGATGCGGAAGATTTGATTCTCTTGGCCACAGCTTTGGACGATTTGATTTAAAGACTGAGCACTGGCGTAATCACGCCCGAATGGTTTTTCGATAACCACTCGACTGCGTTTGGGATCACTTAGAAGACCGGCATTAGCAAGAGCTTTGCAGCCACTGCCGTAGAACTTTGGTGACACCGAAAGATAGAAGGTGCGATTGCTGCGGGTGGCGCGGAGTCGATCAATCTCTTCCAGCCGATGGCTGAGTTTGATGAGGTCTTCTGGCTTCTGTAGATCGACAGGTTCGTAAAAAAGACCAGCGGCGAATTGATCCCAAGCAAGATGGTTTTCGTTGATAGTCTCGCCGAGGGCTTCAGCCATTTTTTGGCGAAATATTTCGTTGCTCCAAGGACGTCGCGCGCAGCCAAGTAGGGCGAATTCACTCGGTAGCCGCCGTTGTTTGTATAGCTCGAAAAGGGCTGGAACCAATTTTCGGTGGGTCAGGTCGCCACTTGCACCAAAGATGACTAGGCACTGCGGAGCGATAACCCGCTCTTGACGTAGTCCAACCCGTAAAGGGTTGGTGATCGTGGTGCTCATGGAACACAGACCTCTTCTGACGGGTAACCAAGGATCTGTGAATTCAAAGTGCTCCAGACCATCCCGGCATGGTTTGTCGTCGTATGCCCAAAAAAATTTGAGGAAGCATAAAAAGACCCGCCCATTTGGGCGGGTCTTTTTATCAGGTTAAAAAACCTGGAGAGTGCAGGATTAATAGGTTTCCACGTGCCAGCGATGAGCTTTCTTCAGCTGGGGTCGTAACTCTGACCAATCGATCCCCTTAGCAGTTGCTGCTGCGGTCATGGCTTCGTCGATGCCAGGCTCCATGCCCTTGAGGCCGCACATATAAACATGGGTTTTGGGGTTCTCAATCATTTTGAAGATCTGATCGGCATACTCCATAACCCTGTCTTGGATATACATCCTGCCGCCTTTAGGATTCTGCTGTTCACGGCTGATGGCCTTGGTATAGATGAAGTTGTCGGGAAACTCTCTGAGATAACGCTCAAAGTCTTCGTCATAAAGCAGGTTGGCCGTGTAGGGAGCTCCCATGAAGAGCCATGCTTTGCCACGGAATTTCCAGCCATTCTTGGAGCGCTCTGTGGGCTCGAACATGCGGCGAAGATAGGCCCGCATTGGAGCGATGCCGGTTCCGGTGGCCAACATGATCACGTTGGCCTCTTCATCATCTGGTAGAAGCATTTCTTTGCCTACCGGTCCGGTGATCTTCGTTTTGGCTCCAGGCTTGATGTCGCAGAGATAGGTGGAGCAGACACCGTCGATCGTTTTGCCATCTAGCTCGTATTGGAGCTGACGAACACATAAAGAGACTGTTTTGCCCTCTAGGTTGTCGCCATGGCGGGTGCTGGCAATGGAATACAAGCGGAGCTTATGGGGCTTGCCGTTGGCGTCTGTACCAGCAGGAATGATGCCAATGCTCTGGCCTTCTACATAACTGAGATGGGGATCACTCCCGGCAAGGTCGAAAGTGATGTGATTGACCCTGCCAACAGCACCTTCTTTGACCAGGCTGTAGTTCTCTAGAACAGTCCCTTCAAAGGGAGCCTTCGGCTTGTAAAGGTTAATGGGTATCGCTGTTTGAGCTGGTGGGCTTTTGGTATCAGGCTTTTCGGTTGAGGTGGTTGTCGATGATGATTTTCTTTGAGCTGCTTGGCGGTAAGAAAAGCTAAAAGGAGCTAACTCTCCGTCTTGGCCTCGGTAAAAGAGTGCTTTGACAATGTAGAAAGCGCCAATAACAAGAGGGATATGGGCGATTCCACCGAGAACTACTTCAGTTTGGTTGAAAGCCATCAAGAGCAAGAGCGTGACGGCGAGAATACCTTAGAAGGTGTGATGGTATGCATACTCATCCGCGTTTTCGGGTTACGTTTAGCGATTGGCACAGCTCAGTCTCTGGGCATTGGCTCAACGGTCATTGAATTCTTTCGGTATTCTTAGGCGTCTTGAGCACAGCCTCTTCTTGTGGTACCTATCCAGGATCTTCAACCACGTTCGGGTTCCGTGCTCATAGCCTCACCAGAGTCGGTCTCTGTGAAGCGACAGGCCATCGAGCAGACGATGGAACGCTTGCCTCATGGGGCGCGACGACTTGCGGTCCAGCTGAGGACGCCGATCAAAGAGTCTTTGCTATGGGACGTTCTGACCGATTACGACAAACTTAGTGAATTCATCCCAAACCTTGCCAGCAGCACAGTGTTGGAACGCACTGGCAATCGAGTGTGGCTGAACCAGGTGGGTTCTCAACAGTTGCTGGGGCTGAGGTTTTCAGCTCAGGTTCAGTTGGAGTTGGTGGAATATCGAGCTGAGGGCAAGTTGCAGTTCCATTTGCTTAAAGGGGACTTCAGACGTTTTGAGGGAAGTTGGATCATGCGTGAGCTGGCTGAGGGAACGTCAACTTCCCTTCTCTACGAGCTCACTGTTCAGGGCTGCATTGGTATGCCAGTTGCCTTGATTGAACAGCGATTGAGAGATGATCTCACTGCAAATCTACTTGCAGTGGAGATGGAGGGCTTGCGTCGCCAGTCCTTGGTTTGAACACCTCAAAATATGCAGATCATCTTGAGCAGCGTTTGTTTAAATTGTTCGAGCTAAGGGTCTACGAAAAAGGTCATAGCTTTTGCGAATAGAAGCCCACCTTTAGCAACCTCAATCCTTTATCAACTGATACCCCCAAGGGGATTCGAACCCCTGTCGCCTCCGTGAAAGGGAGGTGTCCTAGGCCTCTAGACGATGGGGGCGAGGCCGTAATCACAGCTGTCTGTGCTTGTGATCACTCGGGAAAACTACGTTTAAGCCTGACCCTCCGTCAAGGCAAGCGGAGTTCATTCTTGTCCATTTCGTTGCCAGACTGGAACTGTTAAGTAAAAGCATGCGCCCTTGTCGGGTTCTGAGACAACCCAGATTTTGCCCCCATGGACCTCCACGATGCGGCGGCATACCGATAGGCCGACTCCGAATCCAGATGTTGACACTGAAGTTTGTGGCAAGCGCACTCGGTCAAGAAAAATCCGCTCTTGCTCATCTTCTGGAATCCCTGGCCCGTTGTCACAGATGCTCACCTGCACCCAATGACTTGTGCGGTGCAGCATGGTCAGTGAAACTTCCCCGCCATCCTCAGTGAACTTCAGGGCATTTTCCAGCAGGTTGAGCAGCACCTGTCGCATGCGCCTCTGATCAGCAAATACCTTGGGTAGGTCGGAGGGAATATCTGTACGGATCTCGATGTTTCGATCCAGCCATAGCTTTTCGAGCTCTAGGATCGCTTCAGCGGCGATATTTCCTAGATCAAGATTTTGTGGATTGAAAAGGTCTTCCCATTTCGTGCTTTTTACTTCCAGCAGGTCTTTTGATAGCAATTCGATTTCATCAAGACGCCGTTTGACGACATCCTGAAAGTGTTCAATATTGATTTGCCCCAGCTGTTGACTCTGCAACGCTAGGACTGCTGCGGTTAGAGGAGTTCTTAACTCATGAGCCACCATTCTCAGTGTTCTTTCCTGTGCATTGAGGCGGTCGATCAGGGTTTCGTTCTCCTGGCGCAATACCAGCAGCTGATCTTCCAGTTGCAATTCCCTTTGAGTGCGGCTCCCATCTAGTTCTGTTGGCCTCAAGCTCAGGCCCAGGCCAGTGACGACGATGTCTTGCTGCCAGCGAGTGATCCAGTTTTGTAGTTGCTGGAAAATACTGCTGCCTGCGAACACTTGCTTTGGCGTTGGCGATAGCTTGATTAGGGCAGGGGTAGCCACTAGTCGATGCAGTTCAAGCAACTCCGGCTGTTCACTTGGATCAGCCATCTGCAGCGTGACATTGAAGCCGCAGTCTTCATTCTCCAGAAACTGGATCATTGATCGCAGATCGCTTCTGGAGAGCTGATGGCGAGCTGCTACAAGCAGGAGCTGAAGCTGTTGTCGCTGATTGGCTTTGACCCCATCCACTGTGGCGGGTGCCTGGCAAGGTTGAGGTTCACATTATGGGTTTTTACTTGAATTGGTAGAGCCGCTAAGACCTTGATGAACAGTCTGTTGCTCAGTGGGCGTTGCTGATAGCTCTCTTCCCATTGCAAGAATTGGTTGCTCCCAAATGTGGATCAGTTGATCGGCGTGGAGGTTGTTGCATAAGCCAAAGAGGGGCATAGCTGTTATCGCTGCACCTTTTTGCTATACAAGCAGTGCGACTCATTGACGAAAAACCTGGCGATGAGTGGGACGGGCTGATTGAAGACGAGGGTTTATCCACCATCAGAATTTGCTTGAGAGGGCCTCAGCCTCGATTCAGAAGGGATAGGAGTTGATTCGACTTTCTAAAGCGTTGATATGTCATAACTGACTCGGTTGGGGTGGTTAAACCCTTGTCGGATAGGGCACCATGGCGAAGTCTTGAAGACCAGATCCATTGCAAACCCTTTCCCGTCGACTTCGTCCAGTTTTGGCGGCTTCGTTGTTGATGCCCCTCAGTTTGATTAGTCCTGCTGCGCTTGCTCAACAAGCTGGTGGGTCCAAAGCAACACCGGCTAGCAACGAAGACATCTTTCTCTATCGAGGCATTGGCTCTTCGTACGTTTGTAATGCACGTGCCGCTGGCGTGGAATTTCCCAAGGCCGTTGGTATCGCTGCCGCTACGTACGCGCAGATCCTGACGGGCCGCCATGGTGGATTAGTGGCTTCGGCAGGAACTAGCAAACTCACCACCAAACAGCTTTTCGCTGGTGCTGAGTTTCAGATCATCACTGGGGCTATTCAGTACTGCCCTAAGGAGGTGCCAGCAGATGTGAAGGCCAAGGTTGAGGAGGCTGTCAAGAAACAACAGGACAGCAAGTAGACGAGGTGAGTTTTCAGGTGCTGTTTAACAGCTGCATCAAAATGCAGCTGTTAAACAGCTTTGCATGCAAATTGCGCTTAAAGCTGGAGAAAGCATCTTTGATGAGTAGCTCATGCTTGAGAGCATCAACATCTTCTTGCTGGCTGATTAAGCCTCTGTCAACTTGTTGACTAATAAATGCTGATGATGTTCGATGCAGCTTTCATCACTGTGATCAATCTCACTGCAGTATTTGAGCAAGGTTAGAACAGAAGTGGTTGATCTGATGGATGGTGTGTGCAGCCATCAGTCCTAGATCATGACTGCAAAACACTTCGCTGTTGTCGGTGCTCAACTGCTGACTGCAACCGCTATTGGTACCGCTCCGCTGATCTGGGCAATTGCTGCTCATCCAAGCTTGTAAGCCTTTTAGAGCTTGTTTTGATAACAGAATTCCTTAAGGATTGACCACTTGCTCTAGTTTTCTGAGTATCAACCTATTGCGCTCATCTTTTGATTAAATTATAAATCATCAACCTCTAGTAATGCCTAGAATCTGTTTCGGCCACTTCAGCCAGGGCCTTTAATCATTGGCTAATCGATAGTTGTGAGGTTCAATATTTATGATTCAGAATCAGGAAGAGTATCCAGGCTGAATCTATAGCCCTGCTGGCGCATGGTGGTGATGCCACCTCCTTCGCCAAGCCCAGCTTGCTCAAGTTTGCGTCGCAAGGTAAGGATCTGGGTGTCTACAGAACGAGGCCCGCCGCTGAAGGGAGGCCAAGCCATTCGCAATAATTCTTGGCGGCTTCGTACGATACCTGGAGGCATTAAAAGTGCACAGAGAAGTGCAAATTCTCTGGGGCTTAATTCCACAGGTTTATCGCGCAGAGTCACTTGTCTGAGCAACAAGTGGACTTCAAGGGGGCCCACTGTGACGCGCTCCTGTAAACCGCTATGTCCCCGTTTCAGCAAGGTGCGACAGCGTGCGGCGAGTTCTTCAAGTCCAAATGGTTTGCGCAACACATCGTCGGCGCCTTCATTCAGGAGGCCCACCATGGGCTCTGTGCCTGTTCGAGCTGTTAACACGATCACAGGGCAACGGAGCTGATGAGAGAGTCGCATTGCAGAACTCCTCTCAAGTAACTCAGCACTAACTAGAAGATCCGGTGATTGATCTCGGCAGACGTCAAGGGCTTCCACGGCTGATGCCACTGCAGCGGTGAGATGGCCGTCCTGACGGAGGCGATGGACCAGCACCGTGCGAAGAGTTTGGTGAGGTTCCACCACAAGGACCCTTGAGGGCTGCTTTGGCGTGGTCTGCATCTGCAAAGACCCCGATGAAGACACTTGGGTGTCCTCATTGGAATGAAGATTGCGGGGAATGGAGGTCACATGTGATCACAGATCGCGCTTACGCTAAACCCAATCCAATGGCAAGCTGCCAAAAGAGGCTGCCGTGATCTCCGACCATGACATCTCTTGATCACCCTGAGGCGATTAGACACTTCCAGTCGCTTTGTGATGCCTGTCAGGAACTGACCAGTCGTTACCACAGTCAGTCGGAGCTTCGGCTCTATGCAGACGGCTACATTCATGCTCTAAGGCGTAGTGGACAACTGGAGATAAGGGATCAGGCCAGGTTTGAAGATCTTGTCGATCGTTGGATTTTGGATCCCTCCAGCTTTATTGGCCCAGATGGCGATATGGGAACTCTTTATCGCAAAAAAGAAGCGGGTTGGTAATTCCTTTTTGGAATTCCAGCAGCCTTTGCAGACCAGCTGGCCAGGGCAAGCTCCCTGTTTACATCCCAGGGATTGGGTAGCTGCCTTTTGTTTTCGCTTGCTGTGTTGGCCATGATTGGCTCGGTGACCACCAACATGGGCCTGGTTCCCTAAGTTTTGGAGAGGTATCTCGTTTAAGCCCATCACCCCAAGCCTCTCTAGGGCTGATGGGGATGCCCTAGGGGGGCAATGCTGCTGAGTCGTTCAGTCCTTTTTAAGGCCAAACAATTTCTTCCAGCCTCGCCAAACCAGCGGGTTATTGCCTTTGGTGATCACTGTGATCGCTCGACCCAAAAACCAGGAACCAGCAAAAAATCCGATCACAGCCACTCCATAGAGGAGATTTGCTTGCAAGGTTGTGGCGAGTAGTAACGGCATTTAATTGCTAAGACTTAACGAATTAAAACTTGAGCTCCTAGCTGTTAAGAGCGATCTCAAGCTTCTCGGCCAGTTCTCCCGCGTTGTACATCTCAATCAAGATGTCTGATCCGCCGATGAATTCTCCTTTTACATAAACCTGGGGAATTGTCGGCCAATTGGAGTAGTCCTTGATCCCTTGGCGAATTTCCATATCGGAGAGCACATCAAAGGTTTCGAAGCTCATGCCGAGGGAGTTGAGGATCTGCACACAATTGTTGGAGAAGCCGCACTGAGGCATCAGTTTTGTGCCTTTCATGAACACCATGATCGGGCTTGATTGGATCAGGGCTTCAATACGTGTTTTGGTAGTGGGATCCATCGAAAACGAGGGGGGATAGGGTTTAGTTAGGAGTAGAGGTGCTTAAGGCCAGGGCATGGATAACTTCACTGGCGAGCTGATCTTTGAGGGCCCCATAGACCAACTGATGCTGACGGATTCTGGAAAGGCCAGCGAAGGCGTTTGAGATGACGCTCACCTGTAGATGGTCGCCGCCGCCAGTGAGGTCTTCAACGGTGACTTGAGCATCAGGTAGGGCTAGCCGGATCGCTGCACCCACCTCGTCGGATTGAACCATGGAGACCAATGTTGACTTCAAAGCTTGATGCTGGCAGATCCAAGTCGAAAGTTGACTCAGTTGGGAGCTGTCAGCTTGGCGCCGGCATAGGGGGTTTCTACGAACCCCAGCTCCAGAAGGCTCTGATAGGCCTTTTGGCCTTCGGGGCGGGAGGGCGACATCACTCTCACCACTTCTACCAACACCGGTACAGCGACCTCAGGTTGGTTTTGTTGGCGGAAAAGTGCTGCAAGGCGAAGGTTGGCCTGGGCAAGGAGCCCCATGGCTTTACGCCCTTTGGCATCCATTTCGCGAGGGATACGAGCATCCAGACCGCGGAAGGCTCCACTGAGGTCTCGATAAAAGGAAAGCAGCTGCTTTGCAGCATCGCGAGCGTTGTCGTAGTCATTTCGGGCTTCAGTGAGATTTCCAGCGGATACAGCAGCATCTCCTTGATTCAGGAGGGCTTGAACTGCTGCCACATTGAATCCACCGCCCGCTTGGGCCAGCACCTTGTCATTGGATGAAGCTGCTGTTTGAGCTAGTGCTGAACCAGATGAGAGAAGTAGGCCAGCAGAAAGAGCAAGGGCCGTCAGCGGAAGGCGACAACGCATGAACTGAAGAACAGATGGGCGAAACTTTAAGGTGCTTTCTTGAGACGGCCTACTGCATGGAGGGCCGCTTGTTCAGCTGCATGCATCTTTTCTGACAGCTCAGCATTGAAGCTTTTCACCGCCTCACGACCAGTCTCCAAGACCTTCATCGGTTCTGCGAAGCAAATTGATGCCCGTCCACAGGCTTTGGGAATGACTTCGCTATAGCCAAGACCAACTGGTACGACTTGGACATCAATATTTTGGCTTTTTGCAAGTTGAGCCAGACGTGCCAAACCTTGATAGAGCTTGATGGGTTTTTCTGTGCGATTGATTGTTCCTTCTGGAAAAACCACGACCTGTTGACCATCAGCCATCAGATCAATCGCATAGCGCAGGCTGGTGAGCGAAGGTTTGCTCTGATTCACCGGGAAACATCCCAAGCGATGGAGAAACCATCCCTGTAGGCCCTTCATTTCATCAACAGTGACCATAAATCGACAATCACGACCCGTAACCCGACGGCCAGCGGCCATGGGTAACATCAATGCATCCCAGCGTGAACGATGGGTGGGAGCCAGCAACACTGGCCCTTGCATGGGCAGATTCTCTTGACCCAGAACGATGCGCTCTCGAAAGTATTGGCGCAGGACGATGTCTTGAGTCGCCACCATGGCAACGGGGGCCAAAAAAGGGTCTATTGCGAGACCCAGGGAATTTTCACGAGTCGCTAGGGCCGAGGACACCGTCTCTGGCGAGTTCAAACATCCGAAGTTAAAGGCCAAGAACCTCTGAACCCAATGTTGATTGGGCAGTTGAACCGGCGGTCAAATCCCTTAGAGAATAGAAGGCGGTCAATTATCCCCAATAGGATCAGGCCTGTTTCCCTTTCTTTATGGCCAGCCTCGGGGTCAACATCGACCACATTGCCAATGTGCGCCAGGCTCGCCAAACCGTGGAACCCGATCCAGTGCCGATGGCTCTATTGGCGGAACTTGGTGGAGCCGATGGCATCACAGTTCACTTAAGAGAAGATCGCCGTCATATTCAGGATCGAGACCTGGACCTGCTTCGGGCAACAGTGCGCAGTCGTCTCAATTTGGAGATGGCAGCCACTGCTGAAATGGTGGGAATTGCTTTAAAAATTCAACCTGACATGGTGACACTCGTACCAGAGCGACGGCAGGAGGTGACCACAGAAGGAGGTTTGGATGTTGCTGCCCAGCAGGGATCCTTGAAAGGCATGGTTGATCAGCTGCAGGTTGCAGGGATTCCCGTCAGCTTGTTTGTAGATCCTGTTTCTCAACAACTGGAGGCAGCTTTTAAGAGTGGTGCTCGGTGGGTGGAGCTGCACACTGGCGCTTACGCCGAAGCCTGTTGGGCTGATCAATCCTTTGAACTTGCACGCTTGACTGAAGCGACAGCAAGAGCGCGCAGCCTTGGCTTACGCGTGAATGCTGGGCATGGCCTCACTTATCAGAATGTAGAAGCCGTGGCTGCGATTGAAGGGATTGAAGAATTGAATATTGGTCATACGATTGTGGCCCGTTCGATTGCTGTAGGCCTTAAAGAAGCTGTAAGAGAGATGAAGCGTCTTGTCCAGAATCCCCGACGAGAGCCTCTTTTTGGGTAGTCAGTAAGGATGGGTAGGCATTATTGATCTCTGCAAATCAATGGTTACTCAGTAAATATTTGATGCCGGACATCTTGACTGAGTAAAAAAGATGAATTTGCCTGCAGTGAAGGTGATCTCGATCGTTACTGATCCTTCTGCTGAAGCCTAAAACAGGCCCTCCAACATTGAGGAATCAGAATCTGAATAACCCTAGGAATGTGCGACGTCCAGTCGAATTCTCTGTGGAGGCTCGATCGTCCTGTTTGTAACGGGGCTTGGTTTCACCGATGGTAATCAGGGCCTCTTTCTCCTTCCACCAGATCCAGTCACGGATTGGTGGTGTGGTCATCAAATCTTCCCGGGTGAGACCAAGCTCAAGCTGGGCTGCCGCACCTAGAAGGACGTCAATCATGGAGTCTGCATCCTCGCAACGCGCCAAAGCTTCATTGGTGCGCTCAGCACCATTGAGGGATTTGACGAGTAAGTCGACTCGTTTGATGACCGGCAACGTGCGTGGATCCAAATCAAACACTTCAAGACTGTTCACCGTACGCAGTAGCGCTGACATATGGCTACTGCCCAGCCAGAATCTTGAAGAGAATGCTGCTGCGATTGTGAAGTCACCCCGCGAATGTCACTGGGTGATTGGGGATGTCCATGGCTGTTATCAATCCTTGATAGAGCTCATCGCCTTGCTCCCCAGCTCAGACCAGCTCGTGTTTTGTGGAGATGTGATCAATCGAGGGCCGGCCATTGAGGCCACCATGTTGCTTGCCTGGGAAATGGTCTGTGGCGGTCGTGCTCATTGGTTGCGTGGAAACCATGAACAACACCTGATCGATTGTCTGGAGGTCGACCCTCAAGATGGCCAGGCTGCTTTGCTGGCGATTGACACGTACAGGCAATTGGGTGATCGCCAGGCTCGAGAGTGGTTAAGCCGCTTGAAAGGGCTTCCTCTTGTTTACAAAGCCAAGGGATGGATTGCGACTCACGCTGGCTTTGACCTCGATGGCAATCCTGATTTGAGCATTCGTCAGCGATTCTGGGAGGATTACGACGGTCGCTATGGACGCGTGATCGTTGCTCATACCCCTCGTCCGCAGGTGGAGCGCCATCGCCATATCGTGATGATTGATACGGGAGCTTGCTACGGGGGCTTGCTGAGCGCCTATTGCCCAGAACGCGATGCTGTTGTTCAGGTCTGCGGTGACCGCAAGTTGAATCAGTATCTTGCATGCGATGTCGACAAGCCCAAAGAGTCGTTCACTCAAGAGATGACTACATCATCATCCCTGGTTTCTACTAAGCCTTGCTGACGATCTACCGCAGCAACAGAGCGGAGTGGTTAGCTCGAGTGTTGGCGGAGCAGCTGCGTCTGGCACCACCAGGTCTATTTGACTCAGTGGATGTCCTGGTGAACACCTGGCCCACAAGCCGCTGGCTGGGGGAACAGTTGGCAAGCGTGAATGGCATCAGTGCTTTGGTGCGATTCCCTTTCCCAGGATCACGTTTAAGGCAATTGGTTCGGATGATATTGGGGATCGATAGTGATGCTGAAGATCCCTGGCGGGCTAGTCGACTCGTTTGGCCTCTGCTTGATTTGTTGCCACAGCTTTTGGAGACTGAAGAAGCTGCGCCATTGAGAGAATGGGTCAATCGGCAGCCATCTCGGCCAGGCCACCTCAACCGAGTGCAATGGCAGTTAGCCAGAAGCATTGCCGATGCCTTTGACGACTATGCGCTTTACCGCCCCAAGTTGATCCATCAATGGCTGGAGGGCAGTGATCGGCTTTTGAACTCATCGCAGGAGATGCCTTTAACCCTGCGCTGGCAACCCCAGTTGCTGCGTTTATTGGCTGAACGTTTGCAGGTTGAACCGTTCGGGATTCAGGTGCATAGGGCTGTTTCAAAGCTGCGCAGCGGAGACAACCCCGCCATGGCATTGCCAAGTCAACTGCGGCTTTTTGGTCTGAGCAGTCTTGCTCCGGTGCAAGTGGAGTTGATTCAGGCCCTCTCGGGTTTTGTGGACGTACAGATATTTCTGCTGACCCCCTGCCCGGATCTTTGGCAGCGATGTCGTAGCAGAAGGGAGATGTTGGGGCATCAGTGGACCGAGCCGGCTGATGGTTTGTGGTTGCTCGAAGCGCCGCGCTTAGAAGCCATCCTTGGACGCATGGGCGCGGAATTTCAGCAGTTGCTGGAAGGTGGCGGTGAGAGTCAGCTTGGCCAGTGGCAGGAGGGTGATCTATTTGCCGCGCCGGCCACCATGGCTTGTGAATCCGGGAAAGAACCTACGTTGCTTGAGCAGCTTCAGCAGCAGCTTGTCTCGCCGGAGGATCATCAACCTCTGCGGCGCAGGCAAGAGGACAGTTCTTTGCAGTTTTTGGCTTGCCCTGGGCAATGGCGCCAGGTGCAGTTGGTCCGCGATCAGATCTTGCAATGGTTTGCTGCCGACCCCAGCCTCGAACCCCGTGATGTGTTGGTGATGACCCCACAGGTCAATCGTTTTGCTCCTCTGCTCGCCTCGGTGTTCAACGATGCTGCAGCCACTGGCGTGGAGCTTCCCTGGCGGCTCACAGATCGCAGCCAGCAGGACAGCCCTGGGCTGACGCAGGGGATGTTGCAACTGCTTCAGATCGCAGGCGAGCGATTGACTGCCACCGCCCTTGAAGGCTTGCTCGCTAATCCGGCAATACAGCAGCAGCAAGGTTTCAGCCAGGACGATGCCAGTAGCCTTAGTCGCTGTTTACAGCGCACAGGATTTCGCTGGGGACTTGATGCCGAGGAGCGTGGTGGTGATGAGACCCATAGCCTCAGCTGGTGCCTGGATCGCTGGCTGCTTGGCTTGGTGTTGCCCAGCACACCAGGCCTGGCCCCTGGAGGAGCAGCACCCTTCGCAGAGGGGCTGGAACCAGCACAGCTTGCGAAGTGGTGGCAGCTTTTGGCTCAGTTCTGCCGGCAGCTGAAAGAGTTTCGTCGTGCTCGAACTTGTGGAGCTTGGGTAGAGCTTCTACAGGGTTTTGTCGAGGAGTTGTTTGGTGATGGTGGCTCTTGGGCCTGGGAGCGGCAGTGCCTGCTGATTGCTTTGGAGGATTGGCGTCAGATTGGTGCTGACTGCACGTTGTTGCTGGAAGCGGCTGTTGTAGCAGATGTGTTGAATGAAGCTCTCTCTGCAGATAGCGGTCGGTTTGGACATCGCACTGGTGCCCTCACAGTGAGTGCTCTGGAGCCGATGCGTGCCATCCCTCATCGTGTGATCGTGCTGATGGGATTGGACGCCGATGTTTTCCCTCGCCATCGTGAGCGAGCTGGCTTTCATCTATTGGAGCAGCAGCGTCAGCTAGGTGATCCACGCAGTAGTGATCAAGATCGTTATGTGCTTTTGGAAGCATTGATGTCGACCCGACAGCATCTGCTGATCACCTGGAACAGCCGCGATGAGCACACGGGCGAATGTCGCCCAGCTGCTAGCCCTGTGCAGCAATGGCTTGGACGGCTGCAGCATGAGCTCAGCGATGAGACATTTGAGGGCCTATGTCGAGAACCAGCCGCCAATCCCCTTGAGCGCAGTAATTTTCTATCTCAGGGGAGCCAACCACCTCCTAGCTGTGACCGTCGCCATTTCGAGGCGCGCCGCTGGTTGGATAAAACTCTAGCGCCACCACCCCTTGCCCTTGCGCTTCCTTTGAGTTGGGGCCCTGTGAAAGAGGAAGTTTCAACTGCTATCTCATCTGAATTGTTGTTGCGCTGGTTAATCGCTCCCCAACTGATTTGGTTGGAGCAATTTCAGTTAACAGCCCGTGAATGGCTTGACCCTGTTGAAGACCTTGAGACCCTCGATCTAGATGAATGGCATCGGCATGGTTTGCTCAGGCAACGTTTGTCAGAGCTGCTTGGCAATCTCCCTACTGATGAGAATGCATTGCTGCAGGAATCAGCAGCAGGTGATTGGAAGCATCGCTATGCCGGTCAAGGCACCCTTCCTCCAGGAGCAGCTGCGACGTTGGAGTGCGAACGTCTCGAGAAGCGTTGGCAACATTTACAGGCAACGCTACTGAGCATGGGACCATGCTCGACACGACGTCTTGAGTTGGCGGATGGCTCCAGGCAAATGCTCTGGGCTGGGGACACGGTCGTGGTGGTGCAACCAGGTCAGTTGAAGTCAAGGGGGGTGATGGAGGGATGGCTAAGCCATTTGCAGGTCTGCGCAAATCACACGCTTACGGCGGCAACTGTCGTCGTAGCCCGTTGTGGATCAGCAGCCAAGAAGGATCAATTTGAGATAGCTCTGCGTTGGCAGCCACTTCCAGCCGAGCAAGCAAGAGAACAACTCATTGCTTTGCAGGCTTTGGCCTGTCAGGGTTTGAGTCAGTGTTGGCCAGTGCCACCGATGAGTGGTTGGGCCTACGCCAACGCCAACAACAAATCGGCTGGTAGGGGTGAACAAGCCTTCCGTCAGTCTTGGAGTGGCGGATTTAATGTTCAGGGTGAGCGTGAACGGGCTGAGATGCAGCTCTGCTTTGGTCTGAACTGCGAAGCTTCAGAGCTTCTCAACAGCGCTGGTTTTGAGCAGGCATACACAAGCCTTTATGGCCCTTTGTTTGAGGCATTGGCGATCTAGAAGTCATTGCGGCTGATCATTGATTTGAAGGTCATGCAAGGTTTTTGCTATTCAGTCTGCGCAGACTTGTGTGAACAGATCCATGTCATGGCTTCGATGTCAAATTCTTCAAAGCAAAGCCCAGCAGAGTCTCTGGGTATGGCTTTTTCTGGTTGGGGCCTGAGTTGGGGAGGCTGGCTGGATAATCGCCAGGGTGAGTGGTGGCTGTTGGCACAGATCATCCTGATTGCAGCCCATCTCTTGCCCCCCTGGCCTGCTTTAGAGCGTTGGGGATATCGTTGGCCATTGCCAATTACCATTTTTGGCGCCTGCCTGTTTTGTGTGGGGGTGTTGTTAGTGGTTCAAGCGTTTTGGCGTCTTGGCGCAAGCCTTTCACCATTGCCTGATCCAAAGCCCGCTGCTGCCCTTGTAACGATGGGTGCCTATCGACGCTGCCGCCATCCGCTTTATCAAGCGCTGTTGCTGTGTTCCGCTGGAGTTGCCATTGCCCTTGGCAGCCTGTTGCATGTGGCGTTGTTCCTTGCTCTGTGCCTTTTGCTGAGGGGTAAGGCTCGGCGGGAGGAGCGAAAGTTAATGATCTTGCATCCTGAATACAGTGCCTATCGCGCTAGTACTGCAGCGATTATTCCAGGGTTTCCTCTGCTGGACTGGAGAAGCTGATTGAATTTTAAGCTGTGCTAATCAATTGTTATTCCAGTAACATAATTGTTGTTCAGGACCAGTACTTTTCAATATCCTCTGATTACAAGATAGTGAGTACCCTGGCTTTCGCCAGGCTCTATTTACGATTGAATACTATATAGCAGTACTTCCTTGATATGCTTTGTGAATAATCTTATTTTTATTGGGTTTGCAGCACATGACGAGTGTTGGTATGCCTCTTTCCCCCTGGATTGATTCTCATCATTGCTTCGGTTGGCTCTTAAGTTTCTTGTCAAGACTAATTTTGATGCTTCCAAAAACCTTGATAAGATTTAATATTACTTATATTATATTATGGGAGATATATTGATACCAGACAGGGAAACCCATTTGCGTTTGTTTGATGGAAAGGTGATCGCAGGAAGTTGTGCTATGGGCATTGGATTTGGTTTGGTTCGTTTTGACTTCGGTGCAATTGCAAGGGTGATGGTGCAGGCAGATTGGTTTATTACCACAGGGATAGGGCAACTTGCAGGATTAAACCTGCTTGCATTCTTACTTGGATCTTTTCACCATTCCTTACTGAGCAGTCATAAAGGTATCTTGCGCATCTTGAGAGTTTCTTTGTTGGTTATTGTGCTTTCTTTTTGGTTTGCAGCATTTGAACCAGATCTTTGGGGACAGGCATTCACTCGGGTTTGTACTGGCTGGGCTGCTGGTCACATGATTAGTGGAATCCCACCACTTGCTCTTGCTCAATCGCCATCAAGTCAGCGACGAAAAAACTCTGCGATGGTTCTTGCTGGAGGTGGAGCTGGTGCGTTAATTGGTGCATGTTCTATAGGGATTTTTGCACCAAGTTCGCCTCAGATGGCTTGGGTTGTTTTGGCAATTTGTGCAACTGCGCTTGCTTTCCCTGTATTTTGGCTACTACGATCATCTATACATGATCAATTAGCTTCTGCGCAGTCGATTAGCACAGATATCTCGATGAAGACTCCTGAGATATCAATTGGTCAGCGTTGGCGAGTTGCGGCTCTCCTTATCGGTGGAGGCTTGCTGTTAGGAGCGGGGCAAGTACCAGTTACTTTATATACCCCGATGGTTGTCAGTCAGAGGCTGGGGCTTGATCCATCCGTTAGCAGTGAGTCTTTGGCCGTGCTTGGCTTGGGTAGTTGGATTGGCGCACTTGTCGCTGCAACTTTTCCGAGACGATGGGCTACTGCCTCCTTGCTCCCTTTGGCATCAATAATTGGTCTAATCGGTAGCCTGCTTTTTTCTTTCAGTGATTATCTCTCAACTGTTTTACTGGCAACGTTTTTGATTGGGATATGGATGTGGGTCACATTAAGCCTTACCTATGATCGCCTTGGAGAGCTTGTCACTTCTCCAGGTCTCAATCGTCGCCTTTGGGCATTAATGGCGACAACAGCAGGCTTGGGCTATGCAACCTTTTCTTTCTCTTTCTCTAATCTTGCCAGTTCTAACCTTAATGCAGTCCTTTTTATTGGCGTCTTTGTAATTGCCTTTCAGTTTCTTATGGAAATTATGCAAGGAAGATCTGTTCAATGATCCCCTGGCGATAGTTTCTATTTGGTTTCATTGATTGAGCTTAGCCTATAAAATCAGAATGTTCTTACTTGATTCCATCATTCGCATTTAATTGTTTTTTATTTAATAGAAGTATCGTTTGTAGCATCTGAAAATCGTAGAGTTTTGCTCTGATTCGAGATTAAATAATTCTGGTTTAATTAGGTATTTTTATCTCGCTATTCTCAAGAAGTAGTCAGTTATGCTTGATTTGTCCTAGTATTAATGGTCTATGGGTATATTAAATTTGAAATCAGTTAAAAATGCCCGCATTTAAATCGAGGCGACTGGTACTCATGATTGATGTATCAGCATCCTGCATTGATTTGTATTGTGATCATAAGAGCTACGAGAGAATCTTTGAAAGTCATCAAATAGCCCTACTGCACTGCAATGGCTAATGCGAACCGTGAACCCGAATATTGTTTTCAGTCCAATGATTACCCCCTCGGACCTGGCTTTCGCTTACTAGAAGCCAGTGCAGGCACAGGCAAGACTTTTGCTCTTGCTCATCTGGTTTTACGACTGCTCACTGAAGGCGGCCACCAAATTAGTGAACTATTGGTGGTGACTTTCACTGAAGCTGCAGCAGCAGAGCTGCGCTCTCGCATTGGCCAACGCCTTGAGCATGCTCTTGAAGGTCTGGAAGCCCTCGATCATGGCGCCACTGATCAGCCGCCTGATCTTGTTCTCAAGCAATGGCTTCAGTGCAACGGCCACGATCTTTCTCAACGGCATCAATGGATCTCTTCGCTCTTAGTAGCACTTGAGAGCCTTGATCTGGCTGATATCACCACCATCCATGGCTTCTGCAGGCGCACCTTGCGGCGTCAGGCTCTTGAGAGTGGTGCTGTCATGGACCCACGCCTGGATGACTCAGGACAACAACTTGTTCAAGAAGTTGTTCATGATTATTGGCAGCAACAGGTCTTAACTCTCGATGCCCAGCATCTACGCGGCCTTCTGCATGCTGGCTTGAGCGTTGAGAACTTGGCAAAGGCTTTGCTCAAACTCGATAGCGATCCCAGCTTGGCTCTCGAAACTCACCCCAGCAATCTGCAGTCTTCACAACCGCTATCAAGCCAGTTCGATGCCTACCTTCAGCAGTGCTGGCAACAGTTTGTTGATCACTGGCAACGACACGGCTCTGAATTGGATATCGCTTTATCGAGTCGCGCTGCTGATTGGCGATCTCTGGGCGCTAAAGATACAAAACCCTTTAGCCCTAAACCCAAAAAAGATCGTTTCGCCATCCTCAATCACTGGCTTGAAGCTTTCTCCCAAAAACCACAACATTCTGATCAGCCTTTTACTCCTGGCTACGCAGCGATCCGTGATCAACCCTTGCTCACGGATTACTTTCATCCAGCTGTTGTTTGCACTGTTGCTCGGCGTTGCGGCGAAGAAAACCCCACTCCTCTGATGCCTGCATTGCAGAGATCAATTGCTGATCTTTGTGATGGCCCTGCTGAACAGGTGTGGAATCATGCCTTGGATTGGGGGCTGTCTGCGTTAGCTGAGCGCCGCAGGCAGCGTGGTGTGATGAGCTACGCAGAGCTTCTCTCTGCACTGGATCCCAATCCTCAATCCGAGTCCATCGCTCAAATCCACCCTGATCAACAAGCACCATGGCTTGAGGCGTTAAGACAGCGTTATCGCGTCGCGTTGATTGATGAGTTTCAAGACACGGATCCTGTGCAATGGCGTCTGCTTGAAGGGGCCTTTGCACATAGCCCTGACCATCTTCTGTTGATGGTGGGTGACCCTAAGCAGGCGATTTATCGATTTCGTGGTGGTGATCTCAACACCTACTTGCATGCACGTTCAAAGGTTGATCGCATCGACGCCTTACTTGATAACTTCCGTACAACGACTCCATTGCTTGATGGCTTGAACCACTTGATGGCTCCAGGTTTGAGGCGTTCAAAACTAAATGTTCCATCTTTAACTGCTTGTAGTGGAGCAACACCAAGGCCTTTGCCCCTTGGTATGCACCCACTTCAACTGCTCAATCTTGATGAAGATACTCATCCAACAGGTGCGCAACCTGCTCCACTGACCTCTAAAACCAACCTGGAAGAACAGATCCCAACGGCTGTTGCCCATGCTGTTTTGGATTTGCTTCAGAGTGATTCATACAACTTCAGCCCTTCTGATATCTGCATACTTGTTGGTCGTCATCGACAGGCAGCCAGCATTCGCCAGGGCCTTGCTGTCGCTGCAGTGCCCACTCGGCTTGTTAGCCAGGGGGATGTTCTCACCAGTGAAGCGGCACAGGTCTTACAACGTTTTCTGGATTGTTTGGCCAGACCCTCCCACAGCAGCAGTTTGAAGCTTGTGGCCTGTTCAGCTCTGATGCAATGGAAGACAGAGCAGCTCGCTCATGCTGAATGCAATGGTGAGCTCGATCAATTAGCCCTTCGCTTCCGTAATTGGGCCATTAATCTTCCCCGCCTTGGTCTTATGGGCTGCCTAGCGGAGTTACTTGAAGGCCGCACAATGGCTGATCTCTCAGAACGCGGACGTCTTTTAGGCGACTTATATCAATGTGCGCAGCTTGTACAGGAGGTGATTCATCGCCAAGGCTTGGATGCGTCTACTGCAGCCGATTGGTTGCGTCGCCAACGACTACAACCTGTTGATCCGGTTCCAGAGGTTCGACAACCTCACAGTGATGTGGCCGAGAGTGCGGTTGCTGTGGTCACAGTGCATCGCAGTAAGGGGATGGAATATCCCGTTGTGATTTGTCCCTACCTCTGGCAAGCCCCCTCCCTCCCCCACGGCCCCCTGTGGAGATCCAACTCGGAGTCGCTTTGGTGTGTAGCACTCAGCACCGGCTGGGGGAAAGGATGGCAGCTTTCACAGCAGGCTTATCAAGCATCCCTGCAGGAAGCCGAACGTCTTGCCTATGTGGCGATCACCAGAGCCTGCTCTCTGTTGATGTTGATTTGGGCTCGGGGCGCCAAACAGGAAGGCAATCCCCTCAGCGCTTGGCTGTTTGGTGTGGATGCCATCGATGCAGCGATGAAGGATCTCACTCCAGAACGAATGAGTGCTTGGCTTGATCGCCAGCAGTTGCCGATCACTGTTGTTCCGGCTCAGCTGAAATCGATGCAACAGCGTTGGAAACCTCCGCCGCTTCAAGGTGAGTTAACTCTTGGCCCAACACCGCAACGGCGCCTTGATCTGTCTTGGGGTCGCAGTAGTTATTCCGCTTGGGTGTCTGCTACACACACTTATGACGGCAGTGCTCCTGCTGATCCTTTGGAGTTGGAAGAAGGTCGAGATAGCGATCAGCAGAAGCTTGAACCCATGCTCAAACTTCAAGATCAGAGTGCGATTGCTGATGCCTCTCGCTCAACTCCAACGTTGAACTGGTCTGACCAGAGCCCTCTGGGGCAATTCCCTCGTGGTGCTGCAGCAGGGGATTGCTTACACCGGATTCTTGAACGACTGGATTTTTGCAAGCCATTGCAAGATCCGAATGCCGTCATCGTGATTGAAGAAGAGCTACGACGCGCAGGCCTTGACATCACTCTGCTTGCCTCAGTTCAGGATGGTCTTGACAGGGTGTTGAGTACTCCAATTGGTGGTTCTCTTGGAGGCTTGCGACTGAATCAACTGCATGGTCAACGTCGCATTCATGAACTCAGCTTCGATTTGCCAATTGCTCATCAAGGCAAGGTGTTGCGTTCGTTTGATCTAGCCAGTGTTTTTCATCTGAATCCATTGGCTCGCTTTGGCTTGCCCTATGCCGAAATGATTACAGGTCTCAATGTTTGCAGTCGTGGTTTTCTTACCGGTTCGATTGATCTTGTGTTCACCGATTCAGAAGAATCTTTAGAAGCTCGTTGGTGGGTTGCTGATTGGAAAAGCAACTGGATCGGTCGGCGTGATCCAGAGGGGCAGGCTGTCGCTTGTGGTCCGCTCCATTACGACGACTCCGCAATGGAGCAGCAGATGCTCCTTCATCATTACCCTCTGCAAGCCCATCTTTATTTGGTCGCACTCCATCGTTTTTTGCGTTGGCGGTTGCCAAGTTACGAACCACAGCGCCATCTAGGCGGATACGTCTACGTTTTTCTTAGAGGTCTCCCAGGCGCTAAGGCCATGAATGGTCGCTCCCTTACTAAACCAGTGCCTGGCTTGATTGTGGAGCCCGCACCATTGGAGCGGGTTTTGCTTTTGGATCGCTTGCTCAAGAATGGAGGACAATGACTCGCAGCGATTCATCCACTTGGCCATCAGGTTTTCCCAGAGCACTGCATCAAACGTTGTTGAGGCGTCTCCCGCCCAAGGCTTCATCAATTCATCTCGAGGACTTGGTCAACGCCTTGATGGATGCATTAGCCCGCGGTGAGCTGCAGCTGAATCTCACTGCAATGTCTCCCCCTCAAGAACTCAAAGCAATGGGATGGCCTGAGGCTCATTGTCAGGCCCTGCTGGCTAGTGGCTGGCTGGAAGGCGCGGCGTCTCCGATGGTTTTAAACGGCAATCAATTGAGTTGGCGTCGTTGGCATGGTGACATGGACGCTGTGATCAAGGAGTTGATCAACAGGTCAAATGTTGTTCAACCGACTTCAATCTGCACCACACCATCCCATCATCCTGCTTTGTTGGATGAACTTAACCCTGAACAGCAGGCTGCCGTAGAAGCCATCGATAACCATGGCGTGTTGTTGTTGAGTGGCGGTCCGGGTACGGGCAAAACCAGCACCATCGTGCAAATGTTGGCGCGGGCAGTCACGTTGAGACCAGGCCTGAAGATTGGTCTTGCTGCTCCCACAGGCAAAGCAGCAAGACGCCTAGAGGAGGCTGTTCGCAAGGGGCTTGAGACAATCCCTCCCCCCCAGCGGCAGGCATTGACCAGCCTGCCTTGTAGCACCCTTCACCGTTGGCTTCAGGCCAGGCCTGGTGGGTTTGGTAGGCATCAACAACACCCCCTAATGCTTGATCTCCTCGTTATTGATGAGATGTCGATGGTGGAGCTTGCCCTGATGCAGGCGTTATTAAACGCTCTTCCTGTTGATAGTCAGCTTGTAATGATTGGTGATCCCGATCAGTTGCCTCCAGTTGGTAGTGGAGCGGTTTGGCATCAACTCCAACAGGCTGATATCCGCCAACAGTTCAATCATGGTGCCATTCACCTGCATCAGCTCTATCGCAACCGCGGTTCACTAGCAACGTTGAGCAGAGTTCTGTGTGATCAGGGCCTGTCTGCTTTTTGGCAACAACTTTCTCTTCTGTCGAAATCAGCGAACGTTGAGCAGCATCAATACAACCTCAGCAGTATGCCAAGGTTTTTAGTTCAGCACTTGCAGGAGCACAGCAGAACACTGCAACGACTCACTGCCGAACTGATGCTCGAGCTGCCAGATGATGCTTATACCTCAACCATGATCAATACCAATTTTGCTGTTGCAGCTGAGTCTTTGCTGGATTCTCTCGAGCGGTTGATGGTGCTTTGTCCGAAACGTCGTGGTTTTTGGGGAGTCGATCATGTGCATCGCGCATTGTTGGGTCAAAGCCTTGAGGCTGGAGTAATGCGCTGGCCGTTGGGAACGCCGGTGATGTGTTGCGAGAACCAAGCGGAACTGGGGCTAGCAAACGGTGACGTTGGCTTGGTGGTTGGTCAAGGAGACAATCTGCGCATCCTGTTTCGCGTGATCTCTGAGCAGGGAGGACTGACCACACGCTTCATCCACCCGGCCCGATTGAGCATGGTGGAGCCAGCTTTGGCTCTTACGGTTCATAAGTCTCAGGGGAGTGAGGCTGACCATGTCATTCTTCTCTGGCCGGAAATCACAGCTGTATCGGCTACCAGCACTGATGGTTGTGAGAGCGCTTCTCGCTTCGAGAGGAAACTTCTCTACACTGCTATCACGCGCGCGCGAAAGCGAGTGGATCTCGTTACTGCAATGCCATCTGCTCGTAGTGACGGCTGAGGCTGACACCGCCATGCTGAACGCAACTGCTCGCAGAGGCATGAGCAAGGCCCCCCAGAGAGTTGAGCGTCCTTGGGGTTGGTATGAAGATCTGCTCGAAGGAGAGGGCTATAAGGTCAAGCGTTTTTTGGTCTTTGCCGGTCAACAGCTCAGCCTTCAGCGCCATCAACATCGCAGTGAAAATTGGACTGTGGTCTCAGGCCAGGGGCAGCTTTTCTGTAAAAACACTTGGCACGATGCTCAAGCTGGCACCACGTTGTATATCCCTCTGGGAGTGCTTCACCGAGCTCGTGGAGGCCAAAGCGATTTGGTGGTCATTGAGGTTCAGCATGGTCAGCTATTGCAGGAATCAGATATTGAACGCCTCGAGGATGACTACGGACGGGTGATAAGTTAGGCAATCAACCTTTGAAGAAAAGGCGAGGCAGCACAACGCGGCTATCCGCGTATGGGGCGTTGTCTGCCTGATTTAAAGGATCAATCAGGTAGACAACGCCTTCTCTCGATGACCCATACAAAAGCGCACGAGGATGTCTCGTGCTCCCCTGAAAAGAGTGCGTCTGAGATCTCTTCAACGAGCGCAGATGATGGTTTAACCACTGTGGCTGAGGCCACCAATCAAAACAATTCAGGCGATGGCTCGGTCTCAGTAGCCGCTGAGGCCTGTGAAGAGACTGAAGCGACAGAGTTAGTTTCCGAATTCGATTGTTTTGGCTTTAGCGAGCCGTTGCTCAAGACCCTTGCCGAAAAGGGTTATAAGCAACCCTCCCCAATTCAGAAAGCTGCTATTCCAGAATTGATGCTGGGTCGTGATCTAGTTGGTCAGGCTCAGACTGGAACAGGCAAAACAGCCGCTTTTGCGTTGCCCCTGATCGAGCGGCTTCATGATCATGGCAGTCGTCCCCAAGTGTTGGTGCTTGCCCCGACCCGGGAGTTGGCGATGCAGGTCGCGGATTCGTTCCGTGCTTATGCCGTTGGCCATCCGCATCTCAAAGTTTTGGCGGTATATGGCGGAGCCGATTTCCGCTCTCAGATCAATACCCTCAAGCGTGGCGTGGATGTTGTGGTAGGCACCCCGGGCCGCTTGATGGATCACATGCGGCAGGGCACTCTCGACACCTCTGGTTTGAGGTGTTTGGTGCTTGACGAAGCCGATGAAATGCTGCGTATGGGTTTCATCGATGATGTCGAATGGATCTTGGAGCAGTTGCCTGAGGAGCGCCAGATGGTGTTGTTTTCGGCAACGATGCCATCAGAGATCCGTCGACTTTCGAAGCGTTACCTACACGAACCAGCAGAGATCACGATCAAGAGCCGTGATCAGGAGGCTCGTCTCATCCGTCAGCGATGTATCACTCTCCAGAACAGCCACAAACTTGAAGCCCTTAGAAGGGTTCTTGAGGCTTTCACTGGTGAGGGAGTGATTATTTTTGCCCGCACCAAGGTGATCACTCTCACCGTTGCTGAGGCACTAGAAGCCGCTGGACACGATGTTGCCGTACTGAACGGGGATGTCCCTCAAAACCAACGGGAACGAACGGTTGAACGTTTGCGCAAAGGCAGCGTGAATATCTTGGTTGCTACTGATGTTGCCGCTCGAGGTCTAGATGTCGATCGCATCAGCCTGGTGATCAACTACGACATCCCCTTTGATAGCGAAGCCTATGTGCATCGCATCGGACGTACCGGCCGGGCTGGCCGCAGTGGAGAGGCCATTTTGTTCGTGAACCCTCGGGAACGTCGCTTTGTGGGCGGCTTTGAACGTGCTGTAGGTCAACCCATCGAACCGATGGATATCCCCAACAATGCAGCGATTAACCAGAGTCGTCTTGATCGCCTTCGTCAACGTCTCACTACTGCCGCTAAGACGGAGAGAGATAACTCCGAGGAGACAGCCCTTCTCCAGGAGCTAATCCAGCGTGTTGTGCAGGAGCTCAGCCTCAGTCCAGAGCAATTGGCTCTAGCAGCATTAGAGTTTGCTGTTGGCCCAGGCCCAATCTTGGTGCAGGCTGATGAGGGTTGGTTGCAGCAGTCAACTCAGCGAAACCGTCGCAACGATCGTCACGAAAGTCGTGGAGGCTCTGGCCGAAGGCCTGAGCGTTCATCGAGACCGCCGGAAGATCACATGGAGCGCTTTCGTGTGGAAGTCGGTCATCGCGATCGTGTCAAGCCTGGCAATCTGGTTGGTGCCATCGCCAATGAATCCGGGCTTGAAGGACGGATGATTGGTCGCATTCAGATTTTTGAGTCGCACAGTCTTGTGGATCTTCCCAAAGGAATGCCTGAGGATGTTTTTAAAGATCTAAAACGTCTCAAGGTGATGAATCGAGAGTTGCATATCCAGCGTGCTTCTTAATTCAGCGTCGATGGCTCTTTTGCAGCGAATCTGCCTATCCATCAGTCTGAGTAGTGTCCTTTTTTCTATGGCTACGGCTGATGGTTTAGCTCAAAGCAGCGAGGATGAGAACGCTATCACCACAATGTGTTTGCTGGGTTTTAACGCAGCTATGGCCAATGCAGGTAAGACGCCCCCTGCAGGGATGGGCCAGTTCACCTGTCAATGTTTCCTAGATCAGGTGAATGCCGGGGAATTCATCAGTTCAGCGCAGTCCAAATGCAAAGCCAAGGCAGGTGCTCACTACGACATTTAAACCTGCTTTTAATGTATTGATCTGAACATTGGCCTGAAAGCGATTTAGATCAAGAACCTCAGTCATTCTGATCAATTCGAACGCTACTTCTTCAATAGCTCTGTTCTGCTCATAAGAATGTTAGGCCGATTCTGATGATTCCCTTGGTTCAGCACACCATCGCAGCTGCAACCAAGATTGAGAAGAAGGATAATCCTCTCTAGAGTTCATGATTGGCCACTCTTGACAATCGCCTTTTTTTGTCGCCAGACAACAGCTTGTTTGTATGTCTTATGGCTTTTTGAGAGCTTCTGACTCGCTCCCCTGTAACTTAGGTGAGCATCAGCATCAGCTCACCGGCCCCAAACGGCTCGCTCCCTAGGCTTCGGCTTTCCAGCTCCAGCATTCAAGGACTTTCCTTTTCGGACCAAGGCTTCACTGATCAAATCCCATCGGTCCTTTTAGGAATGACCATTTACATAGGCAACCTCTCTTTCCAGGCGGAACAGGAGGACTTGCTCGACCTGTTCAGCCAATACGGCGAAGTCAAGACATGCAGCCTCCCTCTCGATCGAGAGACGGGGCGCAAGCGTGGTTTTGCCTTCGTTGAGATGACAAACGATGCCGACGAACAAAAAGCGATTGACGATCTTCAGGACGTTGAATGGATGGGGCGAATGATTCGCGTGAATAAAGCAACACCACGTGAACGCACAGGTGGCGGTGGTGGCCGTGGTGGCTACGGCGGTGGCGGTGGCGGTGGCGGTGGCTACGGCGGTGGCGGTGGCGGCAACCGCTGGTAAATCAGTAGCCTTAGCCCTTTCAATAAGGCCACCCTGTGGGTGGCCTTATTCGTCTTAATAACTTTCTTCTGGATCGATTAATTCGAGCATTAGATCCTTTTGCCAAGCCCGTTGGTGGAGCTCTTCGCGGTGGTTAACCGCTTCATTGCCAGAACGAATGTCGTCTTGCAGATTTGGAACCGCTGCTCGAAGGCTGAGCCTGCGTTTCTTTGCTGTGAAGCGATGGAATCGATTGAACGCTCTCGAACGGGTCATCGAACCTCCTTCAAGTCTTTAAGTTCTACCCCCTTTCAGGTCAAATGAACAGTTCAGACGGGATTGCTCAGCAAGGTTTCAGCTCAATGCTTTGATCCGAAACCTTGTGGCGCTTGAATGAAGGTAGTGCCCAAGGTTTATGGATTCTCGCGTTCGGCGCACTGCAAGTCCCCTGAGAAGGCTGCTCAGCAGCCTTAAGCCTCATCGGCGCCTGATTCTTGCGGCAACCACTTGCTCCATTCTCAACAAACTGTTTGATCTCGCCCCGCCGGTACTCATCGGTTTGGCCATTGACGTCGTCGTACACGAACAGACTTCCTGGTTAGCGAATCTTGGCTTTAGCACTGTCCCTAGCCAATTGGGATTTCTTGCGTTGCTCTCCTTTCTGATCTGGAGTGCTGAATCCTTCTTTGAATATCTTTATGGCGTGTTGTGGCGCAATCTCGCCCAGACAACTCAACACAATCTTCGCCTGAAGGCCTATAACCACCTCCAGAATTTGGAGATGGCGTTTTTCGAGGCAGATAGCAGTGGGCGGCTGATGGCTGTTCTTAATGACGACATCAACCAATTAGAACGATTTCTCGACTACGGGGCTAATCAGATCTTGCAGTTGATTACAACTGTGCTGTTGGTAGGTGGGGCGATGGTCTTCGTCGCTCCAGGTGTTGCCTTGTTCGCCTTTTTGCCTATCCCAGTGATCTTATGGGGATCAATTCAATTTCAGCGGCGGTTGGCTCCGCGCTACCGCGAGGTCAGAGATAAAGCTGGTGAGCTGGCTGCTCATCTCAGCAACAACCTCGGCGGGATGTTCACAATCAAGAGTTTCGCTACAGAAGCCTGGGAACTAGAGCAAATTCGCTATCGCAGTGAGGCCTATCGCAGCAGCAATAAGCAGGCAATCAAGCTTTCAGCAGCCTTCATTCCTCTGATTCGCTTTGCCATTTTGTTTGCTTTTTTGGCCATCTTGGTGATCGGAGGCCTTCAGGCATGGAAGGGGCAAATGGCTGTTGGGCTTTACAGCGTGCTTGTTTTTATTACACAACGCTTGCTGTGGCCTCTTACAACCCTTGGCCGCACACTTGATGAATATCAGCGTTCAATGGCCTCCACCAATCGTGTGCTGGATTTGATCGATACTCCGATTACCATCGTTGAAGGATCACAGCCGTTGATAACAGCACGAGTGCGGGGCGCTTTGTGCTTTGAGGATGTGGGCTTCCATTACCAAGGCCGCGCTCCTCTTCTAACTCACTTCAATCTTGATATTCCCGCTGGCTGCACGATCGGAATTGTGGGAGCTACAGGGTCAGGAAAAAGCACCCTGGTGAAACTTTTGCTGAGGCTTTATCCACTCAGCTCTGGACGGATTCTTCTGGATGGACAGCCGATTGACATGCTCAAGTTAAGGGATCTACGTCGTTCAATCGCACTGGTCAGTCAAGAAGTTTATTTATTTCATGGAACAGTCTCTGAAAACATTGCTTATGGCAGTCCTGAGACAACTCAGAAAAAAATTGATGATGCGGCAGATTTGGCTGAAGCCTCAGAGTTTATTAAAGCCCTCCCGCGTGGTTTCAATACGTTGGTGGGTGAACGTGGGCAACGTCTTTCTGGTGGTCAGCGTCAACGAATTGCCCTGGCTAGGGCAATTCTCAAGCAGGCACCGATTCTGATCTTGGATGAGGCCACCGCTGCCGTTGATAATGAGACAGAAGCAGCGATTCAACGTTCTTTGATGCATATCACCAAAAACCGAACCACTGTTGTGATTGCTCATCGTCTCAGTACTGTGAGGCATGCAGATCAGATTATTGTTATGGATCAAGGTAATATTGTCGAGCAAGGTACTCACGATTCACTTTTGAAGCAATCAGGTATCTATAGGGATCTCTGGCGAGTTCAGGCTGGTTTGCGTGCTGACGAATTGCTGTTGGCCTGAATCAACTCTTTTCGAGTCTTTGGTTCATCATATTTGTGAGATGTCTTCTGATTAGCGCAATATGCACATGGCACGATTGTTTCGTTCTTGATTAACTACAATATGGCTCATTTGGTTGTCTTGTCGATACAGATTGCCAAAAAGAGCTTTGATTTTTTATAAGCCTTCGCTTCTTTTGCTGAGAGATAAAAGTAGTATCTTCTTTGCACTGACTAAAGATCTTGAAGCAAGCAACAGCTAGCAATTCAAATTGAGCTTATGATTGACTCTAGCGATTCAACACAATTGAGCATTGGCTAGAGTGTTGTTTAAAGCCGCAGGCTACTTTTATTAGAGAAAAATCTAAAGGGCTCTAAGATGGTGATATGACTCCCAAGCATCAAGGTAGTTCTGGTTGGCGTTCAATGACCACTGCCATTGGCGTGGGACTGATCGCAGGCCTGTTCCTTTCGATTCCACTCAGTCGATCACTCACGCAAAAGACTGCAGGCACAACCATTCCCCTTTTCCCGATTAGCAATCCCTTCAATGCCTGGCAGGGCTTTGGTAATCGTGATGTGGTGGTGCTCGGCATGGATGCAGGGCGTGGTAACACTGATGTGATCTTTACAATTCGAGTTACGGGGGGAGAAACAAGAATCACCCAGATTCCACGTGATAGTTATATCAATTCGCATAGTTTTGGGCCAATGAAAGTTAATGCTTTGTATGCATATGGTGGTATCGAGGCGGTAAAAAGTGAGTTGACTCGGCTGATGCATCGTCCCATTAGTCATCACATCCTTGTTAATCTTGAAGGAATCAGAACTATTGCAGACTTATTGGGAGGCATTGAGGTTGATGTGCCTAAGCGTCTTTATTACCAAGATCAATCCCAGGGTCTTTATATTGATCTTCAAGCTGGCCCTCAGGTCTTGAAAGGTAAAGATCTCGAGGGGTTTTTGCGTTGGCGCCATGATGGTGAAGGCGACTTTGGTCGTCTGGGTCGTCAACAACTAGTCCTCAAGAGTCTCTTTAGTAAGCTCACTCGAGCTGAGAATCTTATTCGACTGCCAGCATTGATAAGTGCTGCAGGCCGTAACATCAAGACAGATATGGGGCCTTTGGAGCTTGGAGGCTTAATGACAGCAATGGGTACTACTGAACTTGAAACAACGCGGCTAGCAGCTACGCCATTTTTTAGTAATGGCATCAGTTACCTAGACACTGAATGGCCAGATGCTGTGGAAGCCAATGGCTCAAGTTACCGATTCCTATTTTAAATCGATCGGTGGCAGATCAAAGCTGAATCATTCCTTTTTCCTTGAGTTCTTAATGGGAAATTTGATATGAAGTGTTTGTTCAACTTCAACTCCATGATATGTAAGAAATAGCAATAAAGACTAGAAGTTGGCTTTTGCATCCAATTTATTGGCATTGAACAATAAACTATTGTTGTTATGTGTTTTCTTTTACGGACTTTAATGATTAGATTAGGAATGTAAATGATGTGATTACCTCTTTGAACAGCCCCTTGACTTTATTCCATCTAAACTCGTTAGTGCTTGCTGCTAATGTATATAAACGCCCCCGATCAACGACCACTGTTGCTAGCTCATGACGTTCTCGATCTTCAAGATGAACGGTATACTCCAAATCGTAAAAGATGTGTCCTCCTGCTTCACGCTGATTGGCGTCTACTAACTCAGCCTCTCGCCCACTGCCTTGAGGTGCAATCACTTCACGGCTTAAACGTTCCCCAATTGCGATTGGACTCCCTAGGGCTTGCAGATCTCCCTTTTCGTCAACTTTCGAAACAGCCAAACTTAGTGTTTCGTCGCTGTTGATTAAGTCGTGAAATACCACCTGAGGCCCTCCATTCATGCTCACACGGCTCCATCCATTGGGATAAAGGAATGCATAACGACCATCCGGGCTCTGGAAGGAGTTCATGCCTGCATATGAACCACTGCAGGCAGCGAGCAACATCACAAGCGCACAAGCGAAACCCACACGTGAAATGGTTCGCACAAGTTCAAGCATTGGAACAGAACCGGACTCCTGACCATTCTGCCGGCGTATGGTCTTGGCTTGATCAACAATTGCCACCTGGTGAACTGCCAAGATTCTGAGTATCTGCGGCGGACCCCTGAGCGGCTTTACTCGACCCCTGGCTCGCTTGATCGACCAGTTCGAGCGTCTGCCTGGGATTGGGCCACGAACGGCCCAGAGACTTGCCCTGCATCTGTTGAGACAACCAGAAGATCAAATCCGCGCTTTTGCTGATGCACTCCTCGCGGCCCGTTCTCAAGTGGGTCAATGTCAGACCTGTTTTCATCTCAGCGCGGAGCCTCTTTGCGACATTTGCCGTGATGGCAAGCGATGCGATCAATTGCTTTGTGTGGTGGCTGATTCCCGAGATCTGTTAGCTCTCGAAAGAACCAGGGAATATAAGGGCCGTTACCACGTTCTCGGCGGACTGATCTCACCAATGGATGGTATCGGGCCGGACATGCTGCAGATCCCAAGCTTGATTCAACGCGTTGATCGTGATGGCATTAGCGAGGTCATTCTCGCTCTCACTCCCAGTGTGGAAGGTGACACCACTAGCCTTTATCTGGCACGGTTATTAAAGCCGTTTACTCAAGTGAGTCGAATCGCCTACGGCCTTCCTGTTGGTAGTGAGTTGGAGTATGCCGACGAAGTTACCCTGACTCGTGCGCTTGAAGGTCGTCGAGCTATGCAATAAAGCAATGTCTTCCACCCATCGCCCAACCCAATACAGCTCCATTTTGCCTGCGGAGCGCCTTCCGGAATGGTTGCGGCGCCCCATCGGCAGCGTCTCCCAATTGGAGCAGATGCAGCAGCTGGTGAAGGGGAATCATCTTCACACCATTTGTGAGGAAGGGCGTTGTCCCAATCGCGGCGAGTGTTACGCAGCCGGTACAGCAACTTTTCTCCTAGGCGGATCGATCTGTACGCGTAGTTGTGCTTTTTGCCAGGTCATGAAAGGCCAATCTCCTCAGGCAATCGATCCACTCGAAGCAGAGCGAGTTGCAGATGCGGTGCAGCAGATGGGTCTTCGTTATGTGGTTCTTACTTCAGTAGCAAGGGATGATTTGCCCGACCATGGCGTCAGTATTTTTACTGAGACCATGGCGGCCATTCGCCAGCGCAATCCTCTTATTGAGATAGAAGTGCTGACGCCGGATTTTTGGGGCGGAGTCGCTGATCTGGCCAAGGCATTAGAGGCCCAGAGAGAACGACTCACGCAGTTGCTCATGGCTGCACCAGTTTGTTTCAACCACAACCTCGAAACCGTTGAAAGGCTTCAGAGCAAGGTTCGACGGGGAGCTACGTATCACCATTCTCTCAGTCTGCTGGCTGCAGCGCGGGAACTTGCTCCCAACATCCCTACTAAATCAGGCTTGATGTTGGGACTAGGAGAAGAGCAAGAAGAGGTGGTTCAGACTCTTGAGGATCTCCGTTCTGTTGACTGTCAACGGGTCACATTGGGTCAGTATCTGCGCCCTTCATTGGCACATATTCCGGTGCATCGTTATTGGCATCCTGAGGATTTCAAGAACTTGGCTGAAGTTGCTTGCAAGCTTGGATTTGCTCAGGTGCGTAGCGGGCCTCTAGTGCGTAGTAGTTATCACGCTGGTGAAGAATGATCTCTGCGCAATCCCCGGCAGGTTTGCCAACGACGCTGATTACGTTCCAGCACCTCACTGCAGCTTCCAACCATTAACGCTCCGGCTCCCCCCCAGATCATCCTGAGTGGGAAATCCATTGGGGCTGCTCCTAGCTCTCGGATAGTAAGAAATCCACGTTGCCGGAAATAACGAATTAAGCGATGGTGCTGGCGCCCTTCATCACAAATTGCCAGTAGTCGAGCCTGTTTACAAGGAGTGGCTTCAAGTGCCCAGGTCATGGTGCCAACCCAGATGAGATCCCCTGCTCCGGCGGGTGCTTCAGGATGAACACGCATTGTGTCGAGCTGTAATCCCTTCTCGCCTGCATAGGCCCAAGCCTTCATCTCACCCCAAAGCTGTATACGTTCCTGATCGAGAGCTTGTGCGACAACTAATTTTAAGGACCAGAGATTGAGTGGTCTTCTCACCTGCAGCCTCAAGAGCAGGCCGGCATCAGAGGCCTGCTTTTCTAACTCAATTAGACTTAGTTGAGTCATGGCAAGGGAATGAGAGTGACAAGTTTTTGAGGAGTCAAGTCAATAAAGCCTAGTTACGAATGGCAAGCTGATCACAGTAATCGTAGAATTTAAGATGAAATTCAGCTTCTACTCTCTGCTGCTTGTCTGTGTTAATTGGCGGACTTTTTCCGGCAGAATTTGATTTAGTGGCTCTTGATAGCATCATTGCTGATTTCAGAATGATAGAGCAGCATTTAACTGCAATATATGCTCAGAACTATCATCTTCTCAAATTAAGCTAGCGGTCTATATATTCAATATCAGTATAAAGTTCTGCCAAGTATCCGGTCAGTATAAGCATGGAGTCTTGTTTTTGCTAATCTAGTTTTAGGCTTATTAGCTGTCTGTTGAAACTTTAAATACAAACGATCTTTTGCGAAAGGAATCAGATGTATTGAGGTCAGTAATGCAAGTCATCAAGGTCGCTTGAGTAATGAGCGTGAAACGGCAATGCTTAACGTTTTTATTTCGTAGCTTAAGCTTGTTACTAGTCAAGTCAAGCCAGCTTCTTTTGAAGGCTTTGATTTCAGGTTGTGGAAACGAATGATTAGGCTGTCCTACAGTGTTTATAGAAGGTTTTTTAAGAGTCTGTTTGAGTTTCTTCTTTCGTCACACTTTTATCGATAAGCAAGGGCCTTGCGCATAGGTCTTCTCTAGTTGAAATGCCTTTAACTTAATAATGAAGCATTTAAAGAGCAAGCAAGTTGGGATTAATTGAAAAGGCCTAGAGGGTTAAGGCCTATTGATTTTGCTTCGATTTTAGTGGCTAAAATATTGATGAGCTGCTCTAAGAAGAGTCATCTCTATTGCTTAGCAGCTAATTTTAGACTTAACCTCAGAGTCATCCTCTAAACATTGAGCTCACAGAGCTTTCCTCATGGATGCGCCAAATCGCTTCGCCAAGCATATTGGCCACTGAAAGTACCTGCAATTGAGGGAAGTGTCGTTCCGCAGCGATGGGAATGCTGTTGGTAACCAAGACTTGTTCGAATAAGCCTTCTTCGGATAATCGTTCGCAGGCGGGGGGCGAAAACACGGCATGGGAGGCACAGGCAATAACTCGTTTAGCCCCTTGTTGTCGAAGAAGACGAGCCCCTGAGCAAATTGTTCCCCCAGTGTCGATCATATCGTCGATCAGGATGGCTGTTTTCCCAGCCACATCGCCGATCACTGTGAGACTTTCGGCAACGTTGTGACCTGATCGGCGCTTATCAATAATTGCCAGTGGCGCATCCCTCATTTGTTTCGCAAAGGCTCGGGCTCGTGCGACTCCTCCAACATCTGGAGATACCACCACGACTTCGTTAAGTTCTTGTGCTGCGAGGTAATCAACCAAGACTGGTGAGCCGTAGATGTGATCGCAAGGGATGTCAAAGTAGCCCTGGATTTGGGCGGAATGCAGATCCATGGCGAGGACTCTGTTCACGCCAGATTTCACCAGTAGGTTTGCGGTGAGCTTGGCAGTGATTGACTCGCGACCAGCCGTTTTGCGGTCGGCTCTTGCATAGCCGTAGTAGGGAACTACCGCAGTGATCTGCCTGGCAGAGGCGCGCTGACAGGCATCAACCATGATCAGCAGCTCCATCAAATTGTCGTTCACTGGCGCACAGGTGGGCTGAATCAGGAAGACGTCACAACCTCGGATCGATTCCTGGATTTGTACATAGAGCTCACCATCTGCGAACCGTTTGCAGATCCTTGGACCATCGGGAACACCTAGGTAGGCCGCAATCTCTCTTGCAAGAGCTGGATTTGAGGTGCCGCTGAACAAGCGCAGACGCTGCATGTCATAGCTGATGCTCTCTTGTTCGGTACGGGCTGCGGTCAGAAAACTCGTCACGTCGCCAGCGAGCAATATCAGCTGTACTCCGATGCTAGTGCTGCAAAGGCTCCCATCTCAACTTCTTCTCTATGTAGGGTCGCCTGATGATTGCTCCCATCCCTTTTCTGGTTGGTGCTGGCCCCCTCCCTGATGCTCGGATGCGGGCTGGTTGCTTGCTTTTGGCTAGCGCTTGGGGAGTTGAGTTGAGCCATCATCGCTGTTCTGAAAATCCCCATCAGGTTCTTGGTTTGTTGCTTGCGGAGGTGGGAATGGTGCAACTGAGTGGTGACCCAGCCATGTTTCATCCAGATGGTGGTAGCTGGCTGGAGGCTCTGGGAGCATGGCGCCAGCCCACCATTTTGATGGTGTCGCCTTTGCCCTCTGGGGAGATTCCTGGAGTGGCACCTGCTTATGTAGCGCTCTGTGCGGCCCTCAATGTTCCTTTGATTGGGGTTCTGCAATTGGGTGGCCAATGGGACCTCAGCCTTCGCCGCTCGGATGGTTTGCCGTGGTTCGGTTTGCTTCCAGATGATCCCTCAGCTTTGTCAGCAGTCCCTAATGCGGGCGGCTTGCAGCAGGGGCCCTCTTTGGAGGAGCTCGTGGTGCAATTGCGTCGACGGCTGCTGCTGTCGCCCGATTGATGAGGCCCTGTTAGTTGCCCTGCGGCCAGAGCGGCATGGGGTGGCTTGCTTTCAGTTGCCGCAGGGTTTGTTCCCCGGCTCGTGGGGCTAGAGGTAATTCGCTGATGATTGGGAATTGATTGTTGCTAAGAGCCGCTGCCGTGAGGCTTAACAACTCACGAGGGGTTATATCGGTTTGCACTTCTTTTGAAAACTCTTTCAGAAGTTTGGGGAGTTTTGCGAGGGTGTTTGGCTGTCGCAATTGTCTAGACAGACCGTTCAGGATCCATTGTTGTCTTTGACGCCGACCGCTTTCTTCTTCAGGACCAGCGCGGTAGCGAACCAGTTGTTCTACCTGGCCTCCATTAAGTCTCTGCCGTCCTGCTTGCAGGTCCACCGAATAGTTCTGGGCATTGTCTTGGTGTTTAAAAGGCGCGTTGAGGTTGACCTCCACATCTCCGAGTCCATCGACAAGGACTCTTAGCGCTTTGCGGGGGATCACCACAAAGCGATGGGGTTGTCCTTTTCTAAGGCCGAGGATTTCCGCAATCACATCGGCGGTAAGGGCAATCCCCCCCCGCCCGTAACTTGACGCTAGTGGTTGCATCCCATTGCTTCCAGGCAGGGTCACAGCGAGTTCAATAGGCAGCTGAAGCACTTCAACAGGTTGCTTGGCCGCTACCTTCACGAGCATCAGGCTGTCTGCATTGGCTGAACCCATCGGTGCAGCTTGGTTTGTGAGATCGTTCAGTTGGTCCGAATCAATGCCCACTAACAAGATGATGATTGGTTGTTTGGGAAGCGGCGCTAGGGAGGTTGCTTTGTCCACTGATGGATCGCCTTTGGCGACTTGATCGGGCTTCGGCCAGAGCAGCCCCAGGGCCGTGCTTGCCAGCCAAAGACCACCCAGGGTCGCAGCCAGGCGTAGCAAGGTACGGCCTGGATATTTCCCCATCCAGTGACCCACGCTTGATGGCGTTGGCGTTTTGCCTGAATCTTGTGTAGGCATCAACCGTGTTGAGGACAGCGGCATCACAGTCTTGCTCAACTACAGCTCTTTAGGGTTAAAAGTCCAATGGCTTTTGGACTAACCGAGACTTCTGACAAGGCATCTTGCGAGTATGTAACGACCCGGCCTAAGCCCTTCCAAGATTGATTGGGGCTAATGGCTGATCTAGATGCTGACTTCGATCAGATTCCACTGTTGTTTTTATTTTCTGGTGTTTTTTGATGGTTGAGGGCAGTTCAGCGTTAGTCCGCACGACCGGGGTGTTACTTCATCCCACAGCACTGCCTGTCAGTCCAGTTTGCGGCAGTTTCGGTGCCCCTTCAAGGGCTTGGTTGCAATCACTTGCTCGCCATGACATTGGTGTGTGGCAGTTGTTGCCTTTGGCTCCTCCTGATGCGACAGGGTCTCCCTACAGCTCCCCTTCAAGCTTTGCTCTAAACCCTTGGTTGCTTGATGCCGATGATCTTGTTGATGAGGATTTCCTGTCTGCATCCGTTCTGCGTGAGTTGCCAGGAACAGTTCCTATCCAGGAGCCTTGCGCCTCGGTTGATTTTGCTTTGGCTGACCTTCGCAGTCAGCGACTTGGCATTGCCTTAAGGGAGGCTTGGCTTGAGCAGGCTAGAGATCAGCATCTTGCCTTTGAGAGTTGGTGTGGCAAGCAGTTCTGGCTTGAGGACCATGTTTTATTTATGGAGCTCCGTCGTCAGCATCAAGGCCTTCCTTGGTGGGAATGGCCGGAAGGCTTGGCAGCTCATCAACGTAGTGCCCTCAATGCCTGGAAAGGTCATCATCAGGAGGCTCTGCTTGAACATCGTTTGCTGCAATGGCAGCTTGATCGGCAGTGGCAAGCACTGAGACATCTAGCAGGCGAGCTTGGCGTTTTGTTGTTTGGTGATCTGCCTTTCTATGTTGCGCGCGATAGCGCTGACGTCTGGAGTCATCAGGGCCTGTTTTCGATTCTTCAAGGCGGGGAGCTTGAGATCCAAAGTGGTGTTCCCCCTGATTATTTCTCCAGTACAGGACAACTCTGGGGCACGCCTGTTTATCGCTGGTGGCGGCATCGCTTGAGTGGATTCCATTGGTGGCGTAGCCGCTTTGTGCGTCAATGGCAACAGGTGGATCTTTTACGCCTCGACCATTTCAGGGCGCTTGCGTCTTATTGGGCAGTTCCTGGATCCGATTCGACAGCGGAGCACGGGGAGTGGCGGTCTTCTCCAGGGGCAGCTTTATTGAAGAGGCTAAGGCGTGATGCTGGTGGCAGCTTGCCACTGATTGCAGAAGATCTGGGAGTGATTACTCCTGATGTGGAAGAGCTACGAGACCAATTTGGTTTGCCTGGAATGAAAATTCTCCAGTTTGCTTTTGATGGCAATCCCAGTAATCCTTATCTACCTGAAAATATTCAGGGTCATCACTGGGTGGTTTATACAGGCACTCACGACAATCCAACGACGCTGGGTTGGTGGCAGCAGCTTGATCTCGACGCCCGTGAGCGGGTCGCAGATCGATTGAAGGGTGCAGTTCATGCCCCTGGTTGGCAGTTGTTGGAGCTAGGCCTAGCGACAGAGGCGTGTTTAGTGATGACCCCAGTGCAGGATTTGCTTCATTTAGATGATGCAGCTCGTTTCAACACCCCTGGCACTGTCGAGGGGAATTGGTGTTGGCGGTTGTCTTGCTTTGATTCAGCTCTTGATGGGGCTCTGAGCGGCTATGGTGAGAGAGGAGCTGTCTGGGGACGTTCGCTTGAATCGGCAGCCGGTTTGCTGACGGCATCTGCGAGTCGGTAAATCCCAGGATGATTGGGTTCGGGAGTATGCGCCTGGCCCTTCCAAATGACGCTGTCCTCAGGAGCAGCTGGAGGCTTGATTTCTAGTAGGAGGGGTGGCCTCAATTGAAGAGTGAGTGTCCCCTGAGCTTCTCTGAGATTTGTGAGATCTTTTCCAGCACTGTTGATTTTGAGCATACGTGGCTGACTGAGATTGATCTCCAGTAGACCCATCTCATCCTGAGCTTGGTGCTGGATAAGGGTTGCGTTGAGCCATTGTTCTGGAGATCGTTTTCGTGCTTCTTTCAGGGGTCTTAGGCCATCAAGGGTGGGGTTGGCTGTCTTGCTTGCGTGCTGATCATCAAGGGACTCAAGGCTGACTGTGATTGGCGAGAGTGATTGACTGTTGAGTGCAGCAAGATGCTTTTGCTGGTGATTGAGGGCCAAGAGGCTGCTGAGCATGACCACGGCATAAATCACACTCCCTTGCCAGGTGGTGAAGACATCGATGCTGCCGGGGGTGAATCGCGTCAGGCCCCTGTTGGAATGAGTTTGGTTCCTGGCATTGCGTTCTGGCATGGCCCCGTTGAGGCTGCCTGGGGCTAGTTCAAGATGCTGCTCCAGCAGCGGCAGCATTGAGCACAAATAGGCTGGCTCTGGGAGTCGTTTGACCCACCCCCGTTCAATTGCTTCTAAAACGGGGGTAGTGATTCGTGTTTCTTCAGCTAATTCACGCAGGCTCATTCCACACTGTTCGCGACGCTCTCTGAGTTGACGACCAGCTTCCAGTAATGAGCTCTGGAATATCTGTTGTGGATCTTGTCTGGTTTCGACTTCAGATCTTGATTTTTGCCATGGAAGGTTTAGTCGCATCGGCGTTTCAATTTGATGGCTTTAGCAAGCTCATCAACACATTGAGGGCTTGGTGATTTTCAGTAAGGGAGTCCATTCTCTCTCGTCAAGAGCTCGCCAGCACCCTTCTGGTAATGCGTTTAGGGCAACATTTGCAATCGCAGTGCGTTGAAGGTCTAATACGGGGTGACCTAGTTGTTCGGCTACGCGACGGATTTGTCGGTTGCGGCCTTCCCTTAGAACAACCTTCAAAAGGCTTTGGCTTGGGTGTGATTGCAAAAGTTCTAGTTCAGCGGGCAAGGTTGTTTTCCCATCAAGCATGACGCCATGTCGCCAGCTTGAGAGCACTAGGGCTGAGGGTTTACCTTCCACCAAGACTTGGTAAGTCTTGTCATGTGCATAGCGTGGATGGGTCAATCGCAGCGTGAGCTCTCCTTGGTTGGTGATTAGCAGAGCTCCTCGGCTATCGGCATCAAGTCTGCCTACAGGATGAAGACCCTTGCATAGTTTGTCGGGCAGCATGCTGAAGACAGTCACTCGCCCGTGGGGATCATGACAACTAGTGATAACCCCCGCAGGTTTGTTGAACAGCAACACTCTTGTTTCGGTGTTGGAATTGAGCACACGCCCATCTACAGAGATCTTGTCAAGCTCTGGATCGGCCTTGTCGCCAAGTTTGGCAAGATGGCCATTCAACGTTACCCGCTCTTGCAGGAGGAGTTGCTCTGCATGGCGCCGGGAGCAGAGTCCTGACGCTGCAATTAGCTTTTGTAGTCTTTGTTGCTTCATGCCAATGTTGTCAGCATGGCTTTCAGCGGGCGTCGAGACCCAGCTGCACCATATCCATCTCCAAACATTTAATAGTTGGAAGAGTGTTTTGGAAGATGTGGTGAGGTTTTCGAGGGCATCATTATAGATAAGGATTTGCAAGTGCTTGGCGCATCAACAGACTGTCTCTATTGATGGCGCTTGAAGATAAAACGTTAATTCTCGATTTTAAAGCCTTCTTCATTTTGGCAATGGAGTGGAATTCGTCCGCAAGGCATTGATTTGTTCTTGGCAAACGATGGTAAATTAGGAAACCTGGTTGTTTCGTTATTCAGTATGGCTCCCTTGGCGGTGCTTTCAGATGTCGACCTGGTGCGTTCGTACCTGCGCGATATCGGTCGAGTGCCGCTGCTGAGCCATGAGCAGGAGATCACGCTGGGTCGTCAGGTGCAGGAGTTGATGTCTTTAGAGCAGCTTGAGTCTGAACTGGAAGGTCAAACAGGTGAGCCAGCGAGTCGTAAAGAGCTAGCGAAGGCAGCTGGCTTGAGTGAGTTGCAGCTCAAGAAGAAGTTGCAGAGCGGACGACGTGCGAAGGAGCGGATGGTGTCTGCGAACCTGCGCTTAGTGGTGAGTGTTGCCAAGAAGTACACCAAACGGAATATGGAGCTACTTGATTTGATCCAAGAGGGAACGATCGGCTTGGTGAGGGGAGTAGAGAAGTTCGACCCAACCCGTGGCTACAAGTTTTCGACCTATGCGTATTGGTGGATTCGTCAGGGGATCACGCGTGCGATTGCGGAGAAGAGCCGGACGATCCGTCTGCCGATCCATATCACGGAGATGCTGAACAAGCTCAAGAAAGGCCAGCGAGAATTAAGTCAGGAGATGGGGCGCACGCCAACAGTGAGCGAACTTGCAGAGTTTGTGGAGTTGCCCGAGGAGGAGGTGAAGGATCTGATGTGCCGTGCCCGTCAGCCGATGAGTTTGGAGATGAAGGTGGGAGATGGGGATGAAACGGAGTTGCTTGAGTTGCTTGCCGGGGAAGAGGAGTTACCGAGTGAGAAGGTGGAAGTGGATTGCATGAAAGGCGATTTACGTACCTTGCTAGAAAAGTTGCCCGAGCTGCAGGGTCGTGTGCTGCGGATGCGTTATGGAATCGACGGAGGGGAGCCGATGAACCTCACCGGGATTGCTAAGACTTTAGGAATGAGTCGCGATCGAACACGCCGTCTGGAGAGGGAAGGCTTGGCGTTGATGCGAACCTCTTCGTTTGAACTTGAGGCTTATATGGCGGTTTGAAACTTGCTTTTTAGTTTTCTGAGAGTCGACAACCAAAGCTAAGGTTTAGGGATTATTCCTGGATTAATTTATCCCCACTCTCGTCCGTATCAGTTGCATATTCTCTTCCCTTTGTCATTATCTGTTTAGTATGGAATGAATATAACTTAGTTGGATTATTGCTAAATCTTTGTGCTAATCGACAGATGGCTATTGTGGAATCAGAGCATTGATGAATAGCAGAGACTTGTATTGTGGAGTAGTTTCTTTCCCCCTATCGATTGTTATTCTTTATGCCCATATTTAGGTGGTTCGTGGAGTAAGGGTTTGCAGCATGCCATTTGCGATCTTGCGAGGGCTGAAGGTTCGCCTTAGCAGGCTCATTAAGGCCTTTATATCAGATGCGCATAAACGCTCGTCTTTGATCAATGTCATCAGTAGACGACTACGCAAAGTGGATCCATCTGGGCCAAGTAGCAGTTTTAGGCCTGCTCCTGCTACAGGGATTAGTTCTGCATCTGGTGCTACAGCGTCTTGGCTTATCACTTTCAGTAAACTTTCAATTCGCTCCAGGCGCAGGTGCCCATTATTATCAAAAATCACCTCCAACAGTTTCTCTCGCATCTCCATTGAGTCTCCTGCCAGTAGACGTTTGGCCACATATGGGTAGGCAATTGCGATGATCTTGAAGTCTGGATCTAGCCTTAATGCAAGACCTTCTTGACTAACAACAGCTCGGATGATCAAGGCAAATCTCGCCGGGACTCTGAAGGGGTAATCGAACATCAGTTCTGAGAAACGATCGGTGATTGCCTTGAAGTTGAAGGACTCCACTGATTCACCAAGAGAGCCACCAAGTACTTCTTCTAGTGCCGGTATGATTGTTGTTAGATCACTTGTTAGACTAAGGAAGCCCAGTTTTTGAAAGTCTTTAGCTAGCGCATTAAAATCGTTGTTGATTAGGTGAACTACTGCTCCAGTAAGAGTGAGACGATCGTCATCACTAATTGAATCCATCATGCCGAAATCGCAGTAGGCAAGATGACCCATCTTTTTGCTTTGACCACTGAGGGCAAAAATGTTGCCTGGGTGAGGATCAGCATGGAAATAGCCGAACTCAAAAAGTTGTTGAAGACCGCTGATGACGGCGGTCCTGATCAGTGCTGTTGGATTAAGAAGTTGGGCTTTTAACTCCTTGCGGTCTCGGAGCTTCGTGCCCTCGATCCAGCTTGTGGTTAGTACACGGCGGGATGACAACAATCGCTCCACCCTTGGGACCGTCACCGTTGGGTCTTTGGCGAAAAGAGCCGCAAATCGTTCAGCATTGTTAGCTTCTTGTTCGTAATCAATCTCCTCAAATAGGCTGCGACCGAATTCATCAATGATGTTGCCTAGTCCAAAGCCCAGGTTGAGCGGGAGCACTGGTGCTGACAGCACGCCGAGCAGGCGGATAATGACGAGATCGCGGCGCAAGATGAACGCCAGTTGAGGACGTTGTACTTTCACGGCTACCCATTGATTGCGGTGTAGGCGAGCTTTGTAGACCTGGCCCAGGCTGGCTGCAGCAATTGGTTGGCTAGGAAACTCTTCAAAGAGTTGACTAGCTGGAGCCCCAAGATCTTCTGCCAACGTGGCGAGGGCCGTGGCATGGTTGAAGGCGGGCAAATTGTCTTGGAGGCTGGTGAGTTCCTCGAGCCATTCACGCTTGATTAGGTCTGGTCGGGTGGAAAGGGCTTGGCCCACCTTGATAAAGCAAGGCCCGAGGTTGGTGAGGGTGATTAGCAGTTTTTTTGCGAGCCTTTTTTGTGCCTCTTCGTCGTTGTTAGAGCCCTGAGCCAGCACTCCCACCGCCAGTGTGAGCAGTGAGGTGAGCACATGAATCAATCGAGGTATCCACACCCAGGGCCTGGTTAGCAACCAGAGCAGATCCTGATTGGCGTCGTAACGCATCGGTGCTTTGCGGGATGCTGAAGCGGACGATGGATTGGAGCTGTTCAACAGACCGCCCGGGCACGTTGATCATCAGACTTTAGAAACGGCGATTCACCTTCATGGGCTTTCTTCCCCTGTTGACTCGCGACCGTGGTCGCAGGTTGCATCTTCCCGCTCATGGTCGTGGGGCTGGCTTGCCTGATGATCTGCGTGCAATGTTGCGCCATCGAGCTGGCATCTGGGATCTGCCGGAACTTCCTGAGTTGGGTGGGCCATTGATGCAGCAGGGGGCGGTGGCAGAGAGTCAAAGGCAGGCAGCGATTGCTATCGGGGCTGAGCGGGGTTGGTATGGCGTCAATGGCGCGACAGGCCTCTTGCAGGCTGCTCTCTTGGCAATAGCAAGGCCTGGTCAGGCTGTGTTGATGCCTCGCAATGTCCATCGCAGTCTCATTCAGGCTTGTGTTTTGGGCGATCTCACGCCTGTCTTGTTTGACCTGCCTTTCATGGTTGATCGGGGTCATGTGCTTCCCCCTGATGGACCTTGGTTGAAGGACGTTTTGAATGAACTTCCTATCGCTGGTGTTGAGATCGCTGCAGCTGTGTTGGTGCATCCCACTTATCAGGGCTATGCGACAGATCTCAAGCCCATGGTTGTTGAGCTTCATTCTCGGGGTTGGCCGGTATTAGTGGATGAGGCTCATGGTGCTCATTTCGCCAGTCGGGTGGATGCATCTTTACCTGATTCTGCGATCACAGCAGGTGCTGACTTAATCGTTCACTCATTGCACAAATCTGCTGCCGGTTTGACTCAGACGGCAGTGCTTTGGAGTCAAGGGGATCGCGTTGATCCCAAAGCTGTCGAGCGCAGTCTCGGCTGGTTGCAAACTACCAGTCCAAGCGCACTCTTGCTGGCTTCTTGTGAAGCGTCGCTGAGTGACTTGTGCAAGCCTGCAGGCTTGCACAAGCTGGGAACGCGCCTCAAGGATGCTCGCGAATTGGCGGTTCAACTTCGTCAGTTGGGATTGCCTTTGCTTGAAAACCAGGATCCCTTGCGGCTGATTTTGCACACCGCTGCAGAGGGTATCAGCGGACTTGAAGCAGATGCTTGGCTGATGGCCAGGGGGCTGGTGGGCGAACTTCCAGAACCAGGCTGCCTAACGTTCTGTCTTGGCTTGGCGCCTCAGCGTGGATTGGTCAGGTTGATGCATCGTCGCTGGCGGGGACTCCTTGCGGCCCAAGGTAAGGGCCTACCTTTGCCAGTCTTTACGCCCCCGCCACTGCCGCGCATCACAGCACCAGCAATGGCTTGTGGCTTGGCTTGGCGCGCTCAAAGTCGGAGAGTGTCGATTGCTGATGCGGTAGGGAGAGTCGCGGCGGAGTTAATCTGTCCCTATCCTCCAGGGATTCCCTTGCTAGTGCCGGGTGAGAAGCTGGATCACAGACGTGTGGACTGGCTTTTAGAGCAGCAGAACCTTTGGCCCGATCAGATCGCTGGTACGGTAAAAGTTATGGCCTTGTAAGACCATCAATGGTGTGGGCGTGATAGCAGAGGCCTTTCGATGGAGATTGGTTGCAGCCGGATCTTCCAGCCAGCGGATTATCAGTGGCCTGGCTGCTGGAGCTTTCGGTTTGGTGGTGGTTGCTTTAGGGGGTTGGTGGTTCACGGTTGGTTTGGGTGTAATCGTGCACCTTGCTTTGCTTGAGTTTTTCCGCATGGCGAAGTTCACCGGAATCAGGCCGGCGACGAAAACGACTCTTGTGGCCTGTCAGTTGTTGCTGATCAGTACACAGTGGGGAGTGGTTGGCGGGTTGCCATCTGATCTTGCTGCAGCAGTGCTGCCTCTTTCTGGCGCCGCCATTTGCGGTTGGTTGTTGCTTCAGCCGATCACCGGATCCATTGCCGACATCGCCGCCTCGATCTTTGGGTTGTTTTACTTGGGGTTTTTACCCAGTCATTGGTTGCGATTGCGTAATTTGAGTGCTATCGATCTTGCTCCTGGGCTGGGTCAGCTTCCTGGCTGGTGTGCAGGCTGGTTGACTTCTGGGATGGCGATCACTTTGGTGGCTTGCCTGATGATCGTCGCTAGTGATATTGGCTCTTATGAATTGGGACGTCGTTTTGGACGTCTACCTTTATCTTCTATTTCGCCTGGCAAGACTGTGGAAGGTGCTGTCGGAGGCCTGTTTTGCGCAATGACTATAGGGGCAGTTGCCGGTGAACTTTTGGCTTGGCCATTGGGGTTTTTGCTGGGCGTGGTGCTTGGAGTTTTGGTTGCATTATTTGCGCTGGTTGGAGACCTGATCGAGTCGATGATGAAACGAGATGCGGGTCTTAAGGATTCTGGTGATGCGCTGCCTGGTCATGGCGGCATCCTTGATCGCATTGATAGCTATCTCTTCACTCCTGCAGTGGTGTATTACGCAGTAACGCTGATCCTGCCTGTCATGAGTTAATGCGATCAGGGTGTTACTGATGCGCGACCCTTGAGGTGAAGTTGTCCACCGTTCAGAACGGCTTCTTCAATGTGAATAGCAGGGTCCATGGGTAGTGAAGCTTCTAAATCCACATCCTGGTGTCTAATCAGCACGGTTCCTTGATCCGCTCTGATTAGAAAACGTCGCCTTGCCGGTTCTTGTTGACCAATCACTGGAGCCTGTAATTCCAAGGTGTCGTTGTTGATTTGAAGTCCTCCAAGAGGCGTTATGCCAATGAGCTCTTCTGCTAGCCAATCGCCAAGCCATCTCCATGGATCTGATAGCAGGACCTGATTGAGGTCTTTGTCCGTGATTGATACAGTTCCCTGAAGATCGAAGCTTTGCTCGAGAGTCACAGCCTGGGCTGATTTGCCGAGGTTCATGTTCAGCCTGAGGGGGCCGCTTTTTAATTCGGCGTAATGCAATGGCAGGCCTTGAAAGATCACCTCCTTGGCCATGAGACTGACTCCTGAAAGACGACCTCTAAAGAGCTCCAGAGCAGATCCGTGCAGTTCCAGCTTCAGTTCACCAACGGCATCGCATTGTCGGCGGACCCAAATCTTTAGACCATTGGCGAGGAGTTGCAATAAAGGGCCGGTACTGGTGGTGGTGGATGAAGGATCTCCCATGGCTAGGACAAAGCTTGAAGCCAGCATTGGGCGACAATCTTGGGATGGTCGAGATGTGGTAAATGGCCGCAGTTGTCAAGTTCTTCCACTTGAGATCCCAGCAGGGTGAGGGCTTCCCGTCTCTGAGGTCCATTTAAAATACGGTCGTTGGCACCCCAGATCACATGAAGTGGTTGCTGGGGTAGCGGTGTTCCGCAATTGGCGATCCCTCCACTGCGGGCAAAGGCAGCTAGTGATCTCCTCCAGCCTGATACCTGTAGATGAAGGGAAGCGATTTGTTCCTCAGCATCTCCGACAGAGTTTTTGGGATCAGCGAAGGCTTGGCGGCAGATGCTGCGTCGCACGGCCGGTTGACTAAGGATCCATGCGCCCAGTTGATCTAGGCCTGGAGGGATAGGTTTTGGCCGTCCTGTTAATCCTGCAGGCGAAAGTAAGAGCAAGCGGTTGATTTGTTTTGGATGACGTCTAGCAAGCTCCATGGCAATAGCACCTCCCATTGATGCTCCGATGACTCCCACTGGAGAATTAGAGGGCAGATGGGCTAGCAGTTCATCGAGGTGACGGATGAGCGCCTCTTGTCCATAGTCAGCGGCAGGGGGACGGGGAGTGAAGCCAAAACCATACAAATCCGGAATCACAAGCTGATGGTGAGGGCTTAATAACGGAGCTAGGCGTCGGAATTCAAGGAAGCTGCTATCAAACCCATGCAGCAGAAGCACTGGAGCCCCCTCGCCAGTAATGGCTACTGGGTAGGACTCAGGCTCTGAGGTCGAGCATGGGACAAGCCCCGGTAAAGACCACCACTGAACTTGATTGGCCAGGTCACGGGCTAATGGATCCAGAAGTTGTGGTGTGAGCTGACGTAAAAGGGTCTCTGACGAGGCGATTGTTTGGGCTGCCATTCCAGTTTTGAGGTTCAAGAGGCTGCTATTCGCTTGGTGACTGTGGATTCGACTGGGACCGGGCCATTGTCGCTAGCGCCGAGGAGTGCTTCGAGTAGGGCGTTGGAATTGACGGGAAACGGCAGTTGGTATAGGTCAGAGCCTTTTTGACAGGCGAATTGGCAGACCTCATGCAGCTCGTGAAGACTCAAATTCGATAGGCCCAGATCCTCAAGATTTACAGGCAGATCAAGTCCTTTGAGGAATGGAATCAGCTGTCGCCTTGCTTGTCCGGCCAGTTGATGGCCTCCAATAATCTCCTCAAGACGCAACTGTACGAGAATCCCGTAACCCACCTTTTCTCCATGAAGGACCTCATGGCAATCTTTTAATTGCGTGAGTGCGTTGTGTACCGCGTGGGCAGCGGCAGTACGGCAGCGAGAACCGCCAATCCCTCCGATCAGCCCTGCAGTTAGTGCGCAGGCTTCGGCAACCCTGATCCAGGCCAGGCTGTTTTGATCTTTCAGCGCTTCAGGCCCATCAAGCAGCAGCTGATCGCGCAAGACCCTTGCCATCTGCACAGCTTGTTGAATTAAGCCATCGTTGCTGGAGCCATTGCTGACAGACGCTTCGTACCATTTGGCGATTGCATCTGCGATGCCGCTTGCGAGAGTCCTGGGAGGAGCCTGACGCACGAGACCATGATCAAAGATCATCAGATGTGGACATCGAGCCAGAACTTGATCGCGTTGAAAAGCACCTGTTGGTGAATAGATATTGGCGAGGGCGGTCCAACCGGCACAGGTGGCTGCACTCAGTGGAACTGTGATGCATGGGATGCTTAGCCGATGGGCCAAAAGCTTCCCGGCATCTAGCACCTTGCCCCCACCTGCGGCAATCACACCGTCGCAGGAGTTGTACAAGGCAAGAGCATTGATCCGCTTGAGATCCATCTCGCAGCAATCGTGCTTGAGCTCAGCAGAAACTGTGTTGAGTCCAAGGTCCCTGAGGTTGTTGAGTAATCCCTGGCGTAACTCAGCCGTGGCGATGCTGCGTCCAAGCAGTAAAGGTGAGCGGCAAATCGAGGCAATGAGTTGATGGCTTTCTTCCCACGCCCTTTCTCCCCTAACAACCTTTTCGGGGGCTATGGAGTGAGCGCAGTGAGACACCTCCTCAGGCAAATTGTTTTTGTTCATTGATGTAGGAGAGGTGTCAGACTCCTGCTCCAGCGAGTTCCGGTGTGGCAGTAGTTTTGCTGACATGGCGTACAACGATTTGCTTGTTGTCATCCACATCCATCTCCGCAGCATCACCGTCCTTGATGCGGCCAGTAAGCACTTCCTCAGCAAGACTGTCTTCCATGAGTCGCATGACGGCCCTTCGTAGCGGCCTCGCTCCATAAGAGGGGTTGTATCCCTCTTCCACTAGTCGTTCTTTGAATGCATCTGAAACAGTGAGAGTGATCCCTTTGTCTTGCATGCGAGAGAACACTTCTTGAAGCATGATCTCAGCGATTTCTTTCACCTCATTTCTACTGAGTTGGCGGAAGACGATAATTTCATCGAGACGGTTCAGAAATTCAGGACGGAAGTATTGTTTTAGTTCTTCGTTGACAAGGGATTTGATTCGGTTGTATTGACTGTCTTCTGCGTTTTCACCTGAGAATTCGAAGCCAAGTCCTCCGCCTCCTTTCTCAATCACTTTTGAACCGATATTCGAAGTCATAATGATCAATGTATTCTTGAAGTCCACTGTTCTTCCTTTGGAGTCAGTTAGTCGACCATCTTCCAATAATTGAAGCAGCAGGTTAAAAACATCTGGGTGTGCCTTTTCGATTTCGTCGAAGAGCACAACGGTATAAGGTCTGCGACGAACAGCTTCGGTGAGTTGTCCCCCTTCGTTGAACCCCACATAGCCAGGAGGTGATCCGATCAGCTTGCTGACCGTATGTCGCTCCATGAATTCCGACATGTCTAGTCGGATCATGGCTTCTTCGCTACCAAAGAAGTAGGTGGCTAGAGCTTTGGTTAGTTCGGTTTTGCCGACGCCAGTAGGGCCTGAAAAGATGAAACTGGCAATGGGGCGATTGGGGTTTTTGAGGCCTACCCTGGCTCGACGGATGGCTTTCGAGACTGCTTTGACGGCTTCATCTTGGCCAATCAGCCTCTGGTGGAGGGTTTCCTCCATGTTTAGGAGCTTCACTGATTCGCTTTCGGTGAGCTTTTGTACAGGTACTCCGGTCCAAGCTGCCACGATGTTGGCAATATCTTCTTCTGTCACCAGTGGTGTGGTGAGATGAGGAATTAATGCAGCTGTTGTGTTTTTTTCAGGTTGAGGTGTTGGAGTCTCATCGCTGGAACGAACAGCATTTTCCGCCTCAGCGGGGGGCGATTCCTCACTGCCTTGGCGACTGCTTTGAAGCAGAGTGCGGATCTTTTCTCTTAGCTCAACTTCTTTTTCACGTAATTCCCCGGCTTTGGCGAAGTCCTGATCACGAACGGCATCTTCTTTTTCCTTTTGAACCTTGCGTAATTCTTTGTCAACCTCTTTTGCCGCAGGGGGAAGTTTGGAGTTAAGCAAACGCACGCGGCTGCCAGCTTCATCGATTAAGTCGATGGCCTTATCCGGCAGGAAGCGATCAGAGATATAGCGATCGCCTAGGTTTGCTGCGGCATCTAGGGCTTCGTCTGTGATTTTTAGGCGGTGATGCTGTTCGTAGCGCTCCCTCAATCCTTGCAGGATCTCAATGGTTTCAGCGATCGATGGTTCGCCAACCATGACTGGCTGAAATCGGCGTTCTAGGGCAGCATCACGTTCGATGTGTTTTCGATATTCGTCAAGAGTGGTGGCACCTATGCACTGCAGTTCTCCTCTAGCTAGTGCTGGTTTGAGAATGTTGGCGGCATCGATGGCACCTTCTGCAGCGCCTGCCCCAATGAGTGTGTGCACTTCATCGATGACAAGGATCACGTTGCCTGCGGCTTTGATCTCTTCCATGATCTTTTTGAGCCGTTCTTCGAACTCTCCCCGGTATTTGGTTCCAGCAACTAGCAGGCCGATGTCGAGGGTTAGAACTCTCTTTTCTTCAAGGATGTCGGGAATATCTCCCTGTTGGATGCGTTGAGCTAGGCCTTCAGCAATTGCTGTTTTCCCAACTCCAGGCTCTCCAATCAGTACAGGGTTGTTCTTTGTGCGTCTTCCGAGGATCTGAATAACACGATCGATTTCATTTTGTCGCCCGACAACAGGATCAAGCTTGGATTCATTGGCTAGCTGGGTCAGGTTGCTGCCGAATTCATCAAGTGTGGCTGTTTTCGTTGAGCCTTTGCCTCCACCTCCGCCTGCAGTGACCTCGGCGGTTTCTCCGAGCATGCGGATTACTTGGGTGCGCACCTTTGCTAGGTCTACACCAAGGTTTTCGAGGACTCGGGCTGCTACACCCTCTCCTTCTCGGATGAGACCAAGCAGTAAATGTTCTGTACCGATGTAATTGTGGCCAAGTTGTCGGGCTTCTTCTAGAGAGAGTTCTAGTACGCGCTTTGCTCTGGGAGTAAAGGGGATTTCTACGGCGACGAAGCCTGAACCACGGCCAATGATCTTTTCAACTTCAACGCGGGCGTCTTTAAGGTTCACGCTCATTGACTTGAGAACCTTCGCTGCCACACCTGTGCCCTCACCGATCAATCCCAAAAGAATCTGCTCGGTGCCCACGAAATTATGACCAAGACGCCGGGCCTCTTCCTGGGCCAGCATGATCACCTTGATGGCCTTCTCGGTAAACCGCTCGAACATGGTCCGGGGCACGTGAATCTATCTCTAACTTATCAGGGTTGGTGTTGGAATGTGAGCTGTTGGATTATTTGGCCTAGTCCCTTTGCTGCAAGGGAGTTAGTGGTTTCAATAGTAACAATGAAGTAGCTAAGATGTTTGTCTTCGTTGTATTTGCCGGACGGTAATCCGTACTTATTCAAATCTTTTGTCTTGGCTCAGCCTGCTTCCCTAAGCTTAGCCATTGGATCAGAGCATCTTGTCCGTTGCTGTAATAGTGATGACGACATCCTGCTGTCTTGAATCCGCAGCTTTCGTAAAGCCCTCTGGCCGCCGAATTGTTTCTGGCAACTTCGAGTGTGGCGTGGATGGCTCCTGTTCGTTGCCCTTGCTCGAGCAACTTTGATAACAGCAGACGGGCAAGGCCCTGTCTGCGATGTTGAGGATGAACGCCTATTGCGGTGAGATGAAGTTCGTCTACCACTAGCCAGCCACAGGCCAAAGCAAGCAGTGTTGAAGACTTGAGCACTCCCATGCAGAGACTGCGGGAATCGATCAATTCCTGAATCCATTGCTGTTTGCTCCAGAGTCCATTGAGTGCGAGTTGATTCAGCTCCATGCACGCATTGATCTGTTCCGGCCCTAGATGGATGACTTCCATTGCTTGGATGTCGTGCTTCAACATGCCTAACCCCTTCCTTGGGGGGATTGATCTCTACATTGATCCCTCTAACTAATTTCCTCGTCCATCGCCATGATGTCATCCAGCCCCTATGAGCCTGGGCGGGATCCCCTTAGCCCCAATTGCAACCTCGCGCCGATTACAACCGAACTTGATGCGCAATCACGCTTGATCGTTGGAGGCTGTCAACTGAGCGAATTGGCGGAGTGTTATGGCACCCCTCTCTATGTGCTTGACGAAGCCACCTTGAGGGCAGCTTGTCAGTCATACCGTGGGGCATTACAGCGTCACTATCCAGGGCCATCTCTTCCTATCTATGCCTCTAAGGCCAATAGCTCATTGATGATGAGCAGCCTGGTGGCTTCAGAAGGTTTTGGGCTGGATGTGGTCTCAGCAGGTGAGTTGCTTACCGCTTTGAAGGGAGGTGTGCCGGGCGATTGCATTGTGCTTCATGGCAACAACAAATCTGATCAGGAGCTGCTGCTTGCCTATCGCAATGGCGTCACAATCGTTGCTGATAATCAGCATGATCTGGATCGCCTCTCACAACTGGTGCCTGTTGGAGCAGATCCTGCAAAGTTGATGTTGCGTTTCACTCCGGGTATCGAATGCCATACCCATGAGTACATCCGCACCGGCCATCTTGATAGCAAGTTTGGTTTTGATCCAGATCAGCTGGAATCGGTTCTGAATCAGTTACTCGGCTGTCGCTGGGCACGCTTAACGGGACTCCACGCTCATATTGGATCGCAGATCTTTGAATTGGAACCTCATCAGGATCTGGCAGATGTGATGGCTGGTGCTCTGCAACTGGCTAGGCGCCTGGGTCATCCAGTCATGGATCTCAACGTTGGAGGAGGTCTAGGTGTCAGATATGTCAGTTCTGATGATCCACCTTCAATTGATAACTGGGTCAAGGTGGTTGCCGAGGCAGTGAATCAAGCCTGTCGTTCTCGTAACCTGGATTTGCCCCGGTTGATGTGTGAGCCGGGTCGCTCTCTGGTCGCTGCTGCCGGAGTCACCCTTTATCGGGTTGGATCACGCAAGACCATCCCAGGGCTGCGCACCTATCTTTCTGTCGATGGAGGGATGAGTGATAACCCCCGCCCAATCACGTATCAATCTCTCTATACGGCTTGCCTTGCTGACCGACCGTTGGCCTCGCCAGACGAGACGATCACTCTGGTTGGCAAGCATTGTGAATCTGGGGATGTTCTGCTTAAGGACCTTGCTTTGCCATATGCCAGCAGTGGAGACGTCTTGGTGGTTTTTGCGACAGGGGCTTATAACGTCTCTATGAGTTCTAACTACAACCGCATCCCACGACCTGCAGCGGTCCTTGTTCATTCAGGCCACTCGGAGTTGGTGCAGAGGCGGGAGCAGCCAGAAGATCTTCTGCGATATGACGTTATGCCGGAACGATTTTTAGCGTTAGGCTGAGCAAGCAAGGCTGGGGAGTGGGAGTGAACTTGTGGGGGGTGGTAGATCCGCGCCTGCTCGATGTTTTGTTTGCTTCGGCCCTTGGCGTCTTGCTTTTTTCTAGGGTCAATGAGCGGCGCACCCTGTGGTTGTTGAGGGGCTACCTCTTTTTGGTTGCCTTGGCTTGGTTTGTGCAACGCTTTGAAAATCTTCCGCTCACTTCAAAGTTGGTGGATGCGCTGGTTTTGGCTTGTTCTTTGTCATTAGCGATCCTTTGGCAGGGGGAACTGAGACGTTTGATGGAATTATTGGGAACAGGTCGCCTGGCCGTTCTCCTTGGCAATCCTCAGAACGAGTTACGGGCCACCGCCAGCACCGTTGCCCAGCTTACCGAGGCGGCTGGACGTTTATCTCAGAGCCGCCGTGGAGCATTGGTTGTTGTTGATATGGGTAGTGATCTTCGTCCAGAAGACTTCCTTAACCCTGGTGTGCTGATCGATGCCCAGCTAAGTAGTGAGTTGCTGCTGAATCTTTTTGCATCTGATACGCCTCTCCATGACGGGGCCGTACTTGTAAAGGGGAATCGGATCGTTTCTGCTGGTGTGATTCTGCCCCTCTCGCGGCAGGGCATCAGCCGTTATGGCACGAGACATTTAGCAGCTTTGGGGATAACAGAACGTTTTGATCGCTGTATTTGTGTGGTGGTTTCCGAAGAGACTGGAACATTGTCTCTTGCAAGCCAGGGCCGGCTTGAACGGCCCATCACCAGTAGTCGTCTGCAGGATTTGCTTAAGGAGTTGCTTGGTTCCTCATTAGGAGCAGCAGCTACGAAGGGGGCCTCTAGTCCAGTCAAAGCTTCGGCTGTTGCTACACAAGCTTCATCCAGGCTTAGCGTGAGCAGCTCTATCGAGGAACCACTCCCTTGAGCCGCCGTTCGGCCACTAGTTCAGGCCATCCAAAGGTCTGTGCATGTCCCTCGGGGCTTGATCCCTATCGGCTACCTAACCATGTGGCTGTGATTATGGATGGGAACGGACGCTGGGCCAAGGCCAGAGGCCTGCCTAGGATGGTTGGCCATCGCGCTGGCGTAGAAGCTCTCAAGAGAACCCTTCGTCTTTGCAGTGACTGGGGCATTGGCGCCCTTACGGCTTATGCCTTTTCTACGGAGAATTGGTCTCGCCCTGGAGATGAGGTGAATTTCTTGATGACTCTGTTTGAGCGTGTGCTGCAGAGGGAGTTGGAGTCACTTGAACGTGAAAAGGTACGGATTCGTTTCCTGGGAGACCTTGAGGGTCTCCCATCAGGTCTGCAGGAGTTGATCAGTGAGGCCACCGAGCTCACTGTTAGGAACAATGGCATTCACTTCAATGTCTGCACCAATTACGGTGGTCGCCGTGAACTGGTGCTTGCGGCACAGAAACTTGCACAACGCGCTGCAAGAGGGGATCTTGATCCAACTTTGATTGATGAGAACAGTTTCGAGGCTGAGTTACTCACGGCTGGTGAGGTTGATCCAGACCTGCTGATCCGCACCAGTGGTGAGCGACGGATCAGTAATTTTCTGCTCTGGCAACTCGCCTATGCAGAAATTCACGTCACCGATGTGTGCTGGCCTGATTTTGATGAAGTAGCTTTGACAAAAGCTCTTTTTGATTACCAGTCACGCTGTCGTCGTTTCGGCGGTTTGGATCCAATCGCAGCGAATCATCTGGGATCTTGACCGTTGGCTCCAGTCGTTCCATGACCGTGCTTATTGCCAAGGATCTCACTTTTGAACCCGTTGTTCATCGTTATGACTGGACAGTGGATGAGGTGCGGGAACTTTTGGAGCGACCACTTATGGACTTGCTCTGGCAGGCCCAGCTTGTGCATCGGACGGCAAATCCTGGCTATCGGGTCCAGCTGGCTTCTTTGCTCAGCGTGAAGACGGGAGGATGCCAGGAGGATTGCGCTTATTGCCCCCAGTCCATGCACAACAGTAGTGATGTTGAAGGGCAGCCCGATCTAGTGGTTCAGATCCAAACAGTGCTTGAGCGCGCACGGGCCGCCAAAGATGCTGGTGCGGATCGCTTTTGCATGGGATGGGCTTGGCGGGAGATCAGAGATGGTGCCCAGTTTGAAGCCATGCTTGCGATGGTGAGTGGTGTACGGGAGTTGGGACTAGAGGCCTGTGTTACTGCCGGCATGCTGACTGAAAAGCAGGCTTCTCGGTTGGCAGATGCGGGATTGACTGCCTACAACCACAATCTCGATACCAGCCCTGAGTACTACGACCAGATCATCACAACGCGCACATACCAAGAGCGAATCGAAACCCTTCAGAAGGTTCGTTCAGCTGGCATCACTCTTTGCTGTGGGGGCATCATCGGGATGGGGGAATCAACTGTGGATCGAGCCTCTCTTCTTTGTGTACTAGCCAATATCAACCCTCATCCTGAGAGTGTTCCAATTAATGGGCTGGTGGCAGTGGAGGGCACGCCATTGCAGGACCTACCTGCGGTGGATCCTTTAGAGATGGTGCGCATGGTTGCGACGGCTCGAATTCTGATGCCTCGCAGTCGTGTCCGTCTAAGCGCAGGGCGTGAGCAGCTTGGTCGAGAGGCTCAGATCCTTTGTCTCCAAGCGGGAGCTGATTCGATCTTTTACGGCGATAGTTTGCTAACTACCAGCAATCCTGATGTAAAAACTGATCGCGAACTTCTCTCTCAGGCAGGAGTTCATGCGAATTGGGAGGAGAGTGACGAATGAATCTGCAAGATGATCAGACCTCTGCAGATCTATTTCAGGTAGCTACTTTCTATTCCTTTACTGCTTGGACTGAGGTCACTATTGCCTGCTTATTGCATGATCTGCTGAGCCTTGGGGATGAACATCAACTGATGGGAACTGTTCTGTTAGCAGAGGAAGGTGTGAATGGAACGATTTGTGGATCGGTTGATGGTGTTAGCGCTTTGCTTGAGAGGTTAGAAAGCGATTTGATTGAGGGTTTGTTTGAACTGAAAATTAGCTGGACGCCTGAGCAGGCTTTTCGTCGCTTCAAGGTTCGCCGTAAGGCAGAGATTGTGACCATGGGTCTTGCCGGGCTGAATCCATCAAAGACGGTGGGGACTTATGTGGACGCTCATGAATGGAATGATCTAATTGATGATCCAGATACTCTTTTGATCGATACGCGAAATGACTATGAGGTTGCGATTGGGGAATTTAAAGGAGCAATAAACCCCCAGACGAAGTGTTTCCGCGACTTTCCTGCTTGGGTAGAACAGCAGTTGCGTTCGATGGTTAAAGCACAAACTCCAGCACGCATAGCCATGTATTGCACAGGTGGCATTCGCTGTGAGAAGGCTACGTCTTATCTGATTGAGAAGGGCTTTACTAACGTCCATCATCTTCGTGGTGGCATTCTTCGTTATTTTGAGGAGGTATCTCAAACTGAAAGTCGCTGGCAAGGAGAGTGTTTTGTTTTTGATCAACGTGTGGCTTTGAATCATCAGCTTTCACCTGGTGTCCATTGTCTTTGTCATGCCTGTGGAATGCCCCTCACTCCTGAGGATCAGACGATGAATAGTTATCTGCCTGGTGTTCAATGTCGCCACTGTGTGGATCAATTTAGTGATACGGACCGTATTCGTTTTGCTGAAAGACAACGGCAGATGGAACACAGTTCTAGGAAGTAGATAACACAGTGATGAAGAAAGTGTGTCTGTATGGTTTTTAGTTAGGGATTGGCTAAGTTTAGGCCAAGAGCAGTTGAAAATCTCCAAGCAGGCTTTCCAGTAATGTGGCTCTTGTTGAAGTGAAGTCTTTTCATTGGCTACTCTCACGAAGGAATGCTAGTTAAATGGATGCATTAACAGTTGGTTTTGTTCGAGCAATGAATCTTGCAATATTGAATGAATCGCTTGCTTGCTTTGATTAGAGAAGTCTGGTCAGAGACTCAGTATTTTTCTGCCGGAACATCTTCGTGGAAAAGCGAGTAGCATGTATGGCTCCAACTCTCATGGATTTAAGAGAGTTGGAGCCATACATGTCTAACTGATCTAAAGCAGTAAATAAGAAGCCAATTTTGAGGCTTTAAACTTGATTTGATCTCAGCTTATCTCCAATTCTTTGATTGTTTGCTCTGCCTTTACGATGGCCATGCTTAAGGTGTGATTGCATAGGCTCTAGACCCATGTTCTTTAGGGTGGAATTGATATTTTTGCGGCGTTGCTCTTTTAAGGCTCTATAAGATTGCCGTCCTTTTTGTTTACAGTTACGAAAAGCTTCTGGTGTTTGGGCAGCATCAATACAGTTCTGGGAAGCGTTGATGATGGCAATCCTATTGTCTGCGCTACTTATTTCCCATTCTTTGCGGGCCTTAAAAAGCTTCTGTTGCTGAGCTTCGCTAAGTTTGGCTCCAAAACTTTGGCCAACTTTGTTGGCGTCAGCATCGCGGACGACAAAGGCCGAACCAGCAAGGGCAAAACAAGGAATCAGCCAAAGGGCTTTGGAACGTATGGAAAAGTTCATCGAGAACTCCAAAAGTTGACCTTTTTATCTTGCGCGGATGCACATGCAAAAATCTGACCAGAAGCACTGCAAAGCATGACTAAGTTTGACCGTGGTCTTCAGGTAGACCTTTGCCCATAGGCCAGACAAAAACACGTGTTGCGACCAATTCCTTTGGGATTGTCCGTTGGTCTGAGTGTTAGCAAGGATATGTAGGGGCTCAATAACGATTAAGTGCGATTGGTTTCGTTCTTTCATCTCTTTTGCTTCTTTGCTAGCAAGCAGGCTGTTTATGCTCATCTTTCAGTACTAGATACTTTTCTACAACTTCAACCCTTCTCCACGCTTTGCTTAAATCCTGTTTTTGGTTGAATCTCGCGTCATGCCAAGAAATATGCCATGCCCTGATAACACGATGCCATCACTCAGCTTTTGGTGGCGCTATCCCTACTTGAGAGTGTTAGTGGTTGTGTTGTTGATGACTTCTCAACCATGCGCAATTTCAGCGCAGGCATCAACTTCCCCATCAGTGGCCCAATCAAGCTTGCGTCATTTAAGTGATCAGTTGCCGATTGTTGGTGTTTGGTTGACCAATAGTCCGAGCCCTCTTTATTACAGCCGTAACTTGATGCATAAGGCGGTGAAAGATCTCTATAGCGCAGGCTTCACGGCGCTCTATCTCAATGTTTGGAGTCGGGGGTCTACCTTCCATCGCAGCAACTATGCCCCTGTAGAAGGGCCCCTTCAGAAAGCAGGCTTGGCTCTAGACCCTATTTGCACCCTGAGTAGAGAAGGTCATGCCCGCGGCATGAAGGTGATGCCATGGTTTGAATACGGGCTGATGGAGCCTGATGACGCAGAGGTGGTTAAGCTTCATCCCGACTGGGTTCTTGCCAGAGCTGATGGCAACCCAGTTGTGAAGATGCATGGGAATCACCAGCGGGTTTGGCTTAATCCAGCCCATCCAGAGGTTCGTGCGCGATTCATTGGCGTAGTGATTGAGGTCATGAAGCGCTGCAAGATGGATGGCGTTCAGCTTGATGATCATTTTGCTTGGCCGGTGAAGCTTGGTTATGACCCTTACACCGTGGCTCTTTATCAACAAGAAACCGGCTCCTCTCCGCCCCGGGACTACAGCGACCGCTTTTGGATGCAATGGAGAAGGCGGAAACTGACCGGTTTGCTTAGAGAACTGAGGCAAGCATTGGAGAAGGAAAAGCTACCTGTCAACATCAGCCTTGCCCCTGGGCCTTTCAGGTTTGCTTACAACAACTGGCTTCAAGACTGGGAGCTTTGGACTGTAGGCAAATTGATAGACGAGTTGGTTGTGCAGAACTACGCCTACTCGCTCAAGGGATTTGCGAAGGATCTCGACCAGCCGGCCTTACGCAAAGCACCTCAATTGGGTGTCCCTGTGCATATTGGTGTGCTGGCAGGATTCGGCAAACGCACCACGCCCATGCCGATTTTGGCTGAAAAGGTTCGAATGGCAGCTGAGCGCGGCCATGGAGTGATTTATTTTTATTGGGAGGGGCTCTGGGGACAGCACGCTGGCATCGAGGGTGGAATTCAGCGCCTCAGGCAGTTCAAGCAATTGCATGAGAAGAAAAACTAGGCTTACTTCTAGTGTTCTGGCTGCATGAGCGTGACCACTTCTCTGGTGTTTGCAGACAGCTCTGCACTGGCCAGTTGATCGATGGCCCGGTGCATCGCCTCTTTCCTTGAGGGAGCATAAGTTTGCCAACGACTGAACACTTTCACCATGCGTGAAGCAGTGATTGGGTTGCGTTGATCAATGGCGATGAGCTGATCAGCCATGAAGTTGTAACCACTTCCATCAATAGCGTGAAATACAGGTGGATTTGAAGCGAGACCACCAAGGACAGCCCTTATCGCGTTGGGTGCCATTGGGTCAAAGCGGGGATGATCTAGTAACTGTTTGATTTGTTCAAGCCCATCTGACCGTGGAGTGGATGCCTCCAGAGCAAACCAGGTATCTAGGATCACTGGTCGATCTTGCCAGCGCTCGTAAAAGCTTTTGAGAGCTTCGTCTCGCTCATTACATTCAACGGGTTGTAGTGCCCGAAGGGCCGCTCGAGCCAAAGACATCGAGGGTCCGTTGACTGCTTCAACTGCTTCCTTGCGAACTTCGCAATCACCAGCCGCCGCTAACCAGCTCCAGGTCAGTCCTGTGAGCATGCGTTCACCTTGTCCAGCTGGCCATTGAGCCCCCCAATTCAATCGACTACGTTCAAGCAGATTCTGGAGCGGATCTGAAAGCTTGACTCCCAACCATGACTTGAGTGATTGATAGACCTGATAGAGCATCAATGGATCGGCGACATCCTGGGCGGCCTCCAGTTCAGCTAGTCCTGGCATGCCAAATAACATCGCCAGAAAAGAGGGATCACTCTCCCCTCCACTGGTGATCAGTTGATTTAGCGCTAGAGCTAAACGTTCTTCAAGTGGCTTGTCAGCTTGCTTGCGAGCCCTTGCTAAAAGAATCTTTCTCCATAATCTTTGGCCTGCTTCCCATCGAGCAACGGGATCGTCATCCAGAGCAAGTAGCTGCAACGATTCGTCGACTGAGACGTCCATCTGCAACGTGATCGGAGCTGAAAAACGACGAAATATCGATAGAGCCGGAGGCTTTGCTTGCCTTGGTAGATCCCTTAGTGAGACGCTCTGTGTGTCTTGGTCCAACACAACCAGTTTCTCTTCGCCGATGCGTCCATTTGGGCCGATCACGGCGAGGGCCATCGGAATGACTAGAGGTGCTTTTGAGGGTTGACCAGGCGTTGGTGGTGTGAATTGGCTGACCTCAAGTGTGAGTGTTCCGCCTTGAGAGTCCCAGTGGCGTTTGACGCAGACTTGAGGAGTTCCGCTTTGGTGATACCAACGCTGAAATTGATCAAGATCAAACCCAAGTTGTTCCCCATTTGCGCAGGCTCCTTCAGCAATGGAGTGGATAAAATCTTCTGTGGTGGCAGCAGTGCCATCAAAACGCTGCACATATAACGCCATTCCTGCCATGAAGCGTTGCTGCCCAAGCAGGGTGTGAAGCATGCGGATTAACTCTGCACCTTTTTCGTAAATAGTTGTGGTGTAGAAGTTATCAATTGCCTTGTACTCACTAGGTTTAACTGGATGAGATGTAGGGCCTGAATCTTCGCGAAATTGGGTATTTCGCAGCATTGATACATCCTCGATGCGTTTCACTGCTTTTGAATGCAGATCCGCTGTGAAGCTCTGATCCCGAAATACAGTGAGACCTTCTTTTAGGGAGAGCTGAAACCAGTCCCTGCAGGTGATACGGTTGCCAGTCCAGTTGTGAAAATATTCATGAGCAACAACACTTTCGATTCGTTCAAGTTCACCATCGGTGGCACATTCGGAATCAGCCAATACAAGTTTTGAGTTGAATATATTTAAGCTCTTATTCTCCATTGCACCCATGTTGAAGTGGCGCACTGCCACAATGTTGTATTCATCCAGGTCGTACTCCAGCCCATAGACCTTTTCATCCCAGGTCATAGCTTTTTTCAGAGAATCCAAGGCGTGAGAGGTGTAGGGCTCATCTCCGTTTTCAACATGCAAACGCAATAGAACTGAGCGTCCAGATGTGGTTTTGAAATGAGCCTGAACTTCCTGAAGTGCCCCTGCAACCAAAGCAAACAGATAGGCAGGCTTGGGATAGGGATCGTCCCAAATTGCCTCATGTCGCATTGGATCTTTAGCTAACGGCCCTTTGCTCACAAGATTTCCGTTCGAGAGCAACACTGGATAGCGCGTCCGATCCGCCTCAATTCGTACTCGATAGCGACTGAGCACATCCGGACGATCAGGATGGAAGCAGATACGACGGAAGCCTTCTGCCTCACATTGGCTTGTGAGCATGCTCTCGCTGGCATAAAGCCCTTCTAGTGAGGTATTGTTGAAGGGATCAATTCGGCAGATGATCTTCAACTCAAAAGGATGAATTGGTGGCTGATGGAGAACTAACTCACTGCTAGATAGGCTGTAGGCATCCGTTGGTACAGAGCTGCCGTTTATAACAATGGAGTCCAACTCCAGGTTTAACCCTTGAAGGACTAAAGGAACTTTGGTTGTCAAGGCAGGCTCGATCTGCATGGAGCTGGAGATCGCGATGTGCTGTTCTTCGACAACAACATCCAGTTCAATGTTAGGAATCTGGAAGGGATATGGCCTGTAATCTGCTAATCGGGTGGTTGCTGTTGTCATGGGGGAGTGATTGTTTGTAGAGATTTTTGAGCTTGAGCTTGAGCTTCCTCGCTAATTTCCTGATGACATCAATTGAGATGTGCTAGCGATACCGCGGAACAATTTCTGCTGCTGCCTTGTACTTCAAGTTCGTTTGGGTAGCGATTGTCTTCTATGAAGATCTAGAAGATGGCTCAATTGGGCAGGGCCCAGGGGTTGATCCCTAAATCGGCACCGATGAGATGGGAGCAGGCAAAGCCACTAAAAGCAACTGCATTTAGGCCTTGGCCAGGGAAACAAGAGTCGCCGACGCAATAAAGCCCTTTGAGTCCAGTGCGGTTAAAGGGCATGGTGAGAAGGCCTGGTAAACGACTTGAGGGGATTGGCCCATAGCTACCCTGAAATCGTCCTAGGAAACGTCGATGGCTACGAGGAGTGCCCACCTCTCGGTGAACGATGGCTTGACTTAGGCCAGGCAGGATTTTTTCGAGTTTCCTGATTAGACGATCAGCATCAGCTTGCTTTTTGCTGTTGTAGGTCGCAGGGCTTAGGTCTTGCCATGCCTGCATTGAGGATGGTGTGAAGGCGTGGACGATGTGATGTCCCTCTGGCGCCAGTGATGGATCCAGGAGCGTCGGCATAGAGACGAATGCGACACCCTGTTCACTCTCCATTTCATCCCAGCTTTCTAGGAGCAGATGGTGGCAGTGGCTGTTGGCTGGAATGGCCTCGTTACGGACTCCAAGGTGAAGAGAGAGGAAGGATGGCGAGGGCACATAGCGGCGTCGCCAGGTCTGCTCCGCTGCGGGTGTGTGTTCTGCATCCACCAGGGCCTGTTTGGACCCCTCACCGCTGAATGTGTCCCAGCGAGTGGCGTTGGATATCACCCTGCGGGCGTGGATGATTTCTCCATTTGCTAGCTGTACACCAACAGCACGATTATCTTTCAGCACCACTCGTGTGACCCGTGCCTTGTAGCGGATCTCACCACCATGACGTTGCATGCCTTTGACGAGCTTTTGGGCTATCACACCAACGCCTCCTCTGGGGTAGTTGATGCCACCGGCATGGCGATCTGAAAACACCATGCCAGCATTGATCATCGGTGTGAGGTCGGCAGGCATCACTGACCAGCAGAAGCATTCAATGTCGATGAACCGCAACAGTTCTGGGTCTTTGATGTGACGCCTGGCTACATCACCCACGTTGACGGGCAACCAGCGCGCAAGACCGAGACAGGCCAGGGGGGACTTGAAAAAAACTTTGGCCAGATAAGTGGGATCCTCGATCGATAGCAGTGGCATTGCATCCAGGCAGTTGAACACTTGCCAACAGATGTCGTAAAAGTGACGGATCCCCTTCGCTTCGTGGGGGAAGCGTGCGGTGAGATCAGCAATGAACTGCTCGTATTTCCGATCAACTGCGAGCTCTAATCCTCCAGGAAGGTGGTAGGCGAGTTGGGCGGGGTCAGGCAGGGTGTCACAGTGCTCCCCCACATCGGCCAAGGCTCGGGTGAGCAGGTTGGTGTATCCCTTTTCTCCGAACCCGAAGATCATTGAGGCACCTACATCAAAGGTGTAGCCCTCTCGTTGGAATGAGCCGCTACTACCACCTGGGATTGTGTAGCTCTCCAGAACAAGAACCTTGGCGCCTTTGACAGCTAGCTGACTAGCGGTGACCAGGCCGCCGATGCCCGAACCGATAACCACAGCATCCCAAGGCTGTGTTGCGTCTTTTTCGATGCGGATAGGTTCCATGGCATGGTCTCAATCCCTTGACGCTAAGGGCTTGCATGCAACTCTGAACCCGTCAACTCTGACTGTGAAGTTTGCGGCAGCTTTGCTGGAGAGATTAAAGAATCAGTTTGATGCTTGCTCTGCTCGAGACGATTATGAACTCCCTATCTGGACAGGGTCCTTTCTCATGCCCCATTGTTGCTGGGCTTCCTCAAGCATCGTGAGCGCCCTATCTCGGTAGGCACCGTAGCGTGCGCGTTTAGCGTGGATTCGCTCTGCAAGTTCTGGCAGAAGGCCGAAATTTGCGGGCATCGGCTGGAACTCACCTTTGCGGCCCCTAAAGCAGTCGCTGTCACTCACAAAGTGTGTAAGGGCACCGATCATTGTTGTAGAAGGAAGCGTAATGGTGTTGAGACCCATTGCCAATCTCGCTGCATTGTTTCCAGCAAGCCAGCCTCCAGCTACTGCAGCGGTATATCCCTCTGTGCCGGTGATCTGTCCAGCAGCGAGGAGGTTGGATCGTTTGCTGAACTGCAGGGTTGGTTCAAGTAGCTGCGGGGCTTCGAGAAAGTATTGCGGTGCATGACCCCAAAACGCACGAATTCAGCCTGGTGCAGGCCTGGAATCATTTTTAGGACTCGCTTTTGTTCGCTCCATTTGAGATTGGTCTGAAAGCCCACCAGATTCCAGAGACGACCCTCGAGATCTTCTTTGCGCAGTTGCACAACTGCATAAGCCCGCTTGGAGCGACGCACGTCTCGATCATTGAGATCGCCCCAACGGGGATCCCAGAGCCCGATTGGTTTGAGTGGGCCGTAGCGCATTGTGTCTTCGCCGCGACGAGCAAGCTCTTCGATTGGTAGGCAGCCCTCGAAAAACTTTGCAGATTCCTTATCGAACTCTTTGAGTTCGGCTTGCTCAGCATTGAGCAGTGCCTCCCGAAAGGCAAGGTATTGCCCTTTGTCCATCGGGCAATTCATGTAGTCAGCGTCACCTTTGTCGTAGCGGCTTGCCCGAAATGCCAGCGTGAGATCGATACTTTCGCCTTCGATAATTGGACTGGCGGCATCAAAGAAGTGGCATTCGCTACGGCCGGTGAAGGTGCGTAGGTTTTCTGCGAGCAATTCACTGGTCAGAGGACCCGTTGCCAGAACAGTGATTTGTCCTTCATCTGGAAGGTGTTCCTGCTCTTGGCGCTCGATCGTGATGTGTGGATGGGCAGAGAGTTCTTTGGTAAGGGATGCACTGAAGGAAGCCCTATTGACAGCTAGTGCACCACCAGCAGGTACGGCGTGGCTGTCGGCTGTGCGGATCACGATTGAGCCCAGCCGGCGCAGCTCTTCCTTGAGTAGGCCGGCAGCACGATCGCTACTCAGAGCGCCAAAGCTATTACTGCAGACCAGCTCTGCACATTCACTGCTGTAGTGAGCTGGTGAGTGCTTGATCGGCCGCATCTCTATCAGCCTGACAGGCACGCCTGCTTGTGCTATTTGCCAAGCAGCTTCGGAACCAGCTAGGCCGGCTCCTATCACAAGCACAGTAGGGAAGGAACTCAAGAGTTCAGGTCATTCGGGATTTGGCCTGAACTCGAGCTTAGGTAGTGGCCATTTGGGGATGGCCATTGCGGATTTTTAGCCTTTGTTTTTGCTGACAAGCCCCAAGCCCTGTTGCTTTAAAGCAGCACCGCGGATGTTGATAAAGGCCCAGGTGGCGGCAAGTAAAATAGGGAGGAGAACGATGAGAATCATGAGGGGGCTGATCGCTTAGTGGATTTTGCAGAGAACCGATTCTACGGACTTACATAAGGCCAAGCATGCTTGGCCTCAGCAGCTGATCGAATTTTCATCAACCACTTTAGTTCCTTAATCTTCAGTTGATGCGGTTGCTGCATGGATAGCTTGCCAAGGTGTCCTTTTTGCTCGATAGGCTGCATGATAATTTTCATGCGTGCCTGAATGGCATGCCCAAAGGGCGGGTCGCTAGCTCAGCGGTAGAGCATTCGGCTTTTAACCGACTGGTCCTGCGTTCGAATCGCAGGCGACCCACTTCAGTCAGGCCAGTCAGTTTCGGCGAAAATGCCCTTGCTGACTGGTTTTTTCTTGCCCTGAAGAGCTATCAAAGACTTCGGAGTGCTTCGTTGGGAATCGGCTCATGTCGAGCATTGCGATATGGACTTTGGCAGGGGATAGGAAGAATCAACCCTTAGCTTGAGGGGTAAAGTCGTAACAAAAGGAACAATGGCGACAGCTGCTGAAAAACGTGAGGACATCAAAAGCAAGCTCCAAATTCTGCGCAAGGAATTGCGGGAAATCCATTCGAAAGTGATAGAGGAAAGCACGATGCCTGAACCCGGCGAGGTGCGTGCCTCGATGACCAAATTGGAAGAGCTGCTTGAAGTACTTGAACCCAAGTCAGCTAAGAAGTCGAAGAAGTAAAACTCATGACCTGAACATTCTTGAGAGAATTTTTAAAGACCACTAGGAATTCGCCACTGTCTTCGTCATCTTCGATGACCTAGCTCCAGCTGTATGCCTCGAGAGTTACTCGTGGATTTTCGATAACGACTTGCTTGAGTTGCGTCGCCTCTTCGAAGGCACTTGCCACTTCTGCTTTGACTGGCTTGTCGGGGTCAATGGCTATTTCAACGTCATAGTTCTGGGAGTTGAGTTATTTGATTTCTTTTGATCATCCTTGATTCGTTTGTTGATCCAGTTCTCGGCTCCTGCTCATATCCACTCTGGTCTTTAGCTCCCCCGGCTTGAGTGCCATATCTCAAGCCCAAACCTTTTGATAGGTTCAAATGCCTAGCTGAAGTGGCTTCGGAATACTTAAGGTAACGGGATAAAACCTTTGGGTTGAGGGGGAGGTATCGCGTTCGTGTCAATGGACGCGTAGGTTTTATCGTACTGTTTCGTTGTAGCAGCGTATCTCAGTGTTCCCATCCGGCTTTTTAAACCGGCTGCCCCTGCGTTCGAATCGCAGACGACACATCTCAATCACACCAAGGGGATAGGGCTAAAAAGCTTTGGCCCTTTTGCGTTTGAACGCTGTGATGGGGGTTTTTTGAGCTTGTTGGGGTTAGCTTGCAAAACTCGTGCGTGCCTTGTCACTCCTGAGCAACTTTCTTGAAGACCACTAGGAATTCGTCACTATCTTCGTCATCTTCGACGACCCAGCTCCAGCTTGATGCGTCGATTGCTACGAGTGGATTTTCGATGAGGACTGGCTTGAGTTGCGTCGCCTCTTCGAAGGTTCTTGCCACTTCTTCTTTGATTGGCTTGTCGGGGTCAATTGCTATTTCAACGTCATAGCCCAGGGAATAGCTTCTTTCCCCTTTGACCGACCCATGGAGTAGCTCGTTTTTCAATCCAGTTCTCGGTTCTGGTGGACTAATCCACTCTGGTGCGTATTTGTGCTCATGAGTGTTAGACGACACACTTCCCGACAAAGTGCAGAGGCCTTATCGGAAAAGAGTTTCTCGATGTCTACAGCGAGTGAGAAACGTGAAGAGGTCAAGGTCAAGCTTCAGGGCTGCCGCAAGGCCTTGCGGGTCATGCATGCAGGGGTGCTTGAAGAAACAGTGCTCCCTGAGCCTGGTGATGTTCGAGCTGCTATGGCCCAGTAGGAAGCTCTACTCGAACTGTTAGAAAGCAAGTCGGCTAGAAAATCGAAGTCGAAAGAGTCAGCCAAATGACTTAGGGTTGTTTTTGGTCAATCCTCACTGTTGTAGGCATGAGCTATTCGGAAGTGTGCTCAGCTGTGAGTCTGGATCCAGTTAATGCGGATTTTTCCAATCCATGCAAAATCAATTGCTGTGTATAGTTGAAAATAATTTTAAGGCGAATTGTTAGAAGAATGATGCGCTTGATTTCTAGAGACCTAAAGTCTTCGTAGTAATGCCTCAAAGGTTTACGAATTCTCCTAACATTAAATGACTTTCCCATGGGGTTTTTGGTGTTCTAATCAGGCTCAAAGAGCAAAGCTTTTGAAGTTAATAATTTGCCTTGAGATGGGGGCTTCAAAAGATCTATCAAAGGGGAGACCTTGCATTCTTCTTGTTCAACCCATCATGTGAGCAAGATCACGAAGATGAGTGAGAGGCCTCACGGCTTCTTCTACTTAATGAAATCATGCTGGTAGGCAACGGGCATAGAGCCCTCACGCTATCCAAAAGATGAAATCACAGCTCGCCACCACATGTCTTTTAATTGCCATGGGAATATGTATTCAGGACCAATATCCCCAACAGATGAACGCTAAAGCAGAGTCGCGCAGAGTTCTTTGTTCAAAGCAAATTGGCATCCCATTTGGCACCGACAATATGACCGACCTTCAGTGGGAGAAATTCGGGCAATGCATTCGTGAATCTTTGTCCTGAGAGTTGCTTGAACTCCGCTCTTGTACCGCAAAGGAGTAGGGCTGATCCTTGGCCTAATTGCGGTTTGACCTGTTGAGGAGGCTTCGCTTACGTTGACGGATCTCTGAGGAGTCCGCTCAGATTGATCTCATCAGCATCGTGTTTGGGTAGTTTCAAGAGGATGCGGATCTAGTTCCGTGATTCATTGCTAGACCGTAAGGGAGTCTTGGTGCTTCCGAGCCCATCTTTTTGTTGAGACTTGGTTGCGACTTAGTGGATTTGTGGCGAGATTTGTGTAGTGGTTCACACCTCATTAAAGCAATGGCTGTTGGCTCGCTTATTATAGTTACCCTTAATCGAGTTAAGGAAATCATTGATCGCTTAGCCACTGGGGAAGTAGTACGCCTGGAGTAGAGGATAAAATTGCAGAAGTATGCAATTCAAATTCCGTTTATTGCTGTCATGTTGAGCAAAGCCATTCGAAATCGATCGGAGCTGAAATGAAATGCACTTTTTGAACGAAGCGGGTGGTCCAAGCACTCTTACTATTGCCGCAGTGGTGCTTGCTATGCTTACTTCAAGTTGGTTGTTTGGCGCATTGATAACCCTCCTCACTAAAAGTAAAAAATAACCTTACTTGGCGAAAAAAATTGAGTGTTGAGAATCAATGAGCCATACACTTTTTCAATTCATTGCCTAGTGAAAGCCCATGATTGGACTAGGGACCAATATTGGTTTTCTAATCATGTTTATTGACTTGATTCTTTTTATAAGAAACATCCAAGCAAAGGACCTGAATGGATCCCTTTGGGGATTCAAGAGGTTTATCCCTTCACAAGTATGCAGACAACCTCGTAAGTTGAGTCTTTTTACTAGATAAGTCATTATGGCAGGGTTAATATTAGCTTGATCTAAGCTGATGAGCTGATAAATTGTTTTTACATTGATTTAGCCAAAGATCCACCATGAACTATGTGAGGCTCATTAGCTTGGCTGTTTTCATCTGATTATTGAAGTGCCACTAGTGGATTTTCTGGGAATCAGATCAGATGCTTCTTTATAGCGTTGTTAAGACACGCATAGAAAGTCAACGATGACAAAAGCTGATTTTCAAACGATTGGGGAATCGATTTCTAGTGAGTGTTTGGCACCTCTCCTCTGGAAACGGTTGAACCTAATCTCTAGCAAAAAACGCACCTTATTTTCTTGACCTGCAAGGCCTAATCCCTCAAGACTTGATCTTGCCATGAACCATGGCAGGCCTTCTGAGTGGATTGCGAGAGATACGCCCTTTAGCAAGAATCGCCTCAAAATATCGGCAGAGTGTGCCAGTAAATTGACCGACATTGAGTAATTATGCCTAAAATATCGATTTTTTTAGCATAAACACCTAGGTAATTAGCACTAATTCGCTGCTCAAGTGGAGTCTTGTTACAGGTTCTAGGTGAATCCCTTAGTAAAGGTTCATAATGCTGCTGGCGTTTCTCTTGCTCCGTTCTCGTGCAAACTTATGGAAATCCTAACCCCACCTATGGGTGGTGGGCAGGAAATGCTGGAACTACAAATCGATCAGGAAAATTCCTGGCAGCGCATATTGCCCACACAGGTTTGATGGCCTTCTGGGCAGGATCGTTCACCTTATTTGAACTTTCCCGTTATGACCCCTCAGTACCCATGGGGCATCAGCCTCTGGTTGCCCTCCCTCATCTGGCAACTCTTGGAATAGGCGTCGGTGATGGTGGTGTCATAACTGATACTTACCCAATTGTTGTGACGGCAGTCCTGCACCTGGTTCTATCCATGGTTTATGCAGCTGGCGGACTTATGCACTCCCTCCTGTTCAATGGAGACATTGGCGAAATGGGAGTTAAGTGGGCTAGAAAGTTTGACTTTAAGTGGGATGATCCAGACAAGTTGACCTTTATTCTTGGTCATCACCTATTCCTATTAGGCCTTGGCAACGTTCAATTTGTTGAATGGGCTAAGTATTACGGCCTGTATGACAATGCAGAAGGGGTAGTACGAACTGTAGTACCAAATCTGAACATTGGCATGGTATGGAATGCTCAGTTTAATTTCCTAGCTATTAATAGCCTTGAAGATGTAATGGGCGGCCATGCCTTCCTCGCATTGTTCATGATGTCTGGTGGCCTTTGGCACATTGTTACCAAGCAAGCTGGTGAGTACACCACATTTAAAGGCAAAGGAATCCTTAGTGCTGAAGCTCAGCTCTCATGGGCCCTTGCAGGTGTAGGTTGGATGGCTTTAGTTGCTGCCTTCTGGTGTGCTTCTAACACAACCATTTATCCAGATACATTCTTCGGTGAAGTTCTAGATCTCAAATTCAGTATCTCTCCTTATTGGGTTGACACTGCAAATCTTCCTGAAGGAACCTACACATCACGTGCTTGGTTGACCAACATTCACTACTACTTGGGATTCTTCTATATCCAAGGTCATCTGTGGCATGCCCTCAGAGCTCTCGGATTTGATTTCAAGAGAGTTTCCAATGCTATCGGCAATGCCGACAGCGCAACAATTACTCTGAACTGATTGGTTCTCCAGTAATTCAATTAAGCCCTGCACATTGGTGCAGGGCTTTTTTTTTGGTTAGGAATAGTCTGATTTGTCCATTGATTGAATATTTCTTTCTATGCTTTTACAGATTTTTCTAAGCTCAATCCTGCTATCTATGAAGTTCAGGGCTAAACGGTCCTCAAGCAAAATACTTGGAATGGTTTTACTGTTTCTGATTTTATGAATGTATAACTCTCAAGCTAAACAGAACACATCTAAAAAACTCATCATTTTAAAAAGCCTACAGTCTTATTTCTCACGAATAGGGTTTGACTATTTTGGTTTTGTAGATTATGGCTTTGTTGGTTATGGATTAAACCCACTAACCCACCTGCCTCCTTCTTCTTGGTGGGGGCGTAGCTTTACTCCCTTTTGTGGATAGATGGCTTGATTTTTTTGCAAAAGAATAACCCTGCACTTATGTGCAGGGTTTAATTAAACCTATTTGAATTTTAAATTCATTAGGACTTATCGTGGATTCTCTTGTTATCAGGCACCACTGAAATTTAAAAGCCAGCCTAGCCCTAGGCATTTCCATTCTGCCGGGCAACTTGCAACGGATCCAATGCCATTGGGATCAGCATTTACGCCAAAGAACCAAAGGATCATTACAAATAAAGCAGGCCCACCAAGTAAAAGTGCATGAATGGCACTAACTTGTTGATCCTCTACACCACGCCACCAAATAATAGGTGGAGCCAGCCACCGCTGCATCCACTTGGGAGCACCGTCGAGTGGGTCAATTGGATCACCTACATTTCGTCCCATAATTCCAGGGGTGAGCGAAGACCTTATAGTTCTAGCATTTCTTGGGCGAATTAGAATTATCTGACTGCAAAGTTGAAGTTACTCTTCATTGCTTGTGATGCCCCATCTGTAGGCCTAAATTTATCAGAATATCTTGATACCAGATTGGTGATGGGCTGTTTACAAGCAATGCCTTTGTATGAGCTGTTTAAATGATCTGGATTGTTTTTTCATTGCAGCACTGTTTGGTGATTTTTTATCTAAGGGTCCCCTTGCAGCACGAATTGGCTTTTCGGGCTGGCTTGACCTTGAGTTTATTGGCGCGCCTATAAGGCGTCTTGCCTTGCGACTTACAACGAATCCATTATGTGCAGCTAGCCTAATGCCCTAAGCGATAACGATCGTATAAGGCTTATTAAACCAAGCAGATTTGAAAACATGCTAGAAATGGTGCTTAAGGCTGGATTTTATAGTGTATAATTAACCGGCTTTGCATTCTAATTCAAATGATTCCTTCAGCTGCAATCCTTGGAGTCCTTGGCATTCTTGGTTTTGCTTTCTTCTTCTGGTTGGCCGTTAACGATCCAGCAGACGCCTGAAAATAAATTGCTTAATTGGGCAGAGTCTTTCTCTGCCCAATTTCTTTTTGATTCTTGTATGGTTTCTTGGAACTCATCCATAGAAAACCATTGCTAAATTCATTTTCAAAAGCTGGGAAAATTTGATTCTCTCCTGATGTGTAAAAAGCTCTTGGCTTGACTTCATCTTGAGAAAACAGAACTGCTATGAAAGCTAGAGATAATAGAATCTCATGCAGTTACACTAATCAAAATTTTCTCAATATATAGCAAGGCATATCTTTAATAGCTTAATGTGTATAAATCACTCTATTTCCTGGTTTGTATAATCGGAAATGATACAGGGTTGGCAACTTTTTTGGTCAATCTTAGACCTTTGCATATATACAACTTTGCCTTTCATTTATGAATGAATTGTGATTTGAACACAGAATTCAGATCAGATAGCATTTGCGGATGTGTTTAAGTAAGATATGAAGAGTACATCAATGAATTCTCTTTTTTCGACATACAAGAAACGCTTTTGCCTTTTCTTAAGTCTTAATCACACCATTTATGTTTTGCCTTAGGTCAGAATTTCTTGCTTAATCATGAGGGGAGACTCGCCTGAAAAGACCATTCTTTTAGTTATTTGGCATGATCGCAAAAGCCCAAGAAACATCTAACATGCGTGTGATACTAGCGGGCCTCGTTGGTAACGTGATCGAGTGGTATGACTTTGCTTTGTATGGATACTTTGCCAACGTTATTGGACGACAGTTCTTTCCCTCAAGTAATCCTTCTGTTTCTCTAATTGCTGCTTTCGGAGCGTTTGCCGTCGGCTTTCTAGTTCGGCCCTTTGGAGGACTTTTGTTCGGACGTATCGCTGATTTGCTGGGACGAAAACAGGCTCTTATCCTTACCTTGATGGCTATGGCTATTCCAACAGTGCTAATGGCCTGTATGCCCAACTACAGCAGGATTGGTGTAACCGCCCCGATCATAGTTGTTTTGTTGCGTATCATTCAAGGATTATCAGTTGGCGGCGAGTACACAACATCGATTGTCTATCTCGTTGAGAATGCCCCTGATCAACGACGAGGCTTCTTTGCTATTTGGGGGCTATGGGGTGCAGTATTAGGAATTCTGTTGGCTTCAGCAGTCGCAAGTTTTCTTGCGAATATTCTTGACCATCAACAGCTAGATATCTGGGGCTGGAGAGTGCCTTTTGCTCTTGGTTCTCTTGTCGCATTAATAGGACTTTTAATTCGTCGTGGCCTTGTTAGCGATGTATCTACTGATGTATCCAGAGACCCAGTACAACAGGTTTTTGGAAAATACCGTATGCAGGTATTACGCTTGTTCTTGCTTAATATTGGTGGTGGTGTTGGTTTCTATGCAGCTTTTGTGTATGTTGTGAGTTATATAAAAGAAATAGATATGGTGTCTGAACGCATAGCTTTGAATATAAATACAGTTTCTATGGCAATACTTTTACTACTTTATCCATTAACAGCTTGGCTTTCAGACCGTCTTGGACGCAAGCCATTGTTGCTCGCTGGGGGTGGCATGTTGATGTTTGGGTCGATTCCACTGTTTGAATTGATTCACACCACTGATCCTTTACGAATTTTCGCAGGGCAGCTTGGATTTGTGATTGCACTCGCAACTCTTTCGGGAGGATTAAATGTCGCGAATGTGGAGCTAATGCCTAAGGTGGTTCGCTGTACCGGCCTGGCCTTTGCCTACAACACTTCTATGGGAATTTTTGGTGGTACAACACCATTAATAGCGACCTGGTTAATTCAGGGAAGTGGAAATCCAATTAGCCCTGCTTACTGGGTAGCGGGCAGTGCTTCGATCACTTTATTAACAAGTATCTTTTGGGTTAGAGAGACGAGACTTTCATGCCTGTCTTGAACACAAAAAATATAAATCAAGCATTGCTATTCCCCAATCAAGGTTATTTACTAGCCCATCATTAACCTGGGGAGATACCCTCAAATTGTTTGGTTTGTGTTCTATTGCTGACAGAATAAGCGGAGGGAGGGCTGGCCTCAAGCGCAATTTGTTGCGTTATAAGTATTAGACCACACAGGCCGGATTCGTTTAATATCCTCTGATAAGGAACCAGCCATTCGTTTACGCCATGGATTTGTCAACAGTACTTCTATGGGCTTCTTTACCATTTGCACTGATAACGCTTTATTTTGGAACTAGAAATGGATATTACGACAGTGATTTGTATGAGGGAGATGGATGCGCACATGACGTGCAGAGATAATACTCTTTTGATTTTTAGATTTTGTTTATATTGAGACGTTCTGAGCCCTCCTCGTTAGACTAGTGTCTAATCCATAGAAATTTTGAATTTTAAAAATAAATACTCAGATTTAAATCAATCAATGGATAATTTCCATCTCTATATAAACATCCGCTGCACTTCTATTGTAGATATGATAATCAAGTTTTTTAGCGAAAAAGATTCAAGACGAAAACTTGGATTTATGATTATTTATAAACAATGGTTGGTCTAGACTTCCTTTGTCATGAGTCTTGATTTGGGTGCAGCGTATTACTTTCCTTAATCAGTTTGTAAATAGTCTATTGTAGCTTTAGGTGTTCTATTGAGGAATGCTTATTTTGTAGGTTTAGTTGATTTCACATTTATTCGTGGCCACCATTACAACTCATCACTCTCATCGGAAGATCAGCTTTATTCATTCCATCATTATTGGAAGTCGATTCAATACATTCATTCTGTGACTTAGCCCAACGCGCAATTGGCTCGAGCCCTTCAGCAATCGGCTCAAGCCTAGAGACACCAACGACTAGGGCGATCGTGCTGATTGCTGCCATCAATGTGTAGACGAGGTCTTTGGCAACTGCTAATTTGTTAACTTTACGACGTTCTGGCTTTGTGATTTTTGGGGAGGCCTCAATTGCCTTCCAGTTAAACCTCGTTTGCGAGGTAGCGATTAGATCTGAGTTGAGTTTTGTTCGCGAGTTAGCTATTGGCTTTGAGTCATGAGTCGATCGAGAGCTAAGGATTGGATATGAAGAGGCAGGAATTGCTTCCATTTGAGGGATCTGATCATCCTTGCTAGTCGTTGAATTAGAAGCTTCTGATCGTGGCCTCCATCCTGCAATGGTGATCACAAGCGAGACAGCCGCTACAAATAACGAGCGCAGGCTTTTCAAAGCATCACGGAGCTCCATCGCCAGGCGTCCTCTGTCTTCGAAAAAGTCCGGGGTTGTTTCTTTGGTCATGCCTCCTTTTAGCTTATTTCATCCTTTGTGAGAAGTCGCTTTGAACGTCGAGTTGTCTCTTCAGGAGAAAAGCCTGTATTTCTTCAATTGTAAGACATCAGTAGCGGAGTCATTTCATTGCCACTCAGCTTTTTTGTCAAGACAGAAAACCCTTTTGCTCTTGCTTCACCGATTCACATTGCTAATTTACGTTTATTCTAGTCTGTTTAATTGGTGCAGATCAAGTCAGGTTAGGTGGTTGGTCTGCAGGACCATCGCTAATCTGACTCTCTCAATGAATACTTATATGCTCAAGCTAGTAGGAATTCCTACTTCGTTTTGAACATTGCCAATGGTTTAACAGCTTCATTGTTGTCTAGTATCTGATGTGCCAACAACTGTCTAATCTTTAAGCCGTTAGGGCCTAATTTATATGATTGTAGTATTATGCTGATAATACTGCAATCCTTCTGAAGCGTTGGATGGCAACCTTTTGGAACAACGAATGAAAATCGTCAAACTCATTACATCTGCCTTTGCAACAACATTTGTTTTCATTGGAGTGCCGATGTCCGCAGTCGGAAAACATCATCATCATGACCATTATGTATGTGCTATCGGTTATCACTATGTTGGCGATGGTTTTTGTCGACGCAACGGGCTTTGGTATCAGGGAAGACGCCATGAGCGTGGTTTGGAATACCGACCTGAACCCAGAGGAACTGTTGAGTTGTTTGATGGAGCTCTGAAAATTAAATTTTAATAGTTAGCTCTTATGAAAGGTTAGTGTCTTTCACTTTTAGTCCTTATCCATTCTTGCATCTGTGTAATTCACTATCAAGTGCTAGCTCATCATGTCCAGAGTTCTTTTGAAGATCATTGATGAGCTAGAGTCTGTAATGTTATGTTTTTTAGTCATACTTGAGAACTTCACGACTTAACGCGCTTGTTAATAGCGGAAGCGTTTAATTACTTTTGCTGGTTCATGGTTAGAACCCTCTTGATAGAGGATCCATTGGTTCGTTTCTAGATCATGATCACAGCCAAATTCAAGGCTTTCCTTATAGGATTCCCATTTTATGAAGTGGCAGGCTTGGTCTGCTTCAAAGGCTGAATGGTAACTAGTAAAAAATAAAAAAAGCATCACGCCAGCGGCGAGAACAATAATGGTAACGAAGCCGACTTTCATGTTTGCTCTGATCTGTGTCTTAAGTGCAAGGATGATATTGGCACAGATGATGGAGTATTGGCTGATATGAAGTAAGTTCTTGATTTTAATACAATGAACGGCACCTTTTTTCAATCTTAGGATGAATCTGATGTTTGACACTGCCGCATAAAGTTTGTTTATTCTTTATATCTTTATCACCTCTTCCTTTGGGAAAAGAACAATACCAACAACAGTGTTCCCCAGATTGGTAATAGATAAATAGCGGTAAAAACCCCCATTACGAAAACAGTAGAGGCAACAATTATTGCGGCTCCGATTCCAGCCCAAAGTAACCAGCGACGTAGTCTTTTCGGCCATACTTGCCCGGTTAGTCGATCTAGTTGATTCTGTAGCTGCCTACGTTCTTGAGTCATCTCCTGCAGACGGCTCTGATGCCAGGAGACTGAGTTTCGAGCTGATGATTCAACGACCTTTTTCTGTATACCTCCCAAGAAATCTGAGGAGCCAGAAAACATTGAGCGCACACTAACCGCATGAGCTTGAATGAGTGCACGGCTGGTTTCGCCGATTGCTCGATCGATCCTCTCTAGTCGAGCCTGCAATGACTGCACAGGGTCAGCATTGCGCGAGAGGTCGATCCTTTGCAGGGCGACGACTTTGTTGGGTCTGCTAAAAATCCCTTGAATGAGGCGCAAATGGTTGGTTCCGGACACTTACATTATGGGTGTGCTCGTCAACACGTTCTCTCGCTAGGTCTCTATGGTCCTCCACTAGTTGGGAGTTTCAGCCATGGATGTGTTGAGTCTGCCTGAGCCGGCTTAAATGCAGGTTTTTTAGAATCCGTCCAGCCGCGCTAAAACACCATTGGTAGTGCCTGGGGGAGTGTATACACTCCAGCGCATCCACTCATGACGTTCGTTTTGCTGCTGACTAAAACTGAATTAGAGCCAAGCACAGGGTGATGGATGGAGAGGTCGGTCCTGAAAGGCTTTAGGGGCCTACTTTGTGGGCCCCCGCTAACAACGGTTGGAGTCATGCAATGGCAAGCCAAAGCTCAGATAGCAAACGAAAACCCAGACAATCAGTTTCTTATTCAACAAACGATGCCCTTAAAGCTGACTACCGTGAGATTCGTCGCCTGGATTTGAAAAAACGGCTTGGGGTATTGCTCTATAGACGTGAACGTATGGAGCGTGAATTAGAAGCAATTAAGGCATCCTTGAGCACATTGGAAGATCAGATGCAGAGAAATGTCGCTTATGAGCAGCTCTCTATCTGTGATAAACCCTCTCCTTAATCACCATTAATTTTTTGTTATTATTAATTTAGACACCATAAGACGTTCTAGAACCTTTCAGCTGTGATTTGTATTTCTTCTGCTTTCCTTTGGATGGTTCTGCGCAAGATGGCACGAGATAATCTAATCGGAGCTGAGTAAATAAGCCTTTCCTCATCGCCCTTCCTGTACAGGTTCATGCTTTTGAGGGCATGCCTAACGACGACACCCTTTAGAATTTATCATTCATTTGATAGGTGACCTTCTTCAGGCACTTCATATACTTCTTTGCGATCAACTCTATAAGAAATATTCTCTTGTTATAGTGCTAATGTAATGATACCAAGGGTAAGCTGTTCCTTTTTATTATTTTTTTAGATAAATAGCTGGAGTCGTTTTCTCTACAGATTCTTTCTCAAATTTCTCCTTTGATAACTGGGTTATGGCCATTCGTCGAAGTAGTCCTGATCTGCTAGGGAGCTCTGTTGATCGCTTTGAATTTTGCCCTCTGCTCGATCAATTGAGCTCAAGGATTTCTCAACATAGGTTCTTACGTAAGCAGCTCGCTTCTGTTGGTAATGCATGTGACGAAGGGTACGAGTTAACTCATGCCGTCGAACACGTCGCCACTGATGCATGAATCGTTCGAGAATTGTTGGTCGGCGACGGCTCATAGATCTAGTCGCTTCCTAAACCATATTGTATTCATTTTTCTTGGTGCAGTGAAGACTGCTGCAAGATCATTTGCTGATGGTTGCTGATGGCTAATCAAAGGGCAGGCATTGCTCGTCATAGATGATGCATCCTGTGGTGCTCTCGCGATCACAAGGGTGTTGAGCAGAGTGGGCTTGCGCCGCTCTCCTATTACGAGGTTGTGATCTGTTTGCTGGTGATGTAGGCAGGACTGCTCAAATTCACGGTCATCAGGAGGTGAAGCGGCTAAAATCGAGGCTTCACAACATCAGTAAGGTTTGAAGCCTGCACATAAGCGTCGAAGAACGTCACATGTGGCCTTTCACGGAAGATAGGTATGGGAGTGAACTGAAGTCGTATCAGTGGACCCCTGCTTAGAACTGCTTTAGGCAGGCTTGCCGTACGAGGGAAGTCAATCAGCTCCAGCTGAACTCCATAGCGATCCCTTCTTCGAGGTTACGTTTTACTGGGCAGGTATCAACCACCCTTTGAAGCAGTTTGACCTGCTCATCGCTCAGCTCAGGCGGCATGCTAATTCGAAGTTTCAGGGCTTGGATACTGCGCTGGCCTTCACTGGTCATGATCTTCTCAACGTCAACTGCTGCGCCCTCGATTCTCCAGCCCTTGCGACGGGCGGTGATGCCCATCACGGTGAGCACGCAGGTGCCAAGAGCTGTTGCGACTAGGTCTGTAGGTGAGAAGGCCTCGCCCTTGCCTTCGTGATCGATAGGGGCATCGGTGCTAAGACGATCCCCAGAGGGGGTATGTAGGGCTTCACAGCGCAGATTGCCCTTGTAGCAACACGAGATTGTGGTCATCGTCATTCGGCTCTGAACTGATTATTCTGCGATTGGATGTCTTTGAGAACCTCATCGAATAAAAAATCAAAGGCCCCAGTAGCCTGCAACGATTAATTAAACTCTTGATCACATCAAGGTTGATTTGATCTGATCATCTTGGATTCAACCTCAAGTAAGCTCAATCGCTATGGCGCTCATTGTTTAAGGCCAACTAATTAGAGATGGATCAATACAAATCAGACTTTTGTATCGGCCCATTCAAATATCCTGTTGGTATGGAAAAGAAAAAACAAGAGGAGACTTCACCTCCAGATCAAAACCACCCCCTCTATGCAAGTGATCGTGATCGAGTTGATGCTCTCTTAGGGCATAAGGGGCATCCCAACGAAGACCAGCTCACCACGGCAGCGATGCTTCTCAACCGTTACGACGGCTTCCAAGGTGCGATGGACTTGCAGGAAGATCTGACAAAGGTGGTTAAGAGTTGGGGTTTTGATCGTGAAGCCCTTAATGCCAAGACCAGAGCGATCTGGTCCAGTGGTTGGCGACCAGGCACTGCCACTTCTGGCGATGACGTTGGCTCAGGAGCCGACGTCGTTGACAAGGAGACCTGATTGTTACCGCCGCTCAAGGTTGATACTGCTATTGATGTTCCCCTTGCATCGATGAGCGCTCCTTACCAGGAAGGCAGGAGACTAACCCAACGTGAAATGGTTAGATCCCATGCTTTTTCCGTATTGGCTGCTTTAAGTACTATCAGCCTCATCGTGATCGCCTGGTCCCTTATCCCAATTTCTAGACAGGCAGCCCGTTGGAACGGATGTTTTGAGGAATCCTTACGCTGGCAACGTAGGGACTTCCCAAAGGAGTCCAAAACGATTTCGAAGTTGTGGGCTACTCGCTACTGCAATGGTGGCTCTCTACCAATGCCAAGGAAGTAAACGAAGCCTCGCCAATTTTGCGTAAGTTGCAAGAATTGATTGGGCCTGATAAGTCGTTTGAGCATCCTATTTAGATGGAAATTCGATGAGTAGTTCCAAGAGAACACCGATGCCTTGACAGATATCAGATTTTAAGTCTTAAGAAAGGATGCGAACGCCTACTGAATTAATCCAAGGCACAACTTCTTTCGCATATTCAGAAAAGCCTTCAGAGTTAGTAAAGGTTCTCTGTTGATAAGCAAGTACAAATTAGTCATGAAGAGAACCTTTAGGGCTCTGCTTAGATAAAAATTCAAAGAGTTACTTCGAGTGTCTATGTTATCGAATTAAGATCATTCTCTGTGTATTTAGCATAACAAAAAACATCTATGAGTCAGTTGTGATTTTGATTTTATTTAATGAGCCTCTTTATGAGCTTCATCCATTATTGCATGAAGCTCGTAGAGTATGATTTTGTTGAGCTAAACTTTTAAGTGTATACTTGATTGCGATTGTTGTGATTTTAGTTGGCTTTAATCTTACCCTCTAGCCAGCCGCAATCATTGAAGATAAAAATTCCGGGATTGGCAGCTTAGCCATGAGTGAAGAAAGAAGATCCATATTGAACTTGTGGACCGCTGGAATGGTGCGATCCAGAATAAAAATTGCTAGGTATGGAATGTTCATCGCGATTTGCCAACGCCATTTGAAGGTCAGGATCCCCCAGGCCTTTTTGGCGTAAGCCTTTTGAGGATCAGTAAGGCGCTCCCATCTCTGATTGCCAAAAGCGGTGATACGTTCCTTGAGAGAGGCTTGAGACAGTGAACCTGTTGACTGCATTTTATGTCTTGAGATGGAGGCTTTATAGCACATAGGGGTTTCTACCCATGCCTGATGAGCCTTGGCTGCTGATTCGCGGGCATGTTGTTCAGGCAGATAGATGGCTAGAATGAGTAACTGATTTAATCAAGCTTGCTTGTGCCTGATCTTTCAAATGGCTTAGATCCCTTCTCTCCTTGGGGAATCGCACTTTTAACTTTTGGGGTGATCTTTACCTTTTGTATTCCGTTCTTTTTGATTAAAAGTGATGATTTTAATCCAGACAAAGGTGGCAAAGCCTATCAGGATGAGATGAGAGCAAAAAAGATAGCCAGTCTCTATCCGAAAAAACCTTAGCCTAAGAAATAGCCTAAAAACCTATTAATCCAATTCTACTTTGCACCAGCATTGATAATGCTGACTTACCTATGCTTTGCCATAAGAGTCTGGTCAATAGTTATGGATTTTTTATTGTCTAGTTTTTCTGTTGGCTAGACTTGCAGATTAATTGATAAGTTAAATTGCTTTAAATTTTTCTATGAAGTTATTGTTTTTGGTACAAGAAATTTTGATCTGATAAATGCGTAGATATCAATAAGCTGGCATTTTTTGGTCTTAAAGTTAGTGATAGCTGTTGCGGCCAGAGAGTTTTTAGATGATAGAAATTAGCGCAGTATTGATGGCATTGCTATCTATAGGGATTTGATCTCTTCGCGCGCCTTGCATCGATCAAGGAACTTATTCCAAGCTTTTGGCCACCTCCAGCGAACGATTAGAGCCAAATAGAAGAGGTAGGCCATCCCCTCCACGGGATGCTTGATAATCGATAAGAGAGATAGTGCCTGTTCGACTGGTGACGCCATTAACGACTCTTTGCGTTACCCATAATTAGACGGTAATCGTGGGAATGGCTCAAAACTGTTTCTAACTGTCGTAGCTTCACATGACTCCATTGGCGAGCTCTTGGCTTTTGTTGAATTTGAACTGAAGAAAAAAATCTAGCCGATCTTTTGCTCTTTTTATTCGTGGCAGAGATGAGATGCGCCTTCTCCTGGCCATTTATAAGCTCCCCTTGGATAGTACAAATATGGCTTCGAGCATGAACTTCTCCTTTTTTGGGGCCGCTAAGCGCCGACTGGAAAGCTCTTGAATTCAGTACCATAGGCGACTTTCATCAGAGGCCTGGGGAGATCGCTCTGGCCAGGCCTATGGCTGCTTAAGTATTTTTATGGGTCATTGTCTGAGCAGTTACTTTCTTAGAGAGCCAAAAGCAACCATCAACCCCTTTCCATTATAGGAAAGGCTTTTTCTGTAAAGGGCTCTATCTTTTTATGATCAGCCAATATTGTGGAAGGAATTATATCTCTTTATTGCTAAATGGTTTTTGCTGTGAAATTTCATTAGAAAAGGCTATTGGGATGAAGAGCCTATGGACAGCTCAATTCTTTGTCGATATTGCGGAAAGGCGATTTCTTCTGACTACCCATGGGAAAAGGAGGCCTTGTTGATCAATAAAAGTTGCATGGAATGCCTTGATAAAATTGAAAATGGTGAATTAATCATTCAACGCCGCATCTCAACGACTAATAAGCAATGTGGTGAATGACGGCCTATGCTGTTCTTTCTTCCAACAAGGCAAGCAAGGAAACTGTTTCCCTTTAAGTAGATTGATTTATTCTCTCGACAGCTTGCAGAATGTTTGATTCTGGTCTAGGTAATTGTCTGGTGTCGTCTATTTCCTTATGTCCTTGAAATATTATATATTGTGCTTCAGCATTCAACTTTGTCTTGGGTCCCGATTGTAGAATATAAGATGAATATAGAAGTCTTTCCCTATTGGCCTTTAGACAGTTGATCTGATTAATTGTTTGGCTTTTGTACCATTACTCTAATGATTCATTCTTTTATGTCTAGCATCTTTAATAGCTTTTAGACCATTTAATCGAACTTTCTCTTTAGCTATCCCTGTTTTATCATTGTAGAAAAAGGCATTGTAAGTTAGAGGCTGATGCATTTTTTCTGTTGCTGTGCTTTTTAGGCCTGAGCGCTATATTTACGAGTTTTTCAACGTTTCCTACATTTGACTGTACAGACTGTCAACTCTTTTCTTATTCACGCCTAGATCTGAAACACCAACTCTTGAAGCTGATCGAACTTGGATAACCTTTTCGTTTGGTATTTGAAGAATCTCCAGGTCGTCTGGGAATCGAAAAACTAGGCTTCTAACAACAGCATGCCAATAATTGTTGGTTTGCTCGAGGACCTTAGTTCTTGGTAGTTGAGACGCAATGCCTAAAAGATCCTCATAGGACTGCTTCACTTCGCTGACTTCCCATTCAACCAGCACACAGTTTGTGTCAACTGCGCATTCGGATAAACTTCTCTCCCCAGAGAATGCCATGGCGGGATCACTGTGAATGGTGATGAGCGTTATCAAAAGGCAAGGAATCAGACTGTATGCTAGACGTTTCATTGAAAAGCAATCATTTAATAGAAACCTACAGGTTTTAGGCTTTTGTCAGGCCGTATTTTAAGAACACAACTTTGTCTGATGTCTTGATTGGAGCAATGAGTGATAGTTGGCATCCACCGATGAGCGTTCAAAAACCTCTTTCAGACAACGTCTCTGCATCGATGCAAGAGCCCGACCGTAAAGATCAGAACCTCAATCCGATTGAAGGGCTTGGATCTCACTCTTATGTGGTTTTGGCTACTTTATGTACTGTTAGCTTGATCGTGATTGCCTGGTCTCTTGTTCCAATCTCTAGGCAGGCAACACGCTGGAACGGATGTTTTCAGGAGTCTTTTCGTTGGGACCGCAGAACGTTCCCAAAGGATCCACAGTTGGTTTCGAAGTTGTGGGCGACTCGCTACTGCAATGGTGGATCACTATCAATGCCTAGGGAGTAGTCGCTGCTGACTTTGATGCAGAGTCACCATGGTTGCACTCAGCCTCGATTTCTTTTGAGGTGCTCTCATGGATCAAATTAACTGCGGATGAGCAGGATCACCTTTGAATGGACCGACCACTTGGGATGTGATCCATCCTCCATAGAATTGTCCGGGTTGGGGTATCACTGTCTCTCCATTGACGCTGCAATGATCCATGCGTCCGGGGTATAGCGCGTACCAGCCCGTAAGGGCCCTAAATGTTGGGGTGGGATCTGGATATGACCAGATTGCGCCCTCGAGACGTTTGTCTGCAATCACCAGATCCCAGTAGTTTGCGATTCCCTTCCATTCGCAGAAACTGCTGCGACGGCTGCGTATCAGTAGATCCTTCCGCATTGCCTTTGGAGGAAGATAGTAGGTGGGTGGATGGAATGTCTCCAGCACACGCAGGCAGTCATGGGTTTCACAGATGCGCGTACCGAGGGCCTCCACAATGACGTGGTCTGAGCAGGCCACAAGAGCTGGTGGACGTGGGTACTCAGCAACAATTTCAAGGCTCATTAGCTCTACGTTGAGATAGTGACTTTGTTTCAGGGGGTGAGTGATGACATTTGAGCCTGGTTGTACATGCCAGAGATGTCGTGGACTGGGCTTTGACAAAAGGGTTTAAAACCAGGCCTTTTAAGCAGAATTGGTCGTCGCAAGGATGAGGCCAGACCAGAAGCGGCCAAATGATTAGCGTTCGAGACTCTCTAGCAGTAGGTGCCAACCTAGGGCGGAAGCTTCAGCGGCGAAGCTGTCTCTTTCTTCGCACATAAAACCATGATCGGCGCCAATGATCTCTACGTAGCGCAGTCGCTCTTCATCAGGATCCTGCATGCGTAATGCGGCTTGGATTGCTTGCCGATCTGAAGTTGGGATCAACGGATCTGCTGTACCGCACAGACATGTCAGTCGGCCTGAGACCTGCGGCAATAATTCGAGGCTTGGTGCACCACCTCCCGGGCGGGTTTTGCTTACACCGGCACCATAAAAATTGAAGGTTTCTCTCACCTCGGTCATGGTTGCAGTGATCAGAGCAGCGTGTCCGCCGAAACAGAAGCCGATCACAGTGATTTGTGGTTGATCAAGCTGTTTGTTAAGCCAGCAAATAGCTGTGTAGGTATCGGTCAGGATTTGCTCCATTGAGGTTGAGTCCTTGTGTCGTCGACCTTCGATCAGGTTGTCTTCGCTATAGCCAAGCTCTAGCTCCGGTGCGGTTCGAGAAAATAGTGGCATCGCCAGGGCTGGGATGCCTCTGGTGGCGAGGCGATCGGCCACACTGCGAACCCAGTTATTGACTCCGAAGATTTCTGGTAACACCAGGGCAACACGATTTGGACCTTCAACGATTTCATCACGACCTTGACTCGGTTTTGACCACCAGCAGCGCAGGGGGACTGAGCCTTCTTTGATCACAATCCATTCGCTTTTCATTTGAGTAGCTGTCTCAAGAGTCTTCGGTGCGAAGCCTTCTGTCAGATTTCTGCAGTATGGGGCCTTTAGCTGGCTGATCTAGGAGTTGCTTTGCCTAGATCACTGGGTTGATGTGCCAGGCTTTCTAGGAGTGGGTGGTTTGCCTTGATAAGGGCTTTTGTGATCTTGTTTAGATCTCAAAGAGCCTCTTCTATGACCAATTGTGCCGATGGACTCAATGGCTTGTGGAGCTCGTAGAGCATAAGACTGCCCTTGCTTGGGACGATTCGCAAACGAAGACCGGTCTCCTTGCTGGTGATGGCGAACTTTGGGCTAGTCACTACTCAGCAATCTGGTGAGATTCCAGTTCATCAAAGCTTTGCTCCATATTTGCTTTGAGGCTATTTAATGGCTTGATGGATCCTTTAGACCCTTTAAGCCATACTGGAAGACACCTTCCATTAGCAATTCTGCTGGTTACAACAGCGTTTGGAGCGTTTTTTGGAGGCGCACTCATCACTGCATTGCGACGCTCGTAGCCATAAATCTTTAAGACGATTGGCCAACCACAAGCGCCTGCTGACGGGTAATGAAAACCTGGCCAGTGAGGTCAGGGCGCTTAAAGGCGCAGTCGAAGAGCTGTCTCAAAAGCTCCCTGTCATATGAGATGAAGAAGGCAATAATGAAGAAGCTTCTAGCTGAGATCCCCTAGAGACGGGGGCATATCCTCTACAACCTTTTCCAAGGATTTACCACTACTGATAGTCAATCTCGGATCACGTGACTTATTATTACCACTTAATCGTGAAATTTTTGAATCGAAACTTGGGTTATCAGTTTGTCCTTTGGGTAAGTTAATCCCACCACTAACACTCTTCAACTCCTCGGTTGAGAGTTCCTCGTTGATTTCTTCGTTTTCTTTTGGATTAGTTATTTGATTTGCCAGTCGTAAAACCATTATATCTAATTACATCTAGAGGAAGAATGGGTTTTAGATTTCGTAAACGGCTGAAGTTATTCCCAGGCCTGGCCATCAATTTCAGCAAGAACGGACGACGCAAACGCTGGCTGAAGGAATCTAAAAATCCTTAGGCCAATCAACCTCGCCATAGCCACCTTCAATCAGTTTGCGGCACGGGACTTATGGTCCTTACCTAAAGCAAATAAAGGGTCACTACTCCAATTGTTGATCTGTAAGTGCCTCTATTGGCAGCAGATCGCGATCAGCAATGGGTTTGATTTCAGCAGGCTTCTTGGTTAGGCTACTTATACTGAGCTGAGATTGCCTCGTTTAAGACGGATTATTTCAGGAATGATAAATGCTTTAATAACTTTATGTTGAGAAGGTTTTTCTTCTCTTTTGGCTGGCCCATATCTTATGGATTTGGTTATTTGAGATTTCCATTCCATTCTGGTAAATAATGGACGAACCTTTAACTTGATCGACGTGAACTCTTTTTCCTCAAGCAAACACCCTCAACCTGGCACGCAGATTGATGCTGTGCTGGATCCTGTGATTCCAGCACTTAACGAGTTGGTGGCGAAGACGCCAGGGACCCTTTCGCTGGCCCAGGGCATGGTGAATTGGCCTCCACCCATTGCCGTAAAACTGGCAATGAACAATGCTCTGTTGAATCAAGAATCAAGTCTCAATCGTTATGGCCCGGCTCGAGGTGATCCTGATCTGCTTGAGCTAATTAAGCAAAAATTGATGATGCAGAACGGTTTGGATTTGGCCGAAAGCATGGTCATGGTCACTGCAGGTAGCAACATGGCATTTCATGCCATTGCTCAGGTTCTCTGTGACCCTGGCGATGAGGTCATTCTGCCGCTGCCTTATTACTTTAATCACTTTATGGCTATTCAGTTGGCCGGTGGAGTGCCTGTGCCTGTGAATGCTGGTTTAATACCTAACCCTGGACTCATAGAGGCTGCGATTACAAAACGCACCCGTGCCATTGTCACGATAAGTCCTAATAACCCAAGCGGAATCGTTTTCCCTCAAACCTTACTTGCTGCCATCAATCGGATCTGTGCCCAGCATGGTTTGCTGCACATCAGCGATGAAGCTTATGAGGATTTTGTGTTTGGTGATGTACCTCATTGGAGCCCTGGATCTCTTCCTGGCGCAGGGAACCATACTGTTTCGCTCTATTCGTTCTCCAAGGCCTATGGCATGGCCGGATGGCGTCTTGGTTATATGTCTGTTCCTATTGTCTGGAGTAAGGCTTTGGAGAAGGTTCAAGACACAGTCTTGATCTGTCCACCTCGTTTTTGCCAACGAGCAGCGATTGCGGCCTTGTTAGATGGTTCTGATTGGGTGCGTCAGAATGTGTCTCAATTGATGAGTCGATATCAGTTGCTCTTGAAGCGTTTTGCAGCTAGTAACGATCGACCCTGGCGCTTTTTACATGAACCCAATGGAGCTTTTTATTGCTTACTTGAAGTGGATTGTGGTTGCAATGGAGACACCTTGATGCGTCAGCTGGTAAGAGATTATCGAGTTGCCACGATTGGAGGTTGTAGTTTTGGGTTTAAGAACGAGAGTTGTGTACTGCGCATCAGTGTGGGGATGCTTGAAGGCGCTGAATTGATAGATGCCTTTAATCGCTTGGAGGCAGGCATGCTTAATGCTGTTCAACAAGGAGACCGTACCACCTGAATAATAAAGTTAATTCCAATTTATTCTTTTATTTTATTGAAAATAGCAATCAGCACTTGTTGAGTAATGACTGCGTGGTAAGTTTTGATCAGATCCGCAGCAGCGAGTTTTGCTGCAACCTTACTCAAGTTATGCAATAAGTCAATGACCTTAAGATTATTAATGGCTGCATTTATTTCTATGAGATTCTATCCATTGTCGTGAACACTTGCAGCATTTTGTAGATATGATTTAATGACTTTCTTGCCTATTAATTAATCCAGTTCTTTCAGTAAGTCTTTGATTTGATCCACTTATTGCTAGCCATGATGCTTCCTTTGGCTTTTTAGCATAATTTATTGGAAGGTAAATAGTGATCAGAATTCTTGCTCATAAGTCAATGGGAATGATGGTAGGAGCTGATTGCCTTTGCCTCGCATGCTTTTTTGCAATGTTGACTATTTTTGTCACCACTCTTTGAGGGCCAATGAAGTGATAAAGTCTTCGTCTGTTGATGAGAACATCAATAATCCTGCGAGAATGCATGGATATAACTTTAGAGGCTTTTGTTTTCATTCTTACGTGTCTAATTCCACCCATCCTCTTCTCGTATGCAAATAAATAATGACCTTTTAGCAATTCTGCGTGTCTCTATTCTGGCACTATAACTTCGATACTTGATATTATTTTTTCTCGTCAGTATCTAGGCCTAATGCTGATACAACAAGGGTATTTTCTAATACCTTTGGATATAACAATACGCCAGCGATCACCGATATGATCGCTGTGACAATGAATGTAGTGACTTGGCCTATTGACCCTGGCAAGTAGATTTCAGAGTTCAGAAATGGCAAATCAATCAGAGAACCTATAGTTCCCCAAATCAATACCCATGCAGACACATATCCAATGCCAAACCAGTCTTTCTTTGACATGTGACCTCTGAAAAAAACGAAACAATTTTTGAATACTAGCTGATAGACACGCATAGGCTTAATAAAGTGGCATCTCTGATGTGCAGCTTGTCTGACCAGTGACAACACCTAGGCCCTGCTGCCAATGACTTGCCCAAGTCTTGCAATGGCTGCTTTTGCTTGCTGCAGCCTCTCTTCATCTTCTTACTCTTGGCGTTGGAGCGCAGATTGATCCACGTTAGCTGCTACCGCAAAGTGGTTTAATTCTGTTGAATGAGGTCTTGGCACAACTGAGCAAATGATTGGTTTGTCTCATTCAACAGACAAACTTAGCTCCATATAAGAGTTTGTTCTCGTTAGCATCTTTCCTTCTATTCGTCATCTTTAAAGAAACCCGAAGCTTCCGCTCCGTGTTCTTGTTAAACAATTCTCATGTCTGCTACTAGGTTCAAGAGAGCTTCCCTTCGACCCGCCCATGGCGATTAGCGTTACCTCTGCATGTCCACAGAGCACAATTAATGAACTGGGCATCCGGCAATGGCCCATTTGGACATGTGAGGCCAGCACCTTTCCTTGGACCTATGCTGAACAGGAAACCTGCCTGTTGTTGGAAGGCGAGGTGACCGTTAAGCCCGAAGGCGGAAAGCCCGTGCGCTTTGGTGCAGGTGATCTGGTGGTGTTCCCTGCTGGAATGTCATGCATTTGGGAGGTTCATCAGGCAGTTCGTAAGCACTATCGCTTTGGTTGATGAATGAGCTATGACGGCTAGCTGTGAAGTGACCTCGCTGAACACTGGATCAATGCATGGTCTAAGAAATGCAAATGATTCGTTGATTCCTCTCGGGAAATATTGGACAGCCAAACTGCATCTTATTAGTTGTATTATACCATTGCAGTAATGTTATTTAAACGTCGAGCTGGGGAAAGAGGGCATTTTCGTCGTTCAGTTTTGCTACATAGGTTTTGTGCTTTTTGCTTGGCCTACTCAAGATTCAACTGACGTTCTTCGCGTTGTTAAGAATCAATGCTTTCTTCACATCAAGGCCACGGGTGAAGACGGAGCGTAATCACACATGCCAATGGCTAAGCCAATCGAGATCATCTTGCAGTTGCTTGATCTGAAGCATTGCACATTCTTTCTCTGAACGACTCGATGCTGACTGGGTTTTCTGCTGAGCAGCCTGTGCTGCGACATGAGCCTGTCGGCCAAAGCTCTCCTCTGTTGTAGGCCTCAATGATGGATTCGTAGTGGTCTTCTCTTTGTCTTGCTTGATGTGCCATGTACTCATGCATTTTCTTTGCTTGAAGGAAAGCGCATCAACCTGCTATGCGCGATCGGAGGGAATACTCAATACGATCGATCCCTCCCTTAGATAGGTCTACTCAGGCCTCGTTCTTTGAGGGGCTCCATAGGAGAAGGCCCTGGAACTTGACAAAGCTAGATAATGGAGTGTGTGAAAAAAACAAACTATGGCTGGAGTCATTGCCGGGGCAATTTCTCTATCACTTCATTTATTCTGGAAGTTTAGAACAGCCAATAGCGAGAGAGCCAAGTGGAAGATCTTGCTATCTGCCTTATGGCTCCCTCGCCAATGTGTAACGTTTTCATCATTATCCCAGCTTTCATGGCTGATGAAAAAGAGCATCACTTCCGCGAGACTGAAATACTAGCTTGCTTGATTTAGCGAGGATAATCCATACCGCTTAAACTTTATAACCCCACTCTTTTTGTAATAGTTTGAATATTTACACTTAAGTCGCTATTGCTATAAGGGACTAATCCTAAGTAGTGTTCAACCATAAGTATTTAGCTAGGGCCAGTCTTCGGGATACTCAATAATGATTTCAGGATCCTTAGGCTTAGAGATACACTCTTCTTTGACCACTCTTTCTACTATAGTTCTAGACCATCTGTCAAACCTTCTTGCATATCTAGTCTTACATTCCTCTATGAAGACTTTCCCTCTGGCTTCTGATTGCGTTACTGCCGATTTAGTAATGCATACGTATTGATTCTCTCCATCGATTAGATTATATACTTCTCGGCTACATTGACGGATTGAGTTTTTAAATCCCTGTGCATTGACACTATCCTGCATCACTAATAATAGTAGGATTAAAGTGCTAAGTGATGAATTCATAGCAATAGCATGTCTCTAAGATTAGTTGCTCTTACTCTTTATCCTTAGGTCGCTGTCTCAGGATATAGAGCCAAGCAACTGTCGCTAGTGCGACTGTAAACTCTGTAAGTATTGTTGCATTTCCAGCAAAGAAATCGTTCCAGCTAGAGGTGTTGTTCAATTATTGTTCTTTTGGCTGCTCATAGTCTAGCCGTAAGCCAGTACAAAGCGCTACCAATATTTGGCTGGTGGTTGGGTTCCCTGTGACAGGCACGAATCAATAATTTTTCACCTGTATTGTTGAATTGAAGCCGCAGGCAATATGAGATTTCAGTACTGGTGATTTCGGAGACCGTTTGTGTCTGGTTGGTCTGTTCTTGTAGGTTTCTGTCTGGTATTCAAGACACTTAATGCTCCCAGCTGCAATTGATATCCAGACTATTCGTTAATACAAATTCCCCATCTTATTATCAAGCCAGCCTACACTTTACGAACATAGCGCTAACAAAAGAAGGCGTTCGCTCTAATCAGCTGAGATCTCTGATTCTTTAGTCTATTTAGTCTAATCGGCGGTTGATATGGGCGTACATCTGACTGCTCTGAGGCCTGCTAGGGCATACAGACTATCTCCGCTTGAAAAGGATCTAAAGACTTCGCTGGGATTCATCTGTTGCCGTTAATGCAATACTATTAATCTGTTGAGATGCCTAAATTAAGGCAGGAAGGCTTAACTGCTCCCCTTCTTGCTTGATTCCTGCTGGGCAATCTTGAACCACAGCACAATGAAGTAAACCGACGAGATGCCTAGGAAGATCAATGTCAAGATCATCCATGTCCCCATGCTTAGGCCAAGTACTCCTGCATTGCGTGCGTCGCCGATTGTGGCGTAGGCCAGAAGAGTGGGGAAAGTCAATGGCATCAGTTTGTTCTGGTTATCAGTTCAGCACGGCTCGGTGGTTGGTCGTTGAACCTTGTGCATTGAACAAAGGAGCCCCTTTGCTTGATGGAGGCGCACTTAAGTAAAAAGCCGACTGCTACCCATCACCCAGCCACGCTGACACTAGGAAAAGGCTTGTAACCTGACATGCGTAGAAACACTACTACTGGTGCCACTTTTACTTTCTTTAAGTCGAAGCGCTATTTGTAGGGGCTTGCGTCAATAAGCTCTTTCCCTTAGAAATAAAGCTCCCCATCACCCAGGCCCGTCGCGTCACGCGAGGGTCTTTTTTTTGTTGATCAGCCCCCCCATGGGGCTGCAATGAGCCTCCTTTTTGGTGGAGGGCATAATGCAGAAAGCTTGATGAGCGGTGATTCGATGAACGAACCGCAGCCGAAAGAGAGTTTGCTCAAGAAGAGTGGACGAATTGGCGCCATCCTTGGTTTTGCCTGGATTGCTCTGAATATTGTTGTGCCTTTGGCTTTGTTGCGTGTGCCTGCGGTGCAGCGCTGGCTCGTGGCATTTGACAACAAGCTTCCTTTTCATATTCCAGGAATTGGCTAGCTGCTTTTTGTTTCCGATTGCTGTGGTCCCCATGATTGGAAAGGTGCTCACGCCCTCTCCAAGGTCAATAGCCTTGGACAACTCATCTGTTTACAGAACAAAACCTGATGAGCCGAATTTTTGCACCTTTGGCCGGGTCTATAAGACGTTAAGTACATGGGTGCGGCAGCCTGGCGTTATGGGTAACGACTCCTCGAAATGAAGAGATGACGCACGAGGTCTCTCTTGCTGTGCTGGAAAGGGATGGTCGCTGGCTCCTTCAGCTTCGTGATGACATCGAAGGAATCTTGTTTCCAGGTCATTGGGGATTATTTGGAGGTCACTTGAATGCAGGGGAAACGCCTTTTCAGGCCGTGAACCGTGAACTTGTCGAGGAAATCAACTGGGCACCTGAAAATCTCCTCGTTCCTTGGTTCAGCAACCACAGCAGCGCGCTTGTGGTAAATGTATTTCGAGGGCCACTGTGTGTTTCCCTTAGCCAATTGCAGTTGCTTGAGGGTCAGGATATGACCCTGGCGACTATGGAGGAGCTTGCGAGTGGTGCTATCTGGAGCCCCAGACTTAGGGAGTTCAGACCGATTGCGCCAGGCCTGGATATCGTGCTGCAGCGTCAGCTCTCAGATAAAGACTGAAGCCAGGTTGTGTGGAGCAATATTTTGAGGTTTTGCGCAATTTCGATGCAGAAGATCTTGTAGGCCGATCCTTTGCCAAGACAGCATGACAGGACTCTCTCTTTGTTGGGCTTTAGGGAAATTGAGGGGGGATGGCAGCCGCTAGTTCAATGATGATGATCACCTCAGTCAAGTGGGCGACTTCATGGAGGAGCTTTCCCCTCAGTTCATTTGGGCAACTATGAATGTCGTGGCTCTGGTCAGCTAGTTGCTTGAACCAACCGGCTATGCAGAGACAAACACTGCTCTTCATCAGAGAGGCACAGTCCCACTCGCTGGCCATCAAGGTTGGAATTCAGATGGCATCCTTAAAGTCATTGTGCTGATATCAATTTCATGACCATTCCTGTGCTTCCAGCCGTTGTCACCTTGGCTGCCGCGATCGTCTACCAAGGAACCATGTTTGCAGTGGCATTTGCACGAAGCCAGCACAAAGTAAAAGCTCCAGCAACGAGTGGGCCAGAAGAATTTGAGCGAGTGCTACGTGTTCAGCAGAACACCCTTGAACAGATGATGTTCTTCCTGCCGGTGTTCTGGCTAGCAGCTCTTTCTAGCAACACGTCTGTTGCCTGCTTGATTGGCTTCATCTGGGTGGGCGCACGTATTGCTTATGGCATTGGCTATTGGAAAGCGGCCAAGCTGAGAGGGCCAGGCTTTGCCATTAGCCTCCTTGCCAGCGCAGTTCTTCTGGTGATGGCAATTGTTGGTCTATTTAACTCATAGTTGGCGATCTTATAGGAAGCTTCCCTCGGCAATAGTGGCCTTTTCTGCCAGAAGGCAACATTGTGAGCTTCGTTTGCAGATGCTGTGCACCTTGCGAATTGACTATTTAGAAGAAAATAGGTTGAAAGATAGAGATGCCTTACTTTGTCTAGCCAACTACAGCTAAAACTCCCATCTTTCAACTTTTGCCTGAAAACAAGGATTTGATTGTTTGATGTTATGAACAAATTGCCGTGTGTCGATTCCTAAGCAATGCTTTCCTGAGCAGATTCCTCAAGATTATTCTTTTGCACAGCAATTGATTCGCTAAAACCTGCGGCAAGAATTCCGGTAGGTATGGCGATGGCGCCAATTCCCATAAGAGAAGTTACTGAAGCGATAATCTTGCCTACCGCACTAATTGGCACTGAATCTCCATGCCCCACTGAGCTGACTGCATTAATTGACCACCAGAGGCATCTTGGTATTGAACCTAATAGATCAGGCTGAATAGATGACTCTGCAAGATACATGAATGTGCTGCTAATGAGTAAAAGTAATAATGTATAAACAGTAGATATCTGCAGCTCTTGGCTCTTGGATCTGAGTGCATAGTTGAAATGAAGCATGCTTTGCTTGAATCTTTCGCTGCGGCCAACCTTTAGAATCGTAAGAAGACGAATAATTCTCAGGATCTTTAGTTCTGTTCTTACGCCGATAAAGGAGGGGATAATTGCAATCAGATCAATAATGGCCATTGGTGAGAACATGTAGCGAATCGTGCCTTCTATACCCTCTCCATATTTGCCCTCAAGTGGGGCAGTCCACACTCGACAAAAATATTCAATGCAAAACAGACAGCCAATGATCCAATCGATTGCATCTATTTGTCCGCCAAACTGAAAATCAATTTGATTTTCAGTGCTTAGAACTGCAAAAAAGATTGAAACAGCAATTGTTGCGCCACTTAACTTATTGAATATCGATGTATTGCCTCCTGTGGATTGATTGATTACCTGTTCATGCAGTTTGAGGCGGAATCCCATGATGCTCCCCAAGGTACCCTCTCCCTTTTGATTTCAATCCATCCTAGGCACGGGTCGCTCAAGCGAGCCTTAGCGTGCCAGTTGTCCGGAGCTTTCGTGGTAGACGTGAGCAAGGATTTAGTTTGCTTAATTCTTCGGCTTTGACCTCGATCTGAGAGGATGATGAAGATGTCTTGCGGATCGTCATGCGTGCTCTTGTTTTCGCGATGGCTCTTGACTTGAGTCCACTGACGATTGGAGTGATTGTGGTTGTCGGAGTATTGTTTATTGCGATGTTCGGGATTAGCTCGGCATTTGGTGGCTATCAGGGAATCTTCGATTGGACGCAGGAGAAGCCAGGTGATCAAAAGAAAAGGTGAGAAATAAAGCAATTCCAAACGATACTTTTCTTTCTTTAAGTAATAGATTAGGCAATATCTCATGCCTAGTCCATAGTAGTTATGGTTATTACGTTGCCTGGTCTGAGAATGGATTCTTATGTGGTATTTGCAATCGTGGTTGTTTATAAAGTTGGTGTTTTTAATACTCAAGAAACCACGTTTCACTGAAAATGTTATGCCCATTATTGTAGGTCTTTTGCATTCAGTCATCACCTATTGGTCGGAGGCCTAAACAAAGTGACCATTGCTAATTAGTGCACCTCAATCGCTCAGCAGTTATTGGGTTCGTTTTAAAGTTTGAATTGAGCCATCAGTGACTTTGACTTGATTTGTTTTTTATGTCTTCTGCAATGGCAGCATTCTCTGAGTGGAGATTGGATTTGATTACCCACCACAAAGCTATTGCTGAGACACCTCTCTGCGAAATAGCCTGATCAGCATTTGGGCTAGGTGAAGCAAAGGCTTCAATAGCGAGTTAAAGGATTTCAGATATTGATTGAGAACTGATAGATCACACAAGGCTTCTACGCTTAAGTATTACTTAAGCGTAGAATTAGTAATCTTTTCTTGTTTAGATCTACAGTCGTGCGATACGTACGGGCTTGTATCGAATCTATGCCCGGATTGACTTCAGGAGATCTGATGAACGCACTCCGACAAGCATGATCTGAGCAAGTAGCCGGCAAGACTTGTGCCTCAACCTATTCACATCAATTGTGCGTTAACAATTTGAATGAGTGAGAACAGTCCCCCTGAACCTGTTGCCGGGGGGTGTGCTTTATTTGTTTGGAAACCCGTTCGCCATGATTTTTGCCCGAAGCAATTGGGACGAGGTTTGGCAAATTAGATGGGGGGCATTGCTGCCTTGATAGGTCCTTGTTTTGATAGAACTTCTCAAGATGTGTGGGCCCATCACAACAGCTCAGGGTGCAGGTCATTCTGAGCAAGTGGTGAGTTCAGTAGAATAGTGGTGGGTTTTAGCAGATTTTGCCTGGTTAGATCTTGGCAGGATGCAGCAGTGGATCTTGAGCGGACTAGGGCTTGCCTGACAAGACATTTTGCATAAATAAGGTGTCTGTCTCGTAAACAACACTTGCCTTTGGTCTTTGCTTGTCAAATTGGCCTCTCTTGGGATCAATCGCGACCGATTTGTAGCGAACTAAGGTCTTAGCGGAATCAGCAAAGGAATGTCTGAGCGAAATGATCCTGTTAAGCCAGAGTGAAGAGAGCAATCAGCGGTTCACTGCCTAGCGGTGTTGGTGAAAATCAGGAACCAGGCGTGTCTGGTTTGCTGTTCTGGAGCGATCGAGACCCCAAAGATGGCCCCTCTCTGAGGCAATCAGGATGGCCTCGTAGAGATCGCTGTTCCTGGCTTTGAATTGGCTTTTCTTCATGTAGGTAAAAATACCGACAGGAGTGGCCTTGGATCAATGGAAATTCCAAATTCTGATGCCTTGCATAGGCTTGCTTTATTGATCAGATCTCCAATTCTCAAGGTGATGCCGCACACCTTTTTGTTGTGTTGGTGAATTTCTCACGAGAGGTGGCCTGGTAAATTCGTTGATTGGTTGAATTTGCTTATGGCTCAGGTCACGGTAGGGGAGAATGAGGGCGTTGAATCGGCCCTGCGTCGCTTTAAGCGAGCAGTCTCTAAGGCTGGGATTTTTTCTGATCTCAAGCGCATTCGTCACCACGAGACCCCAGTCGAAAAGTACAAACGCAAGGCTCAACAACGTCGTCGTAGTCGCAGACGTTGAGTCCACTCCAATCGAGCAGTTGATCCCTCCTGGTAGCTCTTGCCTTGATGACTAATGTCTGCTGGTTGGCTCCAAGAAGATTCTCCTGGGAATGATTTTTTTGCTGATTTGCCATTAGTGATGCGACAGCATTGACGCATCCATTGCTTATTGGCGCACATAGAGCTGGAGGTGAATCTGCTCGGTTTGATGGTTCAACTGAAGCCATGCCTCCTAGCGCCAGTTCCTTGTTAGTGGTGTAGCGGTGCGCCGAGACAAAGGGGAACGTCGTTTCTGCACGACTTGTGTGAATGGTTTTCACTGGCTGTGGAACGCTCAATCCCAGCTGTTCAAGTTGAGATCAAGTCCCTATGAGCTGTGCTGTCTCTGGGTGCGTTTCGGCCGAGGGGAAGCGAACGAATCTTTGCGCGGCAAGTGGTCACCTAGGCAATCAACCATGGCTGCCATTGCACCATCAGCAGGGCGAAAAGCTCTTATTCCTTAGTTAGCACGCCAAATATGGTATTCGTGTGGCAAAACAGCCCTAAACAAGGGGCAAGAGTTGCAAGGATATCCCTGACCTCTAGCCACCAGTTGGATGGTTGACGAAGGCTGAGCCCTAAGGCTCAAATTGTTGTCCTAGCTTGAGCGAAGAATGTGATCAATCGCATTTGGATGCTCATGGACGAATTTGATCGTTTCCATGGCAACCTGTCTGGCCTCAAAAGAGTCATTCGCATAGGCACAGAATTCGCACCGATGACTCTGAGCATCGCGATAGCTGATGGTGTAACCGTGGCGGCTCATTAGTCCAGCCATTCAATTGATCATTTACATCCTTGCTCAGCAGAGTATGGAGTTGCCACTAATTGTTCAAAGAAGTGAGCGAATGCACAAGAACCAAACTTTTTCAATGCTCTTCTTCACCACATCAACTTCCGGACCAGTGACCATTGGTCTATTGAGCGTGGGCCTCTTTCTATAGCCTTGTGAGGGCTCACTGACAGACTCTGGCAAAGGCACATCGTGATTTGCTGCAGTGGAAGGGTTACCTGGATGATCCATGAAGAAGGTCTCCTCCGTCGGCTTGGCAATTGCCGCAAATGTCTTTCTATTCGTTTGGGCTGCGATCAATAGCCCCGTTGGTTAAAGATATAAATCGCTCTGCCTAGCAGCATCAATCACCTCAACCATCAATAGACGTGCGGGTTTTTGTTGAAGCGCAGGCAAAAGCCCTGCTATTAAGACGGGGGTTTGCTTATTCGTTTCACCCTTAGGGCAGTGAACCCTTTTTCTTGTCGTCCTTGACCTGTGAACATAGGTTCTGCTCGCTTCTGGAGAAATGCAGTGGCTTGGATCAAGTTCAGCACTGAGTTTGATCCCAGCGCTCTGGCACTGCAGACTGAACCGGTTTGTGGCATTGAAGTCTCATGCCTAAAAGGCGTTGCACTGCCAGCTTTGTTCATGGTCAACTTTCGTTGATGAAAAACGCTCAACCAAGCGTTGCCAATTTGATTGCTTTCATCACAGCAGCCGTTTCAGCAGCCATTTGATTTGTCTTGCTGCCTTCACTCCTCACACGATGCAGTTCTCTATGGATTCGCTTTTCTCGTTGATTATCGGCTTAGGCCTGAGAGCTGATTGAGTGCTTAATTGAGCTGGAAACAGTGATCATTTGTATCCCTTTTGAGAATCTTTTGTTTGCAGAACTTCTACATTTGTTTGCTGCATTGACCCAGTTTGAAGAATGCTGATGGCATGGACACCTTCTTCTCCAATGGCAACTATGGAAAGCGCTCGATAGGGATCAATTGAAAGATCAGGAGGGCTTAGAGCGCATCGTTGGTCTGTTTGGCGGCGTGAGGTTTGTTCCAGCACTGGCGAACGAGCGCGCACAACTACTCCTACGGTTGAGGAGCATTCGCGGTGTAATTAGCTACCCGCTCGGCTTTTGCCTGTTGGATGTAAGGCTTTTGCCAGCTCAGGGGGATCTCTAGTAGGGCTTTGGGGCCGGTGATTGCTTCTGCCAGGAAGATCACCGCTGCAAGACTATTGGCTGTGATGTGCAGCCATCGCCAGCGCAGATCACGCAGGATTTCTTGTCGGGATGCCAGCGAGAACAGCATCAGCCCAACGAGACCAATGCCACCCCAGAAATGCGATTGCCAGAATTCTGCTTTGAGGGGGTTGTCACCGAGGCGGAATACTTCCGGCTGCATACCAAGGACGATGACACCTGCCCAGCAGAGTAAGGAGAAGCCTGCTCGATAGGCGGGTCTTTTGTCTCGCCAGGTTGTCAGCAAGGCGATGCAACTTCCAATGAGTACCAGTAGAAGCAATCCAGCACGGATCAGACCTCCCTCAAACTCCGTTAGCGGATGTTCAGTGCTGATCATCACCACCAGAGCAAGCAGCACGATTGCGATCACTCCGGCTGAGAGCCATCGTCCGAGATTGCTGTGCACACTCCCGACATTGGCTGGACTTTCGTTCTGACGTTTGAGCCGACGACTGCGGGTTTGAAGTGACAGGTTTAGGACTATCCCCAGTAGGGGGTAGATCAAGGCTACGGCGAAAATCGGGTGTAGCAACCAGATCCAGTCAAGGGTCTGCATGGTGAGGGTCTGGCCGGGGAATCAAAAGGGAGACAAAATTGGATTTAGCAATGGTGCTAAAAGCCTGCACGCCATCGCTTAGAGCTTATTGAGTTGAACTGGATAGAGAATCTCTCCGTTTCTGGGTCCCTGATTCTCTTCCTATCGAAGGAGCTTATGGGAATTCAGGTAGTTGATGTTACTCAGTGATTCTACAAACCTGCCTAATTCTTGAGAGTGAATGATTATTTTCGCTGCTTGGCTAGCTGAGTAAGGATTTTGAATTAGTTCAACCCCCTTTGCCGTTGCAACAGTGATGAATAGAGCTTGATTGGGATCTAAGAGGATATAGGTCAAGCCATCAGGAATGTTTCTGAGTTGCCATGTCTTTGCTGATATAAGCAGGGGTGATCATGAGCATAGGCCAGCAATTGTCAATGGGGTTCGAGTGAAGAACTGAGCCTGTGCTTGTGGCGATACTTTGCTGCTGTTACTAGTCCGCATCAAAACCAATTACATGAACAAGGGGCTTGGGGGAGGTTTTTGGCCGAGTGGCAAATGAACGAGATACGTTCTTTGATTAGCTCCGCAATGCTGATCGTTTGAATCAAATTTCGCTTGCCTAGCCTTGGTTTTGGCTTGCCTACAGGCTAAGAGCTACTTTTTGGCAGATGTTGAAAGGAAGAGCTAAGTCGAAGGCAATGCAGTCATGCGCATCAGATGGGGCTACTTGCATAGAAAATAAGGCGAAGGCGGAACTGTTGCTACTAATGATTCAGGGCTTGCTGGTCATAGGTGAGGTGAGCTACGACTAGCTCCTAACTGAGGCGATAGATGAGGGGCATTTTTGAGCTGTTGCTGGCCTGGCGTTGGCCGCTGGCCGTTATCGTGAGCACAGCCTTTTTAAGCAAGGCTTTAATCGCGATTACTCGCGCGGGCATTCGTGTTGAGATTTTCACCAGACGTCCTATCAAGGTTTCCACTGGACCATCAGCGATTCAGGCTGAGGTCACCAAAGTAAGGCTTTAGTGGCTGAAATCTTTGTGACCCTAGGGAGGGAAAGACTCTGGTGATCCCGTTAAATATTCAATGATTTCGAAGAACTAACTTCTTAGTTTTTGATAGACAAAACAATCGATATCTATCACCATGATCAACAATCTTGATTCTCAATACTGTCTACTATCTTTATGGCCTGATCGGCAGTATTTGTTATCCAGTTCATTCCTCTTCGAGCCTTTCTCGCTCCACGCAGCCATACCTGATCGAAAAGACAGCTGCTTGAGTTCGATCGCACATATCAGGCTTGTTGATGATTGTACTTTGGGGAAAATTTCGTAGTGTTTGCGATATTATTGAGCTTCCATCAAGGCATCGTTGAAGATTAATCTTAGAGTTCTGTAAGGATAATTTCAAAAGGGGAATTTAAAACCTTGATGCTCATCTAGACTTCTTTTGTCTGGCTAACATAAAGAGAAGCTATTGCTTAGAAGCGCTTAATACAAACTATGGCCTTCCATAGAAATCTGGAAAAACCTGACTGGAGAGTGTAAGTCGCCAGAGCTGCAAAACTTGGTTTTTAAACACGATCGACTGACGTTGATCGAAAAAAGCTTCTGCCGTTCCTTCCAGATCAACTTATGGATTCGTGCGGGAGCAAGAAAAGACCCTTGGATGATCCGGGTACCCAAGGGAGTGAGTCGCTGTATCTCCACGCATAGAGATCATGAATGATCCAGAAAAAACCGATGTAGGCAATGATCCAAAGACATGTATTCGTGATTACCACTTGGTTGATGATGTTGGAGTGATCGAACATTTACGCGATCAAGTGAGCTTTGATCAACCCTTGCAAAACAAGGGCCATCCGCTTGGCTGATCCTCAAAGGCCCGTCTATTGCTTTGAGATTTGGCGAGCGGATGGCCAATCGTTAAATGGTGAAATTTGGGTGGGAGGCATCACTGATGACCCAATGGGCAATGTGGTGATCGGCATGAACGAACTGATGCAGTCACAAAAATGCCTTTCTGGGAAGGCGGTCAGAAGGTAGCGGCAGACCTCTAGATCAAGGCTCTGACATCGATATGGAGCTGTGGGATCCACAGATGTGCAACTAGAGAATGCCTTGGGGAGGGGCATTTCTGCCCCATAGGGATGAGGTTTTTCACGCCCAGGAGTGAAAAAAAGAGATCTCAGTCGTTTTTGCTGCGTCGCTGATGAGCATCACCGTCAAGGGACTGCCTCTAACGACGCGGTCCAGCTGTTGTGGAGTGCTTTTGATCAAGCCATCGATTCCCCCATGCAAGTTGATTGGCGAAAACCGTACAACTATCACTTTGGAGTGGCTTTTTAATCCCAACCGGGCCTGGTTCTCCGTACTGTTTTTGTTCGGTCTAGGCATCTACGCCGACCAAGCTGTAAAAATCTCCCATAGAACACCATGTATTCCCTCTTTGACGAGTTTTTCTCTAGTGCAAGCTTCTATAAAACACGTCCTCGCGTTTCTGTGATCAGTGATTCTGAGTTCAAGGCTGATCAGGATCGCCAGAACGCAGAACGTGTTTCTCATCTCGAGAATGTAAGGGCCGATTTGCTCGATTCAGTCAACAAAGTTGAAGCACAGATTGAGGCGCTTCAAACAGCCCTGGCGCAAGCCAAGCAAGTGATCAAGGCACCTATCGCTGAGCCTGCCGCAGCAAAGGAGATCTGCTTGCGCTCGGCATGACAAGAATTTTTATGGCAAGGAGGAACCACTACAAGCTCAGTGGCGATTCATGAAGCCTCTGCTAGTGCGGGGGCTTTCCATTTCCTGCAAGTAGCTGCAATGGTTGGTAAGACAATTAACGGGTAAAGCGGTAAAAGTTCCCCTGTGGCAGCTTCAAATTCATCTGCTCGAGTGGATTAGCACTGACATGATTTATATAGAGAAACTCGCAAAATTCGACTATGGCGAGCATGTTTTGCGGATATCAGCTTAGTTGAATCCTGTGAGGCCTTCAGGTTATTGACTCGCGGAATGGTTTGTAGCAGGCGAAACTGAGCATCGCTTCGCAATCCCCTTGGCGGTTCAAGTTCTTCGAAACGATCAGCGTTCCAAGCTCGATCAGAACGATGACGTGCTTTTTTATGCTGAGCCTCGTTTCGTTCATCATCTGGACGAGGCATTTCGGGGGCGTTTGACGCAGCTTTATCGCGAGAAGATTCCGCCTTGCTCCACAGTGCTCGACTTGATGTCGAGCTGGGTGTCTCACCTGCCTGATGATGTCATCTATGACCGTGTGATCGGCCATGGCCTCAATGAAAAGGAACTCGTGGCCAACAACCGGCTTGATAGCCATTGGGTTCAGAATTTCAATCTCAACCAGTCCATTCCGCTTAAGGATGAGAGCATTGATGCGACTCTCATCATTGCGGGTTGGCAATATCTTCAGCAGCCTGAGGATATGGCTGAGGAGTTATTGCGTGTAACGCGCTCGAAGGGCCAAGTGATCGTTGCGTTCTCGAATCGGATGTTTTTCACAAAAGCTCCGCAGATCTGGAGGGATGGCGATGACCGTGATCATCTCACCTACGTTTCTAAGGTGCTGATGGCTCAGGGTTGGCCAAAGCCTGAGATCATCGCAGAGGAGACTCGCTCAACAGGTGTCTTGGGGTTGCTAGGCGGCAAAGGAGACCCATTTTTTGCGGTCATCGCGACAAAGCCTTGACTGCATTAAAGCCAACAAGGGAAGTAATTTGAGTTTGCAAACAAGAGGAAACTCTTTGCATTAAGGTTATAATTAATCCAGGCTCTATGCACACATTGCTAATCCATGACCTCTTAATTAGTTTGAACTATTGCTCGCTTCCTGAGCGTATTGCTTTTCCCTAATTGGCCATGATGCATCCAAAAGACGAAGGCTAAGGCACTCTATTGTTATCGATGACCTAGGACTTCTAGGAGGAGTAGAAAATTAAACAGTGGCTCTTTCGTGAGAGCTAAAATAGAAAGAGAGTAAAACTAAGGTTTCCTTCGTTTGATGAATACCTTGATTGATATATTGATTTTATGATTCACTCCTATACGCTGCAGCAGTGCAAAGCCAATAAGCACATTTGCAAGCTTAAAGTTAGAAACCTAGAGCATGCTTTTCAACAGGCAAACCTGATGATTGCAGCGTCTGCTATGGACCCTGAATCACTCGTTTCTTTAAGGAGTAAAGTTGCTGAATCCATTCTAGACTTATAAGTATTGTATTTACTGATGGAGGAGGAGGGCCAAGTCAATTAGTCGTTTGACATTCACCTTTTTGAAATTTATATAGATTGCTTTTGTCTTGTACCGGCATCGCTCTTTATGCTTAATTGCATGTCTCCTGTTGCATCATTTTGATTTGCTATGATATTAGCTCTTTGTGACTTTCACATGGACAAGTCGACCAAAAATCAAATTGTTGCATCTTCTGCTGGTTGGGTTTCTGTTGCATTAAATATTTTGCCTGGTATTGGGGCCGGGTATCTCTACCAACGTAGGTGGAAGGCTTATTGGATTACTTCCGCGATCGTCAGTATTTGGACTGTGATTGGTGCTATCTTGGGTCAAGATATTGATCCTGTTAATGAGCAAAGAAATCAATTGGTGGGTCTTATAGGTCTCTTGCTTGTAGCTGGAACAACTGCTGTAGAAGCTGGTCTAGCGGTAAAACGTGCGCGCAATAATGAATCGACTTGATCGACAGGATTAACAAAATATCTAGAGCGAGTTGTCCCCCTCTAGTCTGTTGGCAATTAATCTCGATGTTTGTTTTATTCGTATGCCTATAGGCCCCGGCTCTTCACTCCAGGAGGCTTTGCTCGTAGAGCAAGGGTGAATGGAATAAGGATAGATTCATGATTTAATATGGGGATTAATTCAAATTTTTACCCGTTAATCCGGTTTAAGCATTTTTGCTTTCTTTTCTTGAAAATGCTTGCTAAGGTTGGGAAGAAAGAGAGGGTTTAGTATGCACACATATCTTGTTGAGGCATTGATCGTTGTCTCATCTACTCTTTGGGTCGTATTGTTGCTTTGGAAGCCTCAAAAGGAATAGCTGATAGCCTTATTTCGTATTATTTTTTGGTCTTTTCTTTTGGCAAGCTGGCTTAAGTGAAGCTTCCGATCAGTATTCATTTTTAAGCATCAAAATGATCTTTTCCTTGATTAATCTTTTATAGAGATGAATCTCTACCTTGTTGTTTTGGGTGGGAGGATGCGCGGAGGACACGTGGAGATGCACGATGTGCGCTGGGTGGTGGGTGAAACGATTGAAGCAACAGTGCCCCAGCTGAAATCACAATGGATTGGCAATCCTCGAGGGTTGCATGTGGACAGCTACATGCGCATCCGCTTCGTGGATGGTTACCGGATCACAATGGGTAGCGTCGACAAAGTCAATGCAAACGAAGCCAACAAGCTCTGGTTCATCAACCTGGGAGGTTATAAGGCTGGCGAAATGCTTGAACAGCATCATTTGGAACTTGTGGTGGCACCCTCGGCCCAGATTGCCAAGGGCAAGGCACGTCGCCGCTGGTTCGAGCCGATGGAACAGATCCACAAGGATGATCATGCCGCGATCATCCTGATACAGGGATATTCAGTCGTCCTGGAGATCGATCCTCAGGGGCGACATGACGGCATGAAACCCGACTGGAGTGGCTACTGGGTTATTACTTGATCAGGATTCTCCCGGATTGGTTTCAATTTATGGTTCTGCTAGCTCTTAGCTAGGGATGATCTTGTCAAGTTAGAATTTATAGGGACAATGATTTGTCTATTGTATTAGTATTTCTTTGCGAAAAAGGACAAGTGTCATGAGCACTGATTTTATAAATGTTTCCCCCTAATCTTGCACACTATTCAATCGCGAGTATCCCTCTCTGCAATCCTGATATGCCGTCTAATGTTCGCATTGCTCTCCATAGATCATGTGTTTTTACCCATACAGAAGGATAGCGATATCGGGCAACATCTAGGATTAGAACTTTGTCAGTAACAGCGTCATAAGCTGCTAGTGGAGAGAAGTGCCCACCGCCTTTTTGGCCAATAACTTTTCTGTCATAATTGACAATCAAGCGATCACTTGAATCGTCAAGATTAGCTTTTATAAGTGATCTAAACGCTTGCAGACTAAGGATATCTCCGTGTAAACGCTTAGAAGAAACACCATGATGACTGAGTAGGTTTTGAAGTTCTTGAAGTGTCATGCCTTGCCGCCTGATTTTGGCTGGGCTAATGACTACTTGTGATGAATCCGAGTTGAAGATATTGTCTTGGGTCCAGAAGTGGTAGTTTCTGAAACCATCTACTGGAGGTGCCGGAATTGCTAGGCTGTTTAAAACCATTACGGCACTGGCAACCCCGCAATAGGCAAGGTTTGATTGGGTCAGAAAAGCTTCCATTAACGAGCCGTAATCTGATACAGACTTGCTTCTTTGCAACAAGACCATTCCTTCTGATGTCGTTATTGGAACTAGTTTTTCCGCTAGGGCAGGATTAGACCAAGGGCTTATTATCACAGCAAAACTCAATAAGCTGATTCTAGGAATAGCAATCCAGATGAAATGTTTAGCTGTCTTGTATCTTTGAGCAGGATTAAAGACCATTGTCTCACCTATGCGGAGCAGTGCACCATTTTATCTAGTTTCAGACTTGCTTGACAGAAGGAATGAATCCTTACATTATCAATGCTTTTCGGTGAGCATAATATTGCAGGCAATTTATAGATATTTTCGCTATCAATCTTCCTGTTTGCGAAAAGTTTTTCGCTGTTTGTGCAGAAGGTAGATGGTCTCTTTCTCTCGCGATTCATTTACGACTGCTGAAGTTCCTTCAACGCTCGCAGCACATCTTGACTATGGCGAGATGGACTTACGTCTTTCCAGCGAGCGCGAAGGATGCCATCGGGATCAATCAGAAATGTGTGACGTTGGCTGAATGGTGAACTCCATGATCCATACCTTTCGCTTACGACTCCACCTGGGTCAGACAACAGTGTGTATCCAAGGCCTTCGCTGCTACAGAAGCTCACGTGCTCTTCGGTGCCATCAGCGCTGACTCCTACCACTGCCGCACCTGCAGCTTTAAAGTCTGAGAGATCTCGCTGGAATCCACGCGCCTCCAGAGTGCAGCCACTGGTGAAGTCGCGAGGGTAGAAGTAAAGAACCAGCCAACTGCCTAGAAAGGCATCACGTTGTAATTTCTCAGCCAGCGCACCTTCTTGAGCAGCGGCCTCTAGCTCAAAGTCTGGGGCTTGGGCGTCTAGAGCAGGAAGCTTTCCCTCCATTGCCAAGGCTTGGCTTGGGCGCCCAAGACATTGGCTGATACTCAACACTGCCGCCCCTGTTATGACTCTCAAGAGTTCAGACCGTTTCACCGGTATCAAGCCAACTGCAGAAGAGATTAGTCATAACAACTTCACGGCGGAGCTAATCTGGCAAATGAATCTGATGATTGTGATCTCAAGCAGTTGAATTGGATTCATGAGTCAAGCACCCTTAATTTTTAGCTAGCTGACCAACATCTTGCGTTGAATTGGAATCTATACCTTAGTCCCCCCATAAGACTGCCAACAGTTATTAATCATGCTCTGATCGTCTTTGTCTCTTTACTCTTTTCAAGTTCTAACCGGTTGGCTTTTCACTCTTCTTCCTGTTTGTTTGCTGCAGCCACCTCTGCTTCAAGAGTAAATGTCACACTTCTATCAGGACTGAAGCGATCCACAAGAGTTTGAAGTTCTTCTTTGAGCTGCGCCTCAGAAATTGGTTCGATTGATTCTTGAACGATGGCTTCCTTCCATGTCATATCGATCAGCTTCTCTAGTGCCGCTGCTTTGATACGTGCGATACCGATCTGCTGAATGATCACTTGCTTAGGAATCTTTCCTGGACGGAAACCTGGCAGCCTTATCGCGCTACCCAGGCGCGATAAGGCTGCGTCATAACTTGATTTGCAGCGAGCTGCTGGAACCTCTAGCTCTATCGAGATGTGGTTGTCTGGCAACGCATTGATTTTGACTTTCAACCCCGCCTTCGTCATTGGTAAGACTCCTTAAACAGTGACAACGCAACAGCAGCAGACCCACTAACCCCTACAGCAATGGCACCAGGTTGACACAGGCTCATTAAAAGGATGTGTGATCTCCTATCACTCACACTAGTTTGCTTTCGCTGATTTTTCTTAAGCGCTGTTCTGTGTATGCCTTGCTTACTGGAGGTGATTCTTTGTCAAATTGCATGAATCATATTCAGCAAAGCTTAGGAACCATCCACTTGTTTGTTACTAACTAAATCCTAATTCGCGAGAGAAGGTGGTAGCCATTCCTAAGCCAAAGTTAGCTTATAGAGCTTCACAACTAAATTCTTGAATTTCACCGAGGGGTGTAAGACCCCGGAAGGTTGGATGTTGATGATCTTCATAGTTCCACCACCATTTGCCATCAGTAAAACTGGTTTCGCCAACGTTGAAGGTTCTTGGTAGCATTAGTTTTGAATTCACTAGGTTGATCACGATAAAAGCTCCAGCATCAAGCTCTTCATATGCTTTTACTCTGTTGTATGTTCCATTCTCATTGTTGTAGATTGTTGCTTCGACAAGACTTCCATCACATGTAAAAGAGGTTGATTCTGGAGCTAATGCACTTGGGACTACTGGTGAAATACTGATTAGAAAACTCATCATCAAACTAAGGAATGTCATCATTAACTCTGTCCTGATTCAACTAATAGGGTTCAACTGATTGATAGTATGGCAAATACGTGCTCTCAAGGTATTGATTTTTAAATCATCGCAATAAGTAAAGCCCCCGCGGAAAGTGAGGCTTTACTTCGTGGGTTCTCATTCTGTTGCGGCGAAAAAAATTTTCTGCATTCTTCACCGCTGTCTATAGCTTCTGGTAACTTGCCCTGCCAAGTCGTTGGAGGGCTCAATGATGGCTATGGGGTTGATCAAAATTTTCTAGTGGATGGGCTTTACCTTTGCGAACTAGGCCAGATGAGTTGCGTGAAGTTGGGAAGCTCTGCGAAGGAGTGTTTTTGATGCCTGGTCAAGGCAAAAATAAATCTCACATCGCGATTTTGAAATCGGTTTTCGGGTCGTCGCGATCGTCCGGAGGACACTCTGATTAAGGGCATGTAGGGGCGTAGCTAACAAGAGCAGCGTGCCGCCCATCGCCACTATTGACAGGCCACAGGAACGGGGCTAGTACAGGTGTACTTTCGTTGTTTTCATGGAAAGCCCTTCAGTGCAGCTCAATGGCTGGCTCATCAGCCCTGATGGTCATTTCTGCTATCGCTTCCACCGCGATGCCAACAGTTGGATCAGAAACCCCTTTGTTTTTGTTGATCAATGGAGTGCACAAATGGATGGAACTCCATCGCAGATGAAACAGCGCCTGAGACTTCCTTTGGATCAAGCCCTTGAACTATGTGGTCAGATGCTTCTTGATGGATGGCAAAAACTGACGACTCCATGCGGGGAAGACCCAGACCCTCGGTTCACAGAAGAGCTAGCCGCATGACCCAGAATGAACTAGCCATGAGATTGGCTCGACTATTGCTGCTTAAAGAGGGTGCTGGCACCTTAGAAAGCTTTGAATCCTTGCTTTGCTTGCGGAGTTATTTTTCCGAATTGACGCTCGATGAGCTGCATCAAATCGCAATTGAGTATGGGATCGAGGCCTAGGGACTCTGGAGATGACGAAGGAAAAGCCCTGGTTTTGACTAGGGCTCTTGGTTTGCATCAACAAGCGAATTGATCTTCAAGTCTCTTGGAAACGACGCTTTCAATCCAGCGACAACCAGGCCTTGTTGAAGGGCTGAGGGGTAGTGCCATTCGTAGCGGCAAAACCATGTTCATCTTCCGTGGGCAATGAGCCTTGACTGGCCCATCAGCTCTCTGGAACCTTCTCGGTGGATTTAGTAGGACATGGTTCGAGTTGTCTTGCTCATGATCAATGGTCTCGATGATCCGCAGAAAAAAATGATATCGGTAACATCATTAATCCTTCCTGATCCATCGGCATTCTTTTGTCTTTGCTAGTTGCTATCAATTCGACCGCCTTAGAGAGGTACTCGTGTTCGCGAGCAGGCGGGTCTCTGTAAAGACGCGGCATTCGCGGCCCAGTTCGTAGACTTGGTGGGTGAGGATTGTCCACTCTTTGAGATGGATGCGCCAACGAGCTTGCACATTTGAAACTTGCTCAGACCAGGAGACAATTCCACTGGTTCGTTCTGAGTTTCTTTTGCGCTCTACCTCCAGCTCTGTAAGCAGTTCATTGCGTGTCCAGGCTTTCCCCGTGCTGGGGTTGTTGGGGATTGGCGTGCTTGCAGCCATGGTGTTTTTATCGGCAACGTGAGCAAGCATAGTACACCTGTATTGCCGACATGTGGGTGGGCGGCCTGCTCCTGGCGACAGCTTTGGGACCGATCCATCACTCAAGGAAGAGATAAGAGGCAGGGAGGAATGTCAATCGATGCCAGATCTTTTGTTTTGGCAAGGGCGCTCGCGTTGGCCGCTGCATGCTTAGGGCCAATGTTTAGAGCGATGGCTTATTTGTACTTCTTGCTTGGATTTGGCTTCGCTGGCGAGTCGCATCGCCTAGACGGCTGAAATTCATGCTTTGGCCCATAGGGCGGGAGTTTCAAGGACGCTAGCTTGTAGTATAATTCTAATACCACAGATACGTGTTGGCGTGATTTAGTAACTGCATAGAATCCTTGTTGATTCATGTATCTGCTCTGGGGTTAGTTGTTCAATAGCCGCGAATGCGGCGATGCAGCAAGTTTTGCTTGAGCCTAAGCACGCCAAGTTCGCAGCAGCGACACTCTCCCCGATGAGATTTGATTGAGTGCTCCTGCTTGATAGCACTCCTTCTGCTCACCCAACTGCACTTGATCATCGCTCTAGCCGGTGTTCAGGCTTTGATGTGTGAGCGAGTTCACATTGAATTGAGATTAAGACCCCTAGCTGAGAGGCTTTTTTGTTGCTATTAAGAGCCAACAAAAATTCTTCGACATGCCAGCAACACTCAAACTCCTTGATAACTACTCTCCAGTAACACTCACTGAAGAGCAAAAGGCAGCATTGGCTCGTGCAAGAGATCCTCAAGCAACAACCGTTGATGAGTCAGTGAACCTCTTGAAGACGGTGTACTTAAGTGCCGAACCAGAGAATTGGGATGACACCACTGAACCAGAATGGAATTGTGTCGCCACCTGTATCCGTGCTGCTTAGGCAGGCTGATCAGCAATCCTGTATACAGCGAGGCAAAACAGCGCGATAAAAACGCCGAGTGTGATCGTGTAAAAATCCACCTGATTAAGCTCTAGCCTTGGCATAGATGGGTTGAAGCGTCCCGCCGTTGTGATCATCATCATCTTCGTTGTCGAAGAACGAGAGGCCTAATAAAAGTGCGCTTACTGGCAGTAAAGGGAATAGCGCAGCCAGTTGACCACTACTTAGAACAGGCTGCACTGCATCCCAAGTGGACCAAACAATCCAGAGTGATGTGAAGAGGATGAAGGAGAGGGTGAGCTTTGATTGAGGCATTGAATGTGCCTGCCAAAAACGTTCCATGACAATGACAAAAAAACAACGCCAATGTGGGGGCTTTGGGACCTGCGTTGGTACGGATAGCCGAGGCTTTATTGCTACTTATCTAAGCCCAAAGCATCGATTATCGAAGTGGTTTCAAGCGCTCTCAGGCGGTCTTGCTGTCATCGTTAATACAACAGAGTTTAATCACTCGCCTGATCATCCAGGTGATTGTCAATTGCTTCTTTCATCAATCAGACAGCCTCCTGCACCAATTGGATGTCCATCTCTTTTCCGTGCTACAAGCGAGGGGCTTTTGTTCTGACCGATTGAAACTCGCGATTCAATGAACCAGCAGCAGGCTCTTTTTTTGAGACTGTTGTCTTGCTTGACGCAAGCCAGGCTGAACTGGCGCAAGATGGTTGGGGCCTTGTTGGTGATGCTTGATCGTTAGTGAATCACTCAGCAGACTTGGAGGACACACCGACTTGATATTCATACTCAAGAGCAGAGTTGTTGAGTTCTTGAGCTGTGCTCAGCGTTGTGGGCGAGAAGAACATTGGTTTGTTCAAGATCTTGTTGTCGATCCAATCGACAATCATCTCCAACCTCTGTTCACGCCAACAGGGAAAAGATTTTTGGTACAAGCGGCAGCGGCTGCTCTATGGCAAGCAATAAAAAAGACCCTCGCAGGAGAGCGACGGGTCTGGGTGATGGGGAAATCAACTTTTAGGCAAAAATGATCAAAAAAACAAGCTTCCGCTACAGGTGGTGTCAGAAAGTCAATATAAATGCATTCAAACCTAAATATAGTGTGAAGACCATCACTTTCACCCTTGACAGCCACTATTCTCTTTGCGTGGCCGGGTGATGGGGATCAGTCGGTTTTTCACAAATCCGCCCCCTCGTTAGCTGGGGGGCTCTTTTATTGCCTATATAAAAACCTGCGCAGGCGCGATGTGCAAGAGGGGCTGGCCGCAACACTGCCAACAGTTCTGACTTCACTCAGTTTTGACAGGTTGCTTGAGCGGCACTCCTTCTACCCCTGCCCAGGCAACAAACACAACGGCATCTTCATTGCCAATGTTTTCACAGGCGTGTTGGGTGTCTCCGGTAGAGGCAACAAAGGCTTCTCCTCGTCTGAACTCCCTTGCCTTACCAGACTCTGTGAGTGTGCACTTGATCCAACCTTTCTCGACATACACGACACCAGGTTGAGGGTGAGTGTGGATTGGGGTTTTGGCGCCAGGCGGAAAAACAGCTCTTATCAATGTCATCTCAGCTTTGCCTTGCGGATAGCTGACCCGCTCCCCATCCCATGATTCTGTTGAAGACACCAAGACATCAGATTTGATCGGTGCACTGGCTTGATCTTTCCTGTTGCTGCAACTGACGGCCAATAAACCAGTGAGGCAAATGGTTGAGACGATGAGAGCTCGCATAGAAAATAAAAAAGCGGTTTCCTTGAGGAAAACCGCTGAGGTGGTGTGATTTGTAGGAGATTTAAGTGATTTATATGGTGTAGTCAACCCCTCGATTGGTGTGTGTGGACAGCGAGTTTCGCTGGGGACTGATGAGCGGAGGTGTAGTCAATTCCTCGATAGCTTTTCGCCATCAGGAACTGGGAATGAGACAGGGCAGCTTGCTTTTGCGCTTTGCGCTGAATCATGGAGAGGATGTTCATCGAACGCTCCTGCAGTGCTTAAGCCCCCGTTGCCTGGCTTAAGTCTGACTGCGCCCCGGAACGGGGCCAACGGTTGGCAAGAGTCTACAGGCGTTTGTTTGGCATTTGTGGGATGTACCTCCCTGTCCCCCCTAAATAGGAGTTCAGGACTTTGTAATCCTCTAGGAACGATGCCGATTATTGATGTTTGCGATCGCTTTGGGATTGACTGCAAAGTTGAAGGCTTTGCTTTTGCCTTGTTGTTTAGACGAACACCTATCTAAGTGCTTGGTTTGCTGAGTTGATCATGGCTTCTCCGCGCCGGTGGATCTCATTGGCGTAGTTGGTCCAGGTGCCTTGGCCCCAATAGCGGAAGCAACTGGTTTCTAGCAGTAGCAGGTAGAGCAGAGCTTCTTGATAGTGGGGGGTGTGCGTGATCGTTGCATCCTTTGCCACCAAGGGATCAAACAGCTGGTGAAACTTGGCGCTGAGGCTGTAGATCGGTTCCAGCACATTTTCATAGCCCTTGATCCAGCTGAGATTGTTGGTCCAGGATGCGCCGTCCATCGAGAAGGAGGGGTCTGTTTCTTTGAGGTCGCTGATGGCCGCTTCGATTGATTCGGGGTTGATGGGGCTGTCAGTGTTATGCCACAGCTTGTGTTGCTGTATCGCCTGTATCTTCGGGCAATCAGAGGCTTCCACACCGGCGGCCTCCAGCAACTCCAGATACTCAGTGCCGTTGAGCGCAACTGTGCTTAGAGGATCAACCTGGGAAGCAACGGTTTGATGGGCTTGGATAAAGGCGGCTGGAAACTCATTCATCATCACGCCTCCATTTTCTCCGTCGGCAATTTGAGAGACCAATGATGGAATCGATTTGCCTGCCAGTGATTGTCTGCCCAGGCCTAATGCTTCGTGATAGGGCTGCATCTGTCCTACCAATTTGGTGTCTGAGCCCTGGGTTTTGATCAACGCCACAATGCTGACTGTTTCCCCTCTGGAGTTACGAGCCACAAGTTGATTGGGGCCGTATTTCTGTGCATGGCGAAGGCATGAGCCATCGAAGTTTTCAACGCTGTTTTCTTGAACAAGCAGCCAACGGTATCCGCAATCTCTGAGGGCTTTCACCAATTCATAGAGGGTGTCTGGATGGTTGGGAAGGTGCATTTCCGGTGGCGAGAAACCCTTCACTCGTTGCAATGCTTGCCGCCCAAACATGGCAGCGAATTGATGCTGCCAGGCCAGGATTTGTAGCTTCAGATCTGGAATAGGAGTGGAGGGTGCAACGGCATGGCTCCAAAAGGTGCCGAGCCATTCCACATGGGGTTGAAGCGTGGGATCGCATGCCAGACGTTTAAGCGCCTCGAGAATGTCGACACGGCCCATTTGCTCAACACCCCAGAGCAAGTTGCCTGAGTAATCCAGCATGATGCGAGGGTTGCATCCCTCTTCAATCAGTTGGGGAATGATGTCTGCGAGGCGCTTGTAGCAATGGGCAAAGGGTTCGGCGTTGTGGTTATCGCCTTCTTCGCTGTGCTCCAGCATGTATTGCAGATGCGAGATCAGTTCTCCATTCGCACCTGCCGGAATCGTGGGCTGATGCATGTGGAGAGCACAGGCAAAGGCTGACTGAAACTGCTCCAGATTGAGATTGCTATGCGTGAGCACAGCGGGATTAGCTTGTTGAACGAGGGCAAGAATTTCGGCTTCGTAGCCAGCGATCGGAGGCAAGCTTTGCGTGGGCATCAACTTTTGTTTGCGGTAGTACGGGCCTGGTAGAGCTTCAAGCAGGCGCTGATCAAGGCGAGACCTGAAGGTGGACTAGCGGGTTGTCTGTCAGCTGGAATGTGGCGAAGCGGCTTGGTTTCCTACACCCCTACACAGTGTTGACGTTGTTCTGAGTGAAATCGACATTTTTTTCGCCGATCAACGTCTTGAGATCTTCCGGTGGTAGCCAACGCCTGTTGGCGCCATGTTTAAACGCGAAGCGAAGGAATTCTGCTGCGTACTGAATGCGAAGTCTTCTGCTTGTGGAGCCGGGCTCTCCTCCATGACGTTCGATCAATGCTTTCAAGAGCGTGTAGCCGGAGCTGGGTTCAGGCTGACTTGTGAGAATAACGACTGTACGGGCAAGGGGAGTGCGGTAGTTACGGTTCCAAACCCGAGCTCCATTTTTGCTTTTACTTGTTTTATGTGATTTGAATTTTTTTAGTAGTCGTTTCCAATCGAATTCACCATCAGCTCCAGACTCGTTTCTTTGTTTCACCAACTCGTAGGCATCAGTCAATCCTTTGCCCTGATCTTTCATTAACTCAGAGATCTCAGTTGAAATTTTCAAGATCCAATCAGCGCTTGTTGCGACCCATGGAACGAAATCAGGATCGGTCTTGGCCTTTGGACCGAGGATGATGCTGGTGCGGGTGCCATCGTCGAAGCGCACAGTCAGTTGAACCCTCTGTAGAAGACCGTCACCAACGCCGCGAACCATCCAGCCATCGCCACATTGTCGTCTGATCCTGTCGCGCAGGGCTGTGATCCATTTCGCTGACTTATCGGCCATTGGGATCCTGTTGCACCGCAAGCTGTTTGATTGTTCTTGTCAATTCAACAGTGTTGCGGCTGCATCCTCAAGCGGCTGGGGCTTTTGCTTTGGTCTGCTGATCAGGTTCATGACTACCAACAACATCATTATTCGCAGTTAATCGTTGGTTTCTGGCATTGCTCGGCTAAAGATGAAAGCCAATCCTGCAAGATACCAAGGGCTTTTGGCTCTAAGCGGTAATAAACCCAACGACCACTCTGCCGATCAACAATCAAACCAGCATCTTTTAAGACCTTGAGATGAAAGGAAAGGCGTGATTGGCCAAGACTTAACTCATTAATGAGATCACACACACAACGTTCACCACAGGCAAGCTCCTCGATCACTTGCAGACGAATAGGATCTGCAAGTGCTTTCATTAGAGTTCTGGCACGACTTGAATCAAGCAAATGTGGCGGGGCAATCGTTGTGCCCATGATTAATGTAAGACGTTTTTTACTTTAAGGACAATATAAGAAAGGGAAAAGAGCGCTTGCATCGACTATGGTTGATACATCAAGATATTTTGATTGATCCTTATGGCCAAGCAAGGGCCAATGCGTATTGGTATCAACGGTTTTGGGCGTATCGGGCGGCTGGTCTTCAGGGCTCTCTGGGGGAGACCAGGGATCGAGATCTGCCATTTGAACGACCCGTCTGGGGATGCAGCCACTGCAGCACACCTGCTTAAGTTCGATTCTGTACACGGACGCTGGGATCAGCTTGTTGGAGGCAGCGAGAACCAACTGTTGGTGAATCAACAAACCATCAGTTACTCCCAAGGAAGCACTCCTGGCGCTGTGCCTTGGAATGACGCTGGCATTGACATCGTTTTGGAATGCAGCGGTAAATTTAAATCACCAGAAACTCTCAGCGTTTACTTCGATCAACATGCTTTAAAACGTGTGATTGTTGCTTGCCCAGTTAAAGGAAAACTAGCTGGCAAAGAAGTGTTGAATATCGTTTATGGGATTAATCATCATCTTTATGACCCAAAGATTGATCATTTAGTGACAGCAGCATCATGTACGACAAACTGTTTGGCTCCGTTGGTAAAGGTTGTGCATGAAAACTTTGGCATTTCACATGGCTGCATAACAACTCTTCATGATACTACTAATACACAAGTTCCGATTGATAGTTTCCAAACGGATTTACGTAGGGCTAGGAGTTGTCTACAAAGTTTGATCCCAACAACGACTGGCTCTGCCAAAGCAATCGCAATGATCTTTCCAGATCTAGAGGGAAAACTCAATGGACATGCTGTAAGAGTACCTTTGCTCAATGCTTCATTGACCGATGCAGTTTTTGAGCTAAAGCGCTCAATTACGGTGAAGGATGCCAATGAAGCGTTTAGGCATGCAGCAGAACATCAGCTAAAGGGAATCCTTGGCTATGAAGACAAGCCACTTGTCTCTATTGATTACGTTAACGATTCTCGAAGCTCAATTGTCGATGGATTGTCAACGATGGTTGTTAACGGCTCTCAGCTAAAGGTTTACGCATGGTACGACAATGAATGGGGATATAGCAGTCGAATGGCAGATCTTACGTGTTATATTTCTAATCTTGAAAATACTAGTAATACCTTTTAAATGATGCTTTCGCCTCTCAATCAATATGGTGTTGTAACCACAAACTACTGGGCCTTTACGCTCACTGATGGTGCATTACGTATGCTTGTGGTTTTTCACTTCCATGAGCTTGGTTATACGACACTTGAAATCGCATTTCTTTTTTTATTTTATGAGTTCTTCGGTATTATTACCAACCTGTGTGGCGGTTGGATAGGGGCACGTTATGGCCTACGTCTAACTCTTTGGGTTGGAACCTTGTTGCAGATCTTGGCCTTGCTGATGTTGATTCCTGTCTCAGCAAGTTGGTCTAAAATAGGAAGTGTAGTGTATGTGATGTTCGCACAAGCAATTAGTGGCATAGCAAAAGATCTTAATAAAATGACGGCTAAAGGTGCCATAAAAACCATAGTTGCAGAGAGAAAAGGAGATGCCGATCGCGAGGGCAGGAGGCTGTTCAAGTGGGTGGCTATTCTTACGGGATCAAAGAATGCTTTAAAGGGAGTAGGTTTTTTTCTAGGTGGATTACTTTTAACGAGTGTAGGTTTTAATAAGTCAGTAGAAATAATGGCGATAGGCTTGTCAATAAGTTTTTTAGTCACGCTAAAGCTTCCAGACGATATGGGAATCATCAAAAAGAAGCTGGGAATCATGAGTGTCTTCTCTAAATCGCAAGGTATTAATATTTTGTCAGCAGCTCGCCTATTCCTGTTTGGCGCAAGAGATGTATGGTTTGTAGTTGCATTACCTGTTTTTCTAGAAGAATCATTGAACTGGAAGTTTTGGGAAATCGGAGGCTTCTTGGGGTTATGGGTGATTGGCTACGGAATTGTTCAGGCATCCGCACCAGGTATCCGAAAACTGTGGACCAGCAAAAAAACTCCCGGGGTCTCTTCTGTTCAGTTTTGGAGTGCTGCTTTGACAGCGATTCCAGCACTGATTGCGATTGCTTTATGGCGAGAAACTGATTCTGCAATAGCTATAACATTAGGCCTGGTTTCTTTTGGTGTAGTTTTTGCGATGAACTCGTCTATACACTCATACATGATTTTGGCTTATACAGATAGTGAGAATGTAAGCCTAAATGTAGGATTTTATTATATGGCTAATGCCGCAGGTAGATTAATGGGTACAGTTTTATCAGGCTCTGTATTCATGATCGGTAAGACGACAATGCAAGGAATGCAGTTATGTTTATGGTGCTCATCTTTATTGGTGTTGCTCTCATGGCTAAGCAGCTTAAGGTTGCCAGAGCCAAAACATTCTAAACGAGCGCTAATAAACAATATCTAACAAGAAGATTATACGATAGAGAGCAAAGTAAATTAGTTTAAAAAATTTTCAGGCTCTGGAACGTCCTCCGGCGCTTATCCTTAAATTCTAATTTTATAAAATCACTCTCTTTTGTTGATCTTATGATAAATAGCCTTTCAGGGCTTACTAACAACTATCCTTCATCTTTTAATAAGCTAATCATATTCGACACAGTTACACTTGTTGTACCCAATGTATTTGCAATTAGACAAGAGATCCGTTGATTTTTTGCCAAAAGGTTAAGAGAGCAATAAGTTGTTTTTAAGAAATAGTAAGTGATCTTGATTGGTCAATCTTCTGTTGAAGTCTATAACGCATTTCATATTCAAATCAAGCTGCTGCTTAGGTCTTAATCTTTCGCAGTCCAAGTCTTAATGTCTTCTTAGTCAAATGCTTTCGTCAAATTTCTAACTTGTTAGCGGGAATTTTCGCCCGTCTCTCAAGCTCTGTGTGAGGAACCAAATGAAACTCTTCCAGCAATTGCTGGTGGCACCTGCTGCCTTGGGCCTGATGGCGCCAATGGCTTCTAATGCCGCAGACCTAGCCATCAAAGGTGTGTCCGATTATTCGGCCTCCAGCGAGCAGGTCACCAGCATCTCCCAATTCCAAGATGTTTACCCAACCGACTGGGCTTATCAGGCGCTGAGCAACCTGATTGAGCGCTACGGCTGTGTAGCTGGCTATCCAAGCGGTAGCTACTTGGGCAACAGAGCAATGACCCGCTTTGAAGCGGCTGCTCTGTTGAATGCATGCCTCGATCGCATCACTGAAGTCACCGACGAACTGCGTCGTCTGCTCAACGAATTCGAGCAGGAGCTCGCCATCCTCAAGGGCCGTGTTGATGGCCTAGAAGCGCGCGTTGGTGAACTCGAAGCCACTCAGTTCTCAACCACCACCAAGCTAAAAGGCAAGTCAATCTTCGTTCTTGGTGCAGTCAATGCTGGAGGTGATGAGTCCCTTTCAGATCCGTACAACGAAGAAGTTGGAGCGTTTACTTTCACATATGATCTGCGCCTTGGTCTTAATACAAGCTTTACGGGTAAAGATCTTCTTTATACCCGTCTTCGCTCGGGAAATATGGGCTCAACTGCTTGGGAAGGTGAAGGTCTTAAGGGATCACTAACAGCTCTAGATACTGCTTCTGCGACTGGTGATATCGTAACGATCGATCGCCTCTATTATAGGTTCCCTGTTGGCGATGAATTTACATTTATCGCTGGACCATTGGCACGAAATACTGAAATGCTCGGTATTAAGCCTACGGCCTATGGAAAGAGCAAAGTACTCGATTACTTTGGTGGAACAATGGGCACACCTGGAGTCTATAACAAAGAAACAGGAGGTGCTTTTGCTGCAATATGGAAGCAAAAAACTAGCAAAGGTGATCCAGCATTTAGTGCTTCAGTTAGCTATGTTTCTGACGCTGGTGAGGCTAATGATGGCAACCCATCAACAGGTGGCTTTATGACAGACAATGCCGAAGGAAATATTACAGGTCAATTGGCATATAGCAGTAAAAGATGGGGTGTTGCTTTGGGCTATCGTTACGGTCAATGCGGTGTTAAATTTCGCCGTGGAACCGACTTAGTTGCTGATAACAAATGGCATCAAAATTGCCAACAGGTCGTTGGCTTTGATTCTGATGGAGACGAGGTCTTTGATCAACGCTCCGGAGCATATTCCAACAATTTTGCCGTTAATGCATACTGGCAACCTGAGGATTCAGGTTGGATCCCGTCAGTCAGCGCAGGTTGGGGTCTTTCTAGTCTGAGTGGTGATTTCTACGATCTTGCCGACAACGACCTAGAGGATGATCTTGAGGACCAGGTACCAGATCAATTCCAAAGCTGGATGGTTGGATTGCAATGGAGCGATGTCTTTATGGAAGGTAATTACCTAGGGCTTGCAGGAGGTCAACCGCAGTTTGTTACCAGTCTTACGGGTGATGAAACCACTTATGATGGTAATTATGCCTTCGAACTTTGGTATAAATTCCAAGTTACTGACAACATCTCAATCACACCAGCGGTGTTTTATCTGAGTCGTCCAATGGGGCAAGATACCGGAGATCAGTACGATAACAAGTTCAATATTTTTGGAGGAGTTGTTCAAACTACGTTTAAGTTCTAACTAATAGGCTTAAAAAGCCAAACTCTCACGGATTAAATTCAATGCCCTCCTTAAACGGAGGGCATTTTTTTATTTTCAAATAGCATATTCTCAATGCATCTTGGCTACGAGTATTTTTTTTATTTTTCGATTATTTCTTAGTATTTGCCTTTAGGTAGTAAAAGTTCGATACTAGTTCCTCCTTCAGGGTGATTTTCTGCTTTGATGCTTCGGCCATGACTGATAATAATTTGCTCGACAATGGCTAATCCAAGACCACTGCCACTTCGGCTTGTTCGTTTTCTTGAGATATCTCCTCGATAAAAACGCTGAAACATATTGCTTAAGACAATCTCACTAAGACCAGGGCCATGATCACGGATCTTGATAAGCCACCAAAGCCCCTTTGGAAGGATATCTACTTCAATAGAGCCATTCTTAGGTGAGCAAAGCAGAGCGTTATCATGCAAATTAATCAATGCTGTTTGTAGTCGTTGCTTATCACCAAGTATGAGGCCAGGTTCGTCAATATATGTTAGCAGGCTTATACTACGTATTTCCGCCATAGGGCGAATGGTATTCCTGTAAATTTCCAGGAGATCTTCTACAGAATTGGCAATGTAACTTGAATACCTATTTGCTGTATATTCTTAAGCCTTCATAGCTCAAAAGATCTTCAAGCATTTTTTGAAGACTTTGTAGTTCTCTTTGCATACGATTTACCAACACTGATTCTTTGCCCGGGATTCTCTGCTCTAGACAATCACTAACCAAAATCAACACTGTTAGAGGAGTTTTAAGCTCATGTACTACATCACTCAGCCAACGTTCTTGTTGTTGTTATTGCGTCTCCATTGATCGGCGATTTGAAAGCCAAATTAAAAGGCATTCTTCTATATCTGTATGAACATAGGCCTCCACAGGTATGTTGTTAACATCAAATTCAACTCTTTCAGGAAGCTGTTGTTGTCGAGCCTCTCGAATCGCATCATTTAATAAAGTAGATTTGATTATATGAGATAATGAATGGCCTTGGGCAAACTTTTTTCCAGTAATCTGCAATAGACGTTCTGCCTTGATACTGATATAAGCAATATCAAATGTGGGAGTTAGCATTAACCACCCTTGACTGGCAACGTCAATCCAGGCCAATAACTGAGGAGTATTGAGGATAATCCTTTTTATACTATCAAATCTATTGATCTGCAGATGTATTTTTCTTTAAGTAATTTCCTTGGCAAGTTTTGCCTTGTGGCGATACCAATTGAGAATCCTAAGATAAATCAGAGAAAAATACAAGATCAATATTACCCAAAGCGATAACCAAATCCTCTCACAGTATGGATGCACTGAGGGGATGAAGGGTCCTGCTCAATCTTTTCTCTTATCCACCGAATGTGTACGTCTACAGTTTTGGTATCGCCAAAATAATCATCACCCCATATTCGCTCAAGAATCTGATCTCGGCTCAGGACCTGTCTTGGGTGTTCTAGTAATAACTTTAATATTTTATACTCCTTTGGAGCAAGGCTTAGATCTTTTCCATCCTTGGTGACTCTACATTCTTCAATGTATAAACATAAATTCCCATATTCAATCATTTTTGCATTTGAATCGTCAGATCGTTCCTGATAACGACGTAATTGTGCTCGACAACGTGCAACAAGTTCTCTAACGCTAAATGGTTTAACTAGGTAATCATCAGCTCCAACCTCAAGCCCCAAAACACGATCGATTTCATTATCTCGAGCACTGATCATGAATATGCGTGTTTTAGGATCAAATTCTCTCAATCTTCGACAAATATCTAGACCACCAATGCCAGGGAGCATCACATCTAAAATAATTAGATCAAATTTATGTCTCGGTTGACTTGTAAGGATCGAAACAGCTTCGAATCCATCTCCACACAATATAGTTTCAAAACCCTCAGCACACAAAGCCTCGCCAATAGTTTCTCGAATCGCGTCATCGTCTTCAACAACAAGCAATCGGAAAACCTTCAATGACTGAGGAGGTATGACCTTTGGAGGTGCAACAGTCATTTGCCGACCTTTTCAACTGCTGCTCGAGCCTTGGAGCGAATTTCACCCTGAAGGGGGACAAAGCCCAAACCATCAGCTTGCGCCTGAGCCTCATCACTCAACATGTAGTCAAAGGTTGTTTTGAGTGCGTCAAGGTTGCTGCCATTACCAGTTTTGTATGCCAACAACCAGGTGAGAGTGGCAATCGGATAAGCCCCTTTGGCTGTGGGATTTGGATTGGTACCGGCGAGATTGGCGTCTAACTGGATGCCATTGAGGGCAGCAGCTCCTGTATTCACAGTTGGCTTGAGGAACTCGCCAGAGAGATTTTCAAGTGCAGCAGCTTTGACCTTTCCTTTGATGAATGACTGATTCACGTAACCGATCGCGCCAGGTGTATTTGTAATCACACCAGCAACACCTGAATTCCCTTTAGCGCCCACCCCTGTTGGCCATTCCACTGATTTCCCGGTTCCCAGGGTCCATTGTTGAGAAAAGGCCTGCATGGAATTTGTAAATGCCTTGGTGGTGCCAGAGCCATCAGAGCGATGCACCCAGGTGATCTTGCCTGCAGGGCAATTGAGTTGATTCCAATCAGTGATGCTGCCAAGAGCAACTTCAACCGCTTGCTGTTGGGTCAACTTCAGATCGCAGTCTCGGTTGTAGCCAAAGGCGATGGTGCCTCCCACCATGGGGATTTGCACCAAGCCACGCTGAACCTTGTCAATATCTTCTTGCTTCATCGGATCATCCGATGCCGCGAAGCTCACGGTCTGATCAATGAAGGCTTTACGACCAGATCCAGAGCCAACAGCTTGATAGTTGACCTGCGGCCCCCCAGCCTTGGCCAGCTCAGAGAACCAACGGGTATAGATCTTTGCAGGGAAAGTGGCACCAGCTCCACTGAGACGGCCGGATGACCCTGAGGTGCCTGAGGTGCTGCAAGCCGTGATGCCAACACCGAGAGCGACCAGTGAAGAAAGCAGAAAGCCCTTCTTGAGAATGGTCATCATGAGCTTTAGCGCTGTTAGGCGTTCCATAACTAGAGCAGCGCGGAGGTGAAACGAGGAAAAGTTAGCGATCCATCAAGAAATCTTGATATATCTAATCGGTTGCTAGCCCTTTGTTCGTCAGTACCTTGCCGATCCGCTCGGATGCCTACCAGGAGATGTGTTGAGTTGCTCTGTTGTTACCTCTTCAGCCAGGCCGTAGATCGATGTTGATCAGAAGAGCGTTGAGAACTGAGAGTTGAAAGTAGGCGTTGATTAGTTGCAGTAGAAGGATGCGACGAGGCTGCAGCACGCTTGATTGCTGGCCTCATCAGCCTCTGTTGCTGCTCACGCCAAGGAGGCTTGACGATTGCATCTAAGACGCCATGGAGCTCATGGAGCGATGCACACAAGGCATCAAGGGGTTTTGGAGCGCTGCGCCACCCCAGTGGTGATGAGTGCAGGGTTCGATCAATGCTGCACAGCACTTGAGGTGAAAGTAGAAAGGGATGACACGCCCCAATGCAATAGATGAAGAGCCTTTTGGTTTAAATAATAGGGAGCCACTTGAATATAAAAATAGCTCAAGAAAGCTCCCTATAAGTTCACTAAAAAATACCGGGAATAATTTCTCCTGTTACTACATATGTACCGATGGCCACTAAAAAGCCAAGCATTGCGACTCTTCCGTTCCAAGTCTCTGCCTTGTTGCTCATGAAATCAGCGATCGTCATGGTCTTGCTCAAAATATGTGACTTGATAAAGATAAGAAAAACTATAAAAGAATGCTGTATAAAACCTCACAATACAGCCGCAAAAGTTGACTATGCCATGGTTTGAAGACTTACAATCAACAAACCTGTGCTTATAACTACAAAAGATAGGTTCTATTGGCCAATTGAAAATATCCTTGCATTGACTTCTATGGCAACTAAAATTTATTGTGATATTACCTTTTTAGTGAGGAAGTGGTCGTCAATCAATTGACTTGCCCAAACGCAGCCATGAAGCAGCAAGACAAGCCAAGAATAATGAAGCAGGTCTTAGCTGCTTTCTAGTAAATGTAGGAATAAAAGCTCTATTAAACCAATTGGCTTAGTTTAAGACGGTCGACTTTATAAATTGCCAACTGATTCAAGATAAGACAAACTCGCGGCAAGCATGAATTGAAATCCTTTTCATACATCAACCTTTCATCATGAGCATCATTGCAGACACTTGCTATTACCTACATCTATTTCATATTGATACTTGAGGCATTGTTTGTCTAGATAAAATCGCAAGGCTACTCAAATACACTTGATCTATATTCAAGCTTTTTAGTTCGAATACCAATCAATAAAACTACTATTATCCATATTCAATGTTTCGGTCTTTAATAATGCAAAAAAATATCATGGGATCTTTTCGTATCTAATATTCTTCTGACTGAATCAAGATTTATCCTCAGAATTATCTAGAAATTGTTGGTCTCGGTAGCATCTTCTTCGGGTCCGCAAAGGGCGTGCCCTCAGCTGCCTTGATAGTTTCTGCAAGGTTTCTGTCGATCTCCTCCATTACGAAGATGAAGCGCCAAGATTCACGATGCTTCAACAAGTTTCGAAATGTGTTCGTCTTTTAGAAGAGTCGAGGCACCCATACGCTGCCTCGCTTTTGCATGGATAAGCTGCTTCTGTATACGAGAGAGTTTATGTGACTTAGAAAGAAGATAAATACCTCCAGCCAAAATAGACCAAATGGGCCAAAAAAAGGTAATTTTAGTAAACACCCAAACCCAGATAAGCAATTGATTGAAAACAAGGTAAAGCTTGAGCTCATTTTTCAAAGCTCTTTTTCTGCTGAGGAGTTTCAGAGCTTTCTGCCGCAGATCAAAATTTAAGATTTCAGTCATGGAAAGTCTTCTCGTCTAACTCTATTTAGGCCAAAAGGCGCTTTTCTGTCTGCATCAATTGATTCACTTTGAACGAATCAAAGCTTAATTTAGTTGACCCTGTCATGCAAAAACTACTCCTGAAAATTTCAGATGGAGATGCTGCTTGCTATCTAACACCATCAACGCCCTAAAGGCTGCCATTTGAAATGGCTGATGAGATCATAAGAAAGAATAAAAGCCTTTGAAAGAATCAAGACACAGCAACCACTATTGCCCGCAAAGGCTTGAGCCGTCTGAGCATCATGAAGGCAAATACATGCATTGTGTGACCAAGCTAGATGATTAAATTCAACAGAGGCCTCTACTGCATAACTGAGGGAATCATGTTACTACAGGTCTACAGAAGAGAGATCAATAACCTTCAAATATCAATCAGAAAATGATTCATTTAAGGAAAATCGGGAGGCCATTCATTAGAGTTTTATATAAGTTTTAATCTAAGAATGACTCCCAGTTAATCGCTCCCCATCAATTGGAGAATCGCCAGACTAAAAAACACCTGGGATAATGTCTCCCGTTGCAAGGTACGTAACCATAAGAGCCAACATACCAACCATTGCAATCCTGCCATTCAATGATTCTGCCTTATTGGTCATGCAATCATTAATGGTCTCTTTTAAGAAATCACTGATGGGCATGAACTTGCTCCATATAGATGACTTTCAAATGATACAGATAGAGATTCATCAAGGCTGTATTAGAAATTACAGGGAAACTACCTGGAAGGGTTGATGTCTTGGCCTCAAGATATTGAGCCATCAAAGATGTATTTACCGTTACCAAAGGTCAGGTTTTTCTTGATTGAATTCACAAGACTCATCTGAATTTAAATCGCAATCGCAAGCTTATTGGGTGTTCAAAAAAACAGGCTTCCATACACAGCTCTACCCGCAGCCATCAGATCTAGGCTGCTCTCCATTGACCTTTGCTTCAGCGTTCAGGCACACACCGACCTGACACGAATTCTTTGGCTGGCTCAGCTGCTGGAAGGGCAAGGAGCCTTCCTGGAATCGTTTTGGTCTGCGCTATGTCGAAGACATCGCCACACGTACGTCTCCGAGCTACTCAGTCATCGGTGTTGATCGTGCGGGCAATCAATGGCATGACGTCAAAACAGACTTCAGCTACCGGCTGCCAAAAGAAGAACGGCGCTGGTGGCATTCACAGGTAATGCCTGTAGGCGAGGGTTATCCGGCCTATCCGTCGAGATGAAAACGGCCGGTGCGGATAAGGCAAAAAAAAGCCCCCGAAGGGGCGGTTGACCGTCAACGATTTGGCATGGCGTTCTATAGGGCGTCCACCATGGCCTCAAGTTTCCGCACGCCCGCTCTGGAGAAAAGCCTCGTCTGCATCGATCATCGCTTCCGCATCGTCGTGGAACCAGCATCCATACATCAAGTTGAGCACCCGATCCACATCAAGATCGCGATCGCTCACGTCCTGCCATAACCTCTGCGTCAGCTCAGCATCAGCAAGTTGAAACTGAGCGTTGGCCAAATTCCTTGCAGATGAGAAGTAAATTTCACGTTCACGTGCCGCAGGCGACGTATAAGTGAGAGGTTTGGTTTGGATCGCTTGCGAAAAAACCACCGTTGTCAAAACAGCTGGTTCCATCTTGAGTATCGATGAATACAAGTACAACCAGCATTAACGTTTGTTCAAGATGAACAGCAGGTTCTATCCAGGCCTCGCCTGGGCTTAGCCCCTCAGGCTTAAAGATCCTTCTCGATGATCATTGGTTTACTTGGCTTATACGTCTAGACGAAGCTGGTCTACGCGTATCAGGGCAAAAAAGCCCCCTGAGGGGCGGTTGATCAGTTGCATCTCGTGGCTGCGGTGTAGCTATTGGTGAGAATGATCATGCCTGCCTCTGCTCCGTTTGCCAGGAGGTCTTCTACAGCCCAAAAACCGCCAGCGGCCAAGAGTGAACCAGCGATAGAAGCAGTAACAACGCTGCGAAGTCCGTTCAGGTAGGTGAAACGAGGAAAAGTTAGCAATCCATCAAGAAAACTTGATATATCTCATCGGTTGCTAGCGCTTGGTTCGTCAGTCCCTTGCCGATCCGCTTGGATGCCTGTCAGGAGATGTGTTGAGTGGCTCTGTTGTTGCCTCTTCAGCCAGGCCGTAGATCGATGTTGATCAGAAGAGCGTTGAGAACTTCGAGTTGAAAGGAGGCGTTGATCAGTTGCACTAGAAGGAAGCCTCGAGGCGTGCAGCACGCTTGATTGATGGCCTCATCAGCCTCTGTTGCTGCTCAAGGCAAGGAGGCTTGACGATTGCATCGAAGACGCCATGGAGCTCATGGAGCGATGTAAACAAGGCATCAAGGGGTTTTGGATCGCTGCGCCACCCCAGTGTTGATGAGTGCACCGATCGATCAATGCTGCACAGCACCTCAGGTGAAATTAGAAAGGGATGACACGCCCCAATGCAATAGATGAGTGGCAAAGCTCTTTTTCTGGCAATCGCCCTGCTACTGGCTGGTGTCGCTCTATGTGAACCTTTGATCGTCAGATTTCTCCAACCAGGTTGAGTTTTGATCAATCCTTCATGCTTTCAAGTGGTGCATCGATGAACGGCAAAGTTGTGGTTCTGGCCATCGTCCTATCCCTTGTGGGGATCGCTGTTTATGAATTTGTGCTGGTTGGCGGGGTCAGCTTGGAAGGGATCGCCAGGTTTGCCAATGGGGACCTTGGTCCGACTTGAGCACGCATGATTCCTAAACGGTGCAATCCTTTGGGCTGCCCTTCTTTGCCTCATTTTCAATTGGTGCAGAGCGAAAGCCTTGCCCAGTTATTGGGTTGAGATGGCCAGGCCAGCATTCTCAGCGCAAGGGTGGCAGGTTCTTGCAAAACTCGATTAGCACAGCACTTGAGCAGAAAGTAGAAAGGGAAGTGCCTGTCTCTAAGACATCGATGAACGGCAAAGTATTGGTGAGCGGAATCGTCTTGATCTTGTTGGCGATAGCCGTTTATGAATCCCTGCTCTTTAGAACCCTCCAACCTGCTTGAGTTGGGATGAGCTCTGACTAAGAAGATTCCTTGCCTAGTTGATCGGCTCTCATGGCAAGAGGTGTACACCAGCAGCGACGCGCACAACTGAGCAGAATGGTTCTAGAACCGCATCGCCGCAGAGCAGAGGAACAACAGCTGCAGTTAAACCAGACACAAGCCAAGGTGCTCTGGGTGACGTTGGCAGACACCAAGTATCTGCCTATCGAGTTTTATTCGAGGAAACCGTACCCACTGCCTCCTGGATGGCCCTTTAAATGCAGCCCGGTAAGGAACGATTTTTCTCTCCCTCCAATGACCTCCTTAGACAACCGCATCGCTGACTATCAGGACAAAGGCGAGCTCCTCGACAGTTATTTCGCTTCCTCCAGCGCTTCTGTAAAACCCACCTTCTATGCAATGAGTGATGGTGAGTACAAGGCTCATTACGACGCTCAGAAGGCTGCACGTGTTGCAGACCTCGAGAAAACTAAGGCTGCATACCTCAGCGCCCTTGAACGTCTTGAAATTCAGATCGCAAGGTTGACTCTTGAGGGAGCCCTGTCAGACAAGGCTAAGGAGCTAGCTCTTACTGCGAGCTAACCCCACCTCACACGAGAACGCCAAGACCCTTGCTGTGAATGCAAAGCAACCAGGGGTCTTTTTTATGCGTTGGCAAATCTACTGGTATGACTTGATTTTTACATCAATTAAGGCATCAGAACATTCGCTGACGGGCGATATCGGTCTTGGTTCTGGTTTGTGGGTCGCGCAGCGTGTGTTGCTTGAGTGGTCTTTTTTTTCTGCAGTGGTGTATTGCTTAAGTGGCCTGAACTGCAATCATTGCGAGGTTGTCTGAACGATCCATGGCGTCCAATCCCTTTAAGACCAGGGTTTAGCGGCTTCAGTCAGGATGGATGCTTCGCAAATGTTGGATTTTGTTTGTTCTTTGATTGACAATCTCGCAGCTGCTATGAACCACACGCTTGAGGTGTGCTGAGGTGGTTCTGTCGTTATTACACCGCCTGTAAAAGCAAGTCTTTTTGCTTAATTGATCGTTGGCGCCATTCACTGCCATTGACCTGATCAGCAACGATCAACCTGGCCCTATTGGCGATTGGCTGAGTTGTTGCTATGAACTAAAAGTCTTGCTGTAACTGACATGGGTATCAGCTTTTGGGGTAGTTGCTATGAACTGACCCCCACTTTGGTCTCGACCCTTGTACTTCTCACCGGCATCAGCTCCGTCCTTGCTTTTTTCGGACTGCGCGGTCTTGCAGTCGCCAAACCTCATCGAGCTCTGTGAGAACCACAAGGTTTGTCCCTGGCCCTAATGGGCCTTTTTTATTGTCTTGCCTGCTTGCGCATCAAATCAACATCTAGGTGATCTCTTTGATGTGGCAAGCATGAGCCAATCAGTGGCGATGGTCGCAGGGGGCTCAATTCAAGTTGTTGCTGATCAGCATGCTTGCACTGGCATGGGGCATGCCTAAGACCGGCGCATTGTCTCTTTTTTCTGGTCCGGGTTCTTAGCGCTGAATTCAAGCGGCCCTGCTTCCTAGTCATCGCGACGGTTTTTCATGCAGTGGTCAGATCGTCATGGTGGCTGGGTGCTTTGCCTTGGTCATCGATGAGCAGTTCATCCTCAGCCTTGTTGCTGCCATGGGCAAATCGATTGTTTTGGCTACAACTGAGACAGAAATACCCCCAACTGATGCGCAGATTCCTGGTCGCGGCTGTGTTTTTGTTCACCACTCTTTCGCCAGCTGCATGGGCGGAAAAGCCATCGGTACTTCTGAACACGCTTCCCAAGGAGGTGAGAGGGAAGTTGGCTCCTCTATTTATGGCAAATGCGATTGGTCAAACTGGGCTCAATGGTCAGCTCAATGGCACAGCTGAAACACTCTTTCCAATTGTCAAAAGTGCTCTGACAAAGGCAGGTTATAGCGAGCAACCAATCCGAACCACGATTGGACCCTGGGGGTTTTCCGCGACCTGGGCACCACCCATTGGCGTGTCAGTTGATGGAACAGCAAGCCAAAAGACAGCAGTTTTGGTGACGCAAGCTACTGCCCTAGGGCCTGAAAGGGTGAACCTAAATGTTCGATTCGATGGCCTCTGAAGAGTTGACCTGCTGGTGAATTCAGTCAGTCCATATCGCTAACCAGCTTATTTTTATCCAGTTGAAATGGAATAGTCACTGCATCTTGATACCAGTGTTTTTGGATTTTGATGAGGCGAATCGTCCAATGCCAACGGAGTTGTTGTTGCCTTGGAGAAACCCTTTTTTTATCCTTCTAAGACTTGAATGAATGACTATCCGTTTGATCTGGATAAAAAAAGCTGCTAACTCCAAAGCTTTCATTCAACAAGGCGCTGAGATCTAGTAGAGCATTGGTACTGATTGTTATTGATTCAATGATGGACCGTCGCCACTGGTCTCTACTGGCAGTGGCTGCATTACTGATTGGTGTTTTGTCTCTTCTTTTCCTTGAGATCGATTTGGGCATGGAAGAAGCCATCCCACAAAACCCAGAGGAACAGCAAATCCCTGACCCGCCAGAGACGTACGGCGAAGGCAAGATCTTGATGGGCGACTGACAAGAGCGATCTCGACCGCCCCATCGAAGTGATCAAAGTTCGCCAGAGGAAGGAAGAGCTCGCCTTACTGAAAACCAGATCGATGCATCCCGATGTGGCTGATCTAAGGGAGCGATGGAAAAGACTGCAAAAAGATGGTTGTAGGGCAACGTCAGCCCAGTGGTGAGAGTCGTTTCAACCCCTCTGCCCCTAGACCAGTGGTGGAAAGTTAGGCCCTTGGTTTTTGTGCGAGAAGTTCTTTCAAAATCTCCTTTTGCTTAGCGGCAGCGAGCCTGTAGCCCCTTTCGAGATCTGTTTCTGTGGGTTCCTCCTTGGGAGCATCTTTTTTGTTTCGACGACCGAACATCCCAGTTATGGACTTACTGAGCATCGAGGCGCGGGAAATCTCGCTCAGCTGATGGTCTCACATGGCCAGTGATGGCAAGAACAGGCGTAAGCGTGCGCAGCGTGAGAAGAAATAGCTCGAGAACCCTTATTTGATGAATTTCAAGACAACGGCGAGCTATCGGAGCCAAGCGCGGAACAGTTCTAGGTGCTCGAGGAGTTCATAGGAGAGACGCCTCCAGGCTTGAAGCTTGCTCAAGCCATGAAACTTTTGTATTCCCTTGACGATGCGACCTGTTGATCGATGGATTTTTAGTCGCGAAAGCCGTACCAGAGACGTTTAAAACGTGATGTCTATCGCCAACCGGCCCTGGTTCTCACGACCTTTTTGGTTCGGTTGAACATTCTGGTGGAGTCAAACTGTAGGGGTCTTGAAGAGAACAATCATGTATTCACTATTCGATTCCGTCTTTGACGTTCCATTCGGCTACAGCATTCCTCGTGATCGCGTTGTTGTGATCCCTGATTCGCAGTACAACAAGCTGCGTGCGCAAGAAAATGAGCGCCAAGTTGCCAAACTTGAAGCTCGCAAAGAGCATCACTCTCAGGTGATTGAGCGCCTTAACGAGCAGATCAGTGAACTGCAAGCTGCACTACCAGCAGCTGAGCCAGACAAAGAGTTAGCGGCCACAAAAGAGTGATCGCTAACGGCAGCTGGAGTGGGACCCATCTGCCGATATTTGCTGGGATACAACAGCACGTTCTAGGGGGCCTGCGGGCCCCTTTCTCTTGTTTGAGTTGGCCAGTTGCTGACAAGTGACCGCAAGGGGTTCAACGGACAGAACCGGCTATTGAGATTGCCGGTAAAAAGGCAATGCCTACCTCAATCCCCCATCCAGATTCGGGCTGTTCTTTTTTGTGTTCTTAGCAGCAAAAAATGCTTGTGCGATCCAGCCCCTGAGAGGTGCGAAAGGGTAGTGCGGGGGCGTTTAGAGACGCTTGATCGAAAGGAGTAATTCTTCCTACTGACGCCTTGTTGTTGCTTGCTTAGACCTAGATCAGGAGTCCGAGGACGTAGAAACCCTGAAAACCTGTCCTGGACTTGAGGGCATCCGACGCGGGTGCCCTTCTTCATGCCTTGCTGTTGCTGCCAAATAGTGGTGGGATTGATCATCGTTTTGGTAGTGCTAACAGGCTTGTCCGCGGCGATTGCTTTATTTACGGTGCCAGCGCTTTGCGAACCCCTGGGTCTTTGTCTAGCAGAAGAAAAAAAGTAAAGATCAAAAAGACCGCGAGAAGAAGGATGCTGAGAAACCTGATGACGCAGCAGAGACTCCTTCAACACCAAAAGAGAAAGCACCAGTAGAACCACAAGCAGAGCAAAGGGATCGCAACGGTGAAAGCACAGGCCCTGTTGCACCAGTCCCTCAAAGTGCACCTCAAAGAAATGAGCCGTTGTGGTGAGGCAGGACAGGAGATAAGACAGAACCACGTCGCCTGCAAGCGCTACTCGTTCGTGATCTCGACGGTTCTGCCATTGATTGGAAGTTGCAAGCCCGGATTCAGGTTGGCGAAAAGTTGCCACCACTGCAGAGTGACCAATGCTCAAAACCATTCACTGCACCTTCAGCTGCAAAACACAGACCCAGGGCTTTTTCGTAAGCCAAGCCGAGGAAGACACCTCCACGCCTTGCAGCGGACGCCATAGAACAAACAAGCTGGGTTTTGCCCGTGCCGCTTAGACCACTCATGATGATGACCTGACCCTTCAGCTAGACACCGGGAAAAAACAACCTGCTATCAATTTCTGGTGCGTCCAGTTCCCCAAGGTCGCCAAACAGACCAAGCTCGATGACGCCCTCTCGTACATCATCAATGCGGTTGAGTATTTCTTTACCCTGCAAAGCCCTTTATCTTTATTCGATACTGAGACCTACATGAAACTACTCACTTCAATCGTCGCCACAATGCTGCTGAGCGGCTGTAACTCTGCGCCAGTTCTCCAGCATCTGGAATGCAGCAATACGCTTTCTCGTGAAGCCTATGTGTTTGATCGCAACACGGGTCAGCTCTACACCTATTCACGTGAACGAGACACTTATTGGCAGAAACCAGATCATCGCTTTTCTATCAAAACCACTGGCCGCATCGACAACAAATCACTGGTCATTGAAACGCGCGTGGGCGAATGGAAAGGTGACATCGGCGATCGTAACCGTATCTGGAGGGCCATATCGCCCAGGGTTGGAAATGACCTGTTTATTGACCTCAACACGCTGATGACTTCACGCAAGAGCTACAACAATATGGGTCGTGATATGGAAACCGTATATGGGCGGTGCAGATGGACTCCACTAAAGACTGAAAGCGTAGAGGTCACCACCGTGAAAACCGTAGCCAGACCCAATTCTTAACTATAAGAACTTAAAGCCAGTATCGTCGCGACAACATAATTCTTGAAGTGGACATTTATAACCCTACCTCGCTATAAATGCTCGCTCGGCCAACGAATTCATATGCTTTGCAAGATTGAATATCTTGATGGAATCTATATCTAAATACGTTTCCGACACGACACTCACATTTTGCTTCATTGTTCTAGCATCACCAGAGGTTCTCTTTTTTTATTGCGTATCTATTGCCAATGCAGTGGTTACTCCCCTAGATGGACCGCCTTCAATATGATTGACTAACACAACTAGGCGTTAGAAAAACTTGCAGAGTTGTCAAAAAGCTCCATAATGCGCTTGAAATCCTGACAATTACCTGGGTGGCAACCTATAGATGTCAATTCGGCGTTCCCTCCACACTTCAACAGTGGTTTTGCAGCTGGCCAGCTTTTTGGCAGTGCCACAAAGCCTTGCGCAGACAGAAAAATCAAACGAATTATTGACTAGCAATACTTCCAATATTGATTCAACATATCTTGTTGATGAATTGGATCGCTTGCAGAATCGTGTCAAGCGAAATTCTATGCCGATTACACTCAATGAAGCTATCGTTATTGGGATTACTAACAATCCAGAACTGCTTCAAACATTTGGTGCGATTCAGCAATACGAATGGTCTTTGATTGCTGCACAAAGACGCTGGTATCCTCAATTACAATTATCCAATGGATCTCCATTCATTGGTTACAGCTGGGGAACTTACATTAACAATCAATATGGTATGCGTGGAAACAGAGCTTCATCAACCACTCTAAGCTCTAACTCACTCTATTCAGTAAACAAGAGCCAATCATTTCTACTCCAGCCTGGAGCGATAGTGAGCTGGAACTTCATTGATCCAACGCGACAGCCTGATATCAACGCAGCATCTGAATCACTCAAGCAACAAAAATTACTTTTTAATGTAAGCACCCGTAATCTCATCCTCAACCTTCAGCAGAGCTACTACGGCATTCAAAGTAGCCAACAGCTCATTAATAGCTTTAAACAGATTTATGCGATTAATAAACAACAACTCAAGATGCTAGAAGCTCAAAAAAATATCGGGATGGCGACTGTGCTTGATGTTGAGCAAACTAAGTCTCAGCTTTTTACTCAACTCAGCCAACTAGTTAGCTATACCCAGGAATACATCAAGCAAACTGCTTTATTAGCAGAATACCTAGCACTACCACCAGGAAAACTCGCCATCCCTAGTGATCCAGCCGCTCGTGCAGGGAGTTGGAGTGAAACCCTTCAAGAAACCCTCAAAAACGCACTCAAGCAACGTGAAGAGATTCTTGCCAGCCTTGCTGCCGCTGAATCAGCTCAATGGAGAGGTATCGCCTCTATACGCAGCTACCTGCCAGTTTTTCAACTTATGGGAACTGGATCACTGAACTCCAGCAATGGTTACTCATCCGTCCCTGTCGATGATGATCCTGGGAGCGCTTACCATTGGACTCGGACATGGACAGCTACTGTCGGGATCGGCTTCTCATGGTCTTTGTTCGATGGCGGCATTAATGCAGCAAATGCTGAATCTTTTTATGCGCAGAGCCGTCAACAAAAAGCCCAAGCAGCCCAAACGGAACTAACTGTTGTTCGTCAAGTACGAAGCAGCTTTGCTGAAATGCAAACATCACGCGTAGCCATTGCAAGTGCCCAAAGGGCTTATGAAAGTGCAAAGCTCGCGCAAGAGGTCGCTCGAGTGCGCTGGGCTGCTGGGGTAGGTGATATCACCAGCGTTGTACAGACCATTCAACAGCTTTCTATAGCTGCACAACAATCCTCGCAAGCGATACTTAGTTACAATAATGCTGTTGCTGAAATCTATCGCTACTCAGCCACATGGCCTGGTAGTACCGAGAAGGATGTACAGATGCGTTTAAGAATGATGCGTAATCCATCGAGCAATCCTAAAAACTCCTCTCTAATACCTTGACTAATCCCTTTAACAAACGCGCTTTGCTAAAGCGCTATCAAGTTGGTGATCGCAACCCACCAATTACATTATTGACACCACCTTTAAAGGTTACTTTGGGAATGGGTCTGCTGATTGCCATCGGCGGAGCTCTGTGGGCCACCTTGGCACGTATTCCTTTGAGCGTAGAAGGCACAGGCGTGCTACTGCCAGTGAGTACAATTAATAGCAGCATCAGCGGTACCAACGGCAATGCTATTTGGATGTTTAATCAACCAAAACAGCAATGGCATCTATCGGCCAAACGTTTCAAAAATCGGCCTGGTCAATTTAATAATCGGCAAATGACTGAGCTGGCGACCAATATCCTTAATGCCATCGATAAAAAACATTCAGAAAAAATATCAATGGCTAAAAATTCATCTGCTGAAAATTTCACAGAAAAACTTAAACAAACCTTTTATGGACAGAAAGTCCCTGCAGGTCAACTAATGCTTTGGATTCAATCATCTGCTCAGCATGAGCAACTCCATAGTGAGCTTGATCAACTCAAGAGAACACTCCGCGATACCCTGGCTCAACAGAATAATATCAATTCCAAGCAATCAATCCTTCGTGAAGAACTTGCTAGACGCTCCTCTTATCTTGCCCAGATGCAAAAACTTGAAAGCAAGGGATATGTGACACGTGCAGCGATTCTGCAGGAACAAGCTCAGGTTGACAATCTTCGCTCTCAGATTTATAGCAACAAAAATGAGTTGATTAACCTTAGTAATCAACTTGATCAGTCTTATCAGAAATTGGGTAACACACTTTCAAATCTTATTAACCAGCAGATGATCTTTGCCTCGGATGATGTTTATTTGACACAAGTCATCCCAAACAACGGTGAAAGTGTCATCCAGGGTCAAGTTGTACTGCAATTGAGTGATGATTCACTCAATAGTCCCATATTAGTGCCGGTGTTTCTCGGCTCCAGGGAAATGGCCCAGGTGTTCCCAGGCATGGACGCTCTAGCTACTCCAGAGGGTTATAAACGATCGGAAGTTGGGGGCATCCGTGGGCGCGTAGTGTCGATGGCCCAAGTGCCAAGCGGGCTAGAAGATGTCCATGCCCGTGTAGGACTGAAATCGCTGGCCCAAGTGATCACAAATCGCGAGCCATCTCCAACCCTTGCAGTCTTGGCGCTTGAGCGCAGTGGAGAGACCTCCCCCTTGAACAGCGGTGGTTACCGCTGGAGTTCAAGAGGCGATCTGCCATTCCCTCCGACCCCCGGTGATCGCCTTTCTGTGCAGATCACCACCCGATACGTTGCTCCTATCGAAATGGTGCTTCCTAGTTTCCGTTATTTCTTTGGCATGAGTCCGCCAGACAGACCACACCTGCTACCTAACAACAACAGGCAACAAATAAACGAATGAAGAAACTGCAGCGGAAGCGCGTCAAGGCCCAAGCACGGCTGCAATACGAAGCAACTGAATGTGGCGCCGCTTCGCTTGCCACGATCCTCGCTTACTTTGGCCGTATTGTTGAACTCAGCGAGCTGCGTTTGGCCTGCGGCGTCAACCGCGATGGTTCTAATGCTAAGCAGGTACTTAAGGCTGCTCGTGAATACGGCCTCACAGCAAAAGCCTATCGCTGCTCAGGAGAAACACTCAGAAGTGAAGGCCACTTCCCATGCATCGTCTTTTGGGGCTTCAATCACTTTCTAGTGGTTGAAGGGTTTAACGATCGCCACGTCTTCCTAAGTGATCCTGCTCAGGGTCGGACGCGAGTGGAGATGGAGGAATTCCTTGATAAATTCACTGGCATCGTGCTCGAGTTCGAACCCGGGCCAGAGTTCCGCACTGGCGGCAGTGAGCGATCGCCACTGTGGAGTCTGCCAGCCAAACTGCTTCCATACAGAGGATCTTTGCTGCAGTTGCTTTGCGTAGCTAGTGCCCAAGGGGTGTTCGGCATTTTGGTTGCTGGCTTCACTTCTGGCTTCATCGACAACTTTCTACAAAATGAGCGACTCTATTTCGGCATTCCAATTCTTTGGTTGCTAATGCTCTCCGTTCTTGGCTGGTTGGCTGTGCTCAGTATTTACTACTTGATCCTACGAAGAATGGAGCTGCTGTTCTCGAAAAGACTTACTGCCGATTTATTCCGCAAGCTTTTTCAAGTGACCTTCGGGTTCTATCAGACCCGTTTTCAGGGTGAAATTGCTAGTCGCATGTTGCTGGGGATGGGAACTACGCAGGTCTTGATGAACAGCTTACTGCGTTTTCTTTTGAGCCTCTGGACAAGTGCCCTGATGTTGATCGTGGCTTTATTTATCTCTACCTGGCTAGCGCTTTTGGTGCTGGTCGTGATTGGCGGCAATCTTCTTCTTAATTGGTGGTTGACTGAGCAGCGTTACGACGCCAACCGTAAACTCGCCTTGGAACAGGGCAAGGCTCAGGGTAAGGGACTGCAAGGGATTAACAACATCGAAACAATCAAGGCCTCTGGCCTGGAATTTGACTTCCTGAGCCAATGGCAGGGCAGCTTCGGCAACGTGGTGATTCAGAACCAGCTGCTTGGTTCACAGATAGCTATTGCCACAGTCACTGCTAGCGGGAGCACCTTTCTGCTCAATGCTTTGATTATCGCTGTCGGAGGGTTGCTAATTATCGCCGGCAAGATGTCACTTGGCACCTTAGTGGCTTTTCAATTTTTGCAGGGTCAGCTCACTGCACCGATCTCTTCCCTTCCACAACTGAATGCCAGTCTTCAGAGGCTAATTGGCGATCTTGCACGTCTTGAAGATCTTGATAAAAGTGAAGATGACCCGTTAGTGCGTAGTTTCGCAATGAGTGAAACCACCGCCTTAGGGGTTGAAGACGAAACTTCGAACGTGGCTAAACGCCTCGAGGGGATGATCGAGTTACAACAAATTAGCTACAGCTTTGATGTCACTTCCCCTCCCTTCATTGATCAACTTGATCTAACGATCCCAGCGGGTTCTCAGTTGGCGATTGTGGGCGGTAGTGGTTGTGGCAAAACCACCCTCATTCGTTTGCTGGCTGGCCTTTATATGCCCAGTAGTGGCACTCTGTTATTTGATGGAAAACCCTGGCAGGAGCATGGTGATCGAGTGATGCGTAACAGCTTGGCCTATGTGCCCCAGCAGGTGTTTGTTTTTAACGCCTCCGTGCATGACAACATCACCCTTTGGAACCCTGCCTATGGGCTGGAAGATCTCGAGACTGCAGCTAACGATGCCCAGGTGTTGGATACAATCAGAGCACATCCAAAAGCGTTTCAGCGTGCACTTCGTGACAACGGAAGCGATCTCAGTGGGGGAGAAAGGCAACGACTAGAACTTTGTCGGGCACTGTTGCGAAAGCCGAAGATTCTGTTGCTGGATGAAGCGACCAGCGCCCTTGATAACGCCACCCAAACTCGTGTGCTCGATGCTCTGAAAGCACGCCGTATGACGACGGTGAGTGTGGCACATCGCCTTGATGCCGCTCTACGCAGTGATCAGGTCATAGTGATGCAAGACGGCCAAGTCATTGAAATCGGTTCTCCCAAGGATCTTTTGGCACGGCAAAGCGCTTTTCAGGCCTTGGTGCAATCAGAACAGCAGCAGAGTGAGTTGAGCGCATGACGACAAATCCAGGCCGTGAGGCCTTGCTGCAAGCAAGAGCACTTGAGGAGGAACTGCTGTTCAGCTATACCCCTGAGAATGAAGGGGAAATCGAGCTTCGTCTACTTGGCTTTTGTATGGCGAAGCTAGGAAGACGTCAAAAACGATTGCAGCCACTTTCTGGCGCCTCAATCAAAGAGCTTTTGAATTTCAATGATATTCATCACCGCAAGATTGAGGCACCACTTGACCCGAATCAAGCGGAATATCCATTGCTGGTTGTCTTTGATGCTGAACACAACACTCCCTTCGCTCTTTATAGGCATAGAGGTCAAAACTGGCTTTTTGACCCGCAGGATGAGAGTCATCGGCTGTGTGATTCGAACCTGAAACTCGCTGCAACCGCTTATGAGGTTTACCCCTCTTTACCGGAAACCGTTTTAGGTCCGCTGGCTGTGTTGCGCTTCGCTTTTGCTACCGAACTCGGAGCTCTAACAGCCCTGGTGATCACCTCTGCGGTGGTGATGTTGTTTACTCTTTCGATTCCGATGCTCACCAATGTGCTGGTGAGCAGAATTCTTCCTCAAAACGATCAGAACTTGCTTTTTCAGGGTTTGACGGTTGTCGTTCTGATCGTGATTGGCTCAATGGCCACTGAGTTTCTTCAGAGCCTGATGCTGTTGCGCTTGGAGAGCATTGCTGATTTGCGACTGCAATCTGCAGTTTGGGATCGGCTGATGCGCTTGCCTATGAGCTTCATCAGCAAATACACCACAGGCGACCTCGCCTCTAGAGTGAGTGCAATCAGTCAGTTGCGGCAACTGATTGGCAATGGTGTTCTATCCACCCTGCTTTCCAGTCTCTTTGCCATCAGCTTTTTTGTGCTGATGTTCGTCTACGACAACCAGCTGGCGCTATGGGCCAGCGCCTTTACTCTGGTTGCCGCAATCTGCCTGCTTTGGATCACGTGGCGCTCCATCCAATTGCAAAGGCCATTACTAGAAAGTGGTGCAGAGATCACAAATTTTTCCCTGCAAGCCGTTATGGGCATGCCCCAAATCCGCAGCGCTGGCAGTGAGCCTTACCTATTGGTTCGCTGGCTAAGAGAGATCAATCGCTATGCATCCTTGCAATTACGCAGCAACGTCTATAGCGATGCGATGGAGCAATACGGAACCTTAGTCACCCCCTTGGCCAGTCTTTTCATGTTTGCCGTGGTCGCCTATCAGGTTTTGAATAGCCCCAGCGAAATTAATTTGAATCAAACACTGGTGGCATTTATTTCTTTTAATGCCGCATTTTCTGGCTTCAACGGTGCACTAACCGGTGCGATTAATCTTCTAGCTAACGTTGCTGGGCGTGCAGCAGTGCTTTGGCGGCGGGCTGAACCAGTGCTGTATGCAGATGTTGAAAAGGGATATCAACCTGAGGCGATCTATCACAGCTTGAGGGGCGAATTTCGGCTAAGGGGTATTTCCTACGAGTTTCCAGAAAGTAGTGAGCAATTATTCAATAGCCTCACTCTCACGATTCCAGCTGGTCAACACACGGCAATTACTGGTGCAAGTGGCTGCGGAAAAACAACATTGGTCCGCATGCTTCTTGGCTTCATTAGCCCTCAGACCGGAGAACTGTTGGTAGATGGAATCCCGCTGACTCAATTAGCAATCCGGGCCTACCGCCGTCAGCTCGGGGTGGTAATGCAGACAGCAAGACTCAATACCGGATCCATTTATGAAGTCATCTGCGGCGGAGTGGGGCGCAGCGAAGATGAAGTTTGGCAAGCGCTTGAACAAGCTGCTTTAGCTGATGAAGTGCGCGCGATGCCAATGCAATTGGAAACGTTGTTAAGTGATTCCGGTGGCAATCTCTCTGGGGGGCAAGTGCAACGGATTGCGATTGCTCGTGCCCTGATCACCCAACCGAAGGTTCTGATCATGGATGAAGCGACCAGTGCGTTAGACAATCGCTCCCAGGAGCGGATCACACAAACGATCAAGGAGCTGGGCATGACCAGAATCAGCATTGCCCACCGTTTGAGCACGATCCAGCAGGCTGACCAGATCGTAATATTGGAGAGAAATCAACCTAAAGAAGTCATGTCAGGCAAGTGGGATGAGCTTAAAAGCCATGGCTATCTGGCCAGCATGTTGGCTAGTCATTGAGCACAGCCCAGGGTCCAGCGCTGATCAGTTGAGATACGACAGCTCGTGATTGATCATCCTCGAGCAGCTCTAATCCCATCCCGCTTACGCCTTTGTAGAAGCCAGGTAGCATCAGAGTTCCTTCTTTTTTGCCGAAGCAACGCAGCTTCATCGGTACAGTATTAATTATGCTTGAGTAGTTGTCGTAGAAAGAGAAATTGGCGTTTACTAAGGCATCGATAAAAAAGACGCTGTTCTCACCAACGGCAATGGGCAGAAAGGCATCAATTCCTGCTTGGTTCAGTCTGCCGACTCTTTGCAGGGCACCTTGAAAGCCCATGTTGAACTGAGCAGCATCCTTGAGGTTGATCTCCAGCAGATCAAAGGTATCATCATTGTCTAGAGAAGAGCTGCTGATCTGGGCCTCGAGCTGCTCATTGCGTTGCTTGAGGGCCTGAAATCTTCTTCAGCAATTTTTCACGTTGCTGCTGCCATGTAGGAGCACTCTCTTCTGCAACAGCAGGAAGCAAGGAAAAGGGTGCAGATGCCAATGCAAGAGCAGCAGCACCCGTCAGTGATAAGGAGAGACGAACGGAACGTTGTACTGGGATTAAGCGATTTAAAGTGAATGATTGTTGGATTCATCTTTAGTTGCAGCTATCAAGCCAAATCAACTGCAGCAATTGATCTCACCAGATCAACAATGACTTCCTTGGAATAGGGATTGACGTCTCAATCAGATTCATGTCAAATGGCTTCAAGTTACAGTGAGAATCAGAAAAGACATAGGACTTGGAGGCAATGGTATAAGCCTCGGGCCGCCGTGATTAAAGGCGGAAGTTAGGGTTTGCAAGAGCAGGCAAAGTTCAAACTTGATTTGTTATCAATGCACCAGGCTAGCTTTGTTTAGCCCCTGCCAATTGAGGTAGTAAGCGAATTCCTACAAGCAAGTGTTACCAGTTATTGAATAGGTATTCGAACAGTTATCTAGCAGCTTTTAAATACAACTGTAATAAAAGGCAGTGTAGTTCTGGTCATATTACTATTTAGCTTGTAGTCAACTCTATGGATCGGCTCGGTGTACTGCTTGCTTTACCAGTAGCCTAAATTAATCACTGGTTCCAAACCTACTGGCATCTTTTCTAGTGGGGATACAAGCTAAATCCATTAATTGTTATCAGCTTCCAAGTCTGGAACGGCTAAGATATAATATTCAAGAGCGGAGTCTTCTGATTATGATAAAATATACGAATCATCTTTAACCGTCTTTATGCGACGCAAGCCAATCTCAGATTTCATCTTCAAATCTGCATTGGCTGGCATATTACTCTGCACATCAACAATCTCTGCGGAGGCAAAGGATAAAGTCATTGAAGGCACAACTTATAGCTATAATTGCAGAGAAGGGCTCTGGAAAAGCAAAATAATTGGTCGTGGAGTCAACGACAAAGAATGGATTACAATTGAAAGACTGGAGAAGCTTTCAGGCACTCGTCAAGTAAATGTTAGGAATGATATTAAAAAATCATGCCAATCCTCTTCACTAATCTCTAAAGCTAAAAGAGCATTTGGAGCCGATTGTGAGCTGGCAAGTGATTCTTTTGATCCCAGTAATTGGCAAATTGATTACGCAAGTAGATTCAACGCTCATGGAAATAAGTACCATATTTTCGCAATAAGATATGGTGACGGAAGCAGGAGGCTTTGCCTTTCGAAGAATAACTTCAGAGACAACTTACCCATCGAAACCCCAGGCAGGAGCTTGTTTCTCCATAACATCGAAAGACAAGCAGATTCATCGATTATTGAATATGAATATCATCCTGGGAATGGATGGGGCTACGAGGTTAAAAAATACCGACTAGATTTAAGTGATCCAGAACGACCAAGTTTTAGCGTGGTTGATAGTTGGATTCATCAGCGGTAAATAGAATTCTTCTTGCCTGAGGCAGGCAGAACACTACCTATATTTATCTAAAGCAGATGCTAAGGCTCAGTTGCTATTGCCTTGTGGCTTTAAACCTATAGGATTTAGCTAATTAGTCATTTGCAAATGGATCGAAATGTTTTAGGCGAACCTCTCGAGATTTGTAGTTGTGATCCGAAAACGGGTTGGTATCGAGACGGAAAATGTAGAACTGATGGGCATGACCTTGGTCAGCATACGGTTTGCTGCGTGATCAGCGAGCAATTTCTGACCTATAGCAAAGCTCAAGGGAACGATCTATCAACGCCAATTCCTCAGTATGGCTTCTCAGGCTTGAAACCAGGAGATCATTGGTGTGTATGTGCATCTCGTTGGAAACAAGCCTATGATGATGGCATGGCACCAAATATTCGATTAGAGGCAACGAATATTGAGGTTTTGGCAGCTATAGATCTTCAGATACTCAAGCAATACAGTCATACTTGAGCTGCATCAATCTTTGAGAATTGAGAGCGCTGAGAAGCATGATCGATATCTCGGACGTGACAAAGAATCATTATTTAATACTCTTCAAACAATACTTTGGCATCAATCATATTTATATATATTGAAGAGCTAGATACTTCTCATTACTTTAAGGAATAGTGGCAATAGTTGTTATCAATCCTCCCTTTGTGAAGGGCTTTCAGCAAGGGTCTGCTCCAAGCGCCTTTTAAATTCGTCGTCCCGACTGATTGGACTAAGATCCCTTTGCGGCTTGAAGTTTGTGCCGACTTCCTTTGGAGGCTTGAATTCGACTTGTAAGTCCCTTCTTTTACTGAATAGTCCCATCGTCATACCTAGCCAGCGAAAACAAGAAAACAGAGCCCAAGCCCTATGTAGCCAGCGTTCATCTCCATACATGAAGCCTTGCATACAACTGGCATAGGCTCGATATGAGCGGCTTTGGCAAGAACAGGCGAACGCCTGCCAAACGAGAGAAGAAGTGAATCAAAGCTCGTGAACTCGACCAGCTCGCAGTTGTTGACCAGCTCGCGGAGCAGATTGCTGACCGCTGGCTGCTAATGATGTGGGATCAGCCTGGCGCTTCTTAGGTGGGATAAAACAAACAGGGAATATGGATCTTGGATCAAAGAGAACGCCTACTCCCCCCTGTTGCTATGCCAGTGGGCATTTGATACCTAAGCTTGTTGCCTTGGTGCGTGCAAACGCCTTGTGACTTAGCCAAAGTTCGAACGAACGCATGAGCTGCCCTCTGTACCTACCAGAGGGCTTTTTTTATGGCAGAGGAGATAGACCTCGATCTGCTCAATCAACGTCGCCCTGCTTCCAGCCAGTGCCATCGATAGAAGGAGCCCAAACCTTGATGCAGTCGGTTCTCGTCGCCTCTTCCCATTCCTTACTCTCCTCATTCTGCAGATATTGACTCCACTCTTGGCTTGAGTCGCCCCATCTTTCTCCGACGCACCACTGTGGGCATAGGTCGAAGTATTTTTCTGATAGTCAAGGTTGGCGTATAGGTTTCTCAGCTCTAGAAGGAGCAGCCAGAGCTCCGATCAGCAAGAAGAGCATCAGAGCTTGAGCCGCATTGGCGAATATATTTCTTTGGTTCTCCCAATAGCCTGAAGGGAGCCTTGTTTCTCTTGGGGCCTCAGTTCACATAAAGCCAGCGCGCCTGATCAAGCACCTGCTTCAACTGGTCGTCATCGAGAGCAAGGGCTTCTGGCCAAACATCAGAGAGCCAAGCACGTAGCTTGATGCAATCGATTCCAGCCTTGCTCTGCCAGGGTGTGAAAAACTCCTCCTGAGCAGCCAGAACTCGGAACTTCAGGAACTCCAGCAAGCGGGCTCGCAGCCGCTGTTGGTTTGGCATTCAATGGATCGTTCCGGTCCGTTAAAAATACAACTCCGATCCAAGAAAAAAGAAGTCAAGAAGAAACAGTAAGAGAGAGATGGATTAGCCGGCCTATAAGTGCCCCAAACTGGTGAATAGACGCAAGCACGCAAGCAGCAATCAACAACTGGATGATCACCAACCATCAGAGCAAGCTCCTTAAGATCATCGATAAAATCGGCTTAGGAGAAGAGAACAAGCTGAAGACTGAATCATTTCACCTCGTTTACTGAGCCATTTGGTCAGAAAAATCTGCTGATTCATTTTGAATTGATCCAAGCTGACTTTTCCCTTGTTGCTCAGCAACTCACCTCTTAAAGCCATGGTGTTGATCTTGTGGAGGTGTGCACCATCACGCTGCAGTTAAAGATTGCCTTAGGAACAAAAGACCCCCGAGGAACCAGGAGGTCTTTTCTCTCCCACACCCATAGGTGCTAGCGGTCAGGTTTTAGCTGCCGCCAACCCTTTGTCTGGCACTGGTTCTTGCTGAGAAGGCTGCAATTCGGCAATCTGCTTCTCGAGCTGATCAACAACTGAAAGATACTCTGCTCTGCGTGCTTCAAGACGAGCAACGCGCTGTGCGTTTTGACGCTCCTGAGCAGCCTTGTACGCAGAATCAGGGATCACAACAACGCGATCACGAGGAATGGTGTAGCCAAAGGGACCATTGAAGACTTCATCGAATCGTGAATACATGTCGTTCAGTTCAAGACCCCTACAGCATGACGCCATCAGAATTTCCGACCGAACCAAAAAGGTCGTAAGAACCAGGGCCGGTCGGCGATAGACATCACCACCTGAACGGCTCGTGTACGGTTTTTGCGAATCAAAATCCATCGATCAATCCATCGCATCTTTGAGGGAACCCCAGAGCTTCTTTGCTTGCGCAAGGTTTCAAAGCAAACGCTTCTCTCCTGTGATCTTGTTGATGACATAGAACCGCTACTCGCTTGGATCGCTGGTTTCGCCGTTGATCTGATCTTCAGCAATAAGAGGCCCGATCCAATTCTTCTCAGGTTGGGAGCAACTTTTATTGTTCTTGCTCTATCTAGTCATGTAAGCCCATCAGATGTGTGCAAGGCTTCTCTTATGCAACACGCTCTGAGTTGAGATGAATGCTGGCTATATCGCTCTTGGGATCTGTTTGCTTGTCTTCCTTGGCCTTCAGTTTTGGTGGGTAGGAATGACGATGAGAAATGGCCGTGGTGGGGCCAACGGATGGGGGAGAACAGGTCTTTTTGACTTCAGGTCTCAACAAGAGGTCAAACCAAAAGACAGCATCCAGAGCTACAAAATCAGAAAACAGTTAGAGGAAACCTTCTCTAAAAGCCCTTAAAGGCCCTCGAACACCTCGGTGGTGCACACTCCACCGGTCTTTCGATTTACGCAGATCAGATGTGTGCAAGGCTGCCGGTGTACAACAGGTGGTCTAAGTTTCAATACCCACTTGACCTGCTATGGAGACGAACGCTGCTTTAGCACTTCTTCTCTCTTTGCTTGTCTTATTTGGCCTTGGTTTTTGGTGGTTGTTCAGACTGACGATCAGGAAAGGTCCTGATCGGGCCAGCGAAGTGAGAAAAGCAGGAGGGCTCTTTAACTTCAGTTCTCAACAGAAGGGCAGCTCGCGGCGCAAGATCGCACCAAACGACGCAATCAAAGAGCGATTGGAAAAAACCTTCGCTGATAGCGCTTCACGAACGGAGGACTAAGACGCCTTAACCCTGAGGAGGGGTAGAACTCCTGCCACCGATCTTTCTTGCGCTGCTTCCATCGCTCACGCGGGTCATCCACGTGGGGATTGATCGTCTTGGTTTTCAGTAAGGCAGGCTCAGCCTTCATCGAGCGGCCTTGGACAACTCGATATCGCGATCGAGATCGCTAGGGCCAGCGCAATCCATGAATTGCAGAAACCACTAGCCCTTGGGGTCAGGCAACAAATACGGCGCGTCGCACCTCATCTCACGCATCATTGTCAGTCGCCCATCAAGATCTTGCCTTCGTCATACGTCTCTGGCGGGTCAGGAATGGGCTGTTCCTCTGGGTTTTGTGGGATGGCTTCTTCCATCCCTAAATCGATCTGCACGAAAAGAAGAGACAAAACGCCAATCAGTCATGCAGCCACTGCCAGTAGAGACCAATGGCGAAGGTCCATACAGCGATTAGGCAAGCACATGGACCTCTTCTACTGGATTTTGCCCTCACCCCTATTGAGCAAACGAATCAATCTCTTGATGGGGGTGGACAGGAGGGAATCAAACCAGTCATGATGAGAATGATTCCCATTCCCATTCCTGGTCTTGGTTCTCCGCCTATCGGCCGAGGCCACGGCTGGAGACTCAGGGGCCTTTCAGGGCGGCGGGTTGGACCAACCCCAAATGATGACCATGCGAATTCCACTCAATCAGCCAACAGCCTTGTTGTTACAACCATGAGCAAAACTTGGCTGATTTCGGGGCCTCCCGGCTGCGGCAAAACAACCTGGATCCTCAACACGATGCAGAGCCACCCAGGCTCTTGCGGATACCTGCGACTTGAGGGTTGCGCCGATGAAGGCCTTGAACAGGCCCCCGACACAGGAATAGATCTTGCCTTTCTCCAAGATCAGATTCCTCAACTGAGAGACCTCACTGATCCGCATCTAGACCTTGCATCCCAACCGGACGACTTGCTGGCATTGATCGAAGTTCCCCAGTTCCGCCCTCCCAAGGAGAGTGGTCTGATCGGGATCGATCCTCGCGTCAAAGCTCAGCTCGAAGCATTTCAGCTGCTCCCTGATCGCCATCTCCACTTCGGCCAAGAGCCTGAATTGCCGAAGCGAGACACCTTGGAATTCAGCAAGCTCGAATCCTGGACCATCAGCCTTCACAAATATGTCTGGGACCCCAGCAGCCTCAACAGCTTCTGGTTCGAACTTGTGAACGGTGCCTATGGCGATGTTTACCGAGCCAAGGCATTAATGAATCTGCCTGATGGTCGTGCATTTTTCTGCAACTGGATGATGACTCAGGACGGTTCACAGTTCCTGCCCCTGCAAGCAGTTGCACCACCAAATGGCCGCCCCACTCGAGTGTCTGAATTGGTGGTTCAAGGCAAAGCGCTCGATGCAGTCGGCGCTCAGTCGACGATCGACGACTGCCTGCTCAACGATGCCGTATTGGAGATGCATCAGGCACCTCTGCGGGATCGGCAACCAGAACTCACTCACTCACGCTGATTGTTATGGCTCATGCTGTGATTTCGTGTCTGCACGCCAACCTCGCTGCATTCGAGGCGGTGCTGGATGACATTGATCAACAAGGGATCGAGACGATCACCTGCCTTGGCGATTTAGTGGGCTACGGCCCCCAACCCAACGAAGTTGTGGAGCTGGTGCGAGAACGTGCCATACCCACTTGTCAGGGCTGCTGGGACGAGGACATCATCGATGGACTGAATGCATGCGAGTGCAGTTACCCATCTCAGCTGGCTGAACGGCGCGGACACCTGGCCCATCAGTGGACAGCCGAGCGGATGACTGATGAGAACAAGGCCTTTCTGGCCAGTCTGCCGACATCGTTACGTCGAGATCGGCTCCTGTTTGTGCACGGCAGCCCCAATAGCCAACACGAATATCTGCTGCCAAATATGGATGCCTTTGCAGCACTCGAAAGGGTGGAAACGGCAGGAGCCGAGACCCTTTTCTGTGGACACACTCATCAGCCTTATGTGCGTGAACTGCGGAATGGATCAATTCATGTGCGCCTGCAAAACGCCGGCAGCCACAGCGCAGGGGAACACGAGCTCAATTTGCCAATGCGTCGAATCGTCAATGCTGGCTCTGTGGGCGAGCCACGTCACGGGAGTACCAGCGCTACCTATGTGATTCACAACGATGCCACTGATGAGGTTGAGATCAAAGAGGTGAGCTATGACGTTGGGCGAACCTGTCAAGCCATTGTTGAAGCGGGGCTACCTCCAGTGTTCGCCTGGCGCTTGAGCCATGGCTTCGAATATGCCGAACAAGCAGAAGACGCCAGCCACGTGTGTGAACGCTGATGGATCGCTGGGCACTCGTAAGCGGTCTCCGCGGAGATTTGGAGGTTTATAACCTCATCCAGCGAGACTTAAAGAAAACCCGTGGGGTAGAGACCCTCTTTGTCTTGGGAGATCTGATTGGTCCTGATCTCAACTGCAACGCACTGTTGAACCGTCTGCAAAACCCTCATCGCAATGAATTAAAACCCCAATGCATCTATGGGTGGTGGGAAGAACAATTGCTTGCAGAGCGCGGGTTTCGTGGTGATCGAAATGCCGAAGCACTACGGCTCAACCAAGGAGAAGATGCTGTGCATGCACTTGTCAATGCTGTTGATTCTGCTCACTTGAACTGGCTGGCCTCTCTTCAATTCGGCTTCATTGAACTGGATTGTGGTCTCATCCATGGCAGCTCGGCGGACGTTGGCGACAACCTGACGCCTGAGAGCTCACCGTTAGTGCTCCTTGATCGCCTCACACGACTCGATGTGAACAGACTGTTCACTGCACGCAGCACTAAGCAATTTCGTCTTGAGTTAACAGGTGGAGGTATCGACTCACAAGTCAAGGATTTGGAGGGTCAACAGCAACATCAACAGACGGTTCCCAAACGGAGCGTGATCGGCATCGGCGCTGGCCCTCATTACACCCTGTACGACCCAGGCAGCGATCAAATCGACTTCCTCACTGCCGAAAGTCAAACGCCATCCAAGCATCGCGGTTTTGCTTGAACTAACCCTGCCCAACAGGACAAGTTAAAAGTTCAGTGAAAGACAGGAGCGCCTAAACCCTTGATGGCAATGGGGTTTAACACTCTCTTACGATCCAATGCTTAGAAAAGCGAAAGCTTCTCAACGCTCAAGCAGTTCCCCTTTGAAGCAATCATTGGCTCCTTTCCCTAAGCATTCCTTGTCTGCTAAAGCCACAATAGAAAAACCTGGAGCTATGAGCGGAGGAGGGCAGGTAGGCATTAGCTTTTTAACGACGCCCCCAATCTTCACTCCTATCCAATAACCCCTTACTGTCACTTGCAAGTAACTACTAGCTCAGACAAGAGAAAGGGGCCCGCAGGCCCCGTAGAACATGCTGTTGTATCCCAGCAAATATCGGCAGATGGGTCCCACTCCAGCTGCCGTTAGCGGTCACTCTTTTGTGGCCGCTAACTCTTTGTCTGGCTCAGCTGCTGGTAGGGCCGCTTGGAGTTCGCCGATCTGAAGGAAGACTGCTTAGGGTACCAATCTCATTCCAGTCTTCCAGTCATTTCTAGATGCTGAATGCGATAGCAAATTTTCTTCTCTTAAACAGAACAGCTATTAAATGAACCCCGCATTTTGCGGGGTCATGACTTGTTTGTTTGATGCTATTAAACAGCACTGCGAGGTGGAAGCTTGGCAAACAGATCTTTGTGCGCATCAACTACATCTTGACAGCTCATAACAGGGGTAAATTCCATCACAATTCCGAATTGAGCACGCCAGGGAGCGAAATGTGTGAACAGCTGCTTGTCGCTCTCTGCCCTGCACAGGATGACGACACGCCCTTCGCCTGGAGCATGAACACGGAAAAGGAGTTCAAAACCTTCAAATTTATCTTCCTTTGCCATGGCTCCACTTTCCCATAGTTCAATAAACTGGGCATAGGCGGCTTTCTGAAGCTCAACATCTTCGAACTGGGCATCACATAGAAAGAGCTGCATTGTCTGTGAGTCGAATGACTTTACTTTCTACATGAGTAAAAAGATGTTTTTACAGTTCGTCAGGGTATTAAGACTCAGCTCTCTACCAGACAGGACTGGCAGATGCAGGACTGGCAGATGCGCTTTTAAGTCTTCTTTTGTAGTCGCAAACCCAGCAGCTTTGGGAATAGCTACAACATCAGCCCCTTCTGCCTTTAACTCTTCCTGAAGTGAAGTGTCTTCTTGAACCTTTGCGATGAATGCCATCAGTTGTTCTTCTGACATTGGTTTAGAAATTGATTGTTGTTTATAAGTTAACGAGACTGAGGGACATCAACGACTGAACATCAAAAAGCCCCGCCATCGTGCGGGGCTTTTCTTATTTACTTTCTCTCCCTAGAGCGGTGGCGACTTTTTGTTTTTATCCTTCACCGCTATCCATAGATTCACTCAACCTCTTTAAAAACGCAGTGACATGGCTCAATGCCAACAGTGAGTTTGAGCACAAGCATCAAGAACATATCCATTTTCTCTGCAATTAGCACAAATAACTGACATGAAGAAGGGCACCCGCGTCGGATGCCCTCAAGTCCAGGACAGGTTTTCAGGGTTTCTACGTCCTCGGACTCCTGATCTAGGTCTAAGCAAGCAACAACAAGGCGTCAGTAGGAAGAATTACTCCTTTCGATCAAGCGTCTCTAAACGCCCCCGCACTACCCTTTCGCACCTCTCAGGGGCTGGATCGCACAAGCATTTTTTGCTGCTAAGAACACAAAAAAGAACAGCCCGAATCTGGATGGGGGATTGAGGTAGGCATTGCCTTTTTACCGGCAATCTCAATAGCCGGTTCTGTCCGTTGAACCCCTTGCGGTCACTTGTCAGCAACTGGCCAACTCAAACAAGAGAAAGGGGCCCGCAGGCCCCCTAGAACGTGCTGTTGTATCCCAGCAAATATCGGCAGATGGGTCCCACTCCAGCTGCCGTTAGCGATCACTCTTTTGTGGCCGCTAACTCTTTGTCTGGCTCAGCTGCTGGTAGTGCAGCTTGCAGTTCACTGATCTGCTCGTTAAGGCGCTCAATCACCTGAGAGTGATGCTCTTTGCGAGCTTCAAGTTTGGCAACTTGGCGCTCATTTTCTTGCGCACGCAGCTTGTTGTACTGCGAATCAGGGATCACAACAACGCGATCACGAGGAATGCTGTAGCCGAATGGAACGTCAAAGACGGAATCGAATAGTGAATACATGATTGTTCTCTTCAAGACCCCTACAGTTTGACTCCACCAGAATGTTCAACCGAACCAAAAAGGTCGTGAGAACCAGGGCCGGTTGGCGATAGACATCACGTTTTAAACGTCTCTGGTACGGTTTTCGCGACTAAAAATCCATCGATCAACAGATGGCACCTTCAAGCGTCTAGCAAAGAACTGTCGCTTAGACGGCGTTATGAAGTTCTGATTGAGGGTTTAGATGCTCATTGCGAAGATGTTGAGTAATAGCAAAGCCATACCCTTGAGTATCTAGAATTCATGAGCAAAGACAACTCTCGCCTCCTTAAGTTAAGAGTGTGGTAGCAAGCTCAGAAAGAGAACTGACGGTGGCGAGCCAACCCTCTGATCATTCAATAAGTCCATCTGCCTCCAGCTCCTCTCGATGCCTAAGGGCTTTCCTCAATTGGCCTGCAACAAAAGGAATGTGGAGTGCATACTTCTGAAGCTGAGCCCGCTCCTCGAGGCTGACAGATTCTCCAGTCGCTAAGCGATGGATGATTTCCTCAACACGTCTACGAGTGTCTGTTCTCAGGGTGCGAAAAACCATTTTTTACACAGCACTCGAAAGCGTTAACCCAATTTAGGTCAGTTTCTCAAGCCACTTGCAAGGAGAGGTGTAGCGCCACAGCTCCCTTGGTTCTGCAAATCGATTTGGCATCAAAAGGTTACCTGGCAATAGAAAATCTATGGATGGTTGCTAGCAAATAAGCACCATCTCGATATGCCTTTGCCATCCCATCGTCGTTGGCTCCCTGTCAGCTTCTTTGCTGCTTTTAGTGTCTTACCGATTGCGCTCGCAAATGAACCTGGGTTAAGCCCTACGGAAGTCGTTCGCCGCTACAGCCATACGGTGGCCTGCCAGATCTATGGGTCAACTCCTGGTTATCAGCAATACGCCACGGTCGAGCTTGAACCAGCTCACTCCCAGTACCCATCTGGCGTTTGGCTGGTGGGTTGGATAGGCGATCTGGGATGTATGGGGGGCTATGGCACCATTGGTCTACAAATCAATTTGGTCTCGCAGAACGGCTTTTCGAATAGAACCGTCAGCCCCGGTGGTGATTGACTCTCTACCCATGCCGGATCTCGCAATGAACGGCTTACGGGATCTCAGCTTCAAAGATGGAGTCGTGACCATTCGCGGAACGACGGGACGGGCGAATTTCGGCACCTTTCAGGAAGTCACTTCTCGCTACCGTTGGAATGGGATGTGGACTGGTGGAGGTCAGCCCAGGTTTGAACGATTGCCCTAGAGCATCACCCGCGGACGATCAATCAACTGCTATTGCCGCCTAGATGAACATCGCACCGAGACCTCTTGCTGTAGGTGGCTCCAAGTCTCAATCGCGTTACGGATCTTGGTGTGAAGCTGTCTGTGCTCTCAGGCGACGCAAGATTTAGCGATAAGTGAAATAACAGCTCTGAGGCTGTAGATGTTCGAGCAATTGATGGCAAAAGTGAGAGCAAAGCGCTTACTGCCGACTGGCTGCAGTTTTCACATCACACTGCGCTGCAATAGCCGGCAGTTCTTGATTGCCAAAGCCCTTAGGCGTGATGTGTTGTTGGCGGTACTTCAAAAGACCAAGCAGAAGTTTGCGGTGAAGGTTTATGGGCTCTGCCTGATGACTAACCATCTTCACTTGCTGGTTAAGCCAGAAGAAGCCAAGGATTTGCCGAGGCTGATGCACTGGTTCGCCTGGTACTCCGCCATGGCCCTAAACCGCTTGTGCGGGCGTTGCGCGCACTTCTGGGAGGCCAGGTATTTCTCAACGCCAATCCACCCCAAAGACCACAGAAGAGAGTTGAACACCTTGAGGTCTATCCATGCCAATCTCAAAGTGGCTGTTGTAAGAAAAGGCTTTGATGACCCCTATTCCAACTATGGCCACTACAGCCGGTTAAAAGCAGACTGAATCAGTGAATGGAGCCTTGCCTTTTTAAAGCTCTCGGCAACGCTTGATGGATCAAGAGTATTTCATAAGGATTAGATGGTAGGAATATGTCAACAGTAACTACTAGCTCAAACAAGAGAAAGGGGCCCGCAGGCCCCCTAGAACGTGCTGTTGTATCCCAGCAAATATCGGCAGATGGGTCCCACTCCAGCTGCCGTTAGCGATCACTCTTTTGTGGCCGCTAACTCTTTGTCTGGCTCAGCTGCTGGTAGTGCAGCTTGCAGTTCACTGATCTGCTCGTTAAGGCGCTCAATCACCTGAGAGTGATGCTCTTTGCGAGCTTCAAGTTTGGCAACTTGGCGCTCATTTTCTTGCGCACGCAGCTTGTTGTACTGCGAATCAGGGATCACAACAACGCGATCACGAGGAATGCTGTAGCCGAATGGAACGTCAAAGACGGAATCGAATAGTGAATACATGATTGTTCTCTTCAAGACCCCTACAGTTTGACTCCACCAGAATGTTCAACCGAACCAAAAAGGTCGTGAGAACCAGGGCCGGTTGGCGATAGACATCACGTTTTAAACGTCTCTGGTACGGTTTTCGCGACTAAAAATCCATCGATCAACAGATGGCACCTTCAAGCGTCTAGCAAAGAACTGTCGCTTAGACGGCGTTATGAAGTTCTGATTGAGGGTTTAGATGCTCATTGCGAAGATGTTGAGTAATAGCAAAGCCATACCCTTGAGTATCTAGAATTCATGAGCAAAGACAACTCTCGCCTCCTTAAGTTAAGAGTGTGGTAGCAAGCTCAGAAAGAGAACTGACGGTGGCGAGCCAACCCTCTGATCATTCAATAAGTCCATCTGCCTCCAGCTCCTCTCGATGCCTAAGGGCTTTCCTCAATTGGCCTGCAACAAAAGGAATGTGGAGTGCATACTTCTGAAGCTGAGCCCGCTCCTCGAGGCTGACAGATTCTCCAGTCGCTAAGCGATGGATGATTTCCTCAACACGTCTACGAGTGTCTGTTCTCAGGGTGCGAAAAACCATTTTTTACACAGCACTCGAAAGCGTTAACCCAATTTAGGTCAGTTTCTCAAGCCACTTGCAAGGAGAGGTGTAGCGCCACAGCTCCCTTGGTTCTGCAAATCGATTTGGCATCAAAAGGTTACCTGGCAATAGAAAATCTATGGATGGTTGCTAGCAAATAAGCACCATCTCGATATGCCTTTGCCATCCCATCGTCGTTGGCTCCCTGTCAGCTTCTTTGCTGCTTTTAGTGTCTTACCGATTGCGCTCGCAAATGAACCTGGGTTAAGCCCTACGGAAGTCGTTCGCCGCTACAGCCATACGGTGGCCTGCCAGATCTATGGGTCAACTCCTGGTTATCAGCAATACGCCACGGTCGAGCTTGAACCAGCTCACTCCCAGTACCCATCTGGCGTTTGGCTGGTGGGTTGGATAGGCGATCTGGGATGTATGGGGGGCTATGGCACCATTGGTCTACAAATCAATTTGGTCTCGCAGAACGGCTTTTCGAATAGAACCGTCAGCCCGGTGGTGATTGACTCTCTACCCATGCCGGATCTCGCAATGAACGGCTTACGGGATCTCAGCTTCAAAGATGGAGTCGTGACCATTCGCGGAACGACGGGACGGGCGAATTTCGGCACCTTTCAGGAAGTCACTTCTCGCTACCGTTGGAATGGGATGTGGACTGGTGGAGGTCAGCCCAGGTTTGAACGATTGCCCTAGAGCATCACCCGCGGACGATCAATCAACTGCTATTGCCGCCTAGATGAACATCGCACCGAGACCTCTTGCTGTAGGTGGCTCCAAGTCTCAATCGCGTTACGGATCTTGGTGTGAAGCTGTCTGTGCTCTCAGGCGACGCAAGATTTAGCGATAAGTGAAATAACAGCTCTGAGGCTGTAGATGTTCGAGCAATTGATGGCAAAAGTGAGAGCAAAGCGCTTACTGCCGACTGGCTGCAGTTTTCACATCACACTGCGCTGCAATAGCCGGCAGTTCTTGATTGCCAAAGCCCTTAGGCGTGATGTGTTGTTGGCGGTACTTCAAAAGACCAAGCAGAAGTTTGCGGTGAAGGTTTATGGGCTCTGCCTGATGACTAACCATCTTCACTTGCTGGTTAAGCCAGAAGAAGCCAAGGATTTGCCGAGGCTGATGCACTGGTTCGCCTGGTACTCCGCCATGGCCCTAAACCGCTTGTGCGGGCGTTGCGCGCACTTCTGGGAGGCCAGGTATTTCTCAACGCCAATCCACCCCAAAGACCACAGAAGAGAGTTGAACACCTTGAGGTCTATCCATGCCAATCTCAAAGTGGCTGTTGTAAGAAAAGGCTTTGATGACCCCTATTCCAACTATGGCCACTACAGCCGGTTAAAAGCAGACTGAATCAGTGAATGGAGCCTTGCCTTTTTAAAGCTCTCGGCAACGCTTGATGGATCAAGAGTATTTCATAAGGATTAGATGGTAGGAATATGTCAACAGTAACTACTAGCTCAAACAAGAGAAAGGGGCCCGCAGGCCCCCTAGAACGTGCTGTTGTATCCCAGCAAATATCGGCAGATGGGTCCCACTCCAGCTGCCGTTAGCGATCACTCTTTTGTGGCCGCTAACTCTTTGTCTGGCTCAGCTGCTGGTAGTGCAGCTTGCAGTTCACTGATCTGCTCGTTAAGGCGCTCAATCACCTGAGAGTGATGCTCTTTGCGAGCTTCAAGTTTGGCAACTTGGCGCTCATTTTCTTGCGCACGCAGCTTGTTGTACTGCGAATCAGGGATCACAACAACGCGATCACGAGGAATGCTGTAGCCGAATGGAACGTCAAAGACGGAATCGAATAGTGAATACATGATTGTTCTCTTCAAGACCCCTACAGTTTGACTCCACCAGAATGTTCAACCGAACCAAAAAGGTCGTGAGAACCAGGGCCGGTTGGCGATAGACATCACGTTTTAAACGTCTCTGGTACGGTTTTCGCGACTAAAAATCCATCGATCAACAGATGGCACCTTCAAGCGTCTAGCAAAGAACTGTCGCTTAGACGGCGTTATGAAGTTCTGATTGAGGGTTTAGATGCTCATTGCGAAGATGTTGAGTAATAGCAAAGCCATACCCTTGAGTATCTAGAATTCATGAGCAAAGACAACTCTCGCCTCCTTAAGTTAAGAGTGTGGTAGCAAGCTCAGAAAGAGAACTGACGGTGGCGAGCCAACCCTCTGATCATTCAATAAGTCCATCTGCCTCCAGCTCCTCTCGATGCCTAAGGGCTTTCCTCAATTGGCCTGCAACAAAAGGAATGTGGAGTGCATACTTCTGAAGCTGAGCCCGCTCCTCGAGGCTGACAGATTCTCCAGTCGCTAAGCGATGGATGATTTCCTCAACACGTCTACGAGTGTCTGTTCTCAGGGTGCGAAAAACCATTTTTTACACAGCACTCGAAAGCGTTAACCCAATTTAGGTCAGTTTTTAGGCGCTCTTAACGAGAGAGAGGTCTTGTTGCGCTGCCTCTGCGGTGTTTGCTACAGGGCTCGCTTCGTTCCGCCATGTAAGGAGAGACGAAGAAATAGTAGTTGCTCTGTAGAGACAATGAAGACTTCCTTAAAGAGTTGCCTTTGTCACAAGGTGGCTAAGGAAGCCCATGGTCCATGAGTTCATCTCTTTAGCTTGGGCTGATGTAAAACAGCTTTATGGCCGAAGGTTTTCCGGGTAAAAAGCAATCTCATGCGGTTGTCATCGGGGCCGGCTGGGCTGGCTGGGGTGCGGCTAAGGCGCTCTGCGAAGCGGGTGTTCGGGTGACCCTAATGGATGGGATGGAGGATCCAACCGGCAGCCAGCCTCTCACCACGCCAAGCGGTAAACCGTTCGAGGCAGGCACCCGGGGGTTCTGGAAGGATTATCCCAACATCAATGCCCTGACGGCAGAGCTCGGGCTCGGCTCGATCTTCACGGAGTTCACCACTAGTGCGTTCTGGTCACCCGAAGGCCTGGAGGCAACGGCTCCTGTCTTCGGTGACGCTCCGCTGTGGCCGAGTCCTCTGGGTCAGGTTGCTGCAACGATCAATAACTTCAAGCGCCTGCCTGTTGCTGATCGGCTCAGCATCGCCGGCCTGCTCTACGCCATGCTCGATCTGAACCGCAACGATGCGGTATACAGGAGTTACGACTCGATCGATGCGCTGACGCTGTTTAGACAGCTCAGGATCAGTGATCGCATGATCGATGATTTCCTGCGGCCCACGTTGCTGGTGGGGCTGTTCAAGCCGCCGGAGGAGCTGTCGGCCGCTGTCACGATGGAGCTCCTCTACTACTACGCCCTGGCGCATCAGGATTCCTTCGATGTGCGTTGGATCAGGTCGAAAAGCATCGCCGAACAGCTGATTTTGCCGCTCAGTGAGCGGCTGCAGGAGCAGCATCAGCTCGAGGTGCTGGGCGGCACCCTGGCCACCCGGCTGAACGTCTCGCCGGAGACTCAGGCCATCCGCTCGGTGGGAACCCGTTCCGTAACAAGCGGGAGCACCGGTTTAATCGAGGATGTCGATGCTGTGGTGATTGCGGTGAGTGCCAAAGGAATGGGTGCTTTGATGGCGCAATCCCCGGAGTGCGGCGCGCTGGCGCCGGAGCTTGTGCGTGCCGCCACGCTCGGATCGATCGATGTGGTGTCGATCCGTCTGTGGCTGGATCGCACCGTGCCGGTCGCCGATCCCGCCAATGTGTTCTCACGTTTCAGCTCACTAAGAGGCGCCGGAGCCACCTTCTTCATGTTGGATCAACTGCAGCGGGAGTCGGAGCAGGCGCTCTGGGGTGATCAGCCACCGCAGGGTTCGGTGATCGCCAGCGACTTCTACAACGCTTCGGCCATCGCCGAGCTGAGCGATCAGGAGATCATCGACTGCCTGATGCAGGATCTGCTGCCCATAGCGCAGCCTGCCTTCAGGGGGGCCAGGGTCGTGGATCAGGAGGTGCGGCGTTATCCGGGTTCGGTGTCTCTTTTCTCGCCGGGAAGTTTCAGCAAGCGGCCACCAATGGAGACGTCAGTGGCTTCGGTGGTCTGCGCCGGCGACTGGGTGAGGATGGGCGAGAAAGAACATGGTGCTAAAGGCCTTTGTCAGGAACGCGCCTACGTGTGTGGTCTGGAAGCGGGCAACTCACTGCTCAGGCGCGGGATCGTGAGGGGCGCCGACCTGCCCAGGACCCTGCAGCACTCTGTGATACCCATCCGCGCCGATGAACCGCAGGTGGTGCTCGGGCGTGCGCTTAACAAGCTGGTGATGGCCCCCCTCGAGGCCTTCGGGATCCAGTGGCCTTGGTTGGCTATCTAGCTGGCGATTCTCAAGGGATTGGCGATGAGGATTCAACAGGCTGAGATTCGTTCAGTATCAAGGCATCATGGCGCCGCTTTCAGCAACGGCTCGTACATCATGATCGCGTGATTTTCCACCAGTAGCTGTTCCGTCTCAACACCATCGGATGCTGTGCAGAGCCGATAGAGCTGATTATGCCTCGAATAGCCGCCCCAGATCTGCTGCTGGATCCTGTGATGACGCTCCTCGACGCTGTAGATGCAGTCGTAATCCTCATCACAGCTGAGTTCACCATGCAGATGGATGTCATCCAGCCATAGATGAATCGCGAAGCAATAGGGCGTGTTGTTGGTGATCTGCAGATCCACATAGTTGTACGCCAGCGTTGCTCCGGCACCAAAGGGAATAGTTCGATTCATATCCGGGAACACATCAAAACCATGCCTCCAGCGCTCTGAAATCGTGAGCGGACTGTGGGCCGCCATCCAGAACAGCAGATTTCCCAGCTGACAAAGGCCTCCTCCTGTCCCCCTGGACACCCTGCCCTGATTCAGCACCAGACCCTCTAGATAGCCCTTCCGTCTAGTAGGTCGTCCGACCAGCTTCCACACGGACATTGTTTCCCCCGGACGAATCAGGATTCGATCCAGTTGCGCAAGCGCTAGCTCCAGATTCCTGCGCTTGTTGTGCTGAAGCACCATATCCACATCCCTTAAAGGGCGCAGGATCAGAGACTGATGGCTGAATTTGCGGTGGCTTGTCGCCAGGACGTCGCGTGTTGTAGCCCATTGCCTGGAACCGAACAGCCAGTTGGCTTTGCGTCTGGCAATGTGATATTCCCGGCCCAACAGTTGTCGAACCCTGCTGCGGTGAATCGGTTTGGGAATTTCAAACATCGCTGAGCCCTGAGTTATCTCGTTTTGAACCGACCAGGCTCTTCATTCTGACAAGACTGGTCAAAGGCGAGGATGGCCAAAACGATCAGGTCTGCAAAGGAGCCATGGATATTATTTCCAATAAATTATAAAAAATGTCTGCCTTTTCACAACGCATCATTGACCTCATGAAAACGAGCAAAAATGATGTTCTCGAGCTGGAACTGAGTGAGATCAAGGCAGGGCAACCAGCGATTGGTCAGGACCAGGTTCTCTACAAGGTTGGGCGTTACGACGGCGTGAACTGGATTCTCGAGGATGGATATCCGGTGCAGGGACGAACATTCAGTGATGATGAAAAAATGTTTGATGATGTTGCCTACGCCAACGGCCAAAAGGTTGACAACGCAGTGATTGTCAGGTTTGACGACTCAACCCCCGGGAAATCCAGACAGCTACTACATTTATAACGAGAACTGGGAGAGAGTCGCACCCGGCACCGTGACCAACGGTATGAAAACAGTGGTGATCGGCCCCGACAAAAACCTTTGCCTGACCGATGGGCACCATACGCTGAACACTTTTCAAAGATGAAGCGAGGAGGATTCGAAGATTTCAAGATCAATCTAGTTGTGGAAGCCAATTACTCAAATCTGAAAGACAACAATGACAACGGCAGTTCCATGGATGAATTCTGGATAGAAATGGCCAACAGCGGCAACGCCTGGCTCAAGGTTCTCACTGAAAACGAACCGGATACCGTTATCTGAACGGTGTGAAGGGAGACCAGGATGAATACATGGTGCACTCCGTGGACCTGGACAGGTTCAAGGGTCAGCTGCCAGAAGAAATGAAACCGGAGGCCTTCATGAATGACCCCTATCGAGCCATCATGAATTTCACAAGAGGAATCGCATGGGAGGCGCCTGAAGGAACAAAAGTCGATGGATTATCCTTCCTTGAATTCTACTGGGCGGAAGAAATTCAGAATGCCTATGGCGATGGCAATAGCGCTCTTGATGTTCATACAGAGGCCTCTCCATACAACCTCTCCGATCTCGACAGTTTTGTCTCGGCAGTGCAGGAGATCTCCAATTGGATCATCAATCTTGAGCCAGATACCATCATCGGCACCAGTGGTTTTACAGCCAGGGAGATGGGCCAGAAACCAGAGATCGATGAATGGAAATTAAACAGCCTGATCGATTCCGGCAAGACGCTTGAAGCCTCATCATCCGATGGAAAAGACGCCGTCGATGTGCCCAGTTTCGGAAAACTCGGCTACGCCTGGGCGCAACGAAACGGAGGAAGCGAAGGCAACGACAGGCTCACGGGCCTTCCCGGACCAGACCTCTTCGTACTGTCACCCGGAAACGATGTGATAACAGATTTCCGCATCGGCGAGGATTCCATCAGCGTTGCGGGAACTCCTGACCTGCGCTTCAGACAGACAGGAGAGGGACTGTTGATCCGTGCCGGAGATGACATCCGCACCCTGCTTCTGAATGTGCACAGGGATGCGTTCCTGGCTCATGAACCGGCCCATCTGCATATCATTCCAGCCCAGTACGACAACCTGATCTGATTATTCGCTGCAGTTCCGAGTAGATGATTCAGGGCCGGAAGCACACGTCGTCCTGATGTCGTCGTCCACCTGAACGGTCTGCCGGTTGTTGTTTTGGAACTGAAGGACCACGCCGATGAGAAGGTAGACGTCTGGGCAGCGTTAACCAACTTCAGACCTACAAGGACAACATCCCAGACCTGTTCACCTCCAACGTGCTGATGTTGATCAGTGATGGCACCTATGCCAGTGTTGGGTCGTTGTCTGCTTCAATGGAGCGTTCCCAGGAGCTTGCTCTCACTGGTGTCATCAGCAGAATTCCCGCGCATGAATAGGCGGCTCTGATCAAGCCGGCTAGCACGCCGGTTATGCACAGCAGAGCAGTAGCCATGGGGAAAGAGGCGCTTCGTGCAATGAGGATTCATGCATTTGTCTTGCCCTCCCCCAGATCGGGGAGGGTTGGTGAATATTCAGTGAGAAAGAGGCGATGTCAGCTAAAGCTTCCCCAGGAGCCTCTGAGGTTCCAACTGGGCTAGGACCTTGCATCACTACTTGCAATAGAGGTTAGCTATAAACCTTTGCAATCAATGGGCCTGCCTGATCATCTGTGAAGACGGGAGTCACGTCCCAGTCAAGGAACTCAGCCCACTCAGCGGCATGCTCATAGCAGACTCCAGCGTCGTTGGTTTCGACAATGATCCAGCCTTGTACAGAGCCTGGTGCGTGAAAGCGCTGCCAAGACTTGCACTCAGGCATCGGGGCACCTGTTGCAAGGAACTGACGGGCTGCTTTCTCGTGATAGCCAGTTTTAAAGCTCCAATGCATCAGAAAGGTCATGTCAAACAAAAAAAGCATCAGCTTTCTAGACGATTTACATCAAAGGTGATGTCACCCAAGTAACAGTTTCAGGAAACGACTACTTACCCATGGCTCTCCTTAATTTTGCTGCTTCATCCATACCTTCCATGATCGTGAAGGTTGCATTCTCTGTGGCTGCGTTACGTATTTTGCTTAGCTCTTGATACTCAGCTGATTCATAAGCATCGACTGCCGCTCTCATTGAAGGGAACTCACAAATAACTGCCAAGTTCGCTCCTTCTGTCTTCTCTTTCCCTTGAGGTTCTGTGTCTTTAGCAAAAACCACTCCACCAACTTCTTTGAGCCAAGGTCCAACCTTCTCAACGTACTCAGCAAATAAAGCTGGATTGGTGACTGTTGAAGTGCTGATCCAATAACCCTTAGCGCCTTTCTTGTCCATGCATAGCTTCTAGAAACCCCTAGAGCATCGCACTTTATTCGTGTATTGGGTTTGTCACCAATTTTGTAGTGGGTCCCAATAGGGAAAAGGTCTCAACAGATAAGAGCTGGTGTCGAGGCTGGAGTGACAACTGTCGAGTCAGCGCCTGAGGCCCCTCAACAGCCACTGGAGAGCGGAGGCCCCTCGACTGGCAGCTTCGGGAGGCATTCTGTCTTTATCGAGCTTCGTCGTCTTCCGGAGGTATTGGAGGAGGAATTGTGCCTGAGCCTTCTAACGCGTCTCCGACCAGAGCAATCTCTTGAGGAGTACTCGGCAGGTGGAAAACACCAGAAAGCAGATCACACGCACGATCCCTCAAGGTGTCGTCACCAGTTTCTTCGCTAAATCGGACAGTCTCTTTGATCAGTTGGATCAACTCATCGTCAACCTGTTCGGCCGCCTGCCAGCGTTCGAACAGCTCAGCGAAGTCGGTCTCATTCATCGTCATGACCTTCTGAAATTTCGAAGGGGATCCCTGCTGCCTTCATCTCCATCTCTTGCGTGAGAAGAGGTTCTTGATTAGAGAGGTTCTCAATGGGGTCTTCAAATAGTATCTGCGCTTTAAAGATGTTCTCGGCCGTAGTTCCTTAGACCGCCCCATCGAAGTGATCAAAGCTCGCCAGAGGAAGGAAGAGCTCGCCTTGCTGAAAACCAGATCGATGGATCCCGATGTGGATGACACAAGGGAGCGATGGAAAAGACTGCAAAAAGTTGGCTGGAGGGCCAAGTGAGCCCAGTGGTGAGGGTCGTTTCAACCCCTCTGCCCCTAGACCAGTGGTGGAAAGTTAGGCCCTTGGTTTTTGTGCGAGAAGTTCTTTCAAAATCTCCTTTTGCTTAGCGGCAGCGAGCCTGTAGCCCCTTTCGAGATCTGTTTCTGTGGGTTCCTCCTTGGGAGCATCTTTTTTGTTTCGACGACCGAACATCCCAGTTATGGACTTACTGAGCATTTAGGAGCTGGAAGGCTTGCTCAGCTGATGGTCTCACATGGCCAGCGATGGCAAGAACAGGCGTAAACGTGCGCAGCATGAGAAGAAATAGCTCGAGAACCTTATTGCTGAATTTCAAGACAACGGCGAGCTATAGGAGCCAAGCGCGGAGCAGTTCTAGGTGCTCGATGAGTTCATAGCAGAGAAGCCTCCAGGTTTGAACCTTGCTCAAGCCATGCAACTCTTGTATTCCCTTGACGATGCACCTATTGATCGATGGATTTTGATTCGCGAAAACCGTATCAGGGCCGGTCGGCGATAGACATCCCATCATGAACGTCTCTAGTACGGTTTTCGCGAATTAAAATCCATCGTCTCCTCAAGCTCTAACCACAGCGTCTTTGCTAACCAAGATTCAACGCTTACCTCTTCGACTCGCTGTTGTTCCCCTCCTCAGCAAGAGGAGCTTCGAGCCGTTTCTTTGCTCTTTGTACTGTTCGCTTCCTGTTCGTGCCTCTTGTGGCCATGCTGAATACAGCAAACGTTTGTCAGTTCTCCGGTATGGAATTGAACGGTGGATATGTAGGCCTTGCGATCATTTGCCTCTATTTCGCTATCTGGCCGTTTTTTGGGATCGCCAAAGAACTGGGGTGGTTCAGAGCAACAAAGGAGGTCAGGCTTTCACAGGAAATCAGCCTAGACACTGAATCAGGACGCGATCACAGCCCAATCAGTCGGGATGATTCATTCAAACGGAATCTGGAGAAGACCTTCGCGCATAGCCCTTCACAGGTCTCAGATGATTGGAGGCCATTACCAGGAGGGTGACAAGACCCTTACTACTAGTGGGATGCCGTGGCCATCCAGCCCTCTTCTTGGTGTCTTTTTCGATAGCTCCCTGGCCTCATCCACTTGCAGGTAGATCCTCTTGGTTTTTTGGAGGGCCGGCACGCCTTTCATCGGCCGGCCTGTGATCACTTCGATCTGGCGATCTAGAGAGCTACAGCCGAGAACATCTTTAAAACGTAGATACCAATAACCCTTTGAGTCAGATCAACAGTGCGTCTTGCCATTCCTGAACGCCCTTAGCGTCGAGGCCTACGCGTCAATGCCTATGTACTACTGAAACCCAGCGCTAAAGATGCTCTTCGCTTCTACGTCCCTGACGTTTCTCAACAAAGGAGCTAAGACAAGAAGAGACTTGTCAGAACCTATGGAGGACAACCTTGTTCAGAAAGAATTGCTTTATCTATTCGGTGGGATCGTTGCTATTGGTGCTGCTGGCTTCCTGGCCTGGTTCCGTTCGGGCAGGAGAGGCGACGGCTGATGGTGAATCGGAGGAGATGGCACAGGCGCAGGCGCAGCGAAAAGTCCCTCAAGGTAAAACTGTCACTGACATGTCGTGCATAACAATTGCTGTTGCCATGAGCACGCGCTATCGCTGCACGGCCACTTGGGCTGATTGAACGTCCAAATGAAACCCCTGGCACTTGGTGTGATCTCATCACTTGTTTTGGGCAGTCAATCACTGAAACCCTTTCGTGTTCTTGGGAACAAATTGTTTTTGCTTCGGTTTCTTGTCGGCTTTCTTGTCCCTTTGAAGCCAGACAGCTAGACCACCACCACCAATAACACCGAGTGCAACCAGCAGATAGCGCAAATTCTCGCCTGCTTGAACAGCGGTGTCTTCCATAGTTTTCGAGGTGTCTCCTGTTGTCCTAGCTCTTTTAGGGGCGGAGAAGCACTTGGAACACTTACCCAGTTACATCAAACCCATGAGGCCGAGCAAGTCTTTTGAGCTGAACATTATGAGGTTGGGCCGTCAATCAGCGGTCCTCACCGTTCCCTCCAAAACGCCAGGCAAAGAAGGCAGTAGCATCAACAACAATTATCCCAATCTCAGATAGATAGAGCCTCAATAGTTGAGGTGGCAAAGTTTTTTAGGCGGATTGTCTAGTCCTAACTCCTTTGTTGAGAAACTTCAGGGGCGTGGAAGAGGGTCACCCCTTGGCAATGGGGCTTAATAGGGGATAGGCACTACCGAAAGGCCCCTGATGGTGAGGGGTGTGGCATGGCCAACTTTTAACAGATGAACCAAAGCCGAATTGGGAACGCCAAGTTCACCTGCAATGCGTTCAGCTGTAACTGCTGCGGAGTGCTAGCAGAAGGGAGGGGCGACTCCTTGTATGGAGTTCCCTTCGATAAGCGGCGAGTTGCGGCAATACTTAGCTCCTAGTCTGATGTCTAAGAAGCTACGGCAGGTCATTCGACCTCTCTATCTCAGCAAACTGATCTGGATCGGCTGGTCTCCAGAACCTTCAGATAAAGCTGCTCGTCAATTTCTCGGATGTCGTACTCCGTTGGCTTTACTCCGTGAGCATGCTCATGAACCACCATCCAGCAGCTGCGCTCCAACTCCCCGCCTGCACTTGCCGAAAGCTCTAAAGCCTTAGTGACAAGAGCGTCTAAAACTGCCGGGTCTGGTTCTGTCAATTCCAGCTCTCGATTAGCACACATCATCATGCTGAGCAGGCAGAAATACACCAAGGCTTAGCGACAGCGAGAAGACTTCCTGGCATGAAAAAAGGCCCCGCCCTCAGGGTCTTGATCCAGTAACTCCCTGATGTTGACACGTCTAAGGACAGCTTTGATCAGATCCCGATATGTCATCAAAACCAGGCCGGCTGATTTTGATGGGCTGCCTCGAAGGCTCATAGTGGATCACCAGCACGCAAGAAAAGGACGGCCCCAGCGAGTACCAGTACCGCTCATCCACGCTGTGTGAGGAGTGTCGTAGCTCTATTCTGCTTCTCCAAAAAACCTTCCTTTGAAGCAGAACAGGTACAAGCACTCATCCCTTAACAGTGATGGATGTTGCTAAAGCGTGTGTCGAAAGGACAGGGCCTCCTCCGGGGGGCTTTTTATTGGCCTTTTTTGGACAGGGCCATGTAGTTGGTCATGTTGGTGAGCTTGTCTTCCAGCCTTTGCTTGAGCGTGTCGTGAGCTGAAATGACATTCTTGAGTAGAACTCGCATCTCCTCAATGTCATCTAGTGAATCGACCTGAGAACGTGCGCTCTCGATCGTGCCTTGTGAGGCCTTCTCAAGCCCCAACCAATTCCTCAACACTGCATCACCCCTTGATGTATCAAATGTAGCTGTGAACACAAGAGGCAAGGTGTGACACCTCGACCCGCAATGGTTAAACCGCTCACCCTTTGGTGTCCGGCTTCGCACAAGAGGGCAGATCGCGACCCTCCCAGGACACTCGAGGAACTTCTGGATCAGTCCATAGCCTTTGCTCAGGACGAGAAATTAACAAGAACCCAAGCCATCCATCGGCCTCATCATTCCGATGATGGTCCATAAGGGTCACGTCTACAAGTCAGCCTTTTATTTTGTTCACGGTGAAAACGCCTTCAAGGTGATGGCTGGCGAGATTGATGACGGCAAGTGGCTCCGATTTCTGGTTTGACTAGTTTTAAAAAAGCGAAGATCTGCACGCCCCACGCCAGGGCCTTTTTTATGAGGTTTCTAAAGAATTAACTGCAAAATCGGTGACAGATCCAAGGTACTTCGAGTTGCTGACTCAATAAGACAAAAAAAGTGTCCGGGATTGACAAAAAAAAATGGGAAAGTCCTCGATGGTTGCAGAAATCGCCACGGAAACGATGTCCAGAAGCGCTTGGCTCAAGCCCCCAACTCGCTGCTCGGCAGCCTCGACCTGGCGGTCCTTTTACCAACCGTCAAAACAGACGTTGCCCTCACCGTCCGTGATTACTTCAAAGGAGTCTTCGTCTATTCCCGAGGACACCTCAACGTCTCCGAAGTAATCCCGTTCATATAGCCCCCACCCCAGTGGGAATCGATCCACTATTGAACCCACTTCAAAAACGGTGACAGACTTAGCGTCGCCGGATAGGCCAGGACCTGAGATGCGCTTCCTAATGATCGCAGCTGCAACGCTGATACTGACCCTGGCGCCTGGCATCAGAGCCTGGTCTTCTTCTAAAGAAGATCCCTGGATGAAGGGAACTCTTGCCTGGAGCACCCCAATAATAAAACCCGACACGAGGTGGGACGTTGATAGTTTTTTTGGGGGATTGATCGCGCACAACACTTCGCGCACTGCTTTTCCCATCGAGGGTTTTGTATAGCTTTCTGCCGTAGCCTCAGGCTCCCCGACTAAGCCTCAATCAAAGAAACCTCCAGTAGTCATCGTGTTGACTTGATCGGAAAAGAAATTACCACCAACTATTGCTTCCAACACCCCATTTGCATAGATACCAATGGCTGTCTGAGAAGGATCAGTTGGTATACCGTCAACACCAACGCACCTGGGATAGGTCTTCTACTGATCATGCCTGCCTAATACCAAGTTCCAATAACAAATGAGGTCATTCAGATGATTTATAGCTGTTTTGAATATCCTCTCTTTAGTGCTGAGCAATCATGCGTCTTGAAGAACACAGTAAACAGACAGTGGGCAGATGAAGGCGAAGAACTTTTCCAAAGTGTTGCTAGGAGTAACATCATTATTCCTCACTACGTCAAGAGCCCGTAGCAATGAGGACAGGATGATCCTCCAAAGCTTCCCCAGATGGATTCGATGCGAAGAAGGATCCGCCAATTGGATGCAAACTGCTCCTTCCTACGCCTCGCAAAGGAATCACAATCACATGATCAATCAACAATAACAACGAGTACTTGCACCGATTAACGTCTTACTGCAGAAAAGTAGGGAGAAAGAGAAAGATACAGCTGCAAACGCAACAGAATCTGGTTTATTCCATTGAATGTCTTGAAGGACAAGGGAAGTTACACCCACTGGCTAGACGTTCCTTTGAACTTCAAGCTACAGATGACCAGACAGAAACACCAACTGATTCAGATGTCGCTACCGCCCTTTGGGAAGGTGATGAATCTGAATCAGGGCACTATGATTCTGATGCTAGCTGGCACTGGCGGAATAACTAAGGTCGTACTTCCCAAAAGAACAGTGATTGCGATCGTAATCGCTAAAACTATTTGACTTAATCCCCCTCTAGGGGGGGTGGGATTTCTTTGTTGTCTCTAGATATCATCATGAACGCAAGATTGGCTTCATTAAGCACCATATTGGCTTTATCTCTCGCTGAAGCCACTCCAAACGCTATCGCAAATCCTTCCAACCTCTACCCCGCTTGCTGCTACAGCAACGGGAAAACAACCATCTGATTGGTCTTTGTATCGCCTGATCATTGTTAGAGCTTGGACACACGCGACAACGTATTGGCAGCTCCAATGACTGAGACTGAGCAAATACTATTCTGCCTAAAAACACTATAAAGGACCCTTCTATACCAGGTGCTTTTTATTTCTTTAACCACTTCCCTATTCGCTTAAAATGCCATCCGATACCTGGCCTGTTGACTTGCAGAGAGTTACCTTGAAGTCTTGTCTAGTAGGCAGTAACAAGTAATAGTTTTTCATACTTATAACAAATCTATTGACAAATTTATCTGCCATAAAACTACTTATATTCCTAACTTAATCACTAAAGTCTAGCCATTCGATTACTGTCGCTGACTCTATTGCTCCTGCGAAATTCACTGCAGCTTGATGCCAGTAATCAGGGATTTGGTTAAGCCGAATGCCCCACCATTGATTTCCGATGATACAGCTGCGGAAGAACCCCTATTCAATTTGCCGGTAAAGCAAAAGAACCCAAAACCCCTTTCAAGACATAATCTATAGCAATATCTGCAGTGGCTCCAAGCAATAAAAAAACCCCGCTAGTTGCGGGGCTGAATCCTCGTGATTCGCGTGGTCAGATGCAAGGGCCCCAAGGACCGCAGCCTGGATGTGTATCTTGTTCATGGTGGTCTACACCAGACTCTGAATCTGGCCCGTAGGGGCAATCACTAGCCGGTGGCCCGTCATCACATTTGCGATCATGCTTGCGTTGATCACGTTTTGCTTTGCGGGCCTCTTTACGAGCCTCTCGATCAGCTTTTCCACCTCCAGAAATGGTTTGAAGCTGCTCCAGTGTTAGTTCAATGTTGGTCATGGTTTTGTTTGAGTAGGGGAGGTCATCCCTCCGACTTACACAAAATCTCAGGATTCAGCAGGCCATGAGATGAACCAGGTCAACGCCTGCTGTGAAGTTAATCACTAAAGCTCAAGAACCAGTTGTCACCGGTGATAACACCTGACCCAAGCACGTTTCCAGAATGGTCTGGAACCTAAATGCCGTTTAAGCATGCGAGGACCCAATTGCAATTGGGAGCAGCGTTGCCGTGGGTGGACCGTGGTATTTAATACTCCGTTGCACGGGGCATTGTTTGGTCGTAAGTATTCAACCCACTATGGGCCAGAAACGCCAGAACCTACAGGGACTAACGCTATCCGTAGCAAGACACCTACGAGAGTTAGACCACTACTAAAAGAGCTGAATCAAACACTTTCCCATGGGCCTTTGGTTAATTTAGCGCCATCTGAACCAGGCCATGGAGGCATGGTCACTACATGCGCTACGGCTTCCAAGTGTCCATTGTTACGAAATTGCATCGCTCCACCGCAAGGTGCATGTAATGCGGTTCCAGCATTAAAAGGCACTTGTCTTTCAATGCCTTCATGCTTTATCCAAAATACCCCTTCCCCTTGAATGAAATACCATATTTCTTCTGTACATAATTGAATGGCAGCATGTGAAATAAAGCCAGGGGGAAAACGGCACAAGTAGGTATTGCCATGCTCAGTTTGAAGCATAAACTCCATTACACTGCCATCATCAGCCCTGCCTAACACCCGCTCCTCAGGCTGGCATACTTGTTTAAGAGTCTCTGACGACGGCATTTTTGTTTTATCTGCGTGATCAGAATGCTTTTCATTCATTTGTTGTTCATCATTTAATCTCATGAAGTGATTATAGCGTATATATTGAGAATATAATTGCAAACACATAAAGTAAGAGCAAGGTGGACTTCCTTCGATGGAAACAGCCACCAGGCAAGGAAAAGACTCTTGGTCTCGATAGTGCTTGAGCCAATACCGTCTTCGAAGGCTGCTTTTAGTGCTGGGAATTCCTCGGCAATTTTCGGCTAATTAAGCCCAGGCTTCTCAGTTTGGCGTAGCAATTGTGACGCCAAGCCAGGGACTTCAGTCAAAAAAAGGGTGACGTTTGGCAAAGATTTTTCTGGCCCCGCCCAACACTTATCTGACCAGAGACTTTCTAGCCTCACAATCGTTACGCCGGAAACAGGTTTCTAGGTCGTTCTCAATTGAATCAAGAAGAGCGCCTTGAGCGATCCAAGCGCCTTATTGCATCAATGGATGCGATGACGTTTCAAGAGAGTGCTGACCGTTTCGCTCCTCCTGTCAGAGGAGAAAATGCGCCGACCTATAACGGGCTAAGGCCAACTGAGGACGGATACCTTGAAGTCATGTGCAAAGCCAAAGGCATCAAATACACCGAGCAGGGCTAAGAGTTTTCTCTTCCCCAGCGGCTAATACTCAGCAAGGGATGGTAACTGTGGATGTTGATTTACCACCATAGATAAAGGTGATGGATTTGTATTGGATGCCGCTTTGGGAGAAGTAAGTCATCCAGGTGCCGTTAGGGAAAGGCATCAACTAATTGGTTGGCAAGACCAGGTTAAGATCCAGGAACAGTCTTGGTAGCCGTATGGGCTTTATTGCCGAGTTACGAGAAGAGATGCTGGTACTGGAGAAGTATTGGGAGAGAGTGATCGAGTTAAGGGGTGAGGGTGTATTGGATGCGGAAAAGTTTGGAGAGTGGGGAGCTGCATGTATGAGTGCGATGGTGGTGATGGGACTTGATGGGATGCAGTTTGTGATCAAGTCGAGATGGGAGGCGTGAGCTACCCCCCATTGAGAAGTTGAGTCAGGTTCCGGCCCACTTCCTCGCTGTATTGGCTGAGCAGTGATAGCGATCAGCGATTTGTTGCCAGGAGTACCCCATATGTCGATAGCGCTGGATTCTGTTGTGGCGTGATTCTGTGGCCAAGAGAAGGATGAGGAGAGGGAGCAAGACGAGAACTGCTGCCCATGCCAAAAGACAAGTGAAAGTTATTGGTTTTAAAAGCTTGTGGGTGTTTGCCGGAGGGAGCTCAAAGCCATCGCTGCCGACATCCCTCCGCTACAGGAAATTCACGTAGACGTGATTGGTGCGCTTGCTTCTAATTTGAGGGGAGTGGTCCACACTGGTCGTCCATTGAGAGAGCCATCTCTCTTTATCGAGCTTCGTTATAGGCCATAGCCATTGTCTTCAGGAGGTATTTCAGGAGGAACTGTGCCTGTGCCTTCTAACGCTTCCCCGATCAGAGCAATCTCTTGAGGAGTACTCGGAAGGTGGTAAACATCAGAAAGCAGCTGACGGGCATGACCCCGCAAGCTGTTGTCGCTTGTCTCTTGGGTAAATCGAACAGTATCTTTTATCAGTTGGAGCGTTTCATCATCAACCTCATCGGCTGCCTGCCAACGTTCGAACAGTTCGTCGAAGTAGGTCTGATTCATCGTCATCACCCTCAATAATTTCAAAAGGGGATCCCTGGTGGCGCGTCACCTTAAGGTGCCGACTCAATCTGTTACACCTACGTAATAATCAAAACTTGCAGATCTAGGCCAGAAGGATGGACTAATAGGGCCTGAGTTATGGACCATCTACCGCAAGAGTAACGGTGGCAAAAAAGGGGAGAGCACTGAGCCTCGTCGACGCAATGCCCTGTTAGTAAAAGAATCAGTTAGCACTCCTATCGATTTCAACCTGCAGGGCCGTCTACAGATTGGCGAACAACTGCCGCCATTAGGACAACAAGGCAACGCTGGTGATGCACATGGCACTTATCTCAAGCGCAAGGCGATATGGCAGCAACTACGACAAGACGCGGATCAGGCTAGTGAGGTATTAAAGCCCTATACGTTCCACCATCGTTATGCCAAAGCATCACATGATGCAGGTCTACCGATAGCGAACATCGCCCAAGCAATGGGGCACACCATTGAGGTGCACCTGAGTAGCTATGCCCGCTTTACCCCAGAAGCAACAGCAGACCTTTATGCGCAGGTGAATGCGGGCACTGCACAAGTGAACAGAAATTGGATTCACCATTTCGGGGATGCATTTTCAACCCTCACTAAACGTTGCTTGAGTGCTATCGATGCATGGGCGACAGCTAGCAACAGATCGCAGAGCGCTATCAATGTTCAGCACGTACAGCTAGGTGCTGGGTAAGCATGGTCTAATTGGTCGAAATTTTTCATTGGTAATGGCAATCGAAACCACCGTGTTTGACTTCAAAATCAGTAAAACCTTTGACGAGTGGAGAGCTGTTTACGACAGTGAAGACAACAAAGCAATGTTGAAAGCAGGCGGAATCACATCTCTGTACAGAGGCTTACACAAAGAAGACTCATCAAGAGCGATTGTGATATTCCAAGCAGAGGAGGGAGTTGCGATGGGCATGTGGAATGACCCTGAGGCAAAAGTAATGATTGAATCAAGTGGTCATATCTATGACGAAACAGCAATTACTCAATGGATCGATCATTAGGCAACGGCTTAACCAAAACCGCTAGGAGGTGGGCTAGCGCCTGATTGATTTTAAATTGTTTGCGGGGCCCGAGAAAGTGGGGCCCCTAATCCACCTCATCTTGGAATCCCGCCCAGGTACCCTCAAGGCCAAGGAGGTTGTAGTGGCTTGCTTTAGATCTAGATCTAACAGCTTTGGAAGTCATTGCTACTAACCGGACAGTCCTATTCCTGCCGCTGCGTTAGGCAGGGCTTTTAAAGGAGAAACATCTCATTCTACATCCATTCCTGCAGTTGATCTTACCTAGTGGCTAAAATCAAAAACATGCCAGAGGTTTACACCCAAAACAAATAGCAGATGAGATGAGACATAGCTTGGAAGGACATATTTGTATCTATGCCAGGTTTATGACTCGCGATCTGGATGATGCTTTTGTTGCGGTGAATGGCTCGAATGCAAAGGAGCAGAAATTCAAAGAGAAGAAGGCTTAAGACTTGACAGCCCACTTCTGATCCCGAAAGGCCCCCATCTACCCTCAAGCCAGCAGCACATTCCTGATGTCACGGAAAAGAACTGCACTTGCTGCTTCCTTGTCATTGCTGCAGCTGGGTCAACCGCTGCTACTGGGATCTACAGCTGCTTTGCTAACTGGTTTGCTGCTGCTTTCAACCCAGGCAGCAGATGCTCAAAGTGCTGTTCTCTACAAAAAGAGCGGTAATGCAAAGGTTGGATCAGGAGATTATCAAGCAGCAATTGCTGATTACAACAAGGCAATTGTAATTAATCCAAAGGATGCCGATGCATACAATAACCGTGGTCTTGCCAAGAGTAAGTCAGGAGATAATCAAGGAGCAATTGCTGATTTCAACAAGGCAATAGAGATTAATCCGCAGTATGTCCGTGCCTACAACAATCGTGGTCTTGCCAAGAGTAAGTCAGGAGATAATCAAGGGGCAATTGTCGATTATAATATGGCAATAGCAATTAATCCGGTGTATTTATATGGATTTCTCAATCGTGGTCTTGCCAAGAAAAATCTCAATAAATATCAAGAAGCAATTGTCGATTACAACAAGGCAATCGTAATTAACCCTCAACTTGCCGTTGCCTACCACAAGCGTGGTCTTGCCAAGGTTGATTTAAAGGATTATCAAGGGGCAATTGCTGATTTCAACAAGGCAATAACACTTAATCCAAAGGATGCCGCTGCCTACAACAACCGAGGTGCTGTTAAGGGTAAATCAGGAGATAATCAAGCAGCAATTGCTGATTTCAACAAGGCAATTGAGATTGATCTGCAATATGCCGATGCCTACATTAATCGTGGTCTTGCCAAGTATAATTTAGGAGATAATCAAGGAGCAATTACTGATTACAGCGAGGCAATAAAGATTGATCCGCAGGATGTCTTCGCCTATAACAATCGTGGTTATGTCACGTGGAAATTAAAAGATTATCAAAGTGCTTGTAATGACTTCAAGAAAGCAGCATCTCTTGGAAGTCAATCAACAGCACAATGGATAAACAGAGTAGATGGTGCCTGGTGCCGCAATATGCGATGAGGGGATAAGAAATATCTCCACCTGACCAAATTAATACCCCCACTTACCCTTAAAGCAGCAGCACCCAGCAGATTCCACGCAGAAGAACGGCACTTGCTATTTCCCTTTCGCTGCTGCCATTGGCTCAACCATTGCTCCTGATACTGGTTGAGCTGTCTCTTGCTGGTGTCCCATCAGCAGCCAGCCGGTCTGCTGCATGTGGGTCTTTAATCGACAGCAGCAGCAGCCTCCACAGCAGGCCACATTGCTGCGAACTCTGCATCTGACACCACAGCCTTGACCTCGAATTGGATGCCATAGGTCTTAATCCAAGGGCTGAGGTGGGCCCAAACCTTGCCGATATCGCTGGCTACTGCGATGGCAACCCCACTGCCACTCACGGGTTCGCAGACGCGATATTTCAGCTCAAAGCCCTCGAATTTGTCGCCAGACCCTCCTGCATTGATGTAGTCAGCAAATCCAGGGCACGAATCCCAGGCCCCCTCAACAGTGGGGAAAGTCCAGACAATCAGGTAATGCTGCACTGAGTTGAGGCAAAGCATCTTCTGGTTAGCAACGGACCACTTGTGTGTCTTGGGATAGTCCCGATGCCCTGAAAATCGGAGATTTCAGCGAGGAGGAGTGCTCTGATTGCCAGCGGGGCTGGCACTGCTAACCAGTCGTTCAGCAAGCGACTCTCCCCAATGGCATTTGAGAGCAGCTTTGCTGTTATGGCGATAACGCTGGCAGAAAAGCTCATAGCGCCTCGCACAAACATTCAGAGTGGCCGAGAGCTTTAAAAAGGCAGGGCTCCATTCACTGATGCCGTCTGCTTGCAACCTGCTGTAGTGGCCATAATTGGAATAGGGGTCATCAAAGCCTTTCCTTACCCCAGCCGCTTTGGGGTTGGCATGGATATATCTGAGCGTATTCAACATTCGCCGGTGATCTTTTGAGTGGATCGGTAAGGTAACAACTTCTTAGGAAGTAACTAAAGAGGGCTTGAAGTTTCTTTAATTGAAGCTAGCCTAAAATTAAATGGTTTCTTGCGTGAAGACTGTTCTTGAGGTTGGGGAAAAGCTTGTCAAGAAATCGCCGGCAAACCATCAAAGAGGTATTGAGACCGTTGGAGGGATTCTTTACCTGACCACAGCAAGATTGATTTTTGAGTCACATGCGCTCAACATTCAAACAGGCGTAACCATCGTCTCAATTCCTGAAATCAATAGGCTAAGAAAGGATTGGACAAAATTCTTAGGAGTTATCCCTATCTTTCCCAACACGCTAGCCGTGACTTCTAGTTCAGGTCATGAAGATAAATTCATTATGTTTAGAAGAACTCCTTGGATCAATGAAATCAATAAATTAAAAGAAGGACAGAACTAAGGCCCCTAACTATTTCCTCACTCCTAGCCCACATAACTTGTCGAATAGAGCTACATTGCTAACAACAGCACCGGGGTTGTTCTCCTTTAAAGCAACCCTTGCGCTCTCCATCAGTAGATGAATAGCTTGAGCAATAAGAACTGCTCTTTGGATATTTGCCTGATCGATGTCCTCACGGATCAAGGCATATCCCTGTTTAAAGTCCTTTGAGAGGTGCGGAGTGGAGATAGCCAAATACAGCGCCACTAACGATTAGGGCGGCGATGGACCTACTAATTTCGCGCTGAAATCCTCTCCACTGCCAACCAATAGCGGAACAGGCTGAGCCAAGCCTTCACATACCAAAACCCAGTCATGGAAGCGCAACTTGCCTGATTGATCGACGCAGATAATTGGCAGGGCCCCGCTACTTCTTTGCCCTTGTTTCAAGCATTGATCACAGGCACATAAGAAAGGGGCGTCCTCATCGAGTAGCGCCCAACGACAAACTTTGTGAGGAGTGTCGCCGTACTGTTCTACTCCTCGGTCTGTACAACCCAGAACCATAATGAGTAAAATCTCTCATCCCGACCAAGCAAAGAGGTAGCTATTAGAGAAGTACTTTGCTTTTCAGGGCATGGACACACCTGCTGTGGTTGTCATGGGGATCAGTTTTGTGCTTGCACTAGTCGGGCTGCGAGAGCTGCTTAAGGAACTGAAGCCCGCAAAGCCTCAAAAAGTTCACTGATGCCAATGTCCACTGGAAGAGGACATTGCTAGCCACTGTGTGGGAAAAGCGGAAAGGAGCAATTCTTACTACTGTCACCTTGTATCTGCCTGCTTAAACTTAGATCAGGAGTCCGAGGACGTCGAAAAGCTGACCTGGACTTGAGGGCATCCAACGCGGGTGCCCTTCTTCATGTCAGTTATTTGTGGTGCTTGCAGAAAAAATGGATATGTTATTGCTGCTTGTGAACAAATTCACTGTTGGAATTGAGCCAGGTCACTGCGTTTTTAAAGAGGTTGAGTGAATCTATGGATAGCGGTGAAGGATGAAAACAAAAAGTCGCCACCGCTCTAGGGGGAGAAAATAAATAAGAAAAGCCCCGCAGCATGGCGGGGCTTTTTGTTTATCTACTGCTCTGACATGTTTAGAGATCAATAATCTATGTCAGAAGAGCAACTCAAGGCATTAATCGCCAAGGTTCAAGCAGACACCTCATTGCAGGAACAGCTCAAGGCAGAAGGTGCTGATGTTGTAGCTATTGCTAAGGCTGCTGGGTTCTCGATTACAACAGAAGACTTAAAAGAGCATCGCCAAACACTGTCTGTGGGACGCCAAACACTGTCTGAAAGTGAGCTGGAAGGTCTGGCTGGGGGGGGGGGGGGAGCTCGTACAAAAACGGCCAATGTACCTTCGGACCTGCCTGTCCGAGCACCGGCCATGAGTACCTTCGCTGAAAACCAAACCTAAAAACCTGACTGGGACAGTCTGCATGAACTAAAAACTGAAAGCCCCTTTTATTGCAGCGGCTTTTTATTTCTTCAATCACCTCCCTATTCGCTCCTTAAAACGGCATCCGATACCTGGCACCATTGACTTGCATAAAGTTGCATTGATGTCTTCTATTAATGGTGGCATTAAAGTTTATTAGCTCTAAGCCAGCCAATTACACCTACTCCAGCATTGACTGAGGCTACTTGGGTTGAGGTTGAATTACTTACAACCCTTATCCGATACCAGATCCCACTCTGCCCAGAAGAAGTACGATTTACCGTGGAGATGATCTGAACTGTACTACGGCTACCAACAAGGGACCTCGGTATAATTGAGCATCCGCTTTTAATGCTTCCCACATTGGCAGGATTAAAGGCTCCGCAATCTCGCAGAAAACTAGGTGATTTTGTAACTCTAGTTGAAATTGGATGCGTTGTGGGTTACACCGAGATACTACCTGGGCATGGGTGAGCTACAACCGGAGCAGCTATATAGAAACTCATGCAGAATGCGGAAAGCCCACAAATTTTCTTGATCGATGTAGTCATGTTCAGTTTTTTTGAGTGAGGAGGATATCCTCTGTCTACAGAGCTTCTTCAACAGATACCACATTTGTCGTGATTACAGTCACTCGCAACTGTGACCTTGCTTAAGGCAGGTATATAGGCTCACGGAAACCCTGTTAATGAGCGGCAAACCTTGCGATTACTTATGACCACACTCTTTACGGCTGAGGACACTTCAGTATTGCTATATTCACTGGTCAGACCGCTTGCTTCTATTAATATCCTCTGCAATAAATTCTCAAGTATTTGAGCAATTTGTTGAGTCTGTCGGACACTTCTTTTTCTGCCAACCATCTAGGCTTTTTAAGATTATATGCTTACATTCATTAGCACATTTGTCTTCTGATCTCTGCCTCTGCGGACCTTGATGACCGGCTGCCTTTAAGGCAGTTGCTCGCTCTTAGGCATCAATGCAATCCAGCTTCATCGCCAATATCATTCGCTTATTTGTCGAAGCCACTGCGACGCAGTTCTTCGATGGCTGAGAGGTTGATCGGTGCAATCAGATCGGCACTGGCTCTCACCTGTCAGTGATACGGACCGCTTCGCTCAGCGCCCTGCCTTAGGTCCCGCTGCCGTGATGACAGGCGGGTCAAGGTCACATTCAGACATTGCTGCCCATCCCTCAATGTGATGGCATTGGTTTCTACGGCTCATTTCGTCTGAGCCGTCTGACCGTTCTTAGAGCTTGGCCACCCGCGACAACGTATTGGCGGCTCCAATGACTGAGTTGAGTTGACCTGTACGAAAGCCTTCTTTCATGACGGCCTTCATCATGTGAACCATTTCAGCGACAACAATCTTGCGGTCATGGTTGACGTCATCAATGACAACCTGCCGTGCTTCATGCAGGTAGTTCCGTGCTTGGCGTTCATCGACTCCCCACTCTGAGGCAGCGTGTTGAATCAATTCTGAGTTGACAGCACCTTTAGAGAGCATCTGTACGAATTGCAGGACGCGTTTTTCTTTTTCGTACTTGGTGCATTTCTTACCCATGCTTTGGATTCTGACAGGAATTAGTTCAAGGGTCGGTTTTTGATTAATTCGAGAACCCTCCGACCCTCGAGGATTCGACCAGTAGCAACCATGAACTTGTTAGCGATTGGATTCGGCAAGGCGTCGGGGTTTTTGTCGACGATCTCCCAGAAGATGTCTTCATGCAGCCCGAGGAGAGAAGAGGCATTACCTCGCGCGCGCGGGGCTTTGTTTTGCGGCTCCTCAGCCTCCTCAGCCTCTTTTGCATTGAGCAAAGGAGACAAAGGAGAATGAATAACTCGCAGACTTGCATTAGCAACCTCCGGACCCTGGGGAGGCTGGGGAGGGTGTTTTTGGATACCCACGCGCGCGAGGCTGAGATCAGAGCAAATGGGCCGGTAGCGAATAACAGTGCCGCCAGCTCGTGGATCATTGACGTTGCGCTTATCGATTAAATGCTTGTCGACGAGTTGCTCAAGGGTCGCGCGAGCTTTGCGATGACCCAAGTAAACAATGCGCAAAGGACGGCAAACGCTAGCAATGGCATTGCCAAAGCCATCAGTGAAGTGACCAACTGAGCATGCTGTCCTCACAAGTCAAAAATAAATACTTAAGCAAATGTGTACATCTAATTGCCCATCGGCAAGATGCTTTTGGATGATTAAAGCCGCTCAAAGATAGTGAAAAGAATCAAAAATATTGAATGCATTGTCAAAACACCCGCCAGTTGCTACCAGAAGTTGGTACTGAATGTTGGGGCTCGAGAAATGGATGCATGGGAGGTATCAGTATTGCTTGCAGGCGGTGCTTTTGCTGGTGCACTCAACACACTTGCAAGTAGCGGATCAGCAATAACACTTCCTCTTCTGATTGTCCTAGGAGTACCGCCAGGGGTTGCTAATGGGACGAATCGACTAGGAGTCTTGCTCGGATCTTTGTCAGCGGTAATCAGCTTTCAAAAATCAGGGTCTATCCCCTGGAGGAAAACTTTCACGCTATCTGCGCCGCTTGCCGTAGGCGCAATTATAGGGGCAAGAGCTGCAACCTATCTGAACGATGAGAGAATACAGCTAACAATTAATATGGCGATCATTGCTGCGTTGGTAGTACTTGTTATTGGGTCAAAGAGGTTTCTTTTTTTAAGGGAATCTCGTCAAAATAAAGAGAGTATTTTTATGCTACCCTGCATTTTTTTGGTGGGCTTTTGGACTGGATTTATAGTTTTAGACTCTGCCACGTATATGATTCTTGCATTAGTAATGCTTGGCTCGATGGATGTCACCGAAGCGAATCCGATAAAAGCCGTCTTTCTACTATTTGCGTCAATACTCTCTATTCCTATCTTCTTTTTAGAAGGTCAAATTGCCTTGATTCCTGGCATTGCATTAGCACTGGGAGGCGCTGTAGGATCTTGGTGGGCAGCTAAAGTTGCCATAAAACCTTGGATTAAAAGATGGATTTATTTTCTTTTGATTACAGTAGTCAGTATTGAGCTTGTCGGTATGATAATCAAGAATTAAAAGTAGCACCAACGAAAGATCAGAAGAAGACTCTCAAATTCCTCAGTGTTAAGACCCCTTCTATCGGTATCCCCAGGAATGGCCTATAGAAGGCTGATCATGTGCTGCCCTTGTTGGCTAGTGAAGCCCAGTCTTAGAGCGGTGCTTTTCTTATTTGCTTTCTGGCCCTGGGGCGGTGATGACTTTTTGTTTTCATCCTTCAGCGCTATCCATAAGTTGTCTCAACCTTTTTAAGAAAGCAGTGTCCTGGCTGAATGCCAGCAGTGAGTTTGATTAGTTGGCATCTTCTACGAATGGCGCTCAACGCTCGCTGCCCTGCGTAGATGAAAACTCCCATGTGTCCTCGTCTGTTTGCCATAGGTCCCAGACGTATTGAGATCCGCTTCTGACTGTGAGTTTGCCTCTAAATCCAGCAGGAACCTGCTGGTATAGCTCCTCAATGTTCACGGCATCTTCGCCTTCAAAGGTGAGAACTTGTGTAACGCGCTGGCACATCTGCTCTGAGAGAACAGCTTTCAGCTCTTCAATCGTCATCAGTTCCTCTTCAATGGCTTGGATTCATTCACCTGCGCATAGAGATCTGCTGTTGCATCTGGGGTGAAGCGGGCATAACTACTTAGATGCACCTCAATCGTGTGCCCCATGGCTTCAGCGATATTGGCCACAGGCAACCCCGCCGCATGTGACGCCTTGGCGTAGCGATGCCTTAAGGAAAGTGAGCAACATCACAGCTGCTGGTGAGGCAGGTCGCCAGGTGAACCGTTGATTCAGCCGATGGTTGGTTCATCGAGAGGGGAGACCCTCCACCGCTTTCAAACCAATGGCTATCACCAGACTGCTCTCTCCCTTGCAGAGAACCGCCTCAACCCGCGCTACTTCGTTTGCTTCCGCTTTAACTCCTCCAGTTAAATCAGCGGTTAGAGGCTCTTCCTGGCTTGCTGAATATTTGAAAAAACAAGCAGAGAAAGAAGCCGAACAGAAGGCTGCGGAAGAGCAAGCTGCTGCTGAACAAGCTGCCGCGGAGCAAGCCGCTGCTGAACAGGCCGCTGCTGAGCAAGCTGCCGCTGAGCAAGCTGCCGCTGAACAGGCCGCTGCTGAGCAAGCTGCTGCTGAACAAGCTGCCGCGGAGCAAGCCGCTGCTGAACAGGCCGCTGCTGAGCAAGCTGCCGCTGAGCAAGCTGCCGCGGAGCAAGCTGCCGCGGAGCAAGCCGCTGCTGAACAAGCTGCCGCGGAGCAAGCCGCTGCTGAACAAGCTGCCGCTGAGCAAGTTTCTGCAGAACAAGCCGCCTTAGAAGCGCAAAAGCAGGCTTATAAGGATGATGCTGATTTTATTTATGAGAATGATGGCAATACCTACGACAATGTCGATTTGACTGGAACAATTAACCCCTCTACTGGTCAGTCGCCTAATTGGTTTCTAGATGTAGGAAAGGGTAAATACACCACGGGCGAAGGGGATGATGTTGCTTACATGGATGGATATGGCGTGCTTAGCACAAGGGGTGGGGATGACATTGTTTATGTCGAGAATACGTCAGATGAGTTATGGATTTCGGCATATCTTGGCGAAGGAAACGACATGGCTTTTGGGGGGAAGGGGCATCAGGAGATCAGAGGTTTTCATGGAAACGACTATATTGATTCAGGTGATGATACTGATTTGGTAAATGGGGGGGGTGGGGCCGACGAATTTATTATTGACCTGCAAAATTCCGGCGTTGATACAATACTAGATTTCGTGCATGTTGGAGACAAAATTACTGTTTTAGATGGTGGAGAATCCTCGCAGGGTGATTGGTATTTGAATTTTAGTGATTCATTCAATGGGTTGGTTGGTTACGCTAATAATGCCGTCCCTCAGCAATTTTGTGAAATTTGGTCTTCTGACAATGAATTAAAGGCAGTCTTTGGGGTGGGTGTAGACAATACAGCCTATATTGATGACTTAGCAAATTTCCATAATACGACTGCAAAAATGTCCTCCGACGGTATTCAAATTTTGACAACTGAATTCGTTTCGCCTGAGGAAGGGGGATCCCTTGAATTTGTTTAGCCAACAAACTGCCGGGGAGCCTGATGCCTACGGGCTGAAAGTTATACAAAACCCAGAAGGGAAAGGCAGGGCAGCAAAAGCGGGCTGATCAAACCCCCGGCAAAACAATCAACATATCCACCAACACAATTGATATTGAAAACAAAGGGAATTAGGGATGGCTATAGGGAGCGAAGTATTTGGAAGGTGCGTTGAGGGGATATGAGTCGATGTAGGGCTAACGAATGCTGAGGCTTTATTTTCTGTGCCTTGCTTTTTTTATGGATTGATTGGGCGGCTGCACATTCAATCCTTGCTGCCGCTAAGAACTTTAAGAGCTGTGCTGGAAATTACACCCTCAAACCCCCCTGAATTGACAGGGACTTTCTATTTCATCAACGACTTCCATATTCGCTTAAAACGGCATCCGATACCTGGCACGAGCTTAACGAATAGGTTGGGTAATCTCAGGTAGGTTCCTAAAATATTCTAGTTCTGGTAATTCCTCTCAGGACCTGTGACGAAGATCACAACTAGCAATGATTAGGATCAATGACTTAGTAGAGGAATTAGGAGATGATGTGTTCATCCGAGGGATAAGTCCCTAATAACCAATCCAAACCAATGACAAACAACGAACTTACGATTGAACAGCTACAGTCCATCAACGGTGGTGGTGTATTTGCGAAGTTGGACGGCTTCGGTTCAAGAATTTCACGATCAAATCAACGTAGAGTAGTTATCCATCCAGATCTTATTATTGATCCTGTTCATAAAGTTGGATTGAGAGGGAATGGCGACGCAGCTGAACGTGCTGTTGCAGTTCCGGCCTTTCTGTAGTCTCACAATAACAAATACAAGATTAGAATAGGTCTAGTTTCTATTATTGGTGATGAAGGGTAAATAGCCCTAACCAATCCTCACATTATTCAACCAATCCAAACCAATGACAAACAACGAACTCACTATTGAAGAGTTGAAAAGTGTTAGTGGTGGTCTTATGAAATGTGAAGTAAAAGATACTCTCCCTCCTGTTATTCCATATCTTTCCCCACAAGTTTCAGTCTCTAGGATGAAGCTAGGTGTTTGGATTGATGGAAATACAGTCAATACTCAGGGTTTTACACCAACCACAGACCTGCCAGACGGCGACTACTGTTATTGATGGCCCATCTCTAGTTATTAGAAGCTAACTAATCCTCACGTTATTCAACCAATCCAAATCAATGGCTAACAACGAACTCACTATTGATCAACTCAAAGTAATTACTGGTAGGGGGCCCTTGCGTGGTCTCACCGACGTCTCTGCCGAAGGCGTGAAAACTAATGTCATGAGGGACACTGTAGACAGCTGCAATGTGGCAAGACCTTCGTGGCATAAGATCTCTAAACCATGGAATCATCCTCGTTAAAACATTCAAGGCAGGCTCGATTTCGACGGCCTTTGGATTTAGGAACCATTTGCATCTAGGTGAACTCGGGTAAGTTTCTCCATTATTACATTTTGGCAATTCCCCTGAGACTAGCTATACTTAACGAAGAGTATTTACACCTAATGACCGAACCCAACGAAGAGGTCAATGAGGAACTCTCAACTGATGATTTGAAGAGTGTTAGTGGTGGTATGCATCAAGGTGTTATGAATAGTTTTAGGGATGCCGCTGGCAACTACCAAGCAGGAAATGATTTGAGCGAAGCTTATCGCCGAAGCCCGCAAGGTTCTGGTTATGGAGGGACAAGAGAGGATTGGGAGAAGAGTAAGACTTTTGTTGATGCGACTTTTGGTGATGGTGATGGAAAACACGAATAAGTGACTACAGTTATGAACCAATCCAACACCTCTAACTCAAACTAATGACTGACCCAACTGAAAACGAAGAAATCAACGAGGAACTATCTACTGACGCCTTGTTGTTGCTTGCTTAGACCTAGATCAGGAGTCCGAGGACGTAGAGACCCTGAAAACCTGTCCTGGACTTGAGGGCATCCAACGCGGGTGCCCTTCTTCATGTCAATTGTTGGTTCTGTTTGCAGCGAAAAAGCATATGTTCTTGATGCTTGTGCTCAAACTCATTGCTGGTATTGAGCCAAGACACTACTTGCCAAAAGAATTGCAGAGAACCTATTGATAGCGGTGAAGGATGAAAACAAAAAGTCGCCACCGCTCTAGGGGGGAGAGATCAAATAAACAAAAGCCCCGCAGCATGGCGGGGCTTTTTGATGGTTCGTCGTCGAACTTCCTCTGTCTCCTTTTGCCACAATTGATGTGGCCTAATGGGAGCCAGCAAAAAAATCCCAGAAAATTAGTGACCTTTTAAGCGTTCAATTCCAGTGCTGCGCTCCCTCCGCCTGTCGTTATCGCTCACTGGCGCTGCTGCCCTTGCCTTGGCGAGTGCTCCCATCCAACCAGTAGCTGCTCAAGAGGATGGAAGTGCAGCAGATCTGGGGGTGATGGAGATCAACCTCAAAGATGCCAAATAAGTTAAAGCTTCAAGTGCATGCATTCAACAGCCTTAGATTTTGCTATAGATAAGAAGAAGCGACCCAGCAATCAATGTCAGAAGAACAACTCAAGGCATTCATCGCTAAAGTTCAGGCAGACACTTCTTTGCAGGAACAGCTCAAAGCAGAAGGCGCTGACCCTGTTGCTATTGCCAAAGCTGCAGGCTTCTCGATCACCACAGAAGACTTAAAAGAGCATCGCCAAGCCCTGTCTGATGATGATCTGGAAGGTGTGGCTGGTGGGACGATTGTGACAGTCACTGGAGCATTAATATCGATAGCTGCCGAATGTTAATGAAGGCAAAAAGTAAAACAATAGGCGTATTGTGTGGGTCTTACCAAGAGACTAAACACTAAAGCCCCTTTTATTGCACGGGCTTTTTATTTCATCAACGACTTCAATATTCACTTAAAAAGACATCCGATACCTGGCACCTTAAACTTATAAACAACACCCAATTTCTAATCCAATGTCAGAAGAACAACTGAAGGCATTCATCGCCAAGGTTCAAGCAGACACTTCACTGCAGGAACAGCTCAAAGCAGAAGGAGCTGATGTTGTTGCTATTGCAAAGGCTGCTGGGTTCACGATTACCACAGAAGACCTCAACTCTCATCGCCAAAATCTGACTGATGATGAGCTGGAAGGTGTGGCTGGGGGAACTGCATCTGGTGGTTGTGATACTAGTATGTTTTGTTACTAGTTAGACAGCTGTCACTGTCAGCCTATCTCTTTAGCCCCTCCCACCACAGGGGCTTTTCATTTCTTCAATCACCTCACTATTGGCTTAAAACGCCATCCGATACCTGGCACCATTGACTTGCAGAAAGTTGCCTTGATGTCTTCTTTAGCAGGCAACAACCAGCAATAGTTTTTCGTATTCATCACAAATTCACCTTTAAATTCTTTTACCCTAAAACTACTTATATCCCTACCTTAATCACCACAACCTGAGAATTTGATCTCCATCTCTGATTCCATTGGCTTTTCTAAATCTGACCGCAAGTTGATGCCAATCCTCAGGGATTTGATTGAGGCGAATATCAAACGCAAACGGCAGCTGTTGTTGACCTGGAGAAACCTTCTCTTTCCTGCCCGGCGGATTTATGGGCTAGGTCCGACGTACATAGCTGCAGCGTGGCCCGCCGCACCATTGCGCCGTGGCCCGGCGCATTGATCTGTCGCGCCTTCTAACGAGTGAAAATAATTGAGGTGTGATCAAGCTCACAGCAGCTCTTGAACTAGATCAACACAGCAGCCATTGATTCGAGAGATGGTGAATGCATTGGAGGAAACAACCTCCTCAACCTCTCAAAACCATGACCAATCAAGAACTAACTCTCGATCAACTCCAGACCGTTGCTGGAGGCATCATTCACCCTAATTACAAGAGGAATGCCAGAAGGGTGGCAACAAAGTCTTTTGATATTGGACCTGTAACGACTCGTGGAATCCGTGGCGATAGAGATCAACCATTAATGCCTACACAGCGCATTTCAATTTCACCTGTTCCAACACCCATTCCATGAGAGATGGATGGCCTTTGCCCCGCTAGAGGCGGGGCTTGTTCATGTTCAGAGAATCAACGCCTCCCGAAACTTTCGCTGCCAACCAAGCGACTGCCTCACGCTCTGCGCTGAAACTCAGATTTCAAAGCATCATGAACTGAACTTTTAAGTCTTTGAGCCCAGTGTTGCGTTCCCTTCGTCTTTCTTTATCCGTAGCTAGTGCTGCTGCTCTTGCCTTAGCCAGCACTCCCATCCATCCAGTCGCTGCTCAAGAAGAAGACGGCAGTGCAGCAGATCTAGGTGTCATGGAGATCAACCTCAAAGACGCTGTGCAGTTCAACTGGGGTTTTCAAGGTGCATTGCAAGGAGCAGGTACACCCAATCAAGCTGGTATTGGCGCCTTTCTTCCCATTGCCGTTGGTGAGAACAGCGTTTGGTTTATCGATGCTCTAGCCAATGCCAACTTCTCTGATCGAGATGGTGAAAGCAGCATCGTTAATACCGATGTTGCTGGTACCACGATCAGCACTTCAACAAGGCTTGGCTATCGCTGGCTCAACGGAGACCGCAGCTGGATGTACGGCATCAATGCTGGCTATGACAGCCGGCCGATGAATACAGGTGATGCTGATACCAGCGTCAATGTTATTGACAAGCGTGATGTCTTCTTCTCTCAAGTTGCTGCAGGGTTAGAAGCAGTCTCAGACACTTGGAACTTCAATGCTTATGCACTGGTTCCCATTGGTGATGTCGAACACAGGCTGAACAGCCATTACGACGGTGGTGCTCTTGGTACCTACGGCTTAGATGTCGGCTACAGCATCACACCAGATCTCAATGCTTCTGTTGGTTATTACTATCAGCAAGGAGATCTCGGTGATGCTGATGGTTCTGGTGTTAAAGGAAGACTGGCATACAACATCAGCAATGGTTTAACTCTTGGCGCCAATCTTTCTTACGATGAAGCCTTTGATACACGCTTTACGGCAGACATTAAATATCGTTTTGGCAGCAATGGCTATGGAGCACCAAGCAAGAGTGAACCAGCAGTGATGCCTGCGATTCAAGCGTTATTTACAACACCAGCCAATCGGGATGTAAGGGTGCATGACGGCTGGGTATCTGCGGTGGTTGGGTGTTATTATGAGCCCTCGTTTTGTTGACGGCCGAGATGCCCCCTAACCCCCTGCGATTATAGGGTCTTTTTATTTCTTCAACGACTTCCCTATTCGCTTAAAACGGCATCCGATACCTGGCACGAGCTTAACGAATAGGTTGGGTAATCTCAGGTAGGTTCCTGAAATATTCTAGTTCTGGTAATTCCTCTCAGGACCTGTGACGAAGATCACAACTAGCAATGATTAGGATCAATGACTTAGTAGAGGAATTAGGAGATGATGTGTTCATCCGAGGGATAAGTCCCTAATAACCAATCCAAACCAATGACAAACAACGAACTTACGATTGAACAGCTACAGTCCATCAACGGTGGTGGTGTATTTGCGAAGTTGGACGGCTTCGGTTCAAGAATTTCACGATCAAATCAACGTAGAGTAGTTATCCATCCAGATCTTATTATTGATCCTGTTCATAAAGTTGGATTGAGAGGGAATGGCGACGCAGCTGAACGTGCTGTTGCAGTTCCGGCCTTTCTGTAGTCTCACAATAACAAATACAAGATTAGAACAGGTCTAGTTTCTATTATTGGTGATGAAGGGTAAATAGCCCTAACCAATCCTCACATTATTCAACCAATCCAAACCAATGACAAACAACGAACTCACTATTGAAGAGTTGAAAAGTGTTAGTGGTGGTCTTATGAAATGTGAAGTAAAAGATACTCTCCCTCCTGTTATTCCATATCTTTCCCCACAAGTTTCAGTCTCTAGGATGAAGCTAGGTGTTTGGATTGATGGAAATACAGTCAATACTCAGGGTTTTACACCAACCACAGACCTGCCAGACGGCGACTACTGTTATTGATGGCCCATCTCTAGTTATTAGAAGCTAACTAATCCTCACGTTATTCAACCAATCCAAATCAATGGCTAACAACGAACTCACTATTGATCAACTCAAAGTAATTACTGGTAGGGGGCCCTTGCGTGGTCTCACCGACGTCTCTGCCGAAGGCGTGAAAACTAATGTCATGAGGGACACTGTAGACAGCTGCAATGTGGCAAGACCTTCGTGGCATAAGATCTCTAAACCATGGAATCATCCTCGTTAAAACATTCAAGGCAGGCTCGATTTCGACGGCCTTTGGATTTAGGAACCATTTGCATCTAGGTGAACTCGGGTAAGTTTCTCCATTATTACATTTTGGCAATTCCCCTGAGACTAGCTATACTTAACGAAGAGTATTTACACCTAATGACCGAACCCAACGAAGAGGTCAATGAGGAACTCTCAACTGATGATTTGAAGAGTGTTAGTGGTGGTATGCATCAAGGTGTTATGAATAGTTTTAGGGATGCCGCTGGCAACTACCAAGCAGGAAATGATTTGAGCGAAGCTTATCGCCGAAGCCCGCAAGGTTCTGGTTATGGAGGGACAAGAGAGGATTGGGAGAAGAGTAAGACTTTTGTTGATGCGACTTTTGGTGATGGTGATGGAAAACACGAATAAGTGACTACAGTTATGAACCAATCCAACACCTCTAACTCAAACTAATGACTGACCCAACTGAAAACGAAGAAATCAACGAGGAACTATCTACTGACGCCTTGTTGTTGCTTGCTTAGACCTAGATCAGGAGTCCGAGGACGTAGAGACCCTGAAAACCTGTCCTGGACTTGAGGGCATCCAACGCGGGTGCCCTTCTTCATGTCAATTGTTGGTTCTGTTTGCAGCGAAAAAGCATATGTTCTTGATGCTTGTGCTCAAACTCATTGCTGGTATTGAGCCAAGACACTACTTGCCAAAAGAATTGCAGAGAACCTATTGATAGCGGTGAAGGATGAAAACAAAAAGTCGCCACCGCTCTAGGGGGGAGAGATCAAATAAACAAAAGCCCCGCAGCATGGCGGGGCTTTTTGATGATTAGTCCTCAAGATTCCTCAGTCTCCTTTTACTGCAGTTGATGTGGCCTAAGAGCTGCAACCAAAAATATCCCAGATAATGAGTGACCTTTTAAGCGTTCAATTCCAGTGCTGCGTTCCCTCCGCCTGCCTCTATCGCTTACTGGTGCTGCTGCTCTTGCCTTAGCTATTTCTCCCATTCAGCCTGTTGTAGTTCAAGAGGATGGCAGTACAGCAGATCTTGGGGTCATGTAGATCATTTATAAATACCAAATAAGTCCAATCTTCAGGTCCATGCATTCATCAGCCTTAGGTTGGGCTAAAATAAGAAAAAGCGACGCAACTAAAATGTCAGAAGAGCAACTCAAAGCCTTCCTGGAGAAAGTCAAAGGCGACACCAGCCTTCAGGAGAAGCTTCAAGCAGCTGCTGATTCAGACGCAGTTCTTGCGATTGCGAAAGAGGCTGGGTTTATGATTTCTGCTGATGAATTGAAGAAGGCTCAATCAGAGATTTCTGAAGAGGAGCTGGAAAGCGCGGCTGGTGGAAGGCTCAAGAGTGGATGTCACTGTGGCACTGTAATAAGAAGTTACAGCAAATATTGTTGACTTGTGGAAATGCTTGACTTGATGTCAATCACTGTTGACTGATATGTAGTGTGTAGTAGCAAGTCCAATTCCCTCCACTAAGAAAATTGAACCCTATTCAATAACCCTATTCCCCTCACTATAAAGACTAATCATCAAATAGTCGATGCTCTTCTGACGGGGTGTAAGAGGACTTCAGTTCACCTTTGCCGTCAAGCAAGGTTGCAGGTAACGGCCAACCTTCAACTACTTAAGACTCCAGGCGCTCCTGGAGCACGTCCGCACCGTGTCGGACGAGGAAGTCATCAGCACCGTTTTTTGAGCCGTCATGTTCAAAAGGGAGAGTGCATCGGTGGGGCTTTGCTCCAAGCTTGCGAGTCCAGTTGCCAATGTCAGTGGCGGCTTGATTAACGCTGATGTTGTCTTCAATGTCGGAGTCAAAAAGGATGATGACCTTGCGGCCACGCATCGGAATGGCTTTCAACTCCGGCAGTAAACGGGTTGCGTTCTTGTTATTCCATACTCCGTTCTCGTCGCGTCGGTCCTTGGTGTTCCAGGTGCCCGTCAAGCCGACAAAGCAGTACCCATTGGGGATGTTTTGAAAACAACTATCGACTTTGACTGGGCCTTCAATTAACACCAGCGGGATGTTGATGTCATCGAGGTAACCCTCAGGCATAAGAGGGCTGAAGTAGGGGCGGGAGCCTGATGCTGGAGGCGCCTTGAACTTGGGTTTACCCGTAGGGAATGGACGGCGAACGCGGTATGGATTGCCTCGGCTGTCTTTGTAGGGTTTGCCCTGTGGATCGCAGTAAGGGATGCAGAGATCAGATCCATCAGCGAAATAGTGCCCACCCAGTCGTGCGGGATCAACTCCTCGCTCCTTGAGGTAGGCGAGATGTTCTGAGGACTTCATGCCTCCGACCCTGTTGGCGTAACAGAATCAGGCTCGTCATAGGTCTCAATAGCCAGACGATTCCCCTCAGCTTCTGTCTGGCGTTTTTGATCCTCCTGTCGTGCAATTTGAATCGTTCGCTGCATTTGCAGCTCAATGATGGAAGGCACGTTGTAAAGGACACTGCCGTGCTTGCCGCCGGTCGAATAAATCCAATCGACACCAGGGCGAATCCTGCGTCTTCGGCGCATTGCACGAAGAGTGCTGGGTTTCATTGCAAGCTGCTCGCCTGCAACAGCCTCCGGCACCCATACGGGTGATGTGGTCATTAGTGGTCCTTATTTGATCCCTTCGCTTTGGCAGCCATCCTGTCCAGTTCCGCCTCAACCTCTGGCGAGTAGCGCATTAGCTCCAACGGTTTAGCGTCAGCTGCTAAACACTCCTCCCAGAATTCTGGAGAGACCTGAAAAGTCACTCCGTTCCATCGAAAAGTTCGACGGGATTTGTTGTTGTGGCGAGCAGGACGAGGCAAGTTCTTCGCTTCCAGTGAAGAGGGGGATAGAACCGCCTTTTGAGCAACCCCTATTCGGGGCCAGCGCCACCTCCAGCGCACCAATCACATGGCTGATGATCGGGTAGGGACCAGGGAAACCCTGGCAGGAGCACATTCAAGGAGCTGTCGAAACAGTGCTTTGTGCGTGCATCTCTCAGTAGGCCAATTCTTTATCCGTTGCATTTACCTGTCAACAGGCGTCAGAGAAGTTGTGCGAAAGAACCCACCGGCAATACAAGGGTTTTCGCACCCCTTTCGCACAGCTGGATATTCGATTCGCTGAGAAGTCAGTCGGGGCGACAGGATTCGAACCTGCGACCTAGTGCTCCCAAAGCACCCGCGCTACCAAGCTGCGCCACGCCCCGCCACGCAAGAATCCTAATCTCTGGAGTGCTTATCAGTAAAACCTTTGCCACCAATAGGTTGGCCCTTTTTGTAGAGAATCATTCTGAGTTCGTCTGTGGCGTGGGCGTCACTCAGCCGATCGGGCTGATTTTCCTCCCTTGATGCTCTGACAATCGCAACGACAACCCCCATAACGTTGGTTGGTGCAGTCGTTTCAGCAAGGGTCGGCAGGGATCACCTACGCCATATTTTTGATAGTCATGACTTTAAAATCGAGCGATTGTCCATGATCATGTTCACCTCATGCTGGTAGAGCTATATCTAGGTGGACTAAAAGTTCAGAAGCTAATGATGGAGACTGGTCGAGCAGAGGCAAATTTGTGGTTTGGCCAGCACTAATCAGGAACATACTGATGCAACACCCTCCACAAGAATTGATTCGCCGCTTGGAGCGAGTGCTGACTCCGAAAGAAATGGAAGCCTGGCTAGAAGGCTGGCAACAATCATTGGCAGCTGGAGCAGAGCCACCGCCGATTCCAACATGGGGGTTGCCATCACCTAGCCCCAATAGGAATCTCTAGCCTACAGAGAAGTTGTGATTTTACTTCTCTATTCTGATGAAATCATTCAATGGTTATTGGTGTTTTAGCCGCGCTTTCTGGATCTCTTGCTTGGACATTAAGTAGTAGTCTTTGGCGCTCAATCGATACGTCATTAACTGCCTGGCAATTAAATGGTCTTAAGATCGTCATTGCCACATTATTTTTGTGCCCTGTACTTCTATTCTTGCCATGGTCTGAGCAGACCAATGGCTTGATGTTATTGATGGCCAGTGGTGCATTAGGTATTGCATTGGGAGATAGCTTCTACTTCGCTGCTCTGCGACGACTTGGAACACGAAGAACATTGACGATCGAAGCGATAGGACCACTTTTGGCGAGCTTTTACGGAATGACATTTTTAGCTGAGACGATAAATTTGAGGTCTTGGCTTGGAGCAATCCTTGTTACCACATCAGTCGTCATTGCAGCCTTTCAACAGCCACCCGAAAAGCGAGTGGGTTTCAATCAACAGTTCTCGTCTCAACGTTTGGGGCTACTCTTTGCTCTCTCTGGTGTGATTTGCGGCGTTAGTGGTGCCGCACTTTCACGACAAGTACTCCTTCTAGGCCAGATCACACCTTTACAAAGTGCTGCCATTCGCTTACTAGGTGGATTATTGCTCATTATTCCTTGGCTTCGAAAACGCATTCGATCAGTTCCTTATCCACGTCCGTCACAAGTCCGTTGGCCCAGGATTCTGTTTGCAACATTGTTGGGAACCAACCTTGGGATTATTTTGCAACAGCTAGCTCTGCAAAAGCTTCCCTTAGGGATTGGGGTGACATTACTGAGCAGCTCACCTGTAATGGCTTTGCTTCTTTGCCGCTATGAAGGCGATAGCCTAAGGATTGGAGGAATAGCTGCATCTTTTATGGCAGTTTTTGGAATTTGGCTTGCAGTAACTAGCTAAATACAAAAAACTTTAACTCTATTAAATAGAATCCTATGATTTTGTCAACCAACTCAGGCTCGCCACGGCATTAACCATTATTTAAGAGAGCGTGGCCATCAAAGATGTCAGAGTTGGCTTTGGTGTCTTAAAGATTGCCAGGTTCAAATCAAAAGGTTAGGCGTTGAAAAATCAGATAAGTTGAAGAAGTTGTTCTTCAACTTATTGATAACACCTGGCGAAAGTCTAATGAGAAGAATCAAGTCTTGTCTCTAGCTCTTAGGCTGGCATTATTTTTTTAATAGGTAGCCATATATAAACTCTGGATGTCATAAATGAACGCATCAGATATTGAGAAGCCTTAACAAAGCAAGGTATCTCTTGTCGCTTGAAGACAGCCAGAGAGTCTAAATAATCGGATTTTCATTCAATGCCCATACTGCCCTGCTAATAGATGCTCATTGTCTTTTCATAAGGTTTGGTATCGGCCATAGCTAGGGCAAAAGCAACCTTCAAATGGAAAGTCGACGAATGAGCATTACTTTTATATTTGCCCTATCGCTGTCGATAAAGAACTACTCAGTTTTGGCTTCAGTTAGGCCCCTTATTGGTCGCAGTGACTTCAGAGGGCGCATCGTGACCACCAGCCATTTGCTTAAGGGACTGACTAGCGCAGATCGTGCTTAGGGCAATTACAACCAAGGATCCAGTGCGCAGAACCTCCAGCACGATAGGGAGGTGAGCATTGATTCGGTCTCGAACAGTTGTCATCAGATCAATTGAGAACATCCAATTACAGCAAACAATCAACCAAGAAAAAACCCTTGGTGGAATTCTTGAAGGGAGACGTTGCTTGAATGTCTTGATTGAAATGGAAGACGCCGGCGAATTCTGCCTTCCACCCCTTAGATAGCTCAGCCATCTGGTCTTGCAATGATCTTGACCAGTCATACCCAATGCTGTTCTGCGCTAGAGGCCAGATGAAACAGAGATCCCACAAGCAGCAGTTTGTTCGTGAAGACCATTGGAACAACTGTCTACCCTTGCAGTCGACCAAGCTTTGCCTGGTTGAGTTGTTGGAGCCCAGTGAAATTGATTAAGGCTCTGTTCAGCAATAGGTTGGAGTTAGACGATGGTCAATCACTGCAGAGAGAAGCTAGACCTTGCCTGACCAGCCCTCAGCAGATCACCAGACAAATGCTTTCTATTTATGGTTTGACTGCCAAATTTCATGACCGGCAAAGGGCTTTGCTTGTCTGAGCCGATAGTGTTGCTGAAATCGGGCAAACAACGGAGACGTTCTCATCACTTGTGGATCGTCAACCCTGAGGCTGAGCAGGTTGGTTCTAGAAGCATTGCTGCGTAGAGCGGAGCAGAGCAGATCGACTCATATCAGAACAAGGAAACAACCAGGACTTTGTAGCAACGTAAGACATTCACTCCCCGTGGCAGGCAAGGCAACGGCTATACGAATGCTGACCTCATTGGTTGTCTTGATGTAGCGATCACGTCAGGCCACTGCAATAGAGTCTGTAAGGCTTAGCCAAAAATTATCCTTATGGCTCTGGAGGCCCTGATGGACTCTCTCTCTTCTATGGATGTTTTGGGATTAATAGCTGGAACACTAACCACAATTGCTTTTGTTCCTCAATTAGTAAAGGTTTGGCGTTCTAAATCAGCAAAAGACATCTCTTACGTGATGTTCATTCTTTTCATAGCCGGCATCATCCTATGGGAAATATATGGCTGGGGCATACATTCTATGCCAGTAATCCTGTTCAATGTGATCACCTTCATACTAGGACTGGCAATCCTAATTCTTAAGTTTGTCTTTGACAGGCCAGCTAGCGAGGCAACGGAGATATCAAAATAAGATTCGGGAATAATGAGTTCACTCATTAATTAGTTTTCACTGGAAAGATAAACCCAATAACAGTTCAATGGCTATAATATGCTCGTAAAAGTGTTTAGATTGAGTAGTTATACAACATTGACTAAACTCACTACTTGATGCAAAGTGTTTCAATTGCAACCAGCTTATAAGTATTTACCATTGCCTGGGTTGACCTAATCAAAGTGTATCTATTGCGTTTAGGGCTCGAAGCCTTTGCATCGACGAATATTTGTGTGAGCAGAATCACAGCATATCTTGTCTCTGATCACTGCTGATCAGGCATTATTGGGAGAAACTATCAACATTGAGAGCATTATGCTTTCTCACTTATTTCAAACCAATGAACAGCGACACTCCCAAAAAACAACAAAAGGCACAGATTTTAAAACGCGTGAAATATCTAACGAATCATGGCCGTCATCATGAAGCCCACTCTTTGTTTTCTAAACATTTTAAATGACGCAAGTCTTCGCAAAAATTATCCCATCATTTAATTGCTGAGAAATGCTTGGATAATGAAAGGTTCATTTTCGTAACACTGGCTTGCCTATTTTTCATGAGTCAGTTATAAACAAGTTGAGAATACTAATACAATTGTCAAGTAATTCCATTGTTCAAATGTCAAATCAAAATCCAACATCATGAGCAACCAAAAATCAGCCCCGCTTGCCTTGACTAGCTTATCCCTTGCAATGATCCTTTGTAGTGGATGCTTAGGGAGCAATGAGCCTCAGAAATCGGCTAGCGATCAGAGCATTCAGGAGAGAGTGGAGATAGAGAAGGATCAACAACAGGCAAAAGAAGAAAAGAAAAAGATTGCCAGAGAACCCATTACAAGAAATGAGAAAGTTTTGGCTTTAGAAGAGCATGAAAATGGACTCGACGTAGCCCTTCTTAGCGTCAAGCGTGCAAGCGATAACACCTTAAATGTTAAGTGGCGATATATCAATCGAACCGATGATGAGATAACGCTATGTTATACATATTGTTATACGGATTATTATAGTAGTTGGCTTGCAAATGCCTATATTGTAGACAATGCTAATCAGAAGAAACATCTTGTTGTAAGAGCTGACAAGAATCCCATGACAACTAAAGTCAAACGTCCAACAAAGTTGAGCCCTGGTGGCACTTATAAGGTTTGGGCTAAGTTCCCTGCACCACCAATGGAAGTTGAGAATGTATCAGTCTACATCCCTGGGACAGCACCAATAGAGGATGTTCGGATAGAGGGATAATCAATGTCTTTATCAATCGGAAATAAAAGATTAGTTCGTGTTACTGCATTTTCTGGTGCTCTAGTACTCATAATAGGCATTAACCCTATACAGGCTTGGGCGAATTATTACCATCAAGCCTTACCTATGTTAGCAACTAGGAAGCTTGATAGTATTACTTATGCTAATAAACACGAAGTTTATAGTCTTTTGTTTAAAGCCCAAGACTTAGTTTTTGACATACAGGCTATTGAGTATCCTATAGATGATTTGAATATTGTTGTTGAAAAAGAAAAAGAGATTCTGATTGAACTTGCGGCGGATGTTCTGTTCGACTTTGACAAAGCCAATCTAAAACCTTCTGCGATTAAATCACTTCAGGGTGTCGCCAAACGCATCCGTGAGTCTTCCCGAGGGGACGTTCGCATCGAAGGTCATACTGACTCGAAGGGTTCGAATGAATACAATCAAACACTTTCTGAAAAGCGAGCAATTTCAGTTCGAGATTGGTTTGTCTCTGAAGGTGGCCTAAGCAATGTTCAATTCGCAACCAAGGGCTTGGGGGAATTGAAGCCGGTGGTCTCTAACACAACCGAAGAAGGAGCCGATGATCCAATAGGGCGCCAACGCAATCGCCGTGTTGAGATTATCATTAAAACCGGAGACTAGTTTCTACTAGCGAGAAATTCCAATCCGATAATCTTTCTTGTTATTTAATTTCTCCTTGCCAAGTTTAGTCACGAATCTGTATTCTGTTCGTTCTAATCAGCTAGTTTATTGCTTGACGTCCTTGCTGTATTGACCGTCAGAAGAATGTTCATTCAATCAAATGAAATCAAACTCTAATTTGTGCATGGCTCGAAGTTTTCATTCAAAGCTGGGCCACCATCTGCGGGCTGGATACAGCTCGATTGTTGAGTCTGTGGCTCTTCTTTCTCAGTTCTATACTGTTGATCTTTTTTGTCATTAGAATTCATTTGCTCACTGATATCAGATAAGAGCATCTGGCCAACCAGTCCTAATTGGCTGCCAATAAATAACGAGATGAAAAAGCTGATCACCAACAAGGGCCAAGGTGTTGATTTGTCGGTCTTGAGTTTGGCCATGTCTAAATTTAGATGCTTAGGGTCTCTAATCAATTGATAGTCGTCATCTTTGACACCACTTTACGCAAGCCATTGATTCCCTAGGCTTCCGTTCTCTGCAGCATGCTCGCAGCTAGCCATGGTTTAAAAGAGCGTGATTGCCGCGAGACTAACCTGCTGGGTAGATCATAATCCCACTACAATCCCATGATTTTGTTCAAGATAGCTCTAGGATTATCCTGGTTAGAGAACAGAATCTCCTGTCTTTGTTTCGTTACTAAAACTATAGATGTTTTCCATCGACTCCGAATCCTTGGTAAAAATGTATTTTCCGATTTTTGCATCGCCTTAGTCTACCTATGAACTGGCCACCCAACAAAGCTTGGACAAGTACAACTTCTCGGCTTGGTTTTCGCCATTTTGTTGCAATCAACTACGGTGGTAAGGGGTCAGATCGATGGGTGAATCTCGTTTCTGTACTTGATGGCCAAGCACGATTACGTGTGTCTTGGCAGGAAATGAAAGACTCCTCTATGTGGAACAGTGGCTGGCAACAGCTCCCTAAACTTGAAACAAAAACACCTGATGATCAGATAGTTAATCAACAAATAGATCAAAATATGCAAGAGGCTTGTCTGCATCCTTCTGAGGATTTTGATGATCGGCAGTGGTTTGATCAAGAAAACAGTTGAGCTGATTAGATGCCTGACTTTTCTTTTTCTATTGATTGATAATTAAATCAAAGACCATTTACTCCCCTTTCTATTTATTAATACCTGCTTATTCCTAGATTTGCTTCTTATCCACTCTTAAGCGCTTACCACTTAGTGCTTACATACTTTATAACTAGAGCTTTGCTGTTCAATGAAAAGCAGCTTAATGGAACACAGCTGGCTTAAGTGTTAGTTCTAGAAATCCCTCGAGCTCTGAAATCGGTAGGATCTGTTTAACTGCCTCCCCGATAGGGATGATTAAACCAGACGCTATCAGCAATGGCATGCGATCAACTCTCATTCCCTTGCCTATCTTCTGAACGCAAAGTAGTTCTGTAACTCCGTCTGAGTTGTTGCGCTCATAGAGCTTGGCATTGTTGATTTGGGCAAGAGCAGATGGAACGAATCCATGTTTTGCTACAACATTTGTAAGTTTCATAATCCTAGCCTCTCTTTGATCAATGGGTCGAGGTCTTTCTTAAGGAGAGCGGCGTAGGCGAGAGCTAGATTTAAATCACCTCGCTGCTCTGCATATTCGATTGCATCGAGCACTGCCAACTTGATCGTGTGGATGTTTGTCAGCCCACGCGTTACTGAAGTTCTCTTGATTGTGTTGTTCATTTACTGATTGCGATGGAGTTGTTTTAATGCCGGAATTTGTCGGCATCCGAATCATCGGCTCTTTCTACTGCAAAGTGCAACCCCTTGCGTGTAGGGATACCCCTATGCTTCACTTTGGATCCCTTATAGCTATTGTGTGTTGGCTGATGCAGCTTCAGGGCAATGCCTGTCAATCTCACCATCACCAGGCGACTGGCTGTCAACCTTCCGCTTTCGCTTGCGGCAGAGGTGGAACGTTTGGCAAGGAATGAGCGTCGTTCTATTGCCTCATGGCTTCGGAACGCTATTGAGGATCAGGTCTTGCTTGAACTCAATCGCGAGCAGCACAGGTCTTGAATCGTCTCAAGCCGTTTTCAATCAAGCTGATCACGTAACGGGTCAGACCTTCTGCCTATCGTCTCTTCTACAAGGCCCTTCGAGCAGACTGGGTTGCTTACTCATTCAATGAGGGAAACTCGTGTCGATAACGATCATTTGCGAACGGCTTTTCAGACCTCTTTTGAGAGCGTGAATGCGAACTCTCTACATCAGTGAACAGTGCGAATCACCATGCTGAGATGACCAGGAGAAAGGCAACCCAGCTCGCATGAAGAACTGGGTTTTGGTTCTGTCGATCATCTGCTTGGCATTTTTAGATTATGTGGCCTTGCTGGAATGATGCAGATCAAGACGCTGCCAGCAACCGCTTTGGAATTTCGGAAGTTGCCAGACTCTCTGGGATTCCTTTTGTTGACTTCGAATCTGACAGCAATGCTCGCAAAGGCATGGCTCTAGCTCCACCCCAGTTGCCTGTAACAGTGTTGCCATTGTGCTTTGGCAGTTACCCAGGGATAGCAAAGAGGCACGCCATTCGCCAGTCCTCCTTTTTTCTAAGGCCACGAATCAGCTAAGGCTTTGTGCATGCCCTGCAACGATCATGGCCTAAGCGAGCGGCCCAGGCTTGTTACTAGTCAAATCGATAGCCAACAGCCCCATCGGCGTGACCATGCCGTACTGATGCATCCTTTTTCTATTGAGTGAATCAATCACCATGAATCTCTTGGAACCCCAGGATCTGCCAGATCTTCCCAAGCTGAAGTTGGCCGTTGTGGGCCACGTTGAATGGGTGACCTTCCTGTCTACAGATCAATTACCCCAGCCTGGGGTAATCAGCCATGCAGATCATTCTTTTGAAGAGCCCGCTGGCGGTGGAGCTGTCGTCGCGGTGCAATTGGCTCGGCTCGTTAAACAACCCGTTCAATTCATAACAGCTCTAGGTCGAGATTCATGCGGTGAAAAGAGTTTTCAAAGACTCCAGCAGCTTGGCTTAAGCCTGACTGTGGCTTGGCGTGATCAACCCACTCGTCGGGCGATCAGCCTTGTTGATTCTCATGGGGAACGGGCAATTACAGTGATTGGCGAGCGTTTACAACCCAGAGCAAAAGATGCGCTGGGCTGGGGAGCCCTTGCTGGTTACGACGGTGTTTTTGTGACCGCTGCAGATGCACCTGCACTGCATCATTGTCGTCATGCTGGTGTGATGGCAGCTACTCCTCGCGTGCGTCTAGAGACACTTGAGCAGGCGAATATTCAGCTTGATGCGCTGATTGGTAGTGGTCTTGATCCAGGCGAACACGTTCCAGATAAAGCGCTCTTTCCAACTCCCCGGCTGAGAATTGCAACTGAAGGAGCTTTAGGCGGTCAGCTATGGCCTGGGGGACGCTATCAGGCTGTTTCACTGAAGTCTCCAGTCGTGGATGCTTATGGCTGTGGCGATAGCTTTGCCGCTGGGGTAACTGCAGGTTTGGCTGCTGGTTGGACTGATGAACAGGCGATCAGCCTAGGGGCTCACTGCGGTGCAAGCTGTGCAACTCATTTTGGGCCTTACTCCAGTGATGAGTGAGTCTGAGAGTTGGGCGTTAATTCGACCTTCAGACTTGAAGGCAAGCCTGCCAATAACTTGTGAGCAGCTTGAAGTGAGGATCAACCTGATTCACTTAGGCAATCGCGATCAGATCTTGATCAGCAAAATTAGAGATAGCGCTCAGCTTGATTCAGAAAGATGTCGCTTGGTTTGCAGAGGCAATTGGCCGGGAGGATGATCAGCCTATAAATCCAAGAAATCACAGCTGATTGATGTCCAAGATCTGCGCTGTCCCTGAACACTTTTTTGCTTGTTAGCAAGGCGTCTTATCGGCTTTGATCAATTGAGCATCTACCCATTCGCCCTTTGCATTGTTCTCAACCGATGGGCAGCTCAGCAGCTGGATCAGGACTTTCGAAGATCAAGGCAATCCTTGCGACAAGAAGATCAATGCGTTAGAAGCTTGAGTACTACCGAATTGGAAGACGATCAATGAGATCCTCTCCACACCCTTACGAGCTGACCATCGTTGTTGGCATTGCAATATTGCTCGGAGGGCGCTTTTCAGTTTTTACTTTGCGCCCCGTATTTATTAGCGCAATCGCATTGTTGATCACCTTGACTGCATCGCGCTCCCAACGACGGTTAAAGCCTTCCCGCTCATCGTTAACTCCAATCCGTTCAACGCATGTCAATCGGAATGCACAACCTGCACCTATCCCCGAATGGGGTCCACATGCCCATCAATTGTCCAGCAGTGCACCGACTTCACGGTTGAGGGTGTCGCCGCCTCGCGCTAGGAAAAAGCTTCATCCCCTTTCTTCTGGCCTGACCAAGGCTGGTAATCCTGACTAGATCAAAAGAGAGGCAGGCTGTGGCAGATGTTTGTACTTAGATTTTGATTCGCTAAAAAAACTATTGGGTTATTGATCTCTAAGCAGAACACCCTTTGATCAAACTGACTGAATCTGACCAGCAGTTTGATTCTTTCTTGTCATTTTCTATGGATATATTACTGACTCCTCGTCAAAATTCTCGCGCTTTCTAGCACCATCATTGACATACATATTTCCAGAATATCAATCTTAAAATGATTAGGAAACTGTCAAATCTTGTCTATTACTCGGTTGATATTGTTGGCGTCATTATTTTCCCTCATCTGCAATCCCTTCAACCCAGTGTTGATAAACTTTATTTTTAGTTCCGTCAAACCCCTGCAGCTTTAGCCAGTGATTCCAAACCCTCGAAAGCTCAATCGCATCTTCAGGAACTTGTCTTGCGGTCGGCAAGCTTTTTGTAGGTTTTGGTACGAGTAATGTGAGGCTTGGTTCGAGTACATTCCAAGCAGCACCTTTCTGGGCCGAAATGATTACTGCATCAAGATTATCATTTTTGAGTTCCTTGAGTAGCTCGGCCGTTACTTTCGATGTATTCAAGATAGCGTGCGGAAGCAATCGTTGCACCCAATTGATACTGTACGGGGAATGAGCTTCGAGGCCAACTCGAAAACCTTTTATAGCCTTGATCTCTTTCCATCTATATTTACTACTGAATCGACTCCCCTTTAACAGCAATCCTATGCCGTAGCTTTGATTGGTTGAAGTGTACAACACCTCAGCAGACTCCTGAGGTACAATGATATCACTGGATAGCTTTAGGTCACATAATTCATTCTTCAGTGCCTCGAGTCCATTTGGTCTAACCTTATTTTGATTACCCAAGTGATCGATTTGAATAAAACTTGCTTTCATACCCATATCTTCTGCAAATAAGAGCCCAGTTTCAACATCAGCACCAACTAACTCTTGTTTTGCATTGCGATAAGCCATTGGATAATCCTGCTTATGGATGCAATAACGGATTGCTCCTCTAGCCTGCATTGATGGCCAGATACCGGCTCCTTCGAGTGGCTTTGGTTCCTTGATTAGCTCTGCTTTCTCTTTGGCCAGAACAAAGCCTTGAGTCTCGAGTTGACTTCGGTATGGATTGCTTGGTTGCGGAATTTGATTGAGAATAAACCGATTCACACTGATGAATATTGGTATGATTAGCATTGAGATAGCAACTGGTAAGAGTTTCGATAATCTGTATCGAAATCCCTCAAGGCTGATCCATGTCCCAACAAGTACAAGGCTGATCACACTCATGCATGCAAGCAGTGTGCCAAGACGTGCTACAGCCAACTGATCAAGGGCAATGTAGAGATTCACCATGTCTGTAGGCAGGCCCATCTTGCTCAGCAGGAATGTCATCGCAAGCACGCCTTCAAGGAAGGTGCTTGCCAGACCTGTGATGAGGAAGCTGGGCATTTGTTCGACTGTTAACGGATTGCCTGTAAGCCAACCTGCAAAAGGGACGAAAGCAAGCGACAACACTCGGCCCATATCAGGGAAGACCAGCGCAAGAGGAGTCAGCACCTCAACCGGTAATTCGATCGACTGAGCTAACTTTTTACGGCTTTCACGATCTTCTAAGCCAAGGGAACGTTGCCTTGCCATTCCCTCAATCAAGAGCTGTTTGCCTTGATTGATTAGTAATGGAAGGACCACCAGTAAATTTGCTGTTGAGAACGCAATCAAAAGCGGTGTACGGAAAGACTTGATCAGTTCCCCGGCCTTGATAGGGATGACTGCTTGAACGAGGTAGGGAAGGAAGAGAAATGTAAGGACAACTGCAATTCCGCCCTGCAAAACAATGTAGATGGCGAGTCGAGGGAGCTCTGATGGTGAAACTTGAGACGTCGTGCTTGCGAGGATCGCAAACACTCCAAGTGGTGTATACCTTGCGATGTATGCAGAGATCTTCAACAGCGCTGATTGAACCCGATCCAACACCTCGATCAAGCCCTGCCTTTTTGGAACTGAAATCAGAGCGATGCCGAGCGCAATGGAAAACAGCACCACTGCTGGAATTTGTGTGTCTGCAAATGCTGCGAATGGATTGACTGGAATAAACAGTTCGATGAGGTTCATCGGCTTAGCAGCCTCTAAGAGGCTTGGCCGGAAGAACGATGCTTCCCGCCAATCTGGAAAGCCAAGGGGAATCAAAAGCACTGCCCCGAGCACGACCACCCAGAACCCCATCAGCACAATCGCTGCTCGGCCGAGTAGCCGACTTGCTTGAGCAAGTTCAAGGCGTCCCACTCCAGCCACGAGCGAAATGCTCAAAAACGGCACAACTGGCATCTGGAACAGGCGAAGGAAGCCTTCCCCTATTGGTGCAAGCAGGCTCACCAGGGCTACGGGAAGCATCAACCCAGCAATGACCCCTGCCAGCAAACCTTCAAGGATCTGCATCGATAGGCTCTGACGCAGAAAGCGGCTCAGTGGCCAGAGAAGCCATCGCAGTCCGGCAACCATCTCGCAACTCCATGTCCCGGAGGGCGTTTAACGTCAGAAAAACGATTCCTCACGATTAGCCATTAAAGGCAAGCACAGAGTTGAGGACCTGTCACTCAAGATTAATGATCAGTTGATCAATGAGTAGTGCTTAAAAATCTCAGCATTTAAATTTATCAACACAGAAATGTCTTTTTGGCAATAGAAGCCTCAATACTTATGTGTTTATTATAGACCCAATCGTGCTTTTCAGCATTACCTCAATCGTCTTAATTCGCTATTAAAAGCTAAATACCAGAGGAAGCATGGCTTCACGACTGATCTTCTATGCACAAATTTACGATATGGCTTGCTTCTACTTATCGAGGTATTGAGCGGCAGCGAACCGACTCATATTCTTCCGCATAATTTACTGACAAATTCTAATTATTCACCGTGATGACAACTCCTTTCTAATGAGTCTAATAACTCTTCTTTTTGATTGCCGTGCTATTGCCACAATCAATTTAACGGCAATAGTGCGTATTGGGATGCGCCCCAACACTGCGATTAAATACTTGGAAATTTAATCAGGGCTTTTATTAGTTTTTAACTGGCTTTTTGTCTAGTGGTGATTTTTTGTCTTCGGTTCTTACCACAGTTGAGAATTTGGCTGATCTTATTAATGATCAACGTCCCCCTACGATCACAGGCGTCCCGCCTCCTTTTGATCCTGGCAAAGCGGGCACAACCTTCGTGCTGCCGTCCCATTTGTCGAGGAACAGTTTGAAAAGCACCTGGTCGTCGAGAGTGCGGTTGAGGGTTTCGTATCGCTGTGCTTCCTGCTCAGCAATTTTAACTTCAGTTTGCGCTCTGAGAAGTTGTTGCTCTGCAATCTGCTTTTGTTCGATAGCGGCTCTGTACTCTTCAGCGATGACAAGGCCAGTGAGATCAAGGCCACGAACTTCTACATAGTCAAACTTATCGAGTTCATCAGCGACAGCCCGTTCCACAAGCTCTGAGATGTCGCTCCACTTGCTGGCAATAGTGACAAGTTCGTATTGGGAGAACACTGATTTAAGTGCCTTGAGCAGGGAGGGTTGAATGATGCGTGGATAGATTTCGCGGTCATTGCTGGCGATTGTGCTGTACACACGCCCGGCTTCATTAGGCCGTACTGCATATTTCACCGTGGCAGTTGCCTCAATGACTTGAAGATCCTTTGTTAGGGAGGCGAATTTCTCAGGCCTCACCTGCGTGCGAACATCAAAGGGAGCTACTGCTTGGATGAACGGAATTTTGAGGTTTAGCCCTGGCAGACGAGACCCCCCACTGACTTTGCCCAACGTGGTCACAACTGCAACTTGACCTGCTGGGACGACGAACAAAGCCTGCGTGATCAAGATAAAGCTGGAAAACAAGAGAGCGATCAGAAGTGATGCCGTACCTCCAGGGGTATTGGGAGTGACGTTACGAAAGGGGGTTTCCATGTCTAAATCGCGATTGCTAAAGCCTATGGAGCTTTCCTGCATTTTGTTGATACTGGGCGCTTCGATTGAGGACCTCAACACCATTGAGCTCTTTGGCCCTCAGCCAAGCAGTAGACCTAACGAAACTCTGGCGGACTCCTTTAAATACATCGACCATGCAGCCGCAGGTGACCGAATACATTCATCTAAGGATGCGTTATCTGGAGGATTACCTTCATTGTCATGGACATTTCAATGATGGTCAGAACTCATCAATTACTCAATGACTCTTCTCGCGTAGATATGAAATAGGATGTAAATTCATCCACATCAGTTTGGCTATTTAGCCCAAGAGGGTCACCACATTTATCGACAACCATTGATGTAACAAGGGATGCAATTTTGTTTTCGTCTATACTTTCTAGCTGCTTGTCATTGGAGATGACAGCAGTCCATAACGAGGGATTGAATGAGGGTTTGCGATTTTCAGCAATTGCAATTTTAAGAGCACTTTCTTGCGTAAGGCCCATGGCAACTCCATTGCAAAATTTGCCTGCATAGCCTTGTGCGACTTTAAGCTCTAATGGCGTAGGATCTTCTATATCAACAATCTCAGAAGCGAAGACTGCTGTAGGGGAGAATATTGTCAAAACAAGTGCTAGTAAGGCTATTAGAGTCGCTGTTCTCTTCAGCCTGATCATGAAGGTCTTGAGAATTGTCATGGCGATCTATTTGTCTTGTTGATGGTGCCACAGCTGCTGGCTGGCTCAATGGCACGAGTAGCTTCCAAGGCGATCAGGCAGTACATGAACCTGAATCAATATCAAGTTGATTTAGGTATTTTGATCAAGTTCACAGGCAAGATCGCATTGGGTCAGCGCTGGGTTGGTCAATCGCTCGAGTACTCGTGCCATATCCACCGCAGACAACTCTCCGTTGCTGTTCCACTTGAAGGTGGTTTTGCGTTGGGGAGGGCTTTTGTCGGGTTTTGGTGTTCTGGGGTTTTGGGTGCTCATGATTGGCTCCCTGTATCGGGTGATACATATAAGCCTGAGAAGCACTGCTGAAGCTCAATTCTTACCCAACCTTTACTCAGCTTTTCTTTAGATTTGTCTTCTAGGAGCTCCCTCTGCGTGTCTTTGCAGCTGTTTCAGCAGATTTGGCTTGAGTGCATTGGTTGTCATGGCCTTTGATGACGTTGATGGACGAGGGGGGTTGTTCAGTGCTAGAAGTGGCAGCGATTTTGAAATGGACGTCATGGACGTGGTTATGCCTGCAGTGCTCTTTGCCTCAGCAGTCGGCCCCTCAATCCGTCCCGAGATAGCACTGCTTATCGCTGGAGGACTGTTCCTGCTTGCCACGCAAGTCTTCGTCAAAAAAGAAGGCTGAACCTTCTTTTCATAAGGCGAGCATCTAAACTGGTCTCAGCCTGAAATGGCCCTCCATGGTTCATGGAGGGAATTGCCATAACGTCTTCGGAATGCTCATGCTCTCTAGAAATAAATACTGTTTTTTTTGCTGATCTCGCTTCAGCACATCTAAATCATTTGGGTCAGGCTCAAATCATTGCTCCTTTTGATTTCCCTAATTTGGTCTAACCATTAAAGAATTGCTTGACTCGGCATTGTCGGTCTGCATAAATTCTTTTCAACATCAGGGTTTCTTCTCCTCTGTCAACAGCTGGGCTGGTGCCTTGCACAATGCGGTCTGACCTCCCCGAGACCTGGCCATTGCAGGGAGGTCGGTATCTTATTGGCAGTCTTTGGTTCTTGAAAATTCTGATAAGGAGAGCAAGCGGCCGTTAGCTGCCTATGGGCAAGTCTTGTCTTTAACCTCTTTGCTGAGTTTGAGTTTTTACTCTGGTGAGGATTTCGCCAGCCATCTCAACCAGGTGAAGCAGGAATTGCTATCTATTGAAAGAAGAGTGGTGAATCAATCATGTGTTTAATCGGCTTGCTTGGACTTCTAGCCCCAAGAGTTGTGCTGATTGCACTTTGGTTCTTTTATCAACCATTTATCATGGGCCCATTTGCTGGCGTTTGGATCTGGCCATTGTTAGGGCTGTTTTTGCTACCAACAACAACCCTTGCTTATTGTTGGGCAATTGCACTGGATGGTGGATTCAGCAGCTTTAGTGGATTGTTGATTCTTGCAATGGGCATTCTGTTTGATATTTGTTTCCTTGGCGGAGGAAGAGGAGTGCTGCGTCGTTAATGCGAATGTACCGCTTGATTGATAAGGAGGTTGGAAAGTACTTTCTCAATCTCCTTCAGGATCTAAGTTTGCCTAGCTCATAGCGGCTCCAATCATGATGATTGATTAGCTCGACGATCGCTGATGATTTTGGCCAGCTCCAGAACGTAACCTGCGACTACAAACTTGCCACGATTGTTTCGACTAGAATCTGGGTCGCTGCGAATCGTTGCGGTTTCGGCCATTAGGAGATCAAGTTCACCTTGAGAGAGTTCGTACAACTCTGAGAGGTTCACCTCCCGTCGAAGTAAATCTGACTTGAACCAGCGGTCCTGAGATTCTTGTGGAGGGACACCTGGTTCAGTTGAGTGGCTACCTACAATCGGACTCAATGGATTGGAAACATAGACATTTCCATTCAGATTACTTCCCGGCGCAAGTTTTAAGGCGAGCACGAGACTTTCAACTCCCTATTGCAGCAGCACATCCATTCTCCAAGGCATCAAGTCAACGCGCAGGTCTGTGAGATCCAGATGGTATCTATGCACGTGAGGGGCGAAACTGTCTTGATGTTGTCTATGCAAGCGTGATTCAGCACCCTTATGAGGTGATCGTGATCGGCTCTGGTGCTACTGGAGGGGTTGCGGCTCTAACCCTTGCAGAAGCTGGCGTACGTGTACTCGTGGTAGAAGCTGGGCCAGATTTGTCTGCTCAAAAAGCCCTGGGCTCAGAACCTGGAAACACCCTTAGACGTTTGGATGGTTTATGTAGCGGCAAGCATCGATCTCAGGCTCAACATCCTGGCTATTGGAAAGCGAATCCGTTGCTCTACGCGAATGAAAAAGAGAATCCCTATACCTATCCTTCTGAACACCCCTTCATCTGGACCCAGGGTCATCAGGTGGGGGGGCGCAGCCTCACTTGGGGTGGAATCACTCTTCGCCTTTCAGATCAGGACTTAAAGGCTTCGCGCAGAGATGGGTATGGGCCTGAATGGCCACTGCAATACAGCGAGTTAGCCCCTCATTACTCCGCCCTAGAAGAGCGCTTGAAGGTTCATGGTCATGTGGATGGGTTGGAACAGTTACCGGATGGCAACTACATCGACCCATTACCGTTCACAGCTAGCGAACAACAGTTCGCTAGCGCTGTTGATACGGAACTTGGTTATCCAGTCATTCATTCACGAGGGTTCGGACCTCACCAGCCTTCAGTTGATGGACCTTGGCCTCGTTCAAGCAGTCCGGGCAGCACCTTACAGATGGCACTTGCTACAGGCAAGGTAGAGATCCTGAGCAACCACAAGGCTGAGCGGTTGCTGATGCATCCAGATCATGAAGCAGCCCGAGGGGTGCTGGTGATTGATCAGCACAACGGCAACCGACAAGAGCTCCATGGTGAGCTTGTGGTGCTTTGTGCATCGACAATTCAGAGTCTTCGACTCCTGCTGAGTTCCGAAGTGAACCATCACAGCGAGGGGTTTACTGACCCCTCGGGCAACCTCGGTTGCTATTTGATGGACCACGTCTCCACCTGTCGTTTCTTTGCTCTGCCACGTAGCCAAGTGAAGCAGGTGTCTGAGACTGACTCAACAGCGAATGTGCTTTCTGGAGCTGGCAGTTTTTTTCTTCCTTTCGGTGCTTGCTTAGAGCCTAAAAATCAGTTGAAGTTCTTGCGGGGTTATGGACTCTGGGGAGGGATTGATCGCTTTGAACCCCCAGATTGGTTGAAACGTAAACCAGAGACGGCTACAGGTTTCCTGATTGGGCATGGTGAAGTGTTGCCTTCACCTCACAACAAAGTGACGCTTTCAAGCACTTTGGATCGCTGGGGTGTTCCGGTACCACATATCGATTGTCGATGGGGGGAGAATGAGCAGGCCATGGTTGATCACATGCAAGGCACGATCAAGGCAGCGATCCAGTCAGCTGGGGGAACAATGTTGCCGCTCAAGGAGCTGATTAATTTGATGTTTCTCGAACCCCTTCTCGATGGTGCGCTAGCTCTCAGTGAAACGTCTCCACCGCCGGGGTATTACATCCATGAAGTTGGCGGTGCTGCGATGGGAGAAAGTGAAGATTGCAGTGTGGTGGATCGTTGGAACCGTCTTTGGCGATGTCCAAATGTGCTTGTTGTGGATGGAGCGTGTTGGCCAACATCCGCCTGGCAGAGTCCCACTCTGACAATGATGGCGATTACAAGAAGGGCTTGTCTAGAGGCCCTTAGGCCTCGGCGTGGCTAAAAAGGTCATTGAGATACCGCTCAGTAACGGCTCGATCCCCGCAGCCGTTTTGAAACAGGAAATGGGCGATGGCTGAACTCATCACACGGTATTGGTCCCAGTTGGGATGTGACCCGATGAATTCCTTCATGCCTCGATAGAGCACTTCTGGAATTTCTGCTTCAAGGCTCACATAGGTGGAAGTGGCCTCAACTGATTGGCAAGCATCATTGATTTCAACGCAGCGCTCGAGGTGATTTCGATCCATAGAACGCCTTCAGCGAGTTTTTTTCTTGACACCAGGAAGCCACACTCTTGGGCTTAGCGTCAATCGTTGCAAGCACTTAGCAAGCTGTCCCGTGGGAAGGCAAGACTCATGTGCTCACAGGCGTTCAGGCTTCATTGGGCTGAGCAGGGAGCCGAACGCAGTCCAAGGCTTACTGATGTAACGCAGATCAGTAACAAAGCTGTTAAACCACAGGACCACCTGCCCATCAAGAGTGTTGCCCAACAGACCGTGGAAAACCCTCGTAGAACTGTGGAAAGCAGTTGAAGAAAAGCACCCCTTGGCGACTGATAAGCCTTGCTTATCTAAGCCTAGTCGCGTCTATCGCAAGTGAGAAAGCTACTGACAATCCTTGCGTTTCATAAGTGATTTTAGGTTTCAGTTTCGCTTGATTTTCTCAGGCTGACTGGACCAAATGGATGTTCAGCATGGGGATAGGGATAGTGAGCATGGCTGTGGTCATGGCTGTGGTCATGGTCATGGTCATGGTCATGGTCATGGTCATGGTCATGAGCCTTTTCCTTTAGGGACACTGGTATGCCGTCGGGCTGACAGGCACCGGTGCACTCCTTTTTGCACAGGGTGCAGCTCTCTGTAAGGCCTTCGACGTGATGGTGATGGCTTTCCTGCGCAAGACCAACTTCGTTTTCAAAGCCGAGAAGCTCAGACCTGTATTTACATAGCGAACAGTTCATTGCGGTATTTCCGCCACGCAAGATCTCGTCAATGCGATCCCGGAAGGTCTCGATGACAAGGGGGTGGTCTCCGAGGTATTTGGCCGCAAGAAACTCAATTTTGGGATGATCATCTGCAACCCGCTTTGTGTGCTGTCGAATCCGACTCACCAACACCCCTGAGAAGAGGAAGTAAGGAAACACGATGATGCGGCGGAAACCGAGGCGTACTAGGTAACGCAAGCCAGGCTCCACAAGGGGGAAGGTGACGCCGGAATACACGGTTTCCCCCCAACCGAATCCGAAGCCTTCCACCAACATCCTGGTGATTTTGGCCACATTGGAATTGGCATCAGGATCTGAGGAGCCACGACCTACGACCACCAGGAGCGTCTCGCAAAGTGGGACGTCAGGAGCAGATTCAAGCGCCTCTTTCAAGCGGGCGCCGGCCGCACCGATCATTAAGTCGTTAATGCCGAGTTCGCGTCCGTAATCAATGATTAACCCCTTTTCAGCTGCGTAGTTGTTGAGTACGGAGGGGATGTCATTTTTGGCATGGCCTGCGGCAAACAACATCGCCGGGACTGCAAGAACCCTCTTCACGCCTTGTTCAAGTAGCCGATCAAGGCCTTCTCTGAGCACTGGACGGGCAAATTCCAGGTAGCCGTATTCAACGGGAATTGTGGGGAATTTTGGCTTGAGCGCCTTGACTAATTGGGCAAACTCCTCAACGGCTAAGCGATTCCGACTGCCATGCCCACAGATCAGGATGCCGAGATGACCATCTGGATGATCTAAGGATGCAGGATTCACAGTGAGTAGCGACCTAGAAAGACCCTATCTGTTGTCGTGAAGCAAGAGAACCAACGCAAAGTTCGATGTCTTCAATGAGATCTTGACTGAAGCCTGATGAGTAAGGGCTTTCTCCTCAAGACAGAGATAGTTACGCTGATCAATGAGGGTTAAGAGGCCGCCATTCATCGTCGCCTCCATGTTCCAAACGCACTTGCAGAGGATGCTTGCATCGCAGGAGTCTTCAATCCCAAAGTGGATGACATTCCTGCGCTGATGCGCTCGCTACAGCTCAAACGTAAACCCTTAATGGTTTGCAGCGGAGGCACAACCAGTCGCTGTGCAGCTGAAGGACACTGGACTCTGGATCTGCGCCAAAGCTGTCGCCAGATCCATTTCGATCCCAGCACCCAACACGTGGAGATTGGGGCTGGTCAGACAATGGAGAGTCTTCTCAGGGAACTCGCCAAGCACGGACGAAGTTTTCCCACAGGGCTATCAGGGCTGCCAGGCCTCGGTTACATCCTCAATGGAGGCATCAGCCCTTTGAGTCGCAGTCAAGGATTAGCAATTGATCAAATCCTTGAGATCAAAGGTGTATGGGGCGATGGAGAAAGCTTTGTTCTCTCCAAGCCGGAAGCTGCTTGCTGCTCTGAAGATCAATTGGCTTGGCGTGGCCTCTGCGGAGCAGCTCCTTTTCTGGCTGTGATCACAGACCTGAAGCTTCAGACACATCTGCTGCAACCGCTGCGTATCTGGCAATCAAATTTGACGTTTGAACAGCTGTTGGAGCTTATCCATCAGGCTGAAAGCTGGCCTGATTCGTTAAGCCTGCAGTGGATCTGGGGGGATGAAGTCCACGCTTACGGAGTGCTTCTTTCTGCCGATGCTGCCGCTGTTGCGACATTCAATCAGCTGCAAAAAACAACTCTCTGCACAAACGTTGTTGAAATTGACGATGTTGCTGGCATACATGAATTGCCACCATTTGCATTGCCTGTTGTTTCGAACGCAGCGATTGGGCGTTGCCACTCTGAAGTCGTTGCATTGCTTGGCCCTGCTTGGGGGTCTGGCTGTCAGGGAGTGATCACGGCCCTTGCCGAACTGATGGCAGAACGCCCAGATCCAAGGTGTTCCTTGGCTGTTCAACAACTCGGCGGAGTCGCCAGTCGGCAACGCAAGGATGTCAGTTCTTTGATTCACCGTGAGGCGATCTGGAAACCATGGATCACGGCAGCCTGGCCGGCTGGAGATAGCCATATCAGAGCGCTAAGTCTCAACTGGCTAGAGAAGGTATGGGCAACGCTTGAGCCTTATTGCGCAGGAGTTCATCTGGCTCAGATGCATCCGCATCTGCCATGGCATCAGCGGGAGCTGAAAGCAGCATTCGGCGAATGGTTACCAGGTCTTCAAGAACTTAAGGCTCGTCATGACCCAAACGGTATTTTGCCGTCGCTTTGAGATAAGGTCTGCCGTCAAAGCCAGCCTTTTTAATGATTAACCGGTCAGAACCATCGTTGATCAAACAGTGGTTAGGCAACCCTCCAAAAGATCTCCTCTCTGGGCTGGTGGTTGCCTTCGCAATGATCCCAGAGGCGATTGCCTTTTCAGGCATCGCTGGTGTTGATCCGCAAGTGGGCCTCTTTGGAGCGTTTTGCCTTTCAGTCACCATCGCCATAGTCGGCGGACGCATGGGGATGATCACCTCAGCGACTGGCTCGACAGCACTTTTGATGACAGGGCTTGTGGCGACTGGTAATGCCGTTGGTGAAGGCCTAGGCCTTGCCTATTTGATGGCAGCAGGCCTATTGACTGGGCTCTTGCAAATCCTTTGGGGTTATTTGAGACTTGCCTATCAAATGCGTTTTGTTCCTCAAGGGGTTCTAAGTGGATTTGTGAATGCACTCGCCTTATTGATTTTTCAAGCTCAATTACCCCAATTAGGCCTGAATCTGCATTACGGAGAAGCTGTAGTTAGCGATCATGCCACCCAGATTTTGCCTACTGGTGGACAGATCCCTTTGGTTTGGGGGTTGGTGATCCTTGGCTTGGTGATTATTTATGGCTTACCACGCTTGACTCGCTTGCTGCCTTCTCAGCTCGTGGCCATCATTGTTTTGACGATCATTAGCATCGGCTTCGGCTTCGATATTCCAACCGTTAAAGATTTAGGACATCTCCCGACTGGTCTTCCTAGTTTCACACTTCCATTTGGGTCATTAGCAGATGGGAAAGTGCCATTCAACCTCGAAACATTTGGATTGGTGTTACCCACAGCTCTCGCGGTTTCCTTGGTTGGGCTGATTGAGACTTTCCTCACCCAAGACATCGTTGATGATTTAACTGATACCACATCAAACAAGAATGTTGAGGCTCGAGGCCAGGGAATCGCAAACGTTGTCTCCTCTCTTTTTGGAGGAATGGCCGGTTGTGCACTTGTCGGTCAATCGGTAATGAATACAGAGAATGGTGGGCGTAGCAGACTTTCAACATTGTTTTCTGGCGTCAGTTTATTGTTAATGATCTTGGTGGGTCGAGTCTGGTTAGAACAAATCCCTATGGCGGCATTAGTGGCTGTGATGATTGCGATTGCTGTCAGTACTGCTGATATCCGCGGACTCCGACAGCTCAAAAAGATTCCTCGTAGCGATACAGCTGTGATGCTGATGACTTTTGCCGTCACCATGCTCACCACACCCCATAATTTGGCGCTGGGAGTTTTAGCGGGTGTTGCACTCGCAGGAATACTCTTCAGCCGTAAAGTTGCCAAAGTGATCCGTGTCAGTGTTATTCAAGTCAACCCTGATGAGCTTCGTTATGAAGTCAGTGGACAATTGTTCTTCGTGAGCAAGGTTTATTTTTTACAGGGCTTTGATATTCACAAGCACCCTGCCAAAGTGACGATCGATATGTCGCGAGCACACATCTGGGACCAAAGCGGAGTTGCTGCGTTGGATCAGGTGATCCGCAAGCTTCGCCTTGGAGGATCGGAAGTCGAGGTGGTGGGCCTTAACAAGGAAAGTCTTGATCTATTTGAACGCATAGGCGGCAATCAAGAGCCTGCTCATATCTAGAAGGGTTGTATTTGAGATGATGCCCAAGATTTTCTAAGTCGTCTTATCGTTAGAGTTGTTTGCAGCGCCAATGATTTCAAATCTTGAACTGGCTTAAAGGTCTTAGATTCATCTAAATCATTGATTCTTTAGACACGATGATATTTTGTCAATGCAATAACTTCCTGGGAATATTCCAGTCGGGCTGTATATTTCACCAACCATAAAACGCGCTACTTTACAAAATCATTAGTTTGATTTGCTGCTGAAAAAATGATGCCTTGGTTCATTTTGAAATTCTCTCACACACCTGCTTAGGGCTGCTATAACTCTTAAGCTCACCAATGCTTTTCATGGCGAACTTCGATGCTTCTACGCCCTTTCTTCTTCTGGCTCGCATCCATGTAAAACCAGGCTGTGTTGATGATTATCTTTCATTGGCTGCGACGACAGATGCAGGGGTTAAGGATTCTGAGCCTGGGATGTTGCATCACACCTTTGATCAGGATCCAGACGATCCCCTCGCTTTTGTTTGGTCTGAGGTCTATGCAAATGATGCGGCCTTTTTGGCTCATCTATCAAACCCCATCGTTGGTGACTATCTCGCTAAGCATGCAGAACTTGGTGATGGTTTTAGTGTTGAGGTCTACGGCACCATTGGCGCTGAGTGTCGAGCTGCAATGGCAGCAACTGGATTACCCCTAAAAATCTTCGAGACAAGATGTGGATACAGTCGTTTCTAAGTTTTGTCTGATCGCTTTCTGTTGCGATACAATTGGCATTACAGAAAAAATCATACGCGCATATTAAGTGATCAGCATGAGAGCTATTTTTAGCATTTAATCCAACTAAGAACCATAAATACCCTTTGATTATCATTAGGCTATAGCGCAGAAGGCATGAGGACCTTATAGACTTTCTTTGCGCCATGTGGCTTTCTTTCCTGTCATTGATTATCATATAAAATCATTATTGGTATCGAAGTAGACAAAAAATCGTAAGCTGCAAAAGAGCTTTAACGCTCTGTTAAAAGCATTATGTCATGCATCTAGTCAGTCTAGAAGTCTCTACAAGCGAAATGACTGATTGAATAAGGGAGGGATTGGCTCTTGAGCCCTTAGCCTATACTTTCTAGGAATCTCCACTTCACCCCAAGCAGACTTCTGACCAATGATGAATCGATAATTCTAGCGATTCAATATATACCATCCCATACCATTAACATGGAACGAAAATCTTTGCCCTGTTCACGAAAAGAGTTAATAGCGGCAAGATCACTCACTTGACTTTTATTTAATTACCGCAAAGCCTAGCTGTTCATGTCAAGTCCCATTCCTCCCTCGGTCCAAAGGAGCAACAAATCCATTTTAATTACAGGCTATAAAATATTTCTGAAGACATCTACTTCATACAAGAGTTAGTCTTGGGATTTAAGATGAGTCATTCTATTCTCTAGTTCTATTTTGAACCAAGGAATGTTTTAGTTACTGCATAGCGTCAGGTGGTAATCAATTATTCTCAAGCTTTGTCAAAGATCTGAGAGAATGAGTCTGAATTGCATAGTTACAACATGATGAGGCGTTTAACCACAGGTCTAGTCACTCTGTCTTTGCTTGCCACAGGATGTGCCTCGATTGATCAAGGTGGTGGTTCTCGGCTGGAATTGATCAGCAAGCGCGGCCAATTGAATTGTGGTGTCAGCGGCAAGATCCCAGGCTTTAGTTTTCTACTTGGCAATGGTCGCTATGAAGGGCTAGACGTTGATATCTGCCGCGCTATGGCCGCTGCATTTATTGGCGATGCCACGAAAGTGCAATATCGCCCTCTTACAGCTCCCGAACGCTTCACTGCTTTAAAAACAGGCGAAATTGATCTGCTTTCGCGGAATACCACATTGAATCTCAGTCGGGATGCAGCAGGAGGTAATGGTCTCACCTTTGCACCGGTGGTGTTTCACGATGGCCAGGGGTTGATGGTCAAGCGAAGTAGCGGAATTAAGGGCCTTCAGGATTTGAAAGCCAGCAACATCTGTGTTGGCTCAGGCACCACGACAGAACAAAACCTCAACGATGCATTTCAGGAGCGAAAGCTTTCTTATACGCCGATCAAGTATCAAGATCTCAATCAGGTTGTCGCCGGTTACCTTCAGGGTCGATGTCTAGCGATGACTTCCGATCGTTCTCAGCTAGCAGCGGCCCGATCTGGTTTTCCTGATCCTGAACAGCACATCATTCTTGATGTTGTGCTGAGTAAGGAACCGCTTGCCCCAGCCTCAGTGGGTGGAGACCAGCGGCTTGGTGATGCCATCCGATGGGTGGTCTTTGCTCTTTTTGCCGCTGAAGAATTTGGTATTACTCAAGAGAATGTCGACAGCAAGCTTGAACAAGCCCAGACAAACCCACAGATGTCGTCGCTGAGACGCTTTCTAGGCGTTGATGCTGGCCTTGGTCAAAAGCTTGGTCTGGTAGATGACTTCGTTGTCAAGGTGATCCGAGCCACAGGCAATTATGGAGAGATCTACAACCGCCACCTCGGTCCAAACAGTTCTGTGCCAATTCCCAGAGGCCGAAATCGCTCCTATCGGCAAGGTGGCTTACTGATCGCGCCACCATTTAACTAACCCCCCCCATGAAACGCTCGCAGCACTTTTGCTTGCAAGTTGGCGTCGCTCTCGCTCTGCTGACCATTCTTGGCGTGTTGATCAACAATCTCGCTGTGAATCTGATCCGCACGGACATGGGGCTCAGCTTTCTTTGGTTAGGACGACCTGCAGGCTTTGCTCTAGCTGAACATCCGCTGTCTTATAGGCCTTCGGATAGTTATGCCTGGGCTCTTTGCATGGGCTGGCTAAACAGCCTCAAGGTCATCCTTTGCGGCCTTATTCTGGCCACGGTGATTGGAGTGCTTGCAGGCGCTGCCAGAAGTAGCCGCAATCTGCTGTTGCGAGCAATGTCGAGCGGATATGTGGCCTTGATCCGGCAGATCCCTCTGTTGCTTCAGCTGTTGTTTTGGTATTTCGTTGCTTTCTTAAGCCTTTCCGGGACCCCCTTGGCGCCATTAGGAGCCTTGATACGTGTCTCGAACCAAGGCATCGAATTGCTTGGCCTACATCTGAGCGTTGAATTTTCGGCTTTATTAGTGGGCCTAAGCGTCTTCACAGCAGCATCGATTGCTGAAATTGTCCGCGGTGGATTGAATTCTGTTCCGAGTGGTCAATGGGAAGCGTTTCGCAGTCTTGGTTTACCAGAACGTTTTGGGTTACGTCGGGTGGTGTTACCTCAAGCTTTACCAGCCATCCTGCCTGGCCTGACAAGCCAATATCTCAACTTGGCCAAAAACAGCACATTGGCGATCGCCGTAGGTTATGCCGATGTCTATGCGGTAAGTGATACGACAATCACACAGACCGGCAGAGCGATTGAAGGATTCTTCTTGTTGTTAATCAGTTTTTTGCTGCTTAACCTTCTGATCACTGGAGGGATGGAAGTTCTCAATCGGATTGTGATCAGATCCCAGCAATAGCCTTAAGCTCAATTAGGTTTTTGTTTTTCATGGATTCTTTACTTCAACGGCGCATCGCAGCAGTGCTCTTGTTTATTGCAGCTGCCATTGCCATCCTTTTGCCTTTTGCCTCGGCCACCTTGCTAACCATTGCCCTCGGGGGGGCTGCCTGTGCCGCAGGCATTGGCCAATTATTGCGTCTTGGCGGTGAAGCGGGCTTGCAGGGCAAAGTGTTTAGAGGCTTCAGTGGCGTGCTTTATATCGCAGCTGCTCTTTGGATTTTGATCGACCCGGTCGATAGTGAAATTAGCCTTACCTTGTTTGCAGGGGTCTTGCTTCTCATAGAAGGCTTGATGGAATTGGCTGGAGGTGCAGCATCTCCAAGCCCTTTAGGTGGATTGGTGGTCTTCGATGGAGTGATCACTGCAATCTTCGGCCTCTTACTTGTTATTGAATGGCCATCAGACAGCATTTGGGCTCTGGGAACATTATTCGGGGCAGCATTGTTCCTATCTGCAATCAACCTGCTGAGGGGCCCTAAGCCTGCTGAGACCACTTAGCAAGTGGATCTCATTGGCGACATCATCAAATATCGCCAATGAGACCAGTCTCGATTAATAAGCTGAGATCTCAACATTCCCATAGGGATGCATTGAATCCTTCAATGTTTGCACTACTACTACTACTACTACTTAGCTGTAGACAATGCACTCCGAGGCAATGCAGAAGCCAAAATGATCATTAACCTCACCTAAGTACCAAAGCAGGTGTCAAGCAGAAGAGGATGATCATGATTTCGTAAAGCATCATTCCGCCATAGTGGAGGCGGTCAAAGCTTCTCTTGCTGAGATCGATGAACCATCGTGAATGCCAGCGGTAGCCCCATTCACGATGCCGTATGAAAGCAATCAGCCAGAAGGTCAAGAGTGCGAAATTCAGCACCGTTGCCTTGGCAAAGATTTCAGCGAATTCAGCTCTCTCCATTGCCTAGATCTTGGTTGATCTCTAAGCAATAGAAATGGCTTTTGCTTCTGTCCATGCTTGGCTCAACAAGGGCAACAGAACCTCTGTTTCAACAGGATGTACAAATGGGCTTACGTTGATGATCTGCATCGATGGCCTATGCGTTTGAGCCTGTCCCTTGATCGTTTCTATCCCAAGAGAAGTGGTCCGAATTGAGTTTCTAGTTCTCCTGAGTACACCTGCTAAATCCTGATGCAGTCTGGGCCAAGCCCTTTTAAACGTCTGAAACGGCACCTATTGGCCACCCCTCTGGATGGCTTGATGACTGTTTTGCTGCTTGCCCTGCTTGGTTGGGTTGCGACCACAACCCTGCATTGGCTTTTTGTTGATGCGGATTGGCAAGTCGTTAGCCAAAACCTTCCGCTGTATGCCTTTGGTAGCTATCCACCTCATCAACGTTGGCGCCCATTTCTTTGGATTGCGCTGCTGATAGGCCTCACCTTTTTAACGCTGTTAGGGCCACGTCGGGGTTGGATTCGGAAGGCCTTGCCTTTGGTATGGATTGCGATGGTGCCCTGTGGTGTGGTTCTTCTTGCTGGTGGCCTCGGTTTACTGCCGATCCCTTCTCATGCATGGGGTGGCCTAACCCTCACCCTGCTGCTAACCGCCTGCAGCGGTGCTCTTGCTCTACCGCTGGGCATCCTTTTGGCACTCGGGCGTCAAACCAGGCTGGCCGTGATCCAACGAAGTTGCAGCGTCTATATCGACGTGATGCGGGCTGTTCCTCTAATCGCAGTGTTGTTTTTTGGTCAGCTGTTGATTCCCCTTTTCCTTCCCATGCATCTAGAAGTCAATCGAGTCCTGCGCGCTGTATTGGCCTTCGCATTATTTGCTGCTGCATACATTGCTGAAGACGTGCGCGGTGGATTGCAAGCGATCCCACGAACCCAGCGTGAAGCTGCTGCTGTGCTGGGCCTGAGTCCTAAGCAAATAATTCAACTTGTGGTGTTGCCGCAGGCACTTCGTACAGCTCTACCGGCCCTGACCAACCAAGCAGTTGGATTGCTTCAGAACACCAGCCTGATGGCCATCTTGGGTTTGGTGGAACTCCTGGGGATCAGTCGCAGCCTGTTGGCCAACCCTGATTTCATTGGTCGGTATCTGGAGGTGTATGTGTGGCTAGCAGGGGTTTACTGGTTGGTTTGCACTGCTATGGCCTTACTTGCCCGTCATCTTGAACATCAACTGAGCCCCACAAGGTCTGCGACTTCAAAGCAATGATTCCAGCCATTCAAGCCACAGGCCTTGTTAAATCCTTTGGTGATCATCAGCGAGCTCTTGATGAGGTGTCGTTGCATGTTGAAAGCGGAGAAGTTTTGGTCGTAATGGGTCCTTCTGGTTCTGGTAAAAGCACCTTGATTCGAACCTTCAATGGACTCGAGTCGCTTGATGAAGGGCGACTTGAAGTGCTTGGTATCCCCTTAGATGCAGACCACGATGAACATCAGATACGACGTATCCGTAAACGTGTGGGCATGGTGTTTCAACAATTCAATCTCTTCCCACATCTATCCATCCTCGACAACATCACCCTTGCACCGATTCGTGTGCAACGTCGGCCTCGAAAGGAGGCGGAGGCACGCGCTAATGATTTATTAACTCAGATGGGAATTGCCGAGCAGGCAGGTAAATACCCTGGCCAGCTGAGTGGAGGGCAGCAACAACGAGTAGCCATTGCTCGTGCACTCGCACTACAACCTGAAATCATGCTTTTTGATGAACCGACAAGCGCTCTCGATCCGGAACGGGTCAAGGAGGTTCTTGATGCGATGCGGTCGCTAGCGAATGATGGGATGACCATGGTGGTTGTCACCCATGAGATGGGCTTCGCCCGTGAGGTGGCAGATCGGGTGTTGTTTATGGATGAGGGCAAGGTTGTGGAGACCTCATCACCAGATGAGTTTTTCGCGAATGCTCGTGAAGAGCGCAGCCGTCGTTTTCTCAATCAAATGATGTGAATTTCTCCAGGGATTTTTAGGATTGAAGCAATTTCGACGTCAGTGATTAAAACTTGTGCATAGGCATTGAAATTCCAGCTGTTACTGAAAGCTTCTAGTCCTGATGCAACATACGAGAAGAAGACATCATGGTTATCACTAACGGAGTTAGCTCCCTTGATATAAGTATCAACATCGCCTGTATTCACCGGCCTGCTGTCATTATCTGCGTTCAACCCAAACATCCAAGAGCGGTCTCCGTTCAACCACTGATAACCAAGACTTGTTAAAACCAAGACTTATTAAAATACTAATCAAGGAGAGTTTTGCTTTGCCATTACTTTGATGTCTTTGCTACACCAGAAATTGGGTCATGCGAGAACGATGACTTCTCTATAATGCTTGGTAATTCATTGCACCACAGTCATTCTCAGTCGTCCATTCCTGATGCGCTATCAGCAAAGGTCTTCTCCAATCGCGCTTTGATTGTCTCGTCCTGACTGATCTTCGGTTGATTGGGAGGGTTTCGTTTAGAGCTGACCTTTGTCCCAGTTCCAAAGTCAAACAGCCCTCCTGCCTTCATTTGCCCGAGTGGACCTCTCTCGATTGGACCGTTCTTGAACAGCGCAGTTTTTGCCAAATAGCCAACACCAAGGCCAACCAACACCGCCATTGAGATCAACGTGAGTAGAGCAGTGTGCGTCTCCATCTAGATCACATGTCCATCCCGGCAGCCTTGCACACCTCTGATGAGCTCGCATGGCCAGAGGTGTGCAAGAAGATGATCTTGTGGTCAGTGATCATTCAGCTCTTGATTGCTGGTTGCAGCTTTCCATTTGCTCTTCCACAAAGGGGGGCTTAATGGTCAGCGAATGGCATTTCAAGCCATTCCTGCCTACAGATCAGGTCTGGAAGCCCTGATCAGATGACTGAAATTAATCCTGAGGGAGATTGCCGTGGAGTTGTAGCCAATTCTTGATCGCCTGTTCGGCTTCCTTCGGAACTGTTCTGCCGCTCTTATCCGCCAGTTCCTTTAACAAGGAGAGCAGCTCTGGATCAATGATCCAGCCAACACGGGGCTTGACGCTTGGCATGGCCCCAGCATAGCCAGTAGAGCTACAGAGTGTCGAATTAATAACGCCAAAGTGTGCTCAAGGTGTAGACATATCTGAGCTACCATTCTCAACGAATTGGCCCTGCGTCTATGGCTCCTGTTCAAATCACTCGCAATCGTTACCCCGCCACCTCGGTGGTGATGCCCTGAAGCTCTACAACCGACTCTTCGACGAGGCTCATTAGCTCAACAGAGCTCGTGCCAATACAAGCGAAAAGTCGGTCGTCAAAAGGCGCATATCTTTCAGCTCCAAGCTGAACGAGTTGATTTGCAGGAGAAGATGGATCTCAACCTGCGCCAAAAGGCTGAGCTACGCAAGATCCTCCATGGTTATGGCCATGTGCTTAAGGAGCTCGAGAACGCAGGAGAAGCTCTAGAAGAGGCTTTTGAGGGGAACGGTTTTTGGGGCGTGTTCTATGGGTTTGCCTTGGTTGAGGCTCTGCGGGCATTCATTCAGACCTTCCACCTTGCAATGGATCAGGCGAAGAAGGCACGGATTGCTCGGTGTGAGGTCGCCAAGGAGGTGGTAGGTGTCGATCGCTGATGGGTTGCTTGCAGCCATTGAGGAGATCAACAACCTCGACAAGAAGCTGGCGCGTGACATTGTGGAGCACATCGACTCCCAGGCCCTAACGCCTCAGGCTCTGATGAATGAGTTGGAGGCCAAGGCATTTCCCCTCAAGCCTTTAGGTCGTTACCTCCAGCAAAGAAGGAGCAGTTCGAAAAGCTGAAGGTCACAGAGCGGAGAGCCATTGCGTCACGCATGGCTTTCCCTGGACTAAGCAAATACACAAGGAAGCAACAATCATCCAATTCCTTATCGAAACAAAGCACCACTCGCTCCGTCATATGAACAGCTGTTGGCGTTTTTGCTTGAGCACAGCCGATAAAGGGTTTTTTGAAAAGTAGCGCCTAAGCAAGGAGCGTCTTGCTAAAGCACTCCCAAAAGCTACTGGGGTATGCCTCTCTAGATAGACAAAGCTGCTGTGCAATTACACTGAGAGAACCATTCTCTAGAAACTAATTCTTAGAGTTCTAAATGGGCATTGATCAACTCATAACTCCTAACACCTTCGGCTTTATAGCTGCTGCATTAACGACCATTGCATTCATACCTCAGGTCATAAAGACATGGAAAAGCAAGAAGGCTGATGATGTATCAATAGTGATGCTCTTGATGTTTATCACTGGTCTCTTGTTTTGGATTATCTATGCAATAGAAACGAATGCTTTTCCTGTTCTTATTGCAAATATCATTACCTTCACACTCAACGTGACAATCCTTATCCTTAAGTTGATCTATGGGAAGCGACCCACTACGGCAGGCTGAAATAACATAGTATCACGGAATGGAGTCCTGCCTTTTTAAAGCTCTCGGCAACGCTTGATGGGTGCGCCAGGAGCTATGAGCATTTCTGCCAGCTTTATCTCCATAAGATCAAAGGCGCTCCAAATTTTCATTGGGGTAGTCGCATGCTTAAACGACTCGTGAGCAGTAGAAGAGCTAGAAGCAAGAAGAAGAGGGTTTCTCCAGACCAACAAAGATTGCCCTTTGCGTTTGATTTTCGCCTCAATCAAATCCCTGAGGAATGGCATCAGGTTGCGGTGAGATTTGGAAAAGCCAATGGCATCCTTGATGGCGATAGGGATCGAAGACTTTGGTGAATAGGTTGAGGAGATATAAACAGATGTAGGGCTAAAGATGCTGAGGCTTTATTTGCTCTGCCTTGCATTTTTTGTAGATGCATTGGGTGACTGGATGGGTGCAAGCTGTAGCTGTTTTGTTTGCAATGGTGTCAGGTATTAGATGGAGGTTTATGGGCTTTTTGGGGGGATTGAAGCAATAAAAAACCCCTGTCAATGCAGGGGGAGGTTGAGTGTGTAAACTGGCTGAATACAAGCAAAGCTAGGGTTCGCTTATCTGTATGGTAAGTATCAATGGCTATTGCGGTGGTACGACCTCACTCAATACCCAACTCACCCAGCCGCATCTCGTATCCGAAGATTCCATTGCTGCGCAACAAGCAGGGCCCTGAGCCCCTCCCCCAGCCGCATCTTCCAGCTCTGCATCTGAAATCTCTGATTGAGCCTTCGTCAAGTCGTCAGCAGAAATCATCAACCCAGCCGCTTTCGCAATCGCAAGAACTGCATCGGAACCGGCTGCAGCTTTGAGCTTCTCCTGAAGGCTGGTGTCTGCTTTTACTTTTTCGAGAAAGGCTTTGAGTTGTTCTTCTGACATCAGGACAAGGGCTTAGTTCATTTCCCTGTCTCTTCAGGCGCTCGCCTGGAACGATACTGGCTTAAATTTTTACAAAAAATACAACATGCAGTTTGATAATGAGTGGATCAACTGTCGCTTGAAGGTTTGAATATAAGGTTTGCTATGAAGACGTCCTTGGAAGAACGTGTGCTTTAGGGGGCGACTAGTTTAACCTACTTAATTTAATACTCCAGAAAAGGCTGCTGCTTTTGGCGTACTACTTTCCCAACCATAAGAGTGTACATTAAACTCAAGTCTGTGAGCTATCACATCAGCAACAGCGTCAACTTTAATCTTCTGCCGAGGTGGCACAGTGCATCAGGATCACGAAAGGAATAGGACCTAATATTAACTCAGAAAGCATTCAGAGGTCTTATCCCAGTCCATCTATGTAGGGCTTTGTGGTGCCTTTGAACTGTGATGCCATACTCACCAACCGGCCTAAGTTATTGACGCTGCATGAAATGGTTTCTGTCGAACGATAGAGATTTCGCTGCAGGCGTTCATAGCCATGCCAAGGGGATAACGATAACAAAGGCGCAAACACATAAGTGCATGGAGTTTCAGGGCATGGGCACACCTGCTCTAGTTGTTATGGGTATTAGTTCTATGCTTGCAATATTCGCGCTTCGAGAGCTGCAAAAGCAACTGAAGCCCACAAACCCTAAAAGGGTATCTCCACTGGAGGAGGATGTTATGAGCCACTACTTGGAAAAAGCAGAAAGAACAAATCAGGCCCTATGGGGGCTCTTTTTTTATCCGCATGCCAGCATTCCTGATGTGGAAACTGCTCAATGACTGAAACCAAGAAAGCAAGCCCTTTGAAGGACTTCACTGACAAGCTCTTCGATCTCTGCAGGGAATATCAGCAAGAAATCCCACCGCACAAAATTGCAGAAGTACTTAGGGACTACGCAGAGCGATTGGATTGATCAACCCCTTGCACTACCTCTTTGCTGGAGTTTTTATGTGATCAATAAAAAGCCCCCTGTGTGAGGTCAGGAGGCATAACCCACTCACAAAAGACCAGCTGATCGCCATCACCTGGCCCAGCGGCCACTCTTTGGTAGCCGCCAACCCTTGTCTGTTACTTCTTCTTACTGAGAAGGCTGCAATTCATCAATCTGCTTCTCGAGCTGATCAACAACTGAGAGACGCTCTGCTCTGCGTGCTTCAAGACCAGCAACGCGCTGTGCGGTTTGACGCTCCTGAGCAGCCTTGTACTCAGAATCAGGGATCACAACAACGCGATCACGAGGAATGGTGTAGCCAAAGGGAGCATTCAAGTCTTCGTCGAATCGTGAGTACAGCTCGTGCAGTTCAAGACCTCTACAGCATGACGCCATCAGAACGTGAGAGCGAACTAAAAAGGTCGGAGGAACCAGGGCCGGTCGGGGCTAGGTATCACCTCCTGAACGTCTCGAATACGGTTTGCGTCAATAAGAACCCATCGATCAATCGATCGAATCTTCGAGGGAACCCTAAACCTTCTTTGCTTGCGCCAGGTTTCTACCCAGATGCTTCTCTCTTGTGATCTTGTCGATGAGGAAGAATTGCCCTTCGCTTGGCTCGCTGGCCTCGTCGTTGTCCTGATATTCAGCAAAACGAGCCTCGATCCACTTCTTTTCAAGTTGGACACAACTTTTTTTGTTCTTGCTGTATCTGGTCATGTGAGAACATCAGCTGGACAAGCCCTTCGGTATCTAGATGAGTAGCAGCACCAGTAGCCAGGAAAGCGAGCAGGAAATCGATCTTCGGATTGCTCGTATCAAGAACGAATTGGCTGAGGCAGAAGCTCGTCTAAAAAACGAAATAGCTGAGATATTGGCTCGTCTAAAGAAGGAATTGGCTGAGGTAGAAGCTCCTCTAAAGAAGGAATTGGCTGAAGCAGAGGTACACAGGGGTTATATCCGTGCTGCTGCTAGGCAAAAGGAAATCCTGAAAGGTCTTCTCGAGCAAAAGCCAAGGGCTTAACTTGCTATCTCTGAGCTGGTGCAAGAGGGTGACACGACCCCTTGCCAATGGCAGATTTGACCCTGCAGGCCTCTGTTGCCAACGCACTCTCGCATCTTCGAGTTCTCCGGCCTGCAAGAAATACCAATGGGGTAGCGGGTGTCCCTTTAAACGATTAGCAGCATGCATATGAAGCTAGCCTCTACTAGCAGCTGGTCCATAAATGAACTATCAAATGCTGCTCGAATGCCATGCCGCTGGAACAACAATAACTGTAAGAGAGGCAAAGCTATTGGATCTAGCGCTGGACTCTCAAATCGCAAGTATCAAAGTTTCTCGAACGCAGGGTTGTGTTGAAGTCGCTCCTGATCACATTTGCCAATCAGCTGGTGTCTGCAAAGGTAGTTTCTGGATCACTTGCTTTGCCGCTGTACTTGATCAGGTCACTCCTGTATCAGCTGGGAAGAAAGCAAGAGGCGCAACAGTCTTTGATGAGTTGATCAACAATCGTTATCTAGTTGATCGTTAGGCACTTGAGAACACGCAGCTGCTATGCGATGAACAGAGAGATGGTGTGCCCCATGAAGTCAAAGGAGGACTATCTCACTCTTTATTTATGACTACAATTTAGGTCGCCTGGTAGCTGCAGCCAAAAGGGAAGTGATAATGAAGTACCTTTTAAGCATGCAACTACCCCACAGGCATTTTGGATTATGACGCTACTGCTAGGAGAAACGCGCCTATGCTCTTGTTCATTTTTTAGGCAATAGACCTCATAATCCCCCCCCCCCCCAGTAAAGTTAATCAACTGATTGCAGGCGAAAGCTTTCTTTCTTTGCCATTTCTGGGTTCAGTTCAGCCCATTTCTTCATGGCTGGGTTGGCATCCAAGTAATCGTTATAGCTGCATTTGTATTGACGGAGCCTGAAATCGCACTTTGGCTCTTCACGACTTTCTCGAGCAGCTTGTTCTGAAGGGCTCTCCCCTCTAGCAGGAGGTGTTTGAAAAGTGCTGTTGTAGCCGATTTGAGGTTCGCCAGGAGGTCAGTCAGGATTGATGCTTGCTCTTGCGGTGCCTTGAAGTTGCATTACTCCAGCTCCATGCCAAAAAGATCCCTTGCATCCCAAATCAGCTTTTCCTGCAACTCGTTGGTCATGTTCGGTATCAAAGCCAAGACCCGTTGCTGTGTTGTAGACACATTTAACCTCCATGCAGTTGCCTCCACCAACGTAGGCAAAACCTGATGGGCATTGATTACCTTCTGCAATATCTGCACCTTGTGAACGAATCTACCTGGCCGTGTTAATAGTGTCGCCTTTCATTACTCTGACGCAGCCAGCGTAGTCATTAGCTTCAATGCAAAGCGTGTGTATCGAAGGTTCGACTTGTGGATTCGCTTTAGAAGCAGCAGCAGTAAAGAGCAATGATCCGAGAACGGCAGCAATAGAGATTTAAGAAAAGAGTTTCATTGTTGGTTGATGATCTTCAGGTTTTCACCTTCGCCACATGAATGAATGCTAATGCAACTGCGGAGCCTTTAGATAGTTGACTTCGATTGAACTAAAATTCATATTAGAGGTTTTGATTGTGAGGCTCTCGACACAGACAAACACACTATCGCGCAACCAACCTGCAGCAACATCACCAAGAAGGAGGTTTTTTGATCTTGCTGTTTCCCCTAAAAGAGGGGTTTCATGCCAGGCTGGCGGAAAAGTAATATCAATCCATAAAGCCAAGTTGGCCAAAGAAACTACAGACTTTTTCTTAGTCTTGACAAAAATACTTGCTTTCACGATATAAAGGATATGATTAGGGTCAATGAGGTAAACGCATGGATTTATTGCTAGCGCTAGGCATTCCCATGGTTGTCCTGGGTCTAGCCTGTCTACTGATAATTGATGCTTCGGGATTTCCTGTGTGGTTAGAGAGGCTAACGAATAGAAGTGGAGCAATCTGGACCTATGGTGTAATCATCATTGCGGTTGTTTCCATAGTTAGATACGCCAGTAGTAATTAACTATAGGTTCATAACTTTTTAATTGAAATCATTTAAGCATGCTCGAATGACAGTTTCATCGCACTATTTCCTTCTCCCAGATACGCTCTAGCGATGCTCTGAAGTCTTCTGTTGTGAATGATCTATTCAGTGTCTTCTGGAAGAGTAGATGGGAGAGTCTTCTTAATTTCATGCCAACAGCGAAAGCAGCAACTGCCCACGCAAGGGTTGCCCAAATGGGATGTTGCATCGCCCAAGCACCTCCGATCAGACAATGCTCGATCAGGCTTCTGTCGTCACGAAACCTTCATCAAGTTGCAATCTGCCCTGCACACCTGATTGACTCACATGCTTCCCCGTCCTTATCCCAATCCAGGCAGGAGTGTCTTTGTCTGAGCAGTTCTTGCGCTGCATTCCATGAACTCATGTCTTTGCAGCGATAACGCTTTCCCTTGCTGTCGCTCTGCTTGCTTTGCCTGTAATCCCAAGGTCGCTGGATCCCAGCAGGAACAGACCAGACCCCAATACCTCCCAGTCGGGCATAGGTCTCTAGGTGGGCGTAGGTCTGACGATCACACCCTTTGATGTACTTCCAATAGACAAAGGCATTGCCCGACTTCACTAATGACTGATTGATGTTGGTGCCATTGCGAATGACCTCTGCCACGGTTCTTCCATAGCGGTCAGTTGGCTTGGAGCGAAGGGACACATCAGATCCGACTGGCAATAGACCCTTCAGTGCTTGTCGTGCTGCTTTGCCATAGGGCGATTGGGAAGTCTCTGGAGCATCAATGCAGGCAAGGCGCACCTTGATTGTTTGACTGCCTTCTTTGGCGGTGAGAGTGTCGCCATCACCGATCGCAAGCACTTCTGCTGCATTGGAAGGCACTGCCCAAAGAGTAAGAAGCAGAACTAGAAGTGCCTTGCCCATATCCGATCCAAGCACTTAGCGAACTCCTTCTCCGTCAACGGTTTGGCAAGGTCTTGCTTTCGCTTAGATCCCCTGATCCACCAAATCATCAAACCCCAGTAGAAAAGAACCAGCAAACCAACTTCTAGATAACTCCAGTGCAAGCGCTCCATCAGTTCTCTTCCAGTCCTTTTAGTGCCTGGCGTAGGGCAAGGTTGAGGCTGTCATCGCAGCGAATGATCATCTGCAAGTAAATACTGCCTTGCTTATAGGGTGCATATGCCTTGGCACAAACCTCTTTAGTTGTCACCTGCCATCGATCAAAGGTTACTGAAGGCAATTGAGATCTCAAGTTCTTATTGATCTTTTCCAAGACAAAGATCTCAGTAGTGAGGCGGTTTTGAGCCTTCAACTGGAAAGTAAGCACGTTCTCCCTCATCAGATTCTTGGCTGATGAGGTACTCATCAACTTCGTCATAGGAATCATCATCAACATCTCTTTCGTGAACAGTCACGCCTAAACCTCCATTTGATCTCATCTAATTCAATTTTGCCTGATCACATCTCATGGTGATAGGAGGAAGAAGCGTAGGTCAAGAAAAAGAAGGGGTCTATGGCATTGCTGGTGAAGATGCCGGTGCCCTGTCTCACAAGTCACGAGGCTCTATCTAGGTTTAAGACATGGACTGTCATAGATGTCCCGCCTTGGCTCAAGCCTGCTCCTGAAGCTGATCTCACTGAACAACTCACAGCAGATGCCACGTTTGTGTTCAGGGTTCGCATCTAAGGGGAGAAGGTTCGCAAGTGGTTTCAAAGCGCGTTTTTTAAAAAGTCCAATCCGGTGAGCTGCGTTCGCCCGTGTAAAAATCAGACAATCAACTTGCTAACTCCGTGAACGCGAATGCTCTGCCTGTAAGCTGCTTGAGCAACTGAGCGTGAATGAATTAAATGATCGGAGGGTTAAATGGAGAATTTCATTCAGCTCACCTACTAGACAGTCATCATCATCTTCATCGTGCTTGGCGTGGCTAGAAATAGGCATAACACAGGAAGCATCAAGCATCATAATTGCCATCGTCTTAGGTGATCTGCCCAGCCCTCTGGTGGAGAAAATCTTATTCGCAATCAAAGCGGCAGTGTCCTTCTGCAGTTGGTGAAACGAGAATGTCTTTAGAACTTCTCAACCACATTGCAAAGGCCATACATCTCAATCCCAAGACAGTTGTTGTTTTGTTTTTGGAAAAATGAAACGCTGTCGTTCTCGCTTGACTTTGATAAGAGTGGTTATTGCCTTGCTAAGTATGTTTAGTGATTGCTTGGCAATACCCTTTGTTGCTGTCCTAGGAGGTCCTAGGTTAAGGCAAAAGATGGCTTAGATGTAATTCTCCTTTAGCCATCAAAACTCTTCCCTAACTGTTCCTGCAAAGCCCTATCTCGTTTAAAGAAGAAGATCAGTTGCTGTATTGTTGTTATGCCAATCGATATTATTTATTTGCATCCGATTTTATTTTAAGATAAAATTGATCTGATCTCATGTAAGCATTTTGATGAGCTATAGACCTTGGCTTTTGATAAAGCAACGGAAGGTCAGGTTGATTCTTGGTTGAAGCACTCTCTTTCGCCTCGGCAACGCATGTAGCCATTCTTTTTGACATTGAGGGTGCATGATCAACAGATCTCCGCCCTGCAAATGAAGTACTTCCCGCAACGGTTGATGGCGATGCTTGAAACAGAAATCCCTTGTTGCTCCGAGTGACAAGGAAGCGATCTGTGTGTTTGGCTCAATCTCAGCTTCATCATCCGCATGCCAACCCATGCGGTCGTTGCCATTGCGATAGAGATTCAGTAAACAACCGTTGAAGTTTTCCTTGCTGGCCGTATTCACCCGCCTGAGCAAGGGATAGAGCCAATCAGGCAATCCTTTGCCGCGATGGCTTACACCGCTGTAGTGATAGTTGACCCCCTCAGCTGCCATGAAGGCCGTCAGTCGTGGGACAACGTGATCACGTCCGTAGACTCGAACAACCGGTTGCTCCCAAGCCACACCGTCTTGTAGTCGATGCAGCCAGGATCGAGCATCAGCGCAGTTCAACCAATTGGCCATCCACGTCCAAGGGCGAGCTTCTGCCCAACCGTGTCTTTGTGATGGCTGTGCCATAGAGCTCCTAGCCAACATCATTGAACAGAACCATGTTGGCTTTATAGATGGCGGAGAGTCGTCACAGATGCGAGTGTTGAGTCATAGCTGAAACACTCCGCGGGTGACCACGACGAAGCAAAAACAACCCGCTTTGATTCAGGCATTAATGAAGCCAGAGGCTTATCCACATCCGGTGAAGGTTGTGGAGCTTGTCGAGACCCACATTTCCTGGGTGCTTCTGACCGGTTCCTATGCCTACAAGCTCAAAAAAGCTGTGCATTTGGACTTTGTAGACGCCACCACGCTGAAGCAACGCCTTCATTTTTGCCAAGAGGAGCTGCGACTAAATCGTCGCTTGGCTCCAGACCTTTATCTAGGTGTGACCAGGATTCTCGAATCAGTTGATGGCGCCAAAGTTCTCGATGAAAACTTTGAATTGAATGATCCATCCACAAAGGGTGTGGTTGATGTTGCTGTGAAGATGCGTCAGTTCCCTGTCTCTCGTCTTCTCAGTGTTTATCTTAGTGATGGGGTTTTGAAGACTGAATCCCTAAAAAGACTTGCTTTCGAACTTGCAGGGTTTCATCTCAGTGTCAAAACGGCTTCTGCAGATGGAGATTTTGGTGGATTTGATGCGGTAATCAATCCTGTTCATGCCAATTTGCGTGTGTTGGATCAATTGACACTTACTGAGCCATTAGAGCTTTGGCTTGAGGAGCATCGAGCTTGGATTAAGAGTATTCAGCCAGAACTGGCTTTTCGTTTTAAACAACGACTCAATGCAGGAGCCATTCGTGAATGCCATGGCGATCTTCATGTCGGCAACATACACTTAAACAACGATGAAAGTTTAGAAGTCTTTGATGCCATTGATTTTAATCCAAGTCTTCGTTGGATCGATCCGATTAGTGAAATGGCATTTCTAGTGATGGATTTTGAGGTACACGATCATCAGGGTGATGCCATGGTGATACTCAACGAATGGCTTGAGCACACCGGCGATTACAAGGCTCTTGATCTTTGGCCTTGGTATTCGGCTTACCGAGCGCTTGTGCGCGCCAAGGTGAGTGGTCTGCAATGGCAGCAACTCTGCTCTCAGAGTCAGCATCACTCTGTTGATCAGCAACATCTTCAACGGCTGCTTAAGGATCTCAACCTCTATATTCAGCGGGCAAGAGAGGTCCAGCAAACAAAGTCAGCCGGTATTGTGCTGATGCATGGACTGAGCGGTAGTGGTAAATCCTTTTTGAGTGAGCAGCTCTATCAGCAGTTGCCAGCAGTACGATTGCGTTCAGATATTGAACGTCAGCGTGCTTTCGGTCGCCGACCACTGCACAAGCTGCTTGGCTTTGAGAAAGGATCGATGACAAGTGTTGGCATTAAACCACTTTTTCAAGGAGACCCTTATCGACCTGAGGTCACCCAGTGGTTGTTTGATCAATGCCTACCGGCATTGACTCAAAGTTGCTTGAGCAGTGGTTACACCACAATTGTCGATGCCACCTTCTTACGCGAACGCGAACGACAGCGAATGTTTGTATTGGCGCGTCAACAAGGATGCCCGATTGCCATCGTGGCCTGTGAATGTAGTGATTTCACAGCTCAGGAGCGTATCGCTACAAGGATGGGGATTGGAACTGACCCCTCTGAGGCAGATTTAAGCGTGCGTGAACTGCAGAAAGCGTGGATTGAACCTCTCACAACCGATGAGCAAGACTTGACGGTTAGGTTTACGGAAAAAACTCCGATCAGCATTGGCCTAGAACGTTTGCGTGTTTTGCTGAATCCTTAGTGCATCCGATACACTTGGCTTTTGCAATAGACTATGACTTTGCTTCTCTTGTGGGGACAAACAATGAAGAATCTTTGGCTATAGAACTCTGCTTTTGTATTGCTCATTGATAGGCTCTGACATGACTGATCCAGGTGGAATCAATGTCGAAAAGATCAGGCAGGTCGCAAATCTTTTTTTTTAATCATTGAGCATCTCGTGATAGAAAGCTTTATTTCAATGCATTTTAGCAGATTGTAGCTTTATAGGGAAATGCATTCTTTGATGCTTCTAATGCTTTCTGATTGCCAATGATTCATTGTGCCTTTGTTGTATTTACATGCTATAAAAAATTGAGTCGTGAATGAGAAAGCCCCTCGATCTATGGTGCTTTCGAGGTTGATTGATAGAGATTTCCTGGCTTTTTGGGTTATTCTGTTTGCTATACATAGTCATTATGACAGCATTTTAGTCACGCAAGCTTACTCTTTGATAGCAGAACCAGAGCCAGTGTTGAAACAGTAGATTGCGATGTGATCGCCATAGAGTTAAAGGGTTGTCTGGATCAAAATTTTCAGGGGGCTGAACATCACCTCGCGCTTGATCACGTTCCATCTCTGTTAACAGGCGCCCCGCGTTGTACTCCGGATGGCCAAGATGAACCAGTTGGCGTTGATCGGTGGTCTCAAAGATTGTGTAGCCAACCTTCTCACCATGGGCAAGTAAACGTAGACGTCCCTGTCGTTGTGCTGCTTCCATTGCGCCATCATGCAACCCAGCATGGCGACTCTGCGGACACACAAATCGATCGTCTTGAGTGCCCATCAGGGCATGGCCGGGGACCAAGCTGCGCATTGGGAACACCCCGAACAACTTTTTGGCAAATGATTTTTTATCGACACCTTCGAGATAGGCCATTGCAAAACCAGCCCAGCACAAGCCAAGCGTGTTTGCACAGTTCTGCCGTGCCTGTTCGATGATTTTTACTAGCTCTGGCCAGTAGTTCACCTCCTCAAATGGAAGATGCTCAACTGGTGCTCCAGTGATGATCAAACCATCAAGAGGATTGGGTTCCATTGCTTCCTCCCAGCTCACATAGAGATTATCGAGATGAGCAAGGTCCCATGTTTTATAGCTATGGCTACTTAGCCTTATCCAGATCGGTTCGATCTGAAGAGGTGAAAGCCCTAGGGGATGCAGCAGATTGAATTCATACTGCTTGCCCAGGGGCATGATGTTGAGGATTCCGATTCTTAATGGCCGGATGTCCTGACGTTCCGCAAGTTCCGGCTCGATCCATGAGATCCGGTTCTTCTCCACCGCGGCGATCTTGTGATAACTGCGTGGCAGGATCAGCGCCATCGATGCCTCCAGTCTCAACTGATGGCCGCTAGGGCCTGTTCAAAATCAGCCTTGATGTCTTCGATGTGTTCAAGGCCAACAGATACCCTAACCATTGTGGGAGTGACTCCTGCAGATTCCTGCTCTTGAGCAGAAAGTTGTTGATGCGTGGTGGATGCAGGATGAATCACCAAGGTCTTGGCATCACCAACATTGGCGAGATGGCTAGCTAATTCAAGACCATTGATGAAGCTCACGGCATCATCAAAGCCTCCTTTAAGGGAGAACATCAGCATGCATCCCATGCCTCGATTCGTTAGGTATGTTTTGGCTTGTGCGTGGTATGGGTCATTTTTCAGGCCGGGATAATTGACACTGGCAACTTTGGGATGATCCTGCAGCCATGTAGCAAGAGCCATGGCATTGGATGCATGGCGCTCCACTCGCAAACTGAGTGTTTCGAGCCCTTGCAAAAGTAGGAACGAGTTGAATGGACTAAGAGCTGCTCCCCAGTCACGCAGTCCCTCAACTCGAGCTCGCAGTGCAAAGGCCACATTGCGATTGCTTGGGACGCCGAGCATGGAGCAGATGTCGCTGCCGAACCCGAAAGCATCCCAGTGCACCAGACCGTGATATGCCGCGCTTGGCTCACTCATCAGTGGGAATTTGCCATTGCCCCAGTTAAAGGTGCCAGCATCCACAAGCACTCCACCAAGGCTGGTGCCATGGCCTCCAATCCATTTGGTGGCACTTTCCACCACCACATCCGCGCCATGCTCTATGGGCCGAAGCAAAGCACCAGCTGCTCCAAGGGTGTTGTCAACAATTAATGGGATTCCCATGTCTTTTGCTAAGCCTGAAAGGCCTTTAAAGTCAGGGATATTGAAGCGAGGGTTCCCCATCGACTCCACATAAATTGCTTTTGTGTTGGCATCGATTTGTGTGGCAAAGCTATCAACATCATCACCATCTGCAAACTTCACATCAATGCCAAGGCGGGGAAACTGCACCTTGAATTGATTGTAGGTTCCTCCATATAAGAAGGATGTTGAGACAAGATTGTCACCAGCCTGCATGCAGTTTGTAATTGCCAGGAACTGGGCGGATTGTCCGGAAGCTGTCGCTACAGCAGCAATCCCTCCCTCAAGAGCCGCAACACGCTTTTCAAACACATCCGTCGTGGGGTTCATCAGACGGGTGTAAATGTTGCCGAATTCTTTAAGACCAAACAGGTTGGCACCATGTTCAGCGTCATTAAAGACATAAGAACTGGTTTGATAAATGGGTACAGCCCGTGAGTTCGTGACAGGATCAGCTACCTGGCCGGCATGAAGCTGGAGGGTTTCGAAGCGATGTGAAGTCAACTACACGTAAACAGGAAGGTCCCTTCTTTCTAGCAACTTAGTCTCAGGCGCGGTTCCAGTCGTCCGGTGGAGCAGCTTTATCTGTCTTTGCTAAGGATGGCAGTGTTTCGCGAATCAAGGGCACCAATTCGGCCCTCACTTCCTGGCGGAATCCTTCGACCACAGACGCATTGAGTATGGGATAGCTCTGATCAGCTGAAGTGTCTTCTTCTCTTAATTGGCGCCATTTTGTCGGCTCTTGAGCTTTGAGAGCGTTGAGGGGGGCCTGGAAATCAAAACTCACCACAAGGCCCTGCTGATCAGCAAGCTTTGATGCACGGTTTGCAATCGATTCACGTACAGCATCGAACTTCTTGGCCTTGAGGGTGTCTGGTAGGCCGAGAACAGGTTCGTAATAGTCGAGAGCGCGCAATTCTTCTTCCAGCAGGATAGGCCATGCGCCACGAGCGTTCTCTTCAAGTGCGAGAGCTAACTCTGCTTCATTCATGGCCTGGAGATAGAAGCGGAGCCTGCGGTAATAAGACTTGTCCTCAGTGGCTTTTTTGGCTGCAGCCTTGCCAGTGACGATTGCTGGCAGTGCGGCTTCAGCCTTTCTTAGGAACTGGCGGTCCTCTCGTTCCAAGTTCATTGCACCCCAACGCTGCCGGTAGTCCCATAGCTCCGCATAGCGGGCTACGTCCTCGCTGGACCAGCCAAGTTCTTTGAGCTCATCAGCTCGGTGAGTGGATTCCTTGGCCACGCGAGGGTTTCATGTAATGGACGGCAGCGTAAGCGGCGGCGGGCTGATCAGTGCCATCGAGCCTTTGTTGGTTAGTTCCGGTAGCGTCATCTTTACCTTTGAGTTGGTTGTCATGGGGAAACGCCACCTCGCTCTAATGCTTTTCAGCGCTGGGGTTCTAAGCCTCATGGGTAGCTTGGCTTTGAAGTCACTAAGTACCACGAATGTTTTTGTGGCGGAACGCCAATCGGCATCAAAAGATTCGATTCTGCCAAGCGATGCCGATCGGCCACGTATGGCTGATGGGCGTCATTACCCCATCGTTCCAGATGATCCGATCAAGCTTGCGGATCTTCTTCAAGAGGTAGAAGAAGCGTTGCTTCAACCATCAACACCTGAAGAAGATCTACCAAGCCTTGGCCATCAACAACAGCTCATCTACCGGGTGTTGTCTAAGGATCTACCCACTTCTAATAAGGTGCTGGCTCACTTGCCGAGCCGTTGGCGTCATGTGGCTGAACGGCATTTAGCCGCAAGGCGTGAGTTTCTTGCGATGCACAGGAGATCCTTTAGACCTCGCTTAATGCCGGCCTGGAGAATCATTCCGCCCGAGCCTGCAGAGAAGTTATTGAGCTATTACCGCAAAGCAGAAAGTTCAACTGGTATCGATTGGGAAGTTTTGGCGGCAGTGAACCTTGTTGAGACAGGAATGGGCCGCATCGATGGTCTCTCTGTAGCTAATGCTCAAGGACCGATGCAGTTTTTGCCAACAACTTGGCAAGAGAATGGTATTGGAGAAGGTGACATCCGTGACCCCCATGACGCGATTCAGGCAGCCGCGCGCTATCTAGTACGCCGCGGCGGGCTACAAGATATCCGTAAAGGGTTGTGGGGATATAACAATAGCGACCATTACGGAAGGGCCGTGCTCGAATACACAGCCTTATTGAAGGAAGATCCGCGCGCATTCACTGGGCTTTATCATTGGGAAATTCACTTTGACATTGATGCTGGGGATTTATGGCTGCCTGTTGGTTATAACCAAAACAAGCCAATTCCTGTGTCTACCTATTTAAGGAAGTTTCCAGCAAGTAGCCCAAGATAACCACTTTGATCAATGCAGAATGGTCAGGAGGATGATCAATGGCTAACATATTATGAATTAGGCTATAAAAACTCAATAGTTTTAATCCCCGCACATGGAGTATCGCTATAACCTCTAGCGACATAAGGTTATTTGGCTTGATCACCTGTTGACAATGAGATGTCTTTTGTAAGTAGTTCTTGAATTCTGTAAATCAATCAATTTAGGAAACCTGCTCTTTGCAGAAAATGTTATTGGGTTGATCTTGAACTAGTGGATTATAGTTAATATCTCTCCTTCAATGAAGATTGACTATAAATTTGCAGCTAGAGCCTTTCGGCCCTTTTCTGTAACTTTTTTGACCCTAATATTAAAACACTAAATACAACCAGTGCCGCGATGATGTTGTAGACGACCAAAAAGATAGGGAAGGTTAGCTCTAGGTTATTGGTGCAGAGAAGTATCGCTATAATCAGTAGTTGGAATCCCAATCCAAAGATTGAGATTAAGCTCATAATCCAGTTTGGGATTGGGCGAGATCTTGAGTTGGTTATTTGATTGCCCTTGAACATTGTGTCGATAATCCAGTCCTGCCACCCGTAAAAAATTAGATATAGCTTATGAAGCATAAATAAGACTCTTGGGTTCTCTTGAGGGTAAGGAACTGGAGATGTCACTTCGGATATACGGCTTGTTTTATCCCCGGATGCCTGATGCCTTTTAATCACATAAAAATAATTAAATATGGTCCCTTGTAGTTGAAATGAGATCCAGGTCAGCGTAATTTTCCAAACAGGTATCATCAGCGGGATGCCAATCGAAAACAACACAAGCCCGTTCAGAATTAAATCATTTATTGAGTCCAAGTATCTACCAGTATGTGATGGTCGATTTCTTGCGCGAGCCATTTCACCATCTGCCGCATCAAGCAAGCTTTTTAAGATCAGTAGTGAGCCTGCAAGTGTAAGTGCATAACGATTAAAAATTAGCACCACACTGACTAGGCCTACTGCGGTAAATAGCCATGTCAATGTGATAGCGCCTATCGATGTAGGTAGCAGTTGTTTTACCAGCCATATTGCTCCTGGACGTGCATAATCTGACAGGTCCCAAAACTTATGTTCAGGGGGGAGTTTTGGCATTATAGTAGTGTTATTGCTGGCTTAGCAGAAATCGCAATAGTTTTAGGATCAAGACTTGTCAATCTTTGACTATGGATTTGAGATACATGCTGCATGTTGTTGCTTCTGCTTTTTGATAATTCAGGGCCTATATATACAGTTAATTAGGTCCTCTTGAACAAAGCTTAGCATTGTGATACTGAGGCAGGTGGTAGCTCAGTAGGTAGTCCTATCAGCTCGGCGCTCACTTCCCAGAGCGACTTGGCCAGATTGTTGTCCTGTGCTTCCTTACTTACATTTGCTTCTTCAAAACGGTGCTTCCCTGGACCGTCAAGCCGATTGCTTCGATAGCTAAATGGAGATGTGCTTAACGATTGATCTGTCGCAAGTCTCGACAGTAGAGACCCCGCATTCTCTGTTGATTCGCTAATGCGCAACAGATCTCGCACCACTAGTGAAAAGACCCGCTGACCCCATTCGTTGTAGCGCCGACTGTATCGAAAGAAGCCTCCTGAGCTGCGAGGTATCACTAGCCCTGGTGCCCATGCCAGCACTGGTATCTGTGTGGAACGCAAACTCAGTCGTCTTGCCAATTCCCGAGCGAACAGTACGTTGCAAAGCTTGCTGTCCTTGTAGGCCTTGTCTGCATTAAAGTTTGAACTGCCATCAATCATCTCAAAGCCGGCTCCGGTTTTGAGACCCGTCAAATCACCTAAGCCAGAAGGCTTGCCAAAGCGTCCGCCAGGAGAATTGGAGTCATGCACCTCGGAAGCTGTTACCACTACACGTGGGCTCCTCCCTTCATCTAACAGCGGTAATAGGCGGATGCTCAAGGCCTGATGACCAAGATGATTCACTGCGATGGTGAGTTCGTAGCCCTGAGATGAGAGCTGCGCTTTTGCTGCACCAGTGTATTGAAGGCCAGCATTTAGGATCAAGGTATCGATTGGTTGGCCGATTCTCAATAGCTCATCAGCACAATGTTTGATGCTTTCCAAATCAGCTAAGTCCATGACTGGAGCTGAAACTGGGCTTCTCTCTTGCTGATGTTGAGCTGTCTCTTCTGAGAGCTTTTTAAGCGTTGCCGTGGCTGTAGAACGATCTCGACAAGGCAGAATTAGCTGATGCCCGGCACGATGCATTCGAACTGCAGCTTGATAGCCGATTCCAGAACTTGCTCCTGTGAGCAGGATTCGGCGGCTTTGGACTGTTGACGAGGGGGCTTTGGTCATGGTTTGCACCCTATGCAGAAGATGGTGCTTGTTGCCTCGCTTCTAGGGGATGGCCTTCAACGCTGCTACGAGCTGAATTGAATTCGTCGCACCATCCTTTGCGTTCAGACCAACCACAATTCCTTTTTCAAGCAAGAAAAAAGGCGGGGTAGGAGTTCTTTCCGCCTAGAAGCTAACTACTGTTTTTGTCTAGTGCTCAGCCCTGCACCAAGCCGATAACCAAAGTTACGACAGCAATCAGCAGTCCACCCCATTCAACAATTGCCTCATCTTTTTCATATCAGCAAGCGGCAAGGATGGCGGCAAGCTGGATGATAACGATGTTATTAAATATGGTGATCAGAGTAGATGGTATTTATTTTGTAGCGAAGCGAACTTTTCCTGTCTGTCTCACGACCAGCTCTTCTGCAGTTTCTTGATCATCCGCCATATCAGTTCACGCGTATTGGGATGGATTTGTTCCATATCGATGGATGTGCAGGCGCTGAGATCAGCCATTCGCAGACATTGATGGACTAAAGAGTCTTCGCGCATTAAAAGCTGTTTTTTACTCATGTCGAGCGCTGTAATCAAAATGGCTAAAGTTATGATGATCAAGAAACCGAAGGCTGCTTGATTCTTTCGGAATCTATTAGACATGAAACTTCAATGTTTCAATGAAGTTCTGAGAATGATAAGTCTGATTGATCTAGAGCATTGGAATGCTTTTGCTTTTGAGCTGCTGCATTGTCCCCAGGAGGAGTGAACGATTTAGGGTTGAATGAAACTTCGGCGGTCATGAAAGTCTGGACCTTGGCCTGTATGGCGAATGGCCCAATAGCTATAACTTGCATCGGCATGTTTCATGACCGCAGCGAGAGAGAACTCTGGGCAGGAAATACCTGGCAACCAGGGCTGTAAATTGAGAAGTACATCACAGCGAAAATCTTTTGGTCCAGCATGGATGCTGATGTTTGGGAGGAGTACGCCGAGCTCTGGTTTGAGTCCGTTGCGGTAGTTCTCAAGGGAGTAAAGATTCCAATTACCACTAGGGGCAACATTGAGTTCCCAGTAGTTCTCTTGCCCAGGATGTGCTAGGAATGCCTCGAAGCACGTGTTTGACCAAAGCTCATCACATCGCTGTGGTGAAATTGCAGTGGCTGGTATTTGAATATCGTTGAGCCCAGCTTCTCCTCGACTTCGAAGCCCATAACTGAGCTCAAGAATCCCTTCTTCATGCCATACAAACTCAGCACTAACTAGTAAGCTTGGTTTCTGCCTTGGTTCATAGGGAACCAGAGTGCATACTTGGCGTGTCATGACAGCATGGCGAGCCATCTTTAGCTTTGGCTCCTCAGGCGCTCTACCATGCCAACAATAGAGGTCCAATGAGCTTCAATACTTTCCATGAGGCGGAACTGCACCTCCGCGCGATCAAGGTTTTGGTTTGGATGTTTCGTTTTGAAGTAGATGTTGCCATTGAGGTGATCAGTAAGGAAGCGCAAACCAAGTTCAAATGGGATCAATTTGATGCACTCGGGGATGTAGTGATAATCCCTTTCACTCAAGAAGCCTCTTGCTACAGATAGGTATCCATCAAGAATTGCTTCACATACTGAGAGATCAAAGTGAACCTGGCTGATATCGCTAGCTTCCTCTCCTGCTGGATTACAACAGGAACGAAGGCAATCACCAATGTCATAGTGAACCAGGCCAGGCTTGACGGTATCGAGGTCAATCAACCCCACCGCCTGGCTTGTGATGTTGTCGATCATGACATTGTTGATCTTCGGATCACCATGAATGGGACGCTTCTTTAATTCACCACGACAAAGAGCGGCTTCTAGTACATCGACGCCAGCGCGACGGGTCTCTATGAAATCCATCGCCGAGCTAAGGCGTGAGTCTCGCTTCAAATTTGTAACGCTACCACTGCATCCTATGGTTTGGGCGATGTCGAACTGTTGTAAGTATGCAGGAGTAACGTGAAAATTCTCAAGCGTGTCTGCTAATCCATCGTTGGGGAGATCACTGATGAGATAATGAAACATGCCAAGTGCATATCCGATTTCTTTAGCGTGTTTATAGTCGCGGAGTACCTCAACAGTTGTAGCGGAGTTGATGTAGGTGATGGAACGCCAGAACTGTCCATCTTGTTCAATCCAATGTTCATCTAAGCCACGGACTGGTAGAACTCTTGGGATCTCCCATCTCCTGCTGATTAGCTCTGATGGACGTGAGGCTAATTTTCTTTCCACATGCTCAACAAGGTTGAGCATGTTTTTCATCACGAGATCAGGTCGATCAAACACATTGGTGTTGATACGTTGAAGAACAAAGTTTTGAGGTTCAATACCACTCAAGGCCACTAGAAAAGTATCATTGACGTTACCAGACCCCAGTACATCAATACTTGATATATTTCCTTGAGCACAAAAATGACCAGCAATACTCATTAGTGCATTGCTGGTCATGAGTGGGGATTTGGCCAAGACTGCTTACTTGTGTCTTTATTAGCAACGATGATGTCTTTAGAGGCTTTTGCCAGAGATCAGTGTGCGGAAAAGTAGGCGGTGGATCTCCGAAGCTCTCGCCTTGACTCAAAGACTCGATGATTTGCTCCAGGCATCACGTTTGTTCTGGACGGCTTGAATTCTTTATGGTAGAGCATGGTTTCTTAGTGCATCATGCTTGAAATGATGGTTTTGTTTTGAGTTGGAGAGGCAAGCTTTGTTCAAGATCCAGAGATTGATGCTAATCGTAGTGAATTTATTAAGTTAATGGGCTAAGTTTGCGGGTTGGCATTGATCACAGAGACTGGCTTTGTGGCAATCACTTGGTAAGCAATCTATAGTTGATCGAGTTTTATTATTCCTGCCGATCAAGGTATGGAGAACCTATGAATGCCTATATTATTGGGTCTTGTTAGGTTGGTTAGGTAACCATATGGACCACCTTTTTTATCCGCATATTCTTGAAGCTCTTTCTCGGTATCGGTTTCGGTAACTTAACATTGCAATCCTTGTCTATAGATAAGAATCTTGTCTCGAGCACAGGATAAAATCTTTAATATGGTAGCTCTATTCATCAGGAGTAGCCTCTATTGCGAATGTTTCTAAAGAGTTGTTATTTCTTGCTCAACTAATCTGACAAGGCAAGGTACCTTGCCACTCAACTGGAGACAACATAAGAAGAACTTTGCTTTCCTCTATAGAACTTTTGCGACCGAGGACTGTGGTGATCTACAGGACTTGCTATCGCGCACTTGTCTCTGTAGATCACTTCTGGGCTTTAGAATTAGTTCGCTTGAACCAATCTGAACGCAGTGAGGATTTCAATAAAGATTCTTGAACACAAGATTTGATTAGGAAACCCATTGACGTCGTATACCCTCAGCAGCTGCTGCCGCACGATTACGGACACCTAATTTGCGAAGGATCGAGTTGACATGTCCTCGAGCAGTTGTTTCTGCAATGAACATCTGGTGACCAATCTCCCGGTTGGTGAACCCGTCACACACCAGACGGAGGACAAAGCGTTCCCGAGGCGTTAATGATTTCACTTCGAACACTAAGGGTGACAGACCCATGCTGCGCAGCTGAAATGCTTTAAATCTGACTAGCTCTGCGGGGAATTATGACCAAGTCTGACTGGCCCCAGCTCAGAAGACCTTTGAGGTCAGTGCTTAACACATCTATAGGGCCGCTTTGCCAAGTTGATCTCCCCTGAGGGGGCTTCAGAAATAGCAGACTCACGGCAGCATGGGGACCCGGAGTGTGTTGCAGCTTTGCCCCGATTTCTCCATACCGCTGACTGGCAAATCGGCAAGCCCTTTAGGAATATCACAGATCCTCATAAGCGCTTTCGCCTGCAACAGCAGCGGATCTTGTCTGTTTCACGGATCGCTGCTGTTGCCGAAGAGCACAACGTAGATGCCGTGCTGGTGGCAGGCGATCTGTTCGATTCCAGCACCGTCCCATCAGCTGTGGTGATGGAGGTCTTGGAAGTGATTGGTTCTATGAATCGTCCAGTCCTGGTGATCCCGGGCAATCATGACCATGGTGGAGCTGGAGGTGTTTGGCAGCGCCAGGATGTTCAAAGGCAGTTGAAGGAACGAGCACCTTTGATGCAGTTGCTTCTTAAACCGGAGCCGGTTTTGCTTGATCAAGCGCTTGTTTTGCCTTGCCCTCTGCTACGTCAGCGCGATAGCGAAGACCCCTCAGCTTGGATCAGTCAGCTGGATTGGCAGGATCTAGCTGAAGATTGTCCTCGAATTGTTCTTGCACATGGAGCTGTGCACGGATTCGAGAGCACTGATTACAACCAAGACAGTGCTGGTCAGTCGGAGCGGATCAACCGCATTGATCTTGACATGATCCAACATGGGCAGGTTGATTACATCGCTCTTGGCGACTGGCACAATCTCAAACAAGTAGGAGATCGTGCTTGGTATTGCGGAACCCCTGAACCGGATCGCTTTGATCAGGGAGACCAGGACCAGCGTGGGCAGGTTTTAGTTTTTGATATTGATCGAGGGACATGTCCCATACCGAAGTCTGTATCAACGGCTGGGTTGCACTGGCACAATCTTCGGGTACAGCTCAGAACCACAAGCGATCTTGATCGACTGGAGCGGACTCTCCAGCAGCGCATTGGAAGTCGAGTAGGCCGTGATCTATTGAGGCTTGAAATTAATGGACAACTGAGCCTTCGTGAGTATCAACGCTTTGATGCCTTAATCGAGGTGCTAAGGACGCAATTGCTGCATGTACGCATCAAAGGAACCTGCCATCGACGTCCAGGTCAGGAAGAACTTCTGGCCATGACTGATCGCAGTGAAGATCATTTGATTAGTTCTATTGCCTTACAACTACAGGGAGAACTTGAAAACCTTGAACTTACAAAATCTCTTACAACTGAACAGCAGAGCGAAGCCGAGCTGATCGAGTTAGCTCTTTGTGAACTCCATCGGCTTTGCAGTGAGTCATCCTTAAATAACTGACCGCCCTATGCGCTTATTGCACTGCCATCTTGAAAATATTCGCCGTCATCGGTTCTTGGATCTCGACTTTTCGCCCGGATTGACGTTGATTTCTGGAGCCAATGAAAGCGGGAAAAGCTCACTTGTGGAGGCGATGCATCGAGGCTTATTTCTCAAGGCTACTGCTAGCGGATCGCTAGTAGAAGCGTTGCGCTCTAATCTTTTTCCAGGTCACCCCCTCATTGAACTTTCTTTTGAAGCCAAAGGTGCGATCTGGTCGTTGAGCAAACGCTTTAGTGGTCAGAGTGGCAGCGTAAGGCTTGATGGAACCGGGCAAGAAGTTCCACTCAGCGGTTCTGCGGCAGAAGAGCTCCTAGCAAAACTTCTCGGAGTTGATGAGATCGTTGGCAGTCGTCAGGCAGCGCGAGTCCTTCCGAGTCGATGGGCTCATCTCTGGGTGTTACAGGGACTCGCTGGCCAGAATCTTTTAGATCAAGGACCCCAGCATTACGACCTCAATGGGTTGATGCAGCAATTGGAGCAACGGGCAGAAGTGTCTTTGCAATCATCTCTTGATCAAAAGGTGAGTACGGAGCTGGAGGCTCTTGTGGAAGCCACTTTCACGAGTCGAGGGGTTCGTCGTAACTCACTTCTTTGGCAATGTCAGCAACAACGAGAGAGAGCGGAAGATGCTCTTAAAACTGCAGAACTGCAACGGGACAGCTTTGAATCCACCAGTGCAGAGTTGGATCAACTTGAACATGAGCTTGATTTGCTCACGTCAGACCGCAAACCTGCCCTCAAGAAGCGACGTTTCGAGTTGCAAACGCAACAGGAGCAGACCCGCCAGGACGAAGCTGCTCTGCTCCTTTATCGACAGCAGCTCGAACCTCTTCAACTGCGAAAGAAACAACTGCAAAGCGTCCTTCATGCTAATAATCAAATCCACAATGAATTTCTCCTCTGCCAGAAGAATCTTGAGGATGGCAGTGAGCAGCAGACTCTGCTTAAGCACAGCCTTAGTGAGACCAAAAAGCAGATTGAGACCACACAGCAAAAGCTCAATGATCTGGATCAACAACGATCGGACTGGGAATTAAGGGGTCTGCAAATGAGACGGTTAGAAGAACTCACACAGCTCAAGCTTCAACGCGAATCCCTCCAACGACAGCACAACGAGCAACAACGCTTGCGCAAACAATCCCAAACACTGCAAATTCAACTCGATGCACTGCCTGATCTTGGTGTGGCTAAGTTGCAGCGTCTTCGTGATTGTTATGACCAAGTCAAAGCATGTGCTATTCGCATTGAAACGATGGCATCTGAATTCAATCTAGAACGTGCAGATCAGCCTGTAATTGTCGATGGTTTTCCCCTGAAGGAGGGTCAGAAGAAACGCCTTACATCAAGCTTCACCGTGAATGTTGGTGATGGAGTGTGCTTTCATATTAATCCTGGCCAAGGTACGGGAATTGAAGAACTAAAACGTGACCATGAGAGGAATCTTCTGAAGTACACGGAGACCCTGAAGGCTTGGCAAGTGAAATCTTTGGAGGAAGCCGAACAAAAGATTAATCACAGGAATCAGTTGAGTCAGCAATTGAATCTTGTCAACGAACAACTCAATGGATGTCAAGATGGACATGATGGAAATATAAGTCTATCTCTACAGAGAAAACAACTGCAAAATCGTCAGGAAGAACTTGAACAAGAGATGACCTCAGAATCAGAACTTTCAAAGCTAGATGATAGTTTATTCTCCAATGATGGAAGCTTGAATCAACTTCTTGATCTCGATACCATCCGCGTTGAGCTTAAGCGATATCGTCAGAGCTACAGAACCATTAGTGAGTCAATTAAGGTGATCAAGTTGCGACTTCAGCAGCTGCATAGAGAAGAGTATGAGCAAGACAAGAACTTACAGAAGCTTACACTTTCGATTGAGGTGTTAAGTGCAAAACAAATCGAACGAAAACAACATATGAAATCTCTTTTGGCTGAACATGGTCCTGAACCAGAGATTGAGGAAAAACTACTTAAACTTAATCAATCACTGACTCATTTGGGACAGAAGGTTTCTGATTTGGAACAACAGCTCGGAAAACAAACTCTACAAGCCATCAAGTCAGCTCTTGCAGAGCTGGATGCCCAAGAAAAACGTTTGCAGGAACATTTACAGCTGCTTAGCGGACAACGAGGAGCTCTGCGTGAACGCTGTGAAGGGCTTGGAAGCCTTGAACCTTATGCTGCTCTTGAGGAAGCCCGCGTAAACTTTAATCAGGCCAAGCTGGAGGAGCGTGAACAATTGATGCTTGCTCATGCACAGCAAAGACTCTTAAAATCATTTCAACAAGCTCAAGCTGAACTATCAAATCGATATACGACTCCACTTAGTCAGGCAATTTGTTCTTACTTAGAGCCCTTGCTTGGTAACGAAAATGATCGTTGTCACCTTAGTTTCGACCCTCATGATGGTTTTCGAGAATTAGGCCTTCGACGTGACGGTCAAAACGTACAATTTCGAGATTTAAGTGGCGGCATGAAGGAACAGCTCAATGGGGCTCTTCGTCTTTCGATCGCAGATGCCCTCAAAGGAGGACATGGCGACTGTTTGCCAATTCTGTTTGATGATGCTTTTACCAATACTGATCCAGATCGCATCGAGACAGTGCTCAGGATGATGACCCAGGCGGTAAAGCGTGGCCTTCAGGTGATTGTGCTCAGTTGCGACCCAACCCCTTACGAAACAATTGCTGATAAGACTATTTACTTGCCAAGTCCTTAATTGACTCAGACTTATAATCTGATAACTAGATCAGCTAGCTTGCTCATGATTCAAATCAATGGATATTTGCTTTCAATTCAGCAGATGTTTTGAAATTACTGGTGATCTGCTGGGGAATCCTACTTATAGGCTTGTCTCGATTACATTCATCGCTCTGAGATAAGCTGGTGTCTTGTCTACTGCCTCCGAACCATTAAGGAATGAATCATCTCGGATTGCACGACGCCCATTGTCGGCAATCACTGCATTAACGATGAGGTCTATGGCCTCTGGGTTGTCAAGATTTTGAAGAGCTTCGGCATATCTGCGGCTATGGGTTGGTCTGACAGATTCCTGGCAGTAATTAGTGAGTTCACGGCTTTCTGTCATCACAGAATAAGCAACTCCTTTGCTGGACTTATTTCCATAGATAGACATGTATAAAAGATTCACCATTGATGAATCATGCAGAGGAATAGAGTAATTATGAACAATCTGTGGCCAATAACGCAGAGACTTCAAGCCTTCTAACCCTCCCTTTTGTAGCCCATCAGATTCACACCATTCTTCAAGTTCTTCCATTTGATGAGGGCAGCGCTCTTCTTCCTTCATCTTTTTAGCTAGTACTTGCCCAGCTTGAAAGTTACGCGTTGGTTTGCCACAAACCGGAAGCATCATGCTGCCCCTAACATCTGCAACCATGGCAGTAAGTTGTGCAAAGGTGTGGTCTCGCACCTTTTCCATCTCCCCATCTCGAGCCAATGCGGCTTCAATGCGCTGCACTCCGTAACCAAGCTCAGTTAATGAAAATGGTTGTTGATTGTAGAGCCCATGACGATCATTTCTACACATCGATACTGTGGCAGCTTGATCAAGACACTGATCTAAAAGTAAGGTCAGCAGAGTTGGAAGTACGCCTGGATTATCATGGTGATATGTATAACCAAACCCAGCAAATATTGAAGCCATATTTTTTGCTGCTTTGATATATTGCCCTTCAATATTGTGAACACCTGACGATACCTGGATATTTGGTGACAATCGATCCAGCATTCGAGCTCCAAGCATCGCTGTTAGTGCATTTGGATGGCAGAAGTTGGCCGTGAAGCTATCAAACGGATTTCGCAATGCTCCATGGCGGTGAAATCCTGAGAAGAACGCTAGATTTGGTTGCTTTTCACATAGGACATATGATTCATTATTGATCTGGTTATGAGAGAAGGAACCGGCCAGACAAGCTAGAACAACCTGTTCTCGTTTCATCTCCTCACGTAGTCGACAAGCTTCCTCAAGGTCTAGCTCTACATGGTTGCTGTTCGCACTGAGAACGACGAGCTCACAGCGTTCAATTAGATCAGCCAGTGTGTTTGTGACACGAACTCCAGCTTTTACATGTGTGCCCATCTTGATAACAGATGCAACATGGGCCTCGTCCATTCCATCCAAAGAACCCTCTGGAAAGGCTCCCAGTAATTCTCGTTCTGGACGCGGGGCAAGCAATAAGCTGACACCAGCAGTTTGCATCGCACAGTTGTATGCCAGTGAGGCTGGATAAAGCCCCACGCTGTAGAACCCGACATTGCCATTCTCAAGTGCTTTAATTCTGCTTTGAATCAACTCCGGATTTAGGGACTTGGTGAAAAAACTGTTGTTCATCACTTCTCCTTGCTTCTATGCAGATTTGTTGTTGTCTTCTTTAACCCTACGGATGCAGCTGATCTCAGGAAAATGGGAATTTGCATATCACCATATTAAAACGTTTAATCTCTATGATAAATCGTGCAGCTTCTGTTCAGATCAGACTGCTTTTGTGGCCTTTAGTTCAATCAGGATCTGCTCAACAAACAGCTGAACTTTCACCTCGCGCCAATACAGCTGCTCATTAGTCAACAGGTGCTAGCCACAGTGTTTCCATGTCAGTGGCTTGGCCCATCGTGCTCAACGTGGGAAGGTGTGTAGACCCGGCCATAGCAACCAAACATGGGCCACATCGACCTCGATCAGCTTTTGGCTGAGATGGTCAGTACTGAAGACCTCTTGATCGTTCAGGATCTTGACGGCGTTTGTATCCCTCTTGTCAAGGATCCTCTGACGAGAGTTTTGGATCCTGCCTACGTATGGGCAGCCAAAAGTCTTGAGGGGTCTTTCTCTGTACTGACCAATGGAGAGCATGGCGGACATCGTGGAGTCAATTGTGTAGTCGAGAGGGCTTTGGGTGATCCCCAGCTGCCGGCTAAGCAGGGCCTCTACTTACCGGGATTAGCCGCAGGCGGAGTGCAACTGCAGAATTGTTATGGCGAGATCAGCCATCCCGGCATTAGTGATGCAGAAATTGCCTTTCTTGCTGCACTGCCTAGCCGAATGAAGACCTTGCTGGAACAGCGTCTCCCTGCATTGCTTCCCCAGATCACCTCTGATGAGATCCAAACCCTCGCAAAGATGTCAGTTCTTGATACAGAGCTATCGCCCACAATTCTCTTGAATGGCTTGTTTAGCCTGTCTCCTGACGATGTTGGTATTCAGCAATCCCTGCAAATTATGCTGCATGAATTGATGAATGAATTGATGAATAGTGCAATAAGTGCTGGTTTGCCTAATTCGTTTTTTCTGCATATTGCTCCCAACATGGGCTGTGATGGACAACGGGAGAGGCTCAAGCCTGCTGCCCCTGGCGATGTAGGCACCACTGATATCCAGTTCATGCTCAAAGGTGCTGTCAAGGAAGCCGGACTAGTGGTTTTGATTAACAAGCATATCGCTAAACACAAAGGCAGAGCTCCTCTCGGCAAAGACTTTGATGTGCGTTCAGCACCTAAGACTCATCAGGGATTGTTGGATCTCTGCCGCAAACATATTCCTGTTGATCAGATGCCACTGTTGATGGGTGTGGGTGATACGGTTACATCCAATCCATCTCCAGATGGAACTGGATGGTTACGTGGCGGAAGCGACCGCGGTTTTCTTACCTTGCTACAGAATTTAGGTGCAACTTATAACCGAACCAATCGAGTGGTTCTTGTCGATAGTAGTGGTGGTGAAGTATACCGACCTAGCTTGGCGGATGAACGTTTACAAGGGATCAGTGATCCTGAGGATCCCTTGCATTTTGATGTACTGGTTCCTAGCGGCCCCAGCACATACGTGGCTTGGTTTAGGTCACTTGCTGAACGTCGTTCAGGTCGTTAAATGCTGTAATTAGCAATCTTTGGGAGGCTTAAGAGGAGACCATTCCTTCGTGCCTATTGGGCCTCAAGGGTGAGATTAGATATAAGCACTAGAGTCCCTTCACCTTGATTGATTGTTTTCAACCATGTCTTTTTTAGAAAGAGATTCTTTTTAAGGTTAATCATTTTTTAGTGTAAATATACATTACTGCATGTTGCTGCCTCTTGGGAAGCACGGCATTGAGACTTGCCCTACGCCTTGAGTATTTTGCATCATCTTTGCAGCATGATTGATCGTCTTGCTATTTATCTCTCTCGATCGATAAAGCAAGAGTTGGAACGTAAATGTTGTACAGACTTGAGCCCAAATGTAGCAAGCATAGGATGTCTTGTGAATGTTTTATTGTTATCTCTTTGCTCTTCTGCTAGTGGATGAGTTCTTCAATAAAGAGCTTCCGTTGAACGTAAGTAAAGTATTGCACTTCTATTAAGTCGTCTCGCTAAAGGTTCTGTTTGCAAAGAATCTTCAGTTTGTTTCGACATCAGCAGTAATAACTAACTAAGTGGTTTGTTTGCCATTGGCCACGTCAGGATGATTGCACTCAAATGATTTCCGTGTTGCCTTCTAACGACACATCAGCAACTGCGTTTCGATCTGAGGTTTTCCCTGAGCTGCATCGGGACAACCTACGTACTTTGCAGGTCAACCTTGGTTACCGATGCAACCAGAGCTGTGCCCACTGCCATGTGAATGCAGGGCCGACCCGTCTGGAAATGATGGATCCCCAAACTATGGCCTTGATACCAAAGGTGTTGGATCAATACCAGCTGGAATGTCTTGACCTCACCGGTGGCGCTCCCGAGCTTCACCCAGGATTTAAGGATTTGGTCATTCAGGCCAGCTGTTTGGGTGTGGAGGTTATCGACCGTTGCAACCTAACCATCCTCACTGAGCCAGGCCAGGAAAACTTGGCGGCTTTTCTCGCCAAACATCGTGTCACTGTGGTGGCTTCTCTGCCTTGTTACGAGGCGGAGAATGTAGACCAACAACGTGGCAAAGGAGTGTTTGAACGCAGCCTTATTGGATTACGTCAGTTGAATCAACTTGGTTATGGGAAAAACGATGAGCAACTAATTCTCAACTTGATTTTTAACCCCCAGGGCCCTCAGCTGCCTCCTCCTCAAGCTCAACTAGAAGAGGCCTATCGTAAAGAGCTGAAACAACGTTATGGCATCGAATTCACCAGGTTATTCACGATAGCGAACATGCCGATTCAACGTTTCGCTACACAGTTGACAATGTCCGGCCAGCGAGAGAGTTATCAGCAGCTTTTAGAAGGTGCTCATAATCCCGATAATCTAAAAACGGTCATGTGCCGAAGCTTGATCAGTGTGAATTGGCAGGGCCAGCTTTTTGACTGTGATTTTAACCAGCAACTGAGTCTTCACCTTAAGGGGCCTGTTCAACACCTCAGGGACTTGCTGGATGTCGAAATTCAATGGCCTGGTCAACCAATCACTGTTGGACCTCATTGTTTTGGTTGCACTGCAGGCAATGGATCCAGTTGTGGCGGCGCCCTTCAATCTGAGGGAGAGGTCGGTTAATCATTCAAGGCCCTGTGATCAAAGCTGATGATTAGCGCTCGATAGATTTGCTGCCTGAATTTCTTATAAGGGAACCTTGCAACGTCTTGATCACGACAAGTGAAGGTGCAAATAGGAACACTTTCTCGTCAATGCGCACATATTGTCCATCAAGCGCAGTCACAAATCCAATCACAAAATCAATGGTGCGCCGGGCATGTTCCGGGTCCATCCGACAGATGTTGAGCAAAACGGTGCGTTGCTCGCGGACAGCCAAAACCGCTTCAAAGGCCTCTTCAAAAACCAATGGTTTGAACACGACGATCTCTTGCCACCAGTCAGCAAACGGTGCGTCCATAGCCTCGACGCTTGTGGAGTTTTGGTGCAGTCGATGGGCCTGATCTAGCTCTCGCTCGCCAAAAGCGAGCGAGAGGATTTTGTGGTGCATCCTTCAATCTGGATGCATCATGGATAGTGGAAATAATGGAGCTCATGGGCCGATCAGCCTCAACTACATTAAGTGGATCGCTACTGTTGATTGCTGCAACGACTGGATTGACAGTTTTAATGAGCGAAGTAGGGATCAACGCTGCTGAAACATCAGCGACTGAACCGAAGCAGGCGATGTTTAGAACTCAAGCTGAGGCAGAAGCTGCAGCTCCACAATTTGGTTGTAAGGGAGCCCATCAGATGGGTCAGATGTGGATGGTCTGTGACAAGCACGGCATTCAAATGGAGTCTCAACACAATCCATGAACACTGCTGATAAAACTGGCGATGACAAAGCATCAGCACACTGCGGGAGCAAACCGAAAAAGCTGGCTATTGGGATAGCTCCCTTAGGCACAATTTCGATCGGTATTGTGCCAATGGGAGTGGTTTGCATTGGTGTTGTTCCCATGGGTGTTGTTTCCATTGGCGTTGTGGCCATGGGGGTGATCAATGCTTCTGTCGTTGGGATGGGCTTGCTTTCTGTTGGTGTAAGCACCATGGGAGTGTGGACGGCAGGTCCATTAAGCATGGGCTTGGTGTCTTTGGGTGGGTCGGAGATTAAAAATTCCCATCAGCATCACCTTCCCGTGAGCGGCAAGTCTTCGTCGCAGACGGACCCTCGCTTGATGGCCTACCCCACTCAATTGGAGGCCGAAGTGAAGGCACGTGAGTTGGGATGCAAAGGCGTTCACCAGATGGGAACCCATTGGATGCCGTGCGATCAGCATTCTCAGCATTGATGTTTGTCATCAGCCATCAATGGACATTGGTTGTAGAGGGTCTCTGACAAGACGGACATAGAGCCCTTACATTCAAGGTTGACTCGATCAGTTGGAACCCGATTCGCTCAGCAGCAGAGCGTCCAGCTTCCAGTACTGGTTTGCTCTCAAACTCCTCAGTACGACCACAACGCACGCATACCAAATGGTGATGATCAGGATGGTCGTGACTTGCTAATTCAAAGCGATGTCCGCCATCGCTTATTTCCAACTCGTGTAGAAAGCCCATGTCGACAAGCAAGCGCAGCGTGCGGTAGATCGTTGCTAGAGACACCTTCGAGTTTGCTTCTAGAAGTTGCCGATGCACTTCTTCAGCACTGAGGTGAATGCCAGAACCAATACTTTCAAAGAGATCAAGAACGCGGCGTCTTTGAGGCGTTAAACGTCGACCACCCTGATGCAAGCCAACCTCAAGTTGTCCATGGATACGGGCCAGGGACGAAGAAGTAGGCAAGGCCACCTCTGCAATGCATTTCTCAACAGTAACCGCTAATGAGAGTGATTGGCGCAATTGATGGTTTGAGATTCCTGCAAGCAAGGCAGCCTCTGAAGGTCGATCGCGTTGTTTCTTTAAAGTTGTTTGAGCCAAGCCAATAGTTGATCCTTCTGCCTTTGTGGCAAGGCCTGATAGCGCTACTAGGCTGTTGTAGCCTCGCCTGCATGTAAGATGATACTTATTAGAGGCTAGACCCCATCCCGCGAAGTAAAAGTCGGTGTAAGGCCAGATTGTTTGGCCCTTGATGACTTTTGCCACTGCCTGTTGATTGTTCCCTGTCCGCTGGCTGGGCACGTGACAGCTAACACCTTGAAGTTGATCAAAGAGTGCTTATCTTTGTGGCCTAAAAGGTTGTGAGATGCTTTGTCTGTGGGATGTGCTGCGAGAGTCTGTGTGTAGTAGCTCAGCCCATCGAGATTTTCCCAACTGATGTCTGCAGGGCTGCCATCAGTAGCCATGGTGCTATGCGGCTCAGTTGCCGATGTAAGTCCCATATCGTCGAGGTAGGCGTTAGCGCTCTGATGGTTCACACTGGTTGCAATCGCCTTCAAGCCAAATTGCACAATTCGCTATTCCCTATGGTTGCCGATCGTCAAAACGGGTCTACCAGGGATTCCGTTTATGGAAAAATTAGGTCAGTAGCAAGACTACTCTTATATTTAAATTTTATTGAGTACAAAATGGTAATATGTAATTGATTTTTCTGTCTATTTAGATTAATTGTTTGATCATAAGTTTAGATGAAACTGTTAATGCTCTTTAGGTAAAGATACTTGAGAATGGTTATATTCCTTCAAACTTACTCATTGTGTATAGCTTTTCTGCATTAGGTTGGCCTAGCCTTAACTAAGTGAATTGAAGCCACTATTAGAGTTTTAAATCTTGATCTGATGGCTAGGAGCATCTTTAATTCTCTTGCAAGTACGGGTTGTCATCGCCTGAACTCCGGCGACAAGGCTTACTGAAAATGTTTTGATCTCAAGGTTTACTTTGTTGATCTCATATTTGAAGTAATGACTGTTGCTTGTTTGAAGTCTAGCAACAACAATAACTGGTGAGATTGATTCAACGATAAGTCTCTCGATGATATTTCTATCTTCTTCAGATGGTGCAAATGGATAACTTATCTCTACTAATAATTTCTCGGGGTCGACAATGTATATTTCCTTATATGCTTTGCCTTCATAGATGTAAGAGCACATGAGCTTGAGTGGAGTTGCCCTTACAGGCGCTATATGCATCAGGACAGCGAAACCAAAGGTGCCAATCACTAAAATGGACGTTTCAATCCAACTCGTGGAATTCAGGTTTGTACACCTCTTCAAAAAGGATGCAAGGCAATTTTGATTAGGTCTAATAATCAGCTCTCTAAGCACGTTTTGATGTTGATGACTGGAAGGCTGATATTCCTTAATGCTAGCACCGGAGAAGTAAAAAAACAACGTATTAACATGAAATGTATCGGATAAGGGTATTATTTTGGCCGCATATCTTCTCTTTCGTGTCACGGACAGATTTGCTTACTTATCTATTGATAATTTAATATTTTGGATAGATATTGGCGTACTTAATCTGTACTTTTCTAAACATATCGTATAGAAATCTCATTTTAATCTTTTCTGATTCCAGTATTTATAATATTATTTTTACCTTTCCCCTTGGGATTGTCCGAAACTGATCCATCCCTTGTTTGATGTTTTTAAGGTTTGCCTGTAATGCATTACCCCCCCCACCAACAAGTTGTTCTATTTAATATCATAGAAATACATATAATTCTATGATATTAAATCACTCACCCCATCTCAATAGATTGATTGACTACTCTGCTTGATACATCTGGCACACCTATGTGGGCCTTCGACTACTCAGTAGTTCATGGATATACGCAATACTATTGAAGGAACGCATAAACGATCCCTTGGTCAGTGGAGGCCAGGGGATTTTTTTCATTTGACGAATTAATCATTTAAATGCATCCATTAGTTATTTGATAAGATTTCTTCTGACCAAGCCCTGAAGATTTAGAAGGGGTAAATCGTTTAAATTTTTTAGGATTGTGGCGTCATCTCACTGAGAGGTTCATTATGGTGTCTTTTTAGTCATTGCTTCATATGGCATACCGTCGCAAAATAACCAACGTCCTTCATGACTTCACTGAATTTATCAATCGCGGCAATGTCGTTGATCTAGCGGTCGCTGTTGTCGTAGGTGGTGCCTTCTCCAAGGTGGTGGATGCACTTGTCAAGTTGGTCACTATCGCTGCGATGGACCCTCTACTTCGTAAACTTAAGGTAGAGACACTAAGTGACTTGCCCGGCGGATCCTTGCTGGTTGCAATAATCAATTTCTTGGTCATTGCCTTCGTGGTATTTATTGTGGTGAGGGCTATCGAGCGCTTCAAACGCAAACAAGAGGTTAAAGCTGTAGCAGGTCCAAATACCCAACAGCAATTAGCCGAAGCGGTTGAACGTTTAGCAATTGCACTGGAGAGCCGTGAGCTTTGAGCTCATCAAACTCTTATAAAACTAGTTTAGGTTTCTTAATGCACTGAACCGCTTCTGCTTGATTGGCTGCCATTTTTGGTGTATCACCTGAACATCCCTATGAACACAGATTATTCCGAAAACTTATTTTCGGATTTATCGACTTCGTTTACTGATTCTCTTTTGCATAGCCCAATGTTGATGCAATCTAAAGACACAGCCCTTTTGATTATTGATGTACAAGAGAGATTGATACAGCCTGTGGATGATCAGAAACAGATCGTTTGGAATATCAGGCGTCTGATTGATGCTGCGAATGCTCTGAGTATAGAGATGGCAGCAACGGAACAATATCCTCAACGCCTTGGTCATACAATAGAACTAATTGCGAAAAGGATAGTACATAAGCCTTACCCAAAAATGTCATTTAGTTGTGTTAGATGTGCAGAAACCCTTCAACAATTTAGGAAGTCTGGTATTAGTAAGATTCTTCTCTGCGGAATAGAAGCTCATGTTTGCGTCCTTCAAACAGCAATAGATCTCATCTCAAATGATTATCAGGTTTTTGTAGCTGTCGACGCAATTGGTAGTCGTAGGAGAATTGACTATGAGTTTGCATTAAGACGTATGGAGTCTGTTGGTGTGACTTTAACAACTACAGAATCAGTGATGTTTGAGTGGTGCCATCGAGCCGATAGAGTCGAATTTAAAACTATTAGTAACTTAGTAAAGGAGTGCCTATCAGAATGATAACCTCTAGCGTTACTTTACATTCCCTAAGTTCAATGATCACAAGAACTTTCTATTAGCGCCTTTCTTGAATTCAGACTATTTAACTGTGTGGCTATCGAGTTATAGATTTACCTTTAACTAATGATGAGAGTTCTATTCTGTTTGATTGTATTGATTAATCTTACGAGAATTTTTGGGATGAATCCAATACACCCTCATGCTCATTGATTTATGTCTAGCAGCAAGTTTTGTCCAGATTCTTTTTTAAACGAGAATTATTTTTAGAAGCTTAATCCGTTAGAATTTATTAATTTGTTTGGCACATTGAATCCTCTCTCTCAAGGCAGTACATCCACCTATGGCAAAGCTGGTGTATTGCGTGATGATAGGCAAGTGTTTACATCCTATTATGGCTCTTCAAGCTATTCTTGTTCATTCCACTGCCCAAGGTGGCACTATCCATAAATTTCCTGCCAAGCAAGGAGAGCGTTTTCTAGGTTGTTATCTGGGAACTTGTAAATTCAGCAACAATATAGCTGAAGCAACAGCAGATTTGGCAAGCTTAGAGCCCTCAGTAAAAAAGTCAGAGTCCTAACCCGATAAATCTTTTGCTGCTTTTATCTAACTAATTCCGATAGAACTAGACCAATACGAAACCTTCTAGATGTAATCATCCTGACTTGCAATAGTTATACTAAGCTTTAAATTAATACTTGCCTAATTCATTTTTGTTGGGCAATATATTTCTACATAAGATAGATGAATTTAGTAATTCATCTTGTGAAAAGATCCATCTTGTAGGTAATAGTATGGCCAGATTCCTATTTTTCTAACGCTTTTAAGTTTTACTTTATTATTGGAATCCTAGGCGAATTGCATAGGCAGGAAAATTCTAATGCCTGTTTAACAGATAATGCTTATGGATCAAACTTTTCTTGTTTTTGCTGGCTATCGACCAGCAGCTCATTTACTCTAGCTAGAATCCTTAGATGTATAAGAATTGCTAATGCAACTACCTTCCAAAAAAAAATTAGCTTTACGTTGGTTGGTATGTCTTTTTTGTGGCTTACTGATCAGTCTGCTTTTTTTTCCTGCTTTTGCACAGATCTCGTTCGGGTCAACTGCAACTCCTATCAGTAACCCGATGAACCGACCTGTCTGGGACCTTAATAGACCTTGGCGTTGTGGACGCCTTTACTGCAGCAGAGTTGTTTTTCCTGTTCGAATTCTTAGCCAGAACAATCGCCTCACTCTTGCTGCGCAGGCTTTAAATAATATCAGTCCACAGCAGGCAGCTCAGAACATTGAATTGCGAGCTCAATCTGTACAGTTAACTGTTAAATCTGTCAAAAATCGCCTTGTTAGTTTTTGGCGAGAGACCCAGTTGTCTGGTAAGACTTCTACCTATAGTATACAACAAATCTATGATCCACGCTTCTGGTGGTTCTTACATCAGAAACCTATACATCCTCTTACTCCTGCAGTGCAGATCGGCACCCAAAATAAAGCCACAGTTATCTATTTGCCAGACAATCCAAAGTATCGTCTTTTTAAACAGACAGTAATTACTGTAACTGCTCCAGATGCTCAGCATGCAGGCATTGAGATCCCTCAGTTGGCGCAAGAGTGGCAGGAGAGAATAAGAATTAATTTTAGTGATCAACTGTGGGGCCTGGAATTTTCCTCCTCCTTTCCTGGATTACGTGTTTTCCTTTCTTTGAGCTTATTGTTAACTGGTACTTTAGGTTTGCTTCTTCTCAAGACTATACGAGCTTCATTGCTCTCCATAAATTGTCGTTTATTGCATAAGCAGGAATCACTTGCAGAATCTTTTAAAGACGATGTCATGGCTGCTTATTCGGGCAACCTTATGCCGCTTTCCAGTAAAGACGGATATGTTAAAGAAATCGATTCACTTGAACATTCTATGGATTCATCTGTCGTCGATAATGTCAATGAGTCTGCAAAGCAACACCCTAATCAATCGATCGACAATCTTCCTCGATCCGCTGCTTATACTCACTCTTTATTGAACCAGACCCAGAACTTCTTAGAACTCGTTCTATTAGCAAGTAATTTCCTTCGAATCGCATTTTCAGTCTTAGTCTTGCTTTCTGCTACTGCTATTTTTCCTTCAATGCGTATATACGCATTTATTGCCCTGCAGCAGTCGATTGCGATTCCTTTGATTTGGCTAGGTATCTTTATTTTTCGGCTTTTGGTTGTCATTATCATTGATTTTAATATTAATAATTGGATAAGGCGGGTTTCTAGCAGGGATGTTAGTTCGATGCGCTATACCCTTAGGGCAAGTACATACTCTAAGGTTCTTAAAGGTGGAGCAACCGTAGTCACTATCTTTCTAGGTATCTTTTTGACTTTAACAACAATAGGAGTCGACCGGTCTATTTTTACCAGTGCTGGGGTTATTGCTGTGGGCGTGGGTTTTCTTTCTCGAAATGTGCTGGAGGATATTCTTAACGGATTTCTTATCTTGGCTAGTGATCGTTTTGCAATAGGTGATGTAGTTACAATCGGCACCTTTAGTGGCTTTGTTGAAAATATGAATTTATTCAACACTCAACTTCGTGGTTCTGATGGTCAACTAACAACTCTGCCTAATAGCCAGATTCGAACCGTAGAGAACCTTACTAAGGATTGGTCTCGAGTTAACTTTGAGATCAAGGTATCAGCTCGCGAGAATCTTCGCCATGTGCTCGATGTGGTTCGGCTTGTAGCCAATACCATGAGAGATGATAAGCAATGGAGTGGTTATTTTCTTGATGCTCCCGAGATCCTTGGGATTGATCAGGTGCAATCATCAGGTTGTTTAATCCGTGTTTGGATTAAAACTCAACCCCTCGCCCAGTGGAGTTTAGGTCGTGAGTTTAGGTTGCAGATTAAAGAAGCTTTTGACCGGGAGGGAATTACACTTGGTGCTCCTATTCAAAATGTGTTATTTTCTCGTCAAAAATGATTAACTTTAACTAAATCATATAAATTCTTCATCGAAGTAATGTTCAGTCAGTTGTAGCATATTCAGATGCAATGGTCTGATTCTTCTTGAAATATTTAATATCTAATCCCTCAATTTGCAGCCTAATGAATTTATTGCTTAAGAGTCTCCCTGTACTGATGAACTCGTGAAGGAACGATTCTTGTGTCTACATCGAGTTGTCTAATCCCAAACTCTTTTATTGAATCAAACAGTATTTTATTAATAGAGGTTACTTTTTCCTCTGTCAGTGTGCCTTCTGGGACATTGAGTACCAGATCTAGAACAGCACGATCTTCTTTTAAATTCACATACATATAGCGTATCTGCATCTTCTGCTTAATTCCTGATATTTTTATATTTGTTGCTCCTTGCTCTTGTTGAGTTGCCCCGATGGTTGAGAGTTCCATCTCAATCTTCTTTGTAATGAAGAACTTTCTTAAGGAGGAATTTAGAGGGATGCAAATAAGAATGATCAGTGCAAACCATGCTAATAATGCTAGCCATGAGCGCTTGATCGATCCATAGGACTGACTTAGAAAGGTCAGTGAAGCGGCAAAGGTGATGCCTATAAGGTTGGCCAGAAAAAGTATGAACGACCCTGTAGCAACCTCATGGTTGAGCCCCCTTATTACTCCTCTAGCAAATTTGGCATTGATCTCTGGATCAAGCGTCAACCCAATGCCACTAACGCAAAGTGGAGGCACAAGCGCAACGGCGATTGCGACCCCAGCTATAGAACTCGCAATTCGCTTGCGGGTTAGAGAAAAAGCACCAGCTATTCCGGCCGCAATAGCCACTAGCAGGTCGATCAGATTTGGTGATGTACGAGCCAGTATCTCTGAACCTAAGACTCTTATTGGCATGCATGCTGCTATTAAAGCTGCTGTCATAACAACGACTCCAGTACCTATGATCAAGGTCACTAATGATCGTCGGATCAACAGGCTGCTTGCAATTGATATCCCATACGCCATGCTCAAGATTGGATTCATTAACGGAGCCACGATCATGGCTCCAATCACAACGGCAGTGTTGTTGGCAATCAGTCCAAAGGTTGCGATTATTGTTGATGTGATAAGTAAAACAAAGAAGCCAAAGGAAGGTAAAGAGTTAGCAATGCGTTCCTCATCAAGCACCTCAATTGGAACAGGTTGTTCTAAAAAAATAGACCATTGCCCTGTTAGCAAGTCGAAGGCGCGATGCAAGGGATTCTTGCCCATTTTGTAATTAACTCGAACCTGTTTCTTTAACACTATGCTATCCCTGTTCAAATTTCATCTCCTAGAAACTTTTTAATACATTTAACCCATTTGCTTGTTTTATTTGCCTGTGTATCTCCATTCTTCTTTTCGTAATAACAGACCTTGTGTTTTTTTTACGTTTATGAGGTTGTTGTTTAGGCCGATTCTTTCTTTCTTCTGTTGACGAATGATATTAACTTAGCTCTCTATTATTGCTGTGGTTATCAAGCAGGATTGATTGCTATTTGTAGTGATCAATTAAATTCAATTTTGTCTATCTTTCTGCCTTTTACCCAATCTACACTTTCAGCCTGTTCCTATAGGCATTAACATCTCCAGTTACATAGTCTCTTTGACAATTTCCCCGAATCTCTTCGCTTAAATCTGTAGGTAGCTATTCACCAGTCTTTGCAGTAAGTGAGTTCCCTTTCATACTTTTAGCTGGTGTTTATCAGGTCAACCATTTCTTTTCGATTGGGTCTTGGTAGTTTGTCTTATCTGCTCGATACGTTTGCTCATGACTTATGTCTTGGGGCTTGTTGATCTGGTTGCCCAATTGGGTCATCAACCCGCTGAAAACCTGTCGAGGGCGATCCAGATGTCTGTTGCGCCAGTTTTCTTGCTCGCAGGTATTGGAGGTTTGCTGGTTGTTCTCAATAGCCGATTGGTTCGCATTATTGATCGTTCTCGTGAGCTTCAAGCTTTGACCCAGAGCCGGGATACACCTGTCTCATCAGAGCGTGAGAGCAAAACAGAGTTACAAGCATTGAAGAGGCGCATGGCGTTGGTGATGAAAGCGATTGAACTTCTCACCATCACGATTCTATTGGTTGCACTCGTTGTAGCTTTTGTCTTTATCAGTGTGGTCACTCAACTTGATCTTGCCTTACTTGTGGTGCCTTTGTTCGTTATGGCGATGGTATGCCTAATGGCAGCGGCCCTTCTCTTTCAACGCGAAGTGCAGTTGGCCACTACTCAGGTTAGACGATGTTTTTAAGCTTTTTCTAATTAAGTTTTAACTGAAAGTCTTTTTTTGTTGGCAGTTGATTTGTTGTTGAGATTGATTCTGGTTGAGCGCAGGTCAAGCCTTGGGCCAACGCTTGGTTGTAATGAACTGGGCAGTAGTTGTTCTGGTAAGACTTGCAGGCCATCGAGCTCAATAGTGGTCTCTACAAGTTCGCCCTGTTGACTGAATAGGTCGAGCAAGGTGATGGTCTGTTGTGGGGGGGTTCTGTCGTTGAGTCTTTGACGGGGTCCACTACCCATGCAACCGAGACTAAGCAGATTGGCGGAACCCACATGGCTCGGATACCAGGCGTGATGGTGGCCACTAATGTATAGATGTACATTTTTGCGCTGAAGCAGTTTCTGCAGACGTTCTGGTTCGTGTAGCACTTCGCCTGCACGATCGCGTCCCTTTGAAATGGCATAAGGCGGCAGATGGCCCATCATCATTCGCAACTTTGCCTGGCGAGCTTCTGATCCATCTAGCTGGCTCTCGGCCCAGACCCAGTCATCCGCTGAGATGTTGGCCGATGAGGCATCAACAACTAGCAAGAAGATTTCTCCATGACGAATGCTGTATCGGAAAGGGAATTGATGAGCATCAACAAATGTGAGTCCAAGTGATCCTTGGCGAGCACGCCAGAACTTTTGAGCATGCAGACGATCGAGTTCAAACACATATCCCGAATGTGTGCGGCTGTTTGATGCATCATGGTTGCCCATGGTTGGAGCGAAGGACTCTTCTACAGTTCTTAGGGGTTGCAGTATCTGCTCATCAAAGGCAGACCACATTGCATCGAGCTGGTTTGAAGTGAGCCCGAGCTTCTGTCCCGCAACCATATCGCCTGCGCAAAGGACAAGATCGGGTTGCAGTTTGATTAAAAGCTCTAGGCCACGATGAACTTGTGACACGTAGTTGGTTGATCCGTAACTTGAGTTGAGGTCGCTGATCAGTGCGATTCGCTGATCTCCCCTTGGCAGCTCAGACAAGAGAGACTTTGACGGAGCACTGACCAGGTTTGCGGCAAGGGCCCTATGAAGAAACAAGCTGGCCATTCCTGCTCCGCTAAGGCTTAGGAGGTCTCGGCGGTTAAGGGACATAGCGTTGAGGATCAGGCCGTTGTTTGGTCATTCTGGCTTGATAGCGCAAACTTTTATTTGCCGTTCAACCTTCGCTTCTCTCTCTAGTTAACCCTTTTGCTCCACATTGCCCCGCTGTCGAGCACGATCGGCCAGTTAATGGAGAGGTGCAAGCGATTTCTCTACAGATAAATATAATATTACAACGATTTCTTTGCTCGACTTAGAGGTGAATTTGTTGTTATTAAAGCTCTTATAGGTGCCTAATTTCCACTCCTGCTCCAATCATATGAATGTATTGCTCGTATTTGCATAGTCACTTGATTCGTTATTTATCGTACTGTTGGAGCCTGTTTTTTGGAGGCCTTCTAGTCAATCTAGTCTTTTTTAAAAACAGTTTAGTAAGGATAAAGACTATTGCCAGGACTGTGGAGTGGCTGGCAATTTATAATTTTTTGTTAGACTTGTGCGGATTATAATCATCTGAAGATCCATTTTAGGGTGATCAACTTTTAATCTTTTGTCTTTCTTTTCTAAATTTCGATGATGACTTTGTTGCTAGCTAGGGTTTGGAGTATGGGTCGTTGTTGCTAAACCAAGTCTTGTAAGTCGTAGCTCTAGTTCCTGTATGCTGATCTTTTCACGGATTGATTGGATACGTGGTGTGGCCAAAGGCTGTACTGCACCAGTCGTACCAGCAAAAGATTGGCGCATAGAAAGGATTTTGTGGAAGCTATAGCTTCTAAGCCTATACTTATTTGCGCAAATGCATCTTAAGTAAATGTTAACATCGTGGTCTTGTCTGGGATAGGGATGTCTCTCCTCAAGCCTTCTGTCAGTGGCAGTCAATGGTCTGTCAGTGGCAGTCAATGGTCTGGCAGTGGCAGTCAATGGTCTGGCCGTGTCTTCTGAACAGCTTCTTGTTGTTTTCTTTGGATAGGGTTGTTGATCACATGGCGATTCAACGCTTTTAATGGGCTAAGGGATAAGGGCTTTTGTCTGCGCTACCGATATGGAGAGTAAGAGCACCAAAAATCAGATCAAATTGGCCTATCCATAGAGATTATTGCGACCTAAGCCCCAATCTTGACTAGGAATGATTTGCTTGAAGCTGGTTCCAGCGCTTTTGGCGTCTCTGCTTTGACTGTTGAGTAAATATATCCGCTTGTGGGCTGTTCTGGGCTTGGGTTGCTTCAGTCGTCTCTTTCGTTGAGCGACTCGTCGTCGATTTCAACGGGTTTTAGGAGAGTGAAGTCGTTGATGGCCTCGGCAATCGTCATTCTAGAGCCTCTATGCGTTAGATCCTTTGCATCGAAACCGTTTTGCTGGGGGGCACCAGCACGGTGCTCTGCTGTTGGCTTTATCCGCTAAAGAACTGCTGCAGAGTGTTCCTGTTCTTAAAGCTGACAGTGGAGGTTGAGACAGTCGTCCAGTTGCTTCTCTCGATGGTCCATCAAGGTGTCAAGCCATCTCGCTGCTTCGACGGGAGCAACCGTTCGATCTCGCAGGAAGTTGCAGATCAGGCGATAAAGCGGGCCTGCATCGGTCTCGACTCTTATTTGCTCATCTAGCGCTAGAAGCTGCTCAGGTGTACTGCAAGAACGAAGTTGATCCACGATGGCTTCGCGCATTCTGTTGATCATCATTGCCGGCAAAGTTACGCCTGTTCTCATCCTGCCATCTCATGCCGCTTTCTTTGCACCGATAACGGCTGCCTAAGGGGCTCTGAATTGTTCATTGTTAGGGCAGTTTGCTGATATGGCTTGATTTTCGGCTAATAGGCCTTCCATTTCAAGACATACAGAAAGGATGAATAGCCTCCACATTTATCCGCCGGCTTCTGTTCCCTGCTTTAGCATCGACATTGAAAGATCATCTGAGTATTGCGGTGGATGCAACGCCAAAGGACAATTCAGAAGCCAACGCTCGGATCTCTCCACGCGAGAAAAAGCTTGGCATAGCCGTTTCTGTCTCAGTATTTGCTTTGAATGCTTTAGTGGTACTGATCTTGATACTGGATCGCACGGTGCCCTCGTTTCACCAGCTTTTGATGGGTATTTTGGATTGGATTAACTCACTGTGACTCAGAATCTTGTTGGATATTCGGCTGATTTCCTTCAAGCTTGACTGAATCCTTATGCAGTCGACGTGCCTTTTCATCGTCTTGGCCTCATGTCCAAATGCTAAGGATCTATTTGGCGGCTTGCTCAGGCTTTGCTACCAACAGGGAAAATCGTCCTATTAGTGATGGATGAAATTCTCCAATTTCCATGTTTGGTGTCTTCGGCTTAATTTTCTTGGTTGGACTTGACGACCTGACAAAGGAACTTGCAACTTCTAACTTCACTAAATTCGCTAATGCCTTTACCTTCAGAACTTGCTTGGTTAATTCCAGTGCTGCCTTTGGCAGGTGCATGCTTTGTAGGATTTTTGTTGATCAGTTTCAAGCTCACCATGAACCGACTGAGTAAGCCGGTTTCATTCCTGTTAGTTAGCTGTGTTGGTGCAGCAGCTGTACTCAGTTACGCCCTTCTTGCGGAACAAAGGGCTGGAACTGTTGCCAGTAAGGTGATCTTCGACTTGCCAGGCTTAACTGATCTCAATTTACAGATTGGTTTTGTTGTAGATGGCATTGGTACCGAGATGCTTGCACTGATTAGCACTGCAGGAATATTGTTGATGTTGTCCGCACATATTTATATGGTGGGCAAAAAAAACTATGTGAGTTTTTTTACTTATCTAGGCTTTTTTACTAGTGCCTTATTAGGTCTAGCCCTAAGTCCAAACCTATTAGAGATGTTTTTCTTTTGGCTGCTGGTTGGGATCTCTTCATACCTTCTAGTTGGTTTTTGGTACGACACCAATGGCTCTTCCAAAACAACCCAAAAGATTTTCCTGGTAGACCGTGTTGGTGACGTTGGATTTCTACTTGGTAGTCTTGGTTTGTTCTGGGTGACCAGAAGTTTTGGATTTGATGAAAGTGGCCCCCTTCTCGAAGAAGCGATTATCAGCGGTAAGCTTTCAAATCCAACGACTCTTCTCCTTTGCTTCCTTATTATTATGGGACCAATTGCAAAACTAATAGAGTTTCCATTGTATATCTGGCGGCCTGATGTGTTGAAAACACCCGTTCCTGCCTCGGCTCTCATTCATGCAACAACCCTAGTTGCTGCAGGTGTTTTTGTCGTTGCCAGGCTTGAACCAGTTTTGGCTGCTGGAGCTAGGGCCTTGCCTGGAAAGGTTTTGGCCAATTTATTTGCTTGACTCTTTATATTTAGTTTGCAGGGAGAGAGTATTGATAGTGATTAAGGTTATCCGTAAGAAAGATGATCAAGTCTTTAAGATCGAGGTTAGAGATAAGTAGACGTTGCAATCTCGATGCTTTTATCGAATGCAATTGCATGCTAATAACCTTAAGGATATTATGGCTTAGGATAGTGCATAAATTTGCGAATCTTGGTTTTAATACTACGCACCTTTCTACTTTGCATATTAGCTAACGTTTAGCTGAGTTTACTTATTTCATTTGATCGATAGGGGCCTTGGAGATGCTTCGCTAGCACTATTTATACCTGAGACTGTAACGCTAATTGTGTGAGTATTGTCAAAACCAGTGCTTTATCAAGTGAGCCTGCCGTGCTTTTGCAAACAAACCCAATATATATACTGAGCAACTATTTCATGAACAAATAAACCATTATTGCAATTTTATTACTGTTTGAAATCATTCTTGCCTAGAGATATATTCTTTTACCGCTTTGTCCAGATGTAGGTGATCAACCAGGCCAGCCCCGCTGCTGTGAAAATAGGCGTTACAATGCTGGTAAGTGCTCCTAGGAACCCAGGAAGCACGGTAAACATCAGATTTATAATGTAAGGAAGAATCATGATGACAGCTGTTGCAATTCCAGCTGTTAGGGCAGTTTTTGCCGGGAGTTTCATGTCGTTGATTTTTGGCAATAGTAATGGGATCTGAGGCATAAGCTTAATGGCGTTTACTGGTTTTTGCTTTATATGCATTGCACCAATATATTGACATTAGTCGAAGTTATCACTATTTGCACCGAATAAAAAAAGGATTTTGCCTAAGGCCTAAGGCAATAATGACTCTTGTCTGCTGAGGTTTTATACAAGTCTATTGGTGAAGATTATTCCTACCGGGGCTTGTGTAGAGGGGTTTGGCCTGTAATGGTGAGTAAGTCAATGTCAAGGTGCTTGCACACCTGTTTCATAGTAAGAACAATGAAGACAACACTCAAACCCTCCCACGTGACAGACCCTCGCTTTCTCAAAGCTTCACATATTAAGAGTTCATCTGTTTGTATACGTTGTGGTGGTGTTGGCTATTTGAAGTCTTCGCCTGTTACATATCACACTTGTTTGACTTGCCTTGGCCGAGGCGTAAAACCCATACATACTTAGCCTTCGGTTCGATCTATATTATTAGAATGAATGATAGCGATCAATAATTAATGCCTTAAATAATTAACTCCTTTACATTATCACAAGACATTTTTGATTGATTGGAATTCTTAATCTACTTCTTTCTTTTTATTAGACATAAGCGCTAAAACACTATTGTTGAAAATAGTCATAACCAAGTTTAGGCAATATCAATGGGTACGAAGTTTTTTTTAAGTGTGTAATAAACAATCAATGCGGCCTAAATACATTACATCAACAAGTATTAATATTGATTTATGCTCTTAGTCTAATCCTTGCTTAACTGTCGAATAGTTGGTGTTGACAAACCCATCCAAATTCACTATGAGGTGCTTGACGGCGAGCGCGCAGACACTCTTCACACATACATGGAGGACCTTCTAGCCAGCGGGTATGAAATGTCCACGAGAAAAGCTCAGCAAGCTCCATATCAAGCAGTTGTTGAGTCATCTGGAGGGATAAGGTAATTGGCTTTAACTTTGTACTTGTTGGGTTAGTAATTGATTTTCAAGAATGTCAATAGATTCATGGGCGACGGTGAATGTTTGGGCTGGAAAGGAATGGTACTTATTCAGTACAATTTGTCATGACAAATGGTTGAGTCAGTTCTATGAACACATGCCTTTATAGAGCTAGCCAGGATCTTGAAAAAGAAGGTAGGATATCTAATCGCTTATCCCTTCACTCGGCCAGCTCACTATCTAGTCTTAATGTCTGATTAGATATCCAATCAATAGAAATGTAATACGAAACTATTTTCGATTCTAGTTAATTCAGAATCCTCCTAATCTGATACCTGCACCGACAATCACAAAGGCAATCGATACTGTTGTAATGCTACGAATATGCCAAGATAATTCAATAAGATTGTCGTCGTTGAGATTAGGAATGAGTCTTATTTGTGCATGCAGAGCCAATGCAAAGGCGATCGCCAACAAGATCAACTTTGTTGTTAGTAGGGATGTAATTGGTGTCTGAAATGTAAAAAGTCCTCGGCCTCCTGGTAGATAGATCCATGTTAACCAGAGACCACTAATGACTTGAATTGCTAGTGATGTCACCCTTAAGGGCTCGAACATCTTTTCAAATGAGCGCACCTTAGACACACTTTTTTCTTTGAGAGCTTCTGGCAGGACCCTTAGATTTAAAATCAACTGTCCTCCAGTCCAAACCGTAGCTGCAAGGATGTGGAGTATGACCAAGACTGAGAACAACATTGATGCCCGAGTGTCTAACCAACAAAAATGGGTTGAATACCAATCATTCTTGCAGGAATTAAAGCAAATGTCTACTTTTGATCCAATATAACTTTTTTCGTTCTGTATATTTTTCTAGATCTGCATACTCTTTGATTGTAATAGGCTTCCAGTTCTTCGAATCAAAGATTTTATAATTAATTGATTATTTGTGATGATACCCATGGCATTTAGAAGAAGCATCCTAAAGAGAGTCATTCTAGCCTTTTTAAAGTCACTATTTTTAGCATTAGTTTTATTTATTTTAGTCCACCAATAGACTACCTCAAAGGCCTTATTTATTTGCATTTTCCATTTCTTGGTGGTTGTGTTGAATAATATTTTTGTATTGCTGACTTAAAATTATCACTAATGGCCAGTGAATTATTTTGCTCCCTTCCTGTTCTTGCTTAATCTATTGCCAAATCACTTTGCTTCCTATCATTCTTCTTAATTGAATCTACGCTTTGATGGTTTCTTTTGTAGAATCAGATGAATTGGAAACTTTCTTTGTTATTAGAGATAGAAGTGCGGCAACGATAGTCTTTAAATAGCGATGGATATATGCTCTGTAAAATCTACCCAATGAGTATCCAGCCGAATAGGTGTTACGGATTAGTCCTGCAACGAAGTTTAGAATCCAAAGGATCGCTAAAACAGTAATAATCCCGCCGCCTACCTCGTAGATACGCCCAACAGAGTTAAGAAAAGGCTCTAAGTTGTCGAGAATGTGAATAGTTGTCATTGGATTGAGCTAGAAATTCTGGGTGCTTGGTTGTATGCTTGTTAAGCATGGATTGTTTTGAGCTGATGGGGTTAGCCTCTGTCACTAGTGTAGACGATATTGTTGAGCTCTTTAGTTTTGCTTGGATATTGCTGAAATAATCTTTTAGTGCATATAAATGGTCCTAAAAAATAATATTAATCTTTTAAAAATCTCGAGATGTGCAAATATCATCCCGGTTAACTCAATTGCATACTATTCTAATGGATCGCAGATAATTTGCGATCAAATCCCTTGTAAGCAATCAAATATATCTATAAGTTATGCCTTACTTTACAAGAGGAATATGCCTTAACTGTTTCCTCTAAAGAATAGTTAAATGGTTTTATTATTCTTTCAATTGAGTGTTTTTGACTTTTCTACTGTTTAATGATTTAACATTATTGTTGTTAATTCACTTTTGCTCAGTTGTATAGCATGTACTCTTCTTGTGATTGAAATACAGGCAATACATACTACTGGTAAGACAGTATCTGTTGTATATAAGAACTAAGCTGTTCATTAACGCGTTACTTTCGTGCAAAACTGAACATTAGGTCTATGATACTCCTTGTAAGGTTGTAGTTAAGATATTTTCCTATTCTATACGCTCTTTGCAAGGAGGTAAATTAACCTATCTTTTTGATTTGTAGCTAACGTTCTCTATCTTCTGCTTTTACATCTCATTCTGGTTACTCGGCTTTCATTTCCATAATTGATTTAGAAAAGACGAGCTCATGCTCTAATGTTTTACTGTGTATATATTGTTACGAGCTGCCCTTTGCTGGTTTTCGCGCCATTCGTGGCCTCTCGTTGATAATCATTTTGGTTTGAAATCTACTTTTGGAGGATCAAATGCCTAATATCAATGAGAAAGACAACGGAATGAAGATTCTCGCGGTTGCTTGGATGTAGCGTCCCAGTACCTAGATTCGTTGATCTGATGCAGATGCTCGCTTATTTCATTGCAACAGCTGCAGCAATTTCATTGATAGTTTCTTTGCTATATCTAGCAACATTCAAGGCTAGTGATAGCACTTATCCCCCCAGACGCGATAGTTTTGAAAATGTACCTTGAAAAGACATTCCCCAGAGTCATACTTGAGACCGATGCCAGGATTAACCTACCCATTCACCGACAGATACCCTCAAGCAACTTGATTTTATGTTCTAAGAAGAGCAATGGTTTGCTTGTGCTTCATTCTCAAATTAATTTCCTAGTCGAGAACTCTTTGTCGCCGGTATCAAATTGCTTCGTACGCAGTCTCAGTTAATCCAATTAACTTCAGGTTGTTGACTAGAGATATTAGCCTTAATACTGGCAACTCTGCTAGAGCTCAAGAGCAGACATCTTCTAAGATTCTAGCTTTGCGTGTGCCTTTTCAGCTTTGCGTATGAGCTTTTGAGCTTCTTCTCGTGTCGCACATAGCTCGGCTTTTTCAGCCCAACTTACGAGTTTTTTATGTTGCTTGGTCTTACCCATCATTAAAATCAAATTCTTCTTATTATACCGTATTGTCCAGCGAATACTTGTTGTCTTGACTTTATACCTGATTAGAGCTGCTAAACAGTGCTGTTAGCTGGCCTTATTTCTGCTCGATTTGCATGTTCATTTCTATCTTGACTGATTCATTGCTTGCGTGATTAATAATATTATGTCCTTTCGTTTTTTCATAAGTCCTTACTAGCATAATCCCTATGCTTCTAGTTCATGTGCGCATCTATCATTCGTTTCTTCCTATTCATGATGTCAATCCGTTCTTTGTTTCCCAGTTTACCAATGGTTATCCTGCTAGCATTTGCATTATATGTGCTTTCAGTCATGTATTCGCCTCCAAAACTTCGGAATGGTTAGATATTGACAAGCTTACGTGTTTGGGAGGATCATACGTGCATTAGAAATGAAGGATCTTTCTCCAGAAATTCTTTCACCGTATAAGCTGCATCTACTGATGACTAGTACTTGATTTCCGTTGGTTGCACCTTCACATCTCCTGAAGACTCTAGTTCCAGAGGTTTGTTGCTTATGCTCATTTAATCCCTTTAAAAAATTAACTTGGGGTCAAGACGCATTAACTTAGTTGGCCCTGTAAATGGATTAATGTGATTATCCTTACCGGATCATAGAGGATCTTTCCTTTATACTTCAGTGGCAATGACTAGGATTAATCTATTTATTGTATTGGCATACTCTATTTATTTGATTCCCTTTAATGGAACCCTTGTTGATAATCTGTTGTTAGTAGTAAATTTGCCATTTGCCTAATGAAATGATGCAGCATATTGAACGATTAGAGCTCTTGTGTTCTTGGCAATAAGAAAATCTTTTGCTATTTTGAGTCCATATGAAGCGCTTTCCTGAAACTTCTAATAACGCCCTCTACAGTATCAATTGCATTGATAATCAATGGTTGAATTCTTTGAGCAAGTTTATTTAGATCGTTTGCCAGTAATCCAATCTCATAATTGTTTATTTTTAATCGATTCCTAAAGTCGTTCCATAGATCCTTTCTTGAGATTACTTTTATGCCCGGAAGGCTTGTATTCACAAGTCTCACCTGCTCTGAATGCGAGCTTCTGGGTATCAGCTGGACTTTGCGTATGCTGTTTTTGTTGGCTGGACTGGACTTGGTTACAGTCATGATTCATTCCATGGATAAATGCAACCCCCCTCATGGAGAGGGCAATTGATACTGTATCTAAGCATTATAGCCTACACTGTCAAATCCTTTTCCAAAGCACATTGAGTTGTTGATTTTGTGTGCCCAAACCAACAATATCCTTCGACATCTAATTGCTTATTCCTCTGGGCAGCAATGTTTATCCATTGGTAACTGACGATTCTGTTGAATTAGTAATTTTTTATTGGTCCTCAGTCATCGTAGAGGTGTTTGGGCTATTGCGAAATTAAACAATGAGATTGAATTTTTTATGCCTATATTTAATATAATCGAATCTAAAATTTCAGTTTTTTAGTTCTCCTAGGCATGTTCTAACGATCTTCTTATTGTAGCTCAGCCAATTTTTCTTGATAGCGACCCATCTCCGCGATCTAGCTAAATTAAGTCTTCAGACAGGTGTGTCTAGTGTTCAGATGCTCACAGTCCACACAAGTTCTTGTTCAGGTCTGTATCACTATTAATGATTACCAGTTCAACCTCAGGCAATGGGGACCCCAATTTCAGAAGGATCTGAGCAACTTCCAGCAATGAGGCTTCTAGCAGTAGAAGGAGCGCAGGCTCGGGTTAACACTACGGATGACCCTGAAGAACTTCGTCTGCTTATTCGGGAGTTGCTAAGTGGCTTCGATTTTGCGCCACCTATAGGCAACACCAATATTGAAGAAATCGAAACTAGCAACAGTGAGGAGATCTTCGCAGAGATTTATTGCTCTGGATGCGGTGAAGTCGAGACCTGCGAGTGTCCGGATCCCAGTGATCCGGATTTGCCCAGAACCCCCAGGCCTTTGTTATGAGTTCTAAGCAGGTCGTTGTTATCATTGCCCAACTTCTGAGCGCAATCGTTGCCGGTGCTGCTCCTTTGGTTTGGGCAATCGCTGCTCATCCAGGGCTCTAACTTCATTAACCCCCGCACAACTTTGTTCAGCTGAGATCAACATTATAACGTTGTTTAAGCGACCATTGGCCAGCGATGAGAACCTCCTTCGACGTTGCCCATCCAAATCACTGCCTTAGAAATCTCCTTTCGACTGGCTGAGCATGCTCTCACCCCATTGATCTAGCGACCAATCACAGGCCTAATCGATGCAAGGCAGCTTTCTACTGACTACTTTGTTTGCGTGGATCTCAGCGCTGTAGACAAGAGTCATATGCCCTCAGACTTTGATGAGGTAGTTCTCCCTCTCTCCCTTCAGCACTAAGCTCATACGATTTGATCACGCCCATGGTTCTGTTAATAATGGTTGTGTTGTGGATGTGATCCACAATGGTGCTGATCTATTGCTGAGGAACTATCAGGAGGTCTAACTCTGCTGGGAATTTCTTTAGTGCATAAACAACTGTTATCATGCTTTGTTTGATCTCATCCGCCTTCGATTTGAACTTGTTTTATTTAAAATATAGTATTTGATTCTACTTATGCAAAATTGTGGAGTCTGTGAACACCATCGCAGCGCTAGTGATCAATTTAACTATGAAATTGTTCGCACAACTCATTGGGTTTTTCGCCATCATCCAGCACCAGCTCCTTTGCTTGGTTGGCTACTGCTCGATTCACGTCGTCACTTGGCAGGACCTATTGATTTCCTACCCGATGAAACAGCATCTTGGGGGAAGGCAATGCAAATTGGTAGTGGGCTTGTACAACGGCTTACCAAGTGCGACAGGGTTTATACCATTGCTTTTGGAGAAGGAGCTCATCATTTGCATTTGCATCTGATCCCACGATTCCAGCTTGATCTTCATACCACTGCTTGGGCCGTAGCCGATCATTACCGTGCAGTCAGTAATGGGCAGCGAGCAGCAGTTGATTCAATCCAGATTGCTGAATTTGTCAAACAAGCTCGACTTCTTGCAAAATCATTCGAGCTCTAGGCTTGATCTTAAAAGTGACAATTAGGCTTCTCTTTGGATAGTGGCCTTTTCAGCTGAAAGAACTTTTTAACCATTGTTAATATTCTGTATCTCTATTCTACGCGCTCAATTCCATCGCTAAAAATAAATAAGACTCCTACTATTAGAGGCGAATACAAGCATTGATCAGGTAGCAGTGGATTGGCAATGAATCCGTACAAAGCATCATTCCACAAACCAGTTCTAATCATTTGTTCCTACACAAGATGCTTATGTCTCTTTCATCTCTTTACCTCACTCTGAGAGGTTCTTGCCTGCCTAGCTGAGTAAGTCTAGAGGCATTTTTTTGGGCTTTGTCAGGATGATGGCACCTGCCATAGGTGTTTGTCCTTTCATCTGCCCAGCTATAAGCGGATCCCCGGTGCTGATGAAGGCTTTGAGCTTTTTGAGGTTTCCGTGGCTCAACTCCAGCCCACCCAGTGGTGCGTGGGCTTAGCGGAAGTGAAGAGTCGTCAGCTCGATTTCCGTGGACAAAGCCCTAATGATCAAAAAAAATATTTGAAAGGTAAGCCCGTTCCCCTTGTAGGCAACGGTTCAGGTTCACTGTGGATGATTGATCGTCATCACCGCCTACGAGCACTATTGGATCTTGACCAAGACGCCACCACCTATGGATATCTGATCGAAAATTGTCCTACTGAGGATGATTTAGAGAGCCTTCAGCTTTTGGCCGACCGTGGTTGGTTGTATCTCTACAACGGCCGAGGCCATGGCCCCCTATTGCCGCAGGGTTTACCTAAGAGCTTGTTAATGCTTGAGGACGACCCCTACCGAAGCCTTGCTTGGAAGCTCAAAAGTGAAGGGCTGATACGTCCAGAACCATTGATCCCATATCACGAATTCCGCTGGGGAACCTGGCTGCGCAGCCGTGCGTTACCGCCTTTTTCTAGTAAGTACCTTGAACCGGCATTGCCGGCTGCTCGCAGTTTGGTGCGTTCCAATGCTGCCTCCCACCTGGATGGCTGGATTGGGTGATTTCACCTTTCATCAGACGAAAGTCATGCAGAAGACGGAAGTCGTCTACTAGACCATTAGCTTCTTGAGTGGCTCAGTTTTTCTGTTTGCCTGAACGCCATCAGGACGTTCTGGAATTTCGAGTGGCCATTCTTTTGATCCGAAGTGATCGAACCTGTCGTTGATCGCTTCTTTCCGTTTCGCCTGCGGCCTCCACTTCAAGTGGGTGCGCTGATGAACTCCAACACCGTGGAACAGTTGAGACCCTTTTTAGGCTTCAGCGCAAATAAAGACCGTGTTGAAACTAATGCTAAAAGTTGGTAACAATAGAGCAAACTCGGCAAGTTTTTCCTCTCCTGTTAATTTCCGATCTCATTTGCAGGTCAACATCAACCTCCTCCCCTGACTTTTAAGTGGTGGTAGCGGGGTGGAGGTTTGAGCTCCCGACCTTCGAGTTGTGAGTTCACCAAATGTGGCTGTTTTCCCTTCCGGTCACTAGAGCTTTTAAACTGCCAATCACTACTTGACTTTCACGATAAATCCTCCTTCCCAATCTGGCCCGGGGGCACCTCTCCTCGCCTTAGCTATTTCGCGGCTCTTGCTTTGGAACCTAAGTACTGATCCATGGATCTCCTTCTCGAGAGCTGAATGTTATGGCTAGACGCACAGGCCATCTGACTCTGATGTTTTTGGTCTCCTCAGTTCAATTAAGTTTTACGTCGCAGTTAGCTGGATCGTCATATTGAAGTGATCAATGGTCGATCGATGGAAATCAACAGTCCCTTGGAGGGCTCTTAGTCACTTCAGTCATTGATTGAGTAGAAAAGTGGTACTGACAATCAACAGAATGATCTTTCCTCTAGCTACCGTGTTTGCCGCTCTATTGCTGTGCACTCCCATTCACGCGATGGGGTGTTCTGGAGATCACTTTCTCAAGCACGACGGTGTTTCAACAGAGAAGACGTCTGAGTCGACTGACACCACCACCAAGACAAGCATCGATGCTTCTAAGGCCAAAGTTTCAGAGAGCTCGAATAACTGAACCCTTTTCAAATAAGATCTTTTGTATGACAAGAATAAATTTGGTCAAGCCAAGTGAATTATCTGATCAACATTTAGTTGCGGAATATAGAGAAATTTTTATGGTTGGCTCCGCACTCCAACGCTCATTAAAGTCAAAAAACTGGCAGAGAACCAAAGAACAGCTACCCAAAGAATTCACCTTAAATATTGGTCACGTTAAGTTCTTCTACAACAAAGGTAAGTATTTGCATAAAAGATATTTAGACCTGATCAAGGAAATGAAATGCAGAGGTATGCGTCCAGATCCAGAACGTCAATTCAAAAAAGAGCAGTGGCCAAGTGACCTTTATAAAGACTGGGAGCCTAATGCAAAAGACATTGAGCTAATAAGAAAAAGAATCAAAGAAAAAATCAATCAAAAGCCCACTTGGTATCGCTGGACAAAAAACCAAGATGGTGATTCACCAGGGAATACGTCTGAGTCTGGGTTTTTGCTTTAGAAGATAGGTGCTGATTCGCGGATCTCGATGCCGGGATCTGCGTGGTGTCAGCGTATGGGTCTAGGCTTCAGTACCTCAACCACAGGCAGCCTAGTGGCAGCGTGGATTCTTTCCATCTCATGCATGCCTTCCAGCTGGCGATGGATGCAACGTAATTGATGCCTGAGAGACTCAGCGTCTTCTAGGTGAGCAACACCAACCATTGCCGCTTCGATGTGGTTCTTTGATTCGATCAGATGCAGGCAGGTCGCCGATCCCATCTCAACGCTCATAACTCTCCTTTGGTTGCCCCTATTCAGCCAAACTTTTTTGACTTATGTTGTGACAACGATCACGAAATGATGTCGCTCTTGGCCAATATCTGGAGGTTCTCATAAAGGTTGCCGTAACTGAAACTTTTTATGGCTTATGTCCTCACTTGAGTGTACCGGGCTCTGATTGCTCTGGTAGGCGCAACTACCAGACCTACGGTGAGCATTGTTTTTTTCTGTCCTTTTAGCAGCACTTTGCTGGGTCTTGTCAGTCTTAGAACTTCGCAGTTCAGGTCAATAAAACAGTGCCTTTTTGAGGCCCTGTCAAGAGTTTGATTTGGTAGCGGGGGGGAGATTTGAACTCCCGACCTTCGGGTTATGAGCACGAAGAAGTATGGTCAGATCCATTGGTATCAGAAGGCCGAAATTATGGGTTCCCGCCTTAAGTGCCCCTGCGATTCGGGCCCCCTCCCCATCATCCACGGGGTGTGTCTCTTGCCCTTAGCTATTCCGAGCTACACGTACTAGGCATTTGCACTCATAGAAGGCCTGGCTTCCTTGATAGAACATAAGTACTGATCGATGATGCTCGATGCTGGGGGCCGCACGACATGGCCAGACGCACTGGCTATCTGACCCTGAGGGTTATTGGTATCTCAAGTTCAAAGATGTTTTAGGTCGTAGTTACCTTGAACGCCACATTGAAGTGATCAAAGGTCGACCGATCAAAGGTGAACCAGCTCTCTTAAAAACCAGAACGATTTATCACCATGTTGATGATGCAAGAGAGTTATGGAAAAGACTTCAACGTGAAGGGTGGAGGGTCACGTCAGCCCAATGGTCAGAAATATTTTTAAGCCTCAAGTTCAGATGCATTCTTGTTAATAAAAAACCCCTCCCGGAGGAGGGGTTGTGTATCAGCTGCGTGGCGTGGTGAGCGTCCAACTCTCAGATCTGAGGATCTTGATGGCCTCGGCCTTCGGATCTCCCTCTGCTTCCAAGTCGGCTTGTAATTCGTCCAGGAGCTTGGTGGTTCTCCCCACCATGGCCTCAAGTTTCCGCACGTCCGCTCTGGAGATAAGCCTCGTCTGCATCGATCATCGCTTCCGCATCGTCGTGGAACCAGCAGCCATACATCAAGTTGAGCACCCGATCCACATCAAGATCGCGATCGCTCACGTCCTGCCATAACCTCTGCGTCAGCTCAGCATCAGCCAGTTGAAACTGAGCGTTGGCCAAATTCCTTGCAGATGAGAAGTAAATTTCACGTTCACGTGCCGCAGGCGACGTATAAGTGAGAGGTTTGGTTTGGATCGCTTGCGAAAAAACCACCGTTGTCAAAACAGCTGGTTCCATCTTGAGTATCGATGAATACAAGTACAACCAGCATTAACGCTTGTTCAAGAAGGGCAAAAAAAGACCCCCGAAGGGGCGGGTAGCTGTCGCTTGGTTAAAGAGCGTCAACCATGGCCTTGAACCGCTTGAACGGTCGTTATGGGCACTTCTGGGAGGCCAGGTATTTCTCAACGCCTATCCACCCAAAAGATCACCGGCGAATGCTGAATACCTTGAGGTATATCCATGCCAATCCCAAAGCAACAGGGCTAAGGAAAGGTTTTTATGACCCCTATTCCAACTATGGCCACTACGGCAGGTTGCAAGCAGACGGCATCAGTGAATGGAGCCCTGCCTTTTTAAAGCTCTCGGCAACGCTCGATGGATGCTCCAGGCGATATGAGCGGTTCTGCCAAAAGTATCGCCATCACAGCAAAGGGGTAGCTAAGTGCCATTGGGGCTCAAGGATGCTGAAGCGATTTGTTCAGAGCAGCAGGAGCAACAGAAGCAAGAGAAATCGAATATCACCAGGTCAACAGCAACTCCCTTTTGCTTTTGATGTTCGCCCCAATCAAATCCCAGAGGGGTGGCATCAGGTTGCGGTGAGATTTCGCAAGACGAATGGCATCCGTGATGGTGATTCACGTCTGTTGCTGTGGTGATTAAGTTAGGAATATAAGTAGTTTTAGGGTAAAAGAAGTTGAAGGTGAATTTATGATGAATGCGAAAAACTATTGATGATTTTTACCTGCTAAATAAAGCATCAAGGCAACTTTCTGCAAGGCAATGGTGCCAGGTATCGGATGCCGTTTAAAGCGAATATGGAAGTCGTTGATGAAATAGAAAGTCCCTGTCAATTCAGGGGCTTTTGAGGGTGTAATTTCCATCACAGCTCTTAAAGTTCTCAGCGGCAGCAGGGATTGAATGTGCAGCCGCCCCCAGCGTCAATTGTGGCTTCAGTTACCCCGGCACCCCCAGCGACGCTTTCAAGCTCTTCTTCAGAAATCTCTGATTGAGCGTTCTTCAAGTCATCAGCAGAGATGCTAAAGCCAGCGTCTTTCGCAATCACAAGAACTGCGTCTGAATCAGCAGCTGCTTTCAGCTTCTCCTGCAGGCTGGTGTCTGCTTTGACTTTTTCGAGGAACGCTTTGAGTTGCTCTTCTGACATCTGAAAGAAGGGAATAGATAATTCAATTGTCTCTTCTGCAAGCAGCATTGTCAGCCTTGGTTGAAGAAGGTTGTTGCTTCAGCCACTCCCATAGCCAGCCAGCTCATCGCCAAGGATTTCCCCGCTCTACCCAAGACCTTCTTCTGCCTTCCTGCCGAGATGGTGGGACCTGAATTGGTGGGCTGCCGTTTGGTCAAACGCCAAGCAGATGGACGTTTGCTCTGGGGCGTGATTGTAGAAACGGAGGCGTATTCGCAGGATGAACCTTCCTGCCACGGCTATAGGCGCCGTTCACCGCAAAACGAAACCCTGTTTGGAGAATCAGGGCGGCTTTGCCAGAAGTATCGCCATCACAGTAAAGCTGCTACCAAGTGCCATTGGGGTAGTCGCATGCTTAAACGGCTAGTCATTCATTCAAGAACTAGAAGCAGGAAAAAAGAGGGTTTCTCCAGGTCAATTACGAATACCGTTTGCGTTTTATATTCGCCTCAACCAAATCCCTGAGGATTGGCATCAGGTTGCGGTGAGATTTAGCAAGACGAATGGAATCAGAGATGGAGATCAAACTCTCAGGCTGTGGTGATTAAGTTAGGAATATAAGTAGTTTTAGGGCAAAAGGATTTAGAGGTAAATTTGTGATGAATACGAAAAACTATTGGTGGTTGTTGCCTGCTAAAGAAGACATCAAGGCAACTTTCTGCAAGTCAATTGTGCCAGGTATCGGATGCCATTTTAAGCGAATATGGAAGTCGTTGAGGAAATAAAAAGCCCCTGCTAATGCAAGGGCTTTGAGTGTGTAGGCTGGTTAAATCAACTGCAGCAAAATGCAATGCTTTCAGTGTCTACCCCAGTGAAAGCAGTAGTGCCCCCAGCCACACCCTCAAGCTCTCTATCAGACAGGGTTTGACGATGAGTGTTTAGGTCTTCTGTGGTAATCGAGAACCCAGCAGCTTTGGCAATGGCTACAACATCAGCACCTTCTGCTTTGAGCTGTTCCTGCAGTGAAGTATCGCCTTGAACCTTGGCGATGAATGCCTTCAGTTGTTCTTCTGACATCAGATGTAGTTGTCTATTCTTTATCTATAGACCAATCTAAGGCTGATGAGTTTAAGCATCGATTGAATTGTATGAAGCTTTCACTACAGCAGGCTGCAATCAGACGGCATCAGTGAATGGAGCCCTGCCTTTTTAAGGCTCTCGGCAACGCTCGATGGTTGTGCCAAGCGCTATGAGCGCTTCTGCCAGCGCTATCGCCATCACAGTAAAGCTGCTCCCAAATGCCACTGGGGTAGTCGCATGCTTAAACGGCTGGTGAGCAGTGTAAGAACTAGAAGCAAGAAGAATAGTGTTTCTCCAGGTCAACAACGATTGCCTTGGGCTTGGGATATTCGCCTCAACCAAATTCCCGAGGAGTGGCATCAACTTGCCGTGAAGTTTAGAAAAACAGACGGAATCAGGGATGGTGATATTAAGTTCAGATTCTGAGAGTGAGTTGAGGAGATATAGGTATTGGTTAGAGGCGAGAAGTTGATGGTTAGCTTTTCAGTCGCATTTAACTATTCTTAGAGCCTGCTTCTATCAACTACACGCCTTTTCAAGCATCTTATTGGTAAGAAGGTGCCAGGTATCTGTGGCTTTCAAATCGCCTACAAGGCGGTCCCAAGTGCTCTGCGATCTTTTAGGTCGTCCTGCTGCCATGTGCCTCTTAAAGCCCCTTTTTAGCCTTCCGTACAGGGGCACTTGTGCCCACGTTAACGGTAAAACTGGGTGCAAATAGGGGCAACTAGAACAGGTTGGGCCTTCCTGTCTGTTTTAGAACTTCCTAGTCCAGGACATTAAAAAACCCCTCAGAGAGGGGCTTTTAAGTGGTGGCGGGGGGGAGATTTGAACTCCCGACCTTCGGGTTATGAGCCCGAATAGACAGGGGCAGATCCCAGTGGGTCACTGACGCAAATTTTTGACCGGGTATTTAAACCGGGTACGTAGAAAAGCCCCATTCCCAACAGCCAAGAAGCGAGTATTCCTATTTTCACGCAGTCATTGCTATATTAAGAAAACCTTAAGCCCAGGTGATTCTTCTGCCTGGGTAGGCAGTTATGCCTAGAACGCGCAGTATTCAAGACAAATCATGCTTAGCGAAAAATGCTGGGTGCGGAATTGCATGGCTCATAACGCAAGGTCTGTCTGGCAGAGGCTCTAAGAATGGTTTTTGCGCCCCTAATGGCTACACCCTTACATCTGTTCTTATAACAGCCGTAATCATGGGGATGATTACTGTTCCCTTGATGAAAATCTCCATGCAGGTAGGTCGTACTCAACGCAGATCACTCAATAGGGAGAAAGCTCAATTTAATGCCTTGGTGATCTCTCAAGTAGGACGCAAAAGTAATGATATCTCTGAGGTTGAAGCGTTTGCAAAACAGAAGGATTGCACGCTTGAGAGTGCTGATGGAGTCTATCTAGCAACTTGCACAGTAGGAGTTACTAGGCAAACGTTAGGCACTGGTTCAAAAGCATTTGTTATGTGTGATTCATTATCTGATTCCAGCAAGCATCGTTTGAGCGAGTTAAGGAAAAAAGTTAAGCCCGGCAGAGAAATCCTTGAAAGAGGTAATAGTTTTTATACCATCGTAGATGGACCCAGTTGGGTAGAAGCCGAAGCCAATGCAGTGAAGTTAGGTGGTCACCTAGTAACGATCAATGATGAGGAAGAAAATAAATGGCTAGCAGAAAATTTTGACTATATAGGTAAGTGGATTGGACTTACAGATTCGGCTCATGAGGGTGTATTCAAATGGGCAAGTGGAGCTTCAGTTGATTTCACTAACTGGGCCGCTGATCAGCCAGATAATTACCATGGTATTCAGCATTATGCTATTTTTTCCGGTCATTGGAATTATAAAGGGATTAAATATGGCTGGGATGACCTACAGGATATGAAAAACGACGAAAATGTAAATCAAGGGATTGCCGAAATTCCCCGTAATTCAGCGTCTAGTGATAATCACGCGCAAAATTGTGAGGGATAGGATCTACAAAAGCCTGCAAAATTATTTCCATTAAAGGCCCCAGACCAAGTTCCAGAAACTAAAAGACCCCTGCTGGACAGGGGTCTTATTTGGTGGCGGGGGGGAGATTTGAACTCCCGACCTTCGGGTTATGAGCACGAAGAAGTATTGTCAGACCCATTGGTATCAGAGGGCCGAAATTATAGGTGCCCCCCTTAAGTGCCCCTGCGATACTTGCCCCCTCCCCACTCTGGCCCGGGGATCAGCTCTCTTGCCTTAGCTATTCCGAGGCTCTTGCTGTAGAACATGAGTACTAATCGATGACGCTCGATGCTGGGGGCTGCACGACATGGCCAGACGCACTGGCTATCTGACCCTGAGGGGTATTGGTACCTCAAGTTCAAAGATGTCTTAGGTGGTAGTTATCTGGATCGTCGCATTGAAGTGATCAAAGGTCGACCGATAAAAGGTGAACCAGCTCTCTTAAAAACCAGAACGATTTATCACCACGTTGATGATGCGAGAGAGTCATGGAAAAGACTTCAACGCGAAGGTTGGAGGGTCACGTCAGCCCAAAAGAATTTATCCGCAGAGCTTTGGTGAAGCTGGCTGTGCTCTCAGACGACGAGTGATTTAGCGATCAGTGGAATAACAGCTCTGAGGCTGTAGATGTTCGAGCAAATGAGGGCAAAGGTGAGAGCAAAACGCTTACTGCCATCTGGCTGCAGTTTTCATATCACGCTGCGCTGCAATAGCAGGCAATTCTTAATTGCCAAAGGCCTTAGGCGTGATGTGTTGTTGGCGGTACTTAAAAAGGCCAAGCAGAAATTTGCTGTGAGGGTGTATGGGCTCTGCCTGATGGCTAACCACCTTCACTTGCTCATCAAGCCAACCGATGCCAAGGAGCTGCCGAGGTTGATGCATTGGTTTGCGTGGTACTCCGCCATGGCCTTGAACCGCTTGAGCGGTCGTTGTGGGCATTTCTGGGAGGCCAGGTATTTCTCAACGCCAATCCATCCCAAAGATCACCGGCGAATGCTGAATACCTTGAGGTATATCCATGCCAATCCCAAAGCAGCAGGGGTAAGGAAAGGATTCTTTGATCCCTACTCCAACTATGGGCACTACGGCAGGTTGGCGTGTGATGGCATCAGCGAGTGGCACCCCAGCTTCCTGCAACTGGCATCAAGCCTGAAGGGCTGTTCCAGGCGTTATGAGCGCTTTTGCGAGCGGTATCGCCATCACGCCAAAGCAGGAGCCAAATGCCATTGGGGCTCACGGATGCTGAAGCGATTTGTTCAGAGCAGCAGGAGCAACAGAAGCAAGAGAAATCGAATATCACCAGGTCAACAGCAACTCTCTTTTGCTTTTGATGTTCGGCTCAATCAAATCCCAGACGAGTAGCATCAAGTTGCGGTGAAATTTAGAAAAACAAATGGAATCAGGGATGGCGATCAAACCCTCAGGCTGTGGTGATTAGTTGGGCAATATAAGTAGTTTTCTGGTAGATAAAGTTGACGTTAGATTTGTCATGAATGCGAAAAGCTATTGCTGATTTTTACCTGCCAAAGAAGACATCAAGGCAACTTTCTGCAAGTCAATGGTGTCAGGTATTGAAGAACGATTTGGGCGAAAATTTAGATCTAATTAAGAAATAAAAGCCCCTGCAGATGCAAGGGCTTTGAGTGTGTAGCCTGTGGGTTATGCTGCATCGTTTGTGTTAGCATAGCGCAGCAGAATACACTATGCGCGGCACATTTTGGTCCCGCCGTAACATCCAGCCGTGTGCAGCACCGCTTGGATGCCGGTATCGCCTCCGCCGCTAGCGGCTTCCAGCTCTTCGTCTGACAGTTCAGAAGCGGCAGCATTAAGATCCTGTTGTTTGATTGTAAAACCAGCAGCTTTGGCAATAGCAACAACATCAGCGCCTTCTGCCTTGAGCTGTTCCTGTAGTGAACTATCGCCTTGAACTTTGGCGATGAATGCCTTGAGTTGTTCTTCTGACACTTGTTTTTAGTTGCATATGCATAGCCCAGCCTAAGGCTGATGAGTTCAAGTATCGATTGAATTGTATGAAATTTCCACAACAGCTTGAGAACAGACGGCCTCAGTGAATGGAGCTCTGATTTTAAAGCTCTCTGCCTCTCTATTAGATTATCTTTGGATGTAAGCTCTCTGCCTCTCTGGATGGATGCGCTAAGCGCTTTGGCGTTTCTGCCAGCGCTATCGCCACAAGAGCAAAGGCGCTCCCAAGTGCCATTGGGGTAGTCGCATGCTTAATCGGCTCGTGAGCAGTGCAAGAACTAGAAGCAAGAAAAAGAGGATCTCACCAGGTCAAGAACGATTGCCTTGGGCTTGGGATATTCGCCTCAATCAAATTCCAGAGGAGTGGCATCAACTTGCCATGAAATTTAGAAAGGCAAATGGAATCAGAGATGGTGATATACAGTTCACGTTCTGAGAGTGAGTTGAGGAGATATAGGTATTGGCTAGAGGCAAGAAGTTGAAGGTTAGCTGTTCAGTAGCGCATGACTATTCTCAGAGCCTGCTTTTATCAATTACACGCCTTTTCAGGCATCTTATTGGCAAGAAGGTGCTAGGCATCTGTAGCCTTCAAATCGGCCACACAGCGGTCCCAAGTGCTCTGAGATCTTTTTGGTCGTCCTTGTGCCATGTGCCTCTTAAAGCCCCTTTTTAGCCTTCCGTAAAGGGCACTTAGTGCCCCTGTTAACGTTAAAACTGGGTGCAAATAGGGGCAACTAGAACAGGTTGGGCCTTCCTGTCAGTTTTAGAACTTCCTAGTCCAGGACATTAAAAAACCCCTCAGAGAGGGGCTTTTAAGTGGTGGCGGGGGGGAGATTTGAACTCCCGACCTTCGGGTTATGAGCCCGACGTTCTTGGCTGACTTCCCTTGCAGTGACTGGGTCGGTTCAACTGCCTACCACACCTAACTACCACAGTAAAACCCCCTCCCCACTCTGGCCCGGGGAACTGCTCTCCTGTTCTTAGCTATTCCGAGGCTGTCTGAGCTAGGCATTTGCACTCATGAAAAACCTGGCTTCTTCTGTAGAACGTAAGTACTGGTTCTCTATACCCGATGCTTGGGGCTGCACGTCATGGCCAGACGCACTGGCTATCTGATCCTGAGGGTTATTGGTATCTCAAGTTCAAAGATGTCCTTGGTCGTAGTTACCTGGAACGCCACATTGAAGTGATCAAAGGTCGACCGATAAAAGGTGAGCCAGCTCTCTTAAAAACCAGAACGATCTATCACCACGTTGATGATGCAAGAGAGTTATGGAAAAGACTTCAATGCGAAGGTTCGAGGGTTACGTCAGCCCAAAAGAATCGATCCGCAGAGCTTTGGTTGAGCTGGCTGTGCTCTCAGACGACGAGTGATTTAGCGATCAGTGGAATAACAGCTCTGAGGCTGTAGATGTTTGAGTAAATGAGGGCAAAGGTGAGAGCAAAACGCTTACTACCGTCTGGCTGCAGTTTCCATATCACGCTGCGCTGCAATAGCCGGCAGTTCTTAATTGCCAAAGCCCTTAGGCGTGATGTGTTGTTGGCAGTGCTCAATAAAGCCCAGCAGAAGTTTCCTGTGAGGGTGTATGGGCTGTGCTTGATGGCTAACCACCTTCACTTGCTCGTTAAGCCAACCGATGCCAAGGATTTGCCGAGGTTGATGCATTGGTTCGCCTGGTATTCCGCCATGGCCTTGAACCGCTTGAGCGGCCGTTGTGGGCACTTCTGGGAGGCCAGGTATTTCTCAACGCCGATCCACCCCAAAGACCACAGAAGGGAGTTGAACACCTTGAGGTATATCCATGCCAATCCCAAAGCGGCTGGGGTAAGGAAAGGCTTTTATGACCCCTATTCCAACTATGGCCACTACGTCAGGTTGCAATCAGACGGCATCAGCGAGTGGCACCCCAGCTTCCTGCAACTGGCATCAAGCCTGAAGGGCTGTTCCAGGCGTTATGAGCGCTTTTGCGAGCGGTATCGCCATCAGGCCAAAGCAGGAGCCAAATGCCATTGGGGTTCACGGATGCTGAAGCGATTTGTTCAGAGCAGCAGGAGCAACAGAAGCAAGAGAAAGCGAATATCTCCAGGTCAACAGCAACTCCCTTTTGCTTTTGATATTCGGCTCAATCAAATCCCAGAGGAGTGGCATCAGGTTGCGGTGAGATTTCGCAAGACGAATGGCATCCGTGATGGTGATTCACGTCTGTTGCTGTGGTGATTAAGTTAGGAATATAAGTAGTTTTAGGGCAAAAGGATTTAGAGGTAAATTTGTGATGAATACGAAAAACTATTGGTGGTTGTTGCCTGCTAAATAAGACATCAAGGTAACTTTTTGCAAGTCAATGGTGCCAGGTATCGGATGCCGTTTTAAGCAAATATGGAAGTCGTTGATGAAATAAAAAGCCCCTGCTAATGCAAGGGCTTTGAGTGTGTAGGCTGTGGTATGTCACTGGTGGAAGCAGCTGCAAGGGACAATTGTATTGTCTGCGACAGTTTGTTTGTCAGTAATCCTGATACCGTCACAGCCTCCCCCTCCCCCAGCCACACCTTCCAGCTCATCATCAGACAGATTTTGGCGATGAGAGTTTAGGTCTTCTGTGGTAATCGAGAAGCCTGCAGCTTTGGCAATGGCTACAACATCAGCTCCTTCTGTCCTTAACTGTTCCTGTAGTGAAGCATCGGCTTGAACTTTGGCAATAAATGCCTTGAGTTGTTCTTCTGACATCAGATGTAGTTGTCTATACTTTATGTATAGCACAATCTAAGGCTGATGAATGCACAAGTATCGATTGAATTGTATGAAACTTCAACTACATCAGGTTGCAATCAGACGGCATCAGTGAATGGAGCCATGCCTTTTTAATGCTCTCGGCAACGTTCGATGGTTGTGCCAAGCGCTATGAACGTTTCTGCCAGCGCTATCGCCATAAGAGCAAAGGCGCTCCAAAGTGCCACTGGGGTAGTCGCATACTTAAACGGCTGGTGAGCAGTGCAAGAACTAGAAGCAAGAAAAATAAGATCTCACCAGGCCAACAACGATTGCCATGGGATTGGGATGTTCGCCTCAATCAAATCCCTGAGGAGTGGCATCAGGTTGCGGTGAGATTTAGAAAAACAAATGGAATCAGAGATGGAGATCAAACTCTCAGACTGTGGTGATTAAGTTAGGAATATAAGTAGTTTTAGGGCAAAAGGATTTAGAGGCAAATTTGTGATGAATACGAAAAACTATTGGTGGTTGTTGCCTGCTAAATAAGACATCAAGGTAACTTTTTGCAAGTCAATGGTGCCAGGTATCGGATGCCGTTTTAAGCAAATATGGAAGTCGTTGATGAAATAAAAAGCCCCTGCTAATGCAAGGGCTTTGAGTGTGTAGGCTGTGGTATGTCCTGTCAGAGGCAGCTGCAAGGGACAGCTGAATATATGTCTGCGACAGTTTGTTTGTCAGTAATCATCCTCCCAGTAATCCTGACACCCACAGCTCATGTCTCTTCCGCGTACAGTCATTTTCCCCCCTCCCCCAGCCACACCTTCCAGCTCATCATCAGACAGATTTTGGCGATGAGAGTTTAGGTCTTCTGTGGTAATCGAGAAGCCTGCAGCTTTGGCAATGGCTACAACATCAGCTCCTTCTGTCCTTAACTGTTCCTGTAGTGAAGCATCGGCTTGAACTTTGGCAATAAATGCCTTGAGTTGTTCTTCTGACATCAGATGTAGTTGTCTATGCTTTATGTATAGCACAATCTAAGGCTGATGAATGCACAAGTATCGATTGAATTGTATGAAACTTCAACTACATCAGGTTGCAATCAGACGGCATCAGTGAATGGAGCCATGCCTTTTTAATGCTCTCGGCAACGTTCGATGGTTGTGCCAAGCGCTATGAACGTTTCTGCCAGCGCTATCGCCATCACGGCAAAGGCGCTCCAAAGTGCCACTGGGGTAGTCGCATACTTAAACGGCTGGTGAGCAGTGCAAGAACTAGAAGCAAGAAAAATAAGATCTCACCAGGCCAACAACGATTGCCTTTGGCTTGGGATATTCGCCTCAATCAAATCCCTGAGGATTGGCATCAACTTGCCGTGAAATATAAAAAAAATGGAATCAGAGATGGTGATATTCAGTTCACGTGCTGAGAGTGAGTTAAGGAGATATAGGTATTGGCTAGAGGTGAGAAGTTGATGGTTAGCTTTTCAGTAGCGCATGACTATGTTCCAGACGGGCTTGTAGTTGAGAACCCGGATTACATAGTTCCGTTTCCTCCTGACCATCCGGAACCGACACCTAGAGGTAACGAGAGCGTTGGCCTAGGTGTCGAACTCGTTGAGCTTCTTCTGCGTTCCTTTTGGCATCCTCTCGACCCCTCTAGCTGATGTGGCACTAACTTGAGAGGCACACCTCGAAATGTTCGGCATTGAACATTTTGATGGCTGTTTTCCTCACTTAAGTGTACCGGGATCTGCTTTTACTGTGGTAGGCAACTACCACACCAAACTGGTTTATTGGGGTTTATCTTGTGCGATTAGGGACAGCTTGCTCACTCCTGTCAGTTTTAGAATTTCCTAGTCCAGGACATTAAAAAACCCCTCAGAGAGGGGCTTTTAAGAGGTGGCGGGGGGGAGATTTGAACTCCCGACCTTCGGGTTATGAGCCCGACGAGCTACCAGACTGCTCTACCCCGCGGTGACCCTCAAAGCATACCTTTTGAGGCTTGTGCAACCTGGTCTTTGTTTAGGTTTCCTGGTATCGAAGAGCGCCGGCCACTTCCAGCTGCACACCTGGAGCAATGAGCAACACCTGTTCCTCTAATTCTTGCAGTCCGGTTGGGGTGAGCCAATCAAGTTGGCGAAGTAGGTGGAGCGCTACAGCGTGTTTTGCTCGTTTGGATCCGTCTTCTACTTTGATCGCTACACCCATCCCTTCACCAACGCGGCTTAGACATTGGACACCTTCTGCTCCACCCTTGCTCACGATTTGTCCGTGAGCTCGTCGCATGAGCTCAGTGTCAAATCGGCCTTCCCCTGCTACGAGTTCAGGATGGGCCAACATCGCCCTGATCACTTGTTCCATTTCTGCCTGACGTGATGCCCCGAGATGGGCATAGAGCAGAGCGATTTGGTCTAGCCGTAGGCGAAGGGTTGGTGCTCCACAGTCATCCCTGGCAGCTACGAGCTCGTCGGCCGGTAGCCCAAGCAGTTCGGCTATGCGTCGATTCACTTCGACTTGCAGAGGATGGTTGCCTTGCAGGTATGAATCAAGGGGCCAACCCATTTTCTTGCTCGTCGCAAGAAAGCCAGCATGTTTCCCGGAGCAGTTGTGCTCTAGCGGGCTCGTGCCTCCCCTTGGAATGGGGCATTGCAGCAGGCTTGGGTCTAGCTCGGCATTCCAAAGCAACCTGAAGGCTTCGCGGGCATGGGCGGGTGTCCCTGAATGGGATCCACAGCAGATTGCTAATCCTTTTTCTCCACAGTTCATTTGCTCCGCTGCACCACTACTCAAAAATGGCAGTGCTTGAAAGGGCTTTAGAGCTGAACGGATGAAGGTTTCAAAGTCTGCACAACCCGCTCGCATCAGGACGCGCCCTCGCCCATCGCAAACCACAGCATGCACGCGATGGATCGACTCCACGCTGGAGCCACGCTTAAGGCTTACTTCAAGAGGCGTTGTGCTCGAACGCTGGGAGCTTCCGAACCAGGTTGGAAGATTCATGCTCAAGCAGACTTTTGGGCTTCAGAGAGCCTGGCAGAGACTCGCCCCCTTGGATGATGAAGCTTGTGATGAAGTCCATGGTTCGTGCCAAATAACCAAGCAATGGAACTTCGAGTTGGTGTTAATTGCTACTCATTCAAAGTGGTGTTTTTAAGTCTCAGGATGCTTGAGAGAGATTCGAGCTCATGAAGCCGTGATGCTTTCCATGACTCCAGAAGGCTTCCAGGTCGTAAAAGCCTCGTTCGCTTGGCTGTAGAACATGCACGATTAATTCGCCGTAATCGAGCAGAGCCCATTTCCCTTCATTAAGACCTTCGCTTCTCAATGGCAATCGATCGGCTTCTACCTCAAGGCGATCTTCCACAGATTTAGCAATTGCTCGTACTTGGACTTCAGACAGTCCTCCGGCAATCACCATCCAGTCCGCCAGGCTGGAGACCTCATCGATTCGGATCAGTTGAATGTCTGTAGCTTTGCGATCGTCGCAGGCTTCAGCGGCCATTTCTGCTAGCTGTTCACTATCCATAGACGTTCTCACTGCTTACGGATTGGCGAGATCCTTCCTGTTCAGCCATCTCTGCTCGAGCTTTTTCAGCACTTTTTCTAAGGGCTTCCAATCGATCTTCATAGAAGCTTCGCTTCTTCTTTTTGCGGGTTTGTTCCACAAGCTCCTTTAGCGCTCCCCCAAGGCTCTTGTAGGCATTCGGCACGCTGTAATTAAAACGACAGGCCAGATCAATAGCCCGTTCATCGGCAGCGATTGCATCCTGAAGCCGCTTTTCAGAGTTGTTTTTTAAATAGAGCCGATATCCAGCGAAGCCCGAAAGACCTAGGGCCATTAATAGCAACAATCCGTCTTGAACCCAGAGTTCACCAATTGCACCGCCGAGGCCGATGGCTAGAGCAGCCATTTCCCAGCCATCGCGAGGAATGGTGTCGTTCTGGACTCGACCAACTTCATGCCAAAAAAGCAAGTTGCGATGGTCGAGCGCGAAATTGTCCCATTGTTCGAGATCGATTTGGATCTCGACCTCATCGCGTCCGATTTCCTCGAGGGTGATGAGCGGTGGATCTACCGCTGCTGCCGCCTCCACGAACACCCAGCTCTGCATCTCTGGCGGCAGCTGCCCCTTAAGGCGCTGGAGTTCGCTCATGGTCTTGATCTCTCTCCGTACTCATCAAGCTAGCGACTACATGGCGCCTGGGTGTTTTCCCTGAGCTATCTCTGACGTTGCGTGGGAAGCTAGTCGCGTTTGGCCAACACCCGAAATTCCATGCCCCGTAGGTCTGATCTGCGTCGCATCCTTCTGCTGGGGTCAGGTCCGATCGTGATTGGCCAGGCCTGTGAATTTGATTATTCCGGCACTCAAGCATGTAAGGCCTTGCGGGATGAAGGTTTTGAGGTGGTGTTGGTGAATTCCAATCCGGCCTCAATCATGACGGATCCGGAGATGGCTGATCGCACCTATATCGAGCCGCTCACGCCCGAGGTTGTGACTCGCGTCATTGAGTTAGAGCGCCCTGATGCGTTGCTGCCAACCATGGGCGGCCAGACGGCTCTTAATTTGGCGGTGGAATTGGCTGAAAACCACACACTCGAACGTTTTGGCGTTGAGTTGATCGGTGCAGATCTAGCTGCAATTCGAAAGGCCGAAGATCGCCAGCTGTTTAAGCAGGCGATGGAGCGTATAGGAGTCAACGTTTGTCCTTCAGGGATTGCTTCCAGCCTCAAGGAGGCAGAAGAGGTTGGTGAAGTGATTAATAGTTTTCCGCGCATCATCCGACCGGCCTTCACTCTTGGTGGCAGTGGTGGTGGCATTGCTTACAACCCTGAAGAATTTGCAGCGATCTGCAAAAGCGGTCTTGATGCCAGCCCGGTTTCTCAGATCTTGATCGAAAAGTCGTTGTTGGGTTGGAAGGAGTTCGAGTTAGAGGTGATGCGTGATTTGGCGGATAACGTTGTGATCGTCTGTAGCATTGAAAATCTCGATGCAATGGGTGTTCATACAGGAGATTCAATCACTGTTGCTCCTGCGCAAACTCTCACCGATCGTGAGTATCAGAGGCTTAGAGATCAATCCATTGCCATTATTCGTGAGATAGGTGTTGCTACGGGGGGTAGCAATATTCAGTTCGCGATCAATCCAGATGATGGCGAGGTGGTTGTTATTGAAATGAATCCGCGCGTTAGTCGATCATCAGCGCTGGCAAGTAAGGCCACGGGGTTTCCAATTGCCAAGATTGCTGCTCGTCTTGCTGTTGGTTATACCCTTGACGAAATTATCAACGACATCACGGGTAAGACACCAGCGTGTTTTGAACCCACAATTGATTATGTTGTCACGAAGATTCCACGATTTGCATTTGAGAAGTTTAAGGGCAGCCCTGCTGTTCTCTCTACGGCAATGAAGTCTGTGGGAGAGGCAATGGCGATCGGTCGCTGTTTCGAAGAGTCTTTTCAGAAAGCGATGCGTTCTCTAGAAATTGGGCGGGCTGGTTGGGGTTGTGATCGGCAAGAGCCAGAATTTACGCCTACAGAAATTGAGCGTTTGTTGCGCACGCCTTCTCCTGAGCGGATCATGGCAGTGAGAACAGCGATGTTGGCCGGACGCAGTGACCATGATATTTACGCTTTGAGCAAAATTGATATTTGGTTTTTAGCCAAATTACGCCACATGATCAATATTGAGACAACGCATCTGCATGGCCGCACATTAGATGAATTGGATCAGCAGTCTCTACTCTGCTTGAAGCAGCTTGGCTATTCCGATCGTCAGATTGCTTGGGCGACAGGTTCTGAAGAGCTCGCTGTACGTGCACGTCGTGAACTGTTAAATATCAAACCTGTTTTTAAGACAGTCGATACTTGCGCTGCCGAATTTTCATCTACTACTCCATATCATTATTCAACTTATGAGCGACCCCTGTACCGTCTTGATTCTGATGACCAATTGTATAAACTTGAGCCGGAAAGTGAGGTCGTTACAGACAACCGCGCAAAAGTGATGATTCTTGGCGGCGGTCCTAATCGTATCGGCCAAGGAATTGAGTTTGACTATTGCTGTTGCCATGCTTCATTTGCTTCGCAGGACAAGGGATTTGTCACTGTGATGGTTAACAGTAATCCCGAAACTGTCTCCACTGACTATGACACCAGTGACAGACTTTATTTCGAACCTCTTACTCTTGAGGATGTACTCAATGTGATCGAGGCTGAACGGCCTAATGGTGTCATTGTTCAGTTTGGTGGTCAGACCCCACTCAAGTTGGCGATTCCCTTGCTTCGTTGGCTAGAGAGTTCGATCGGAAAGTCAACAGGCACACGGATATGGGGTACATCACCAGAATCAATTGATCGGGCTGAAGATCGTGAACAGTTCGAGGCGATCCTGCGGCAGCTTCAAATTCGCCAGCCACGTAATGGCTTGGCTCGCAGTGAAAAAGATGCCCGAGCCGTAGCACTTCGCATTGGTTATCCCGTTGTTGTTCGTCCCTCTTATGTGCTTGGAGGCCGAGCCATGGAGGTGGTGTTTGATGAACAAGAGTTGAATCGCTATATGGCTGAAGCGGTTCAGGTCGAACCTGATCATCCAGTGCTCATCGATCAGTATCTGGAAAATGCTGTGGAAGTTGATGTTGACGCTCTCTGTGACTCTGATGGAGTTGTAGTGATTGGCGGTTTGATGGAACACATTGAGCCTGCTGGAATTCATTCTGGTGATTCCGCTTGCTGCCTTCCCTCCATCTCTCTTGGTGAGCAAGCCCTTCGCACGATTCGTCTCTGGAGTGAAGCGTTGGCCCTTGCGCTCAAAGTTCAGGGGTTGATCAATCTGCAGTTCGCTGTCCAGCGGGATGAAGCGGGTGATGAACAAGTGTTCATCATCGAGGCCAACCCTCGTGCTTCTCGTACCGTTCCTTTTGTGGCTAAAGCCACAGGAGTACCCCTGGCCAGGATCGCAACTAGGCTCATGGCAGGAGAGACTTTGGCGGCTATTGGACTTACGCATGAGCCTCAACCGCCTCTTCAGTCTGTCAAGGAAGCCGTATTGCCATTCCGTCGTTTCCCTGGGGCCGATTCGGTGCTTGGCCCGGAGATGCGGTCCACTGGAGAAGTGATGGGTTCAGCTTCCAGTTTTGGCATGGCGTTTGCCAAGTCTGAAATTGCAGCTGGTGATTCCCTCCCTATTCGTGGCACTGTCTTTCTCTCTACTCATGACCGGGATAAGCCAGCACTAATACTTGTCGCTGAAAGGCTGATTGAACTTGGCTTTGATCTCACGGCCACCTCCGGAACTGCTCAAGCCCTTAATCGGGCTGGATTGAACGTTCAGCCAGTACTTAAGGTTCATGAGGGACGTCCCAATATCGAAGATTTGATTCGCTCTGGTCAGATTCAGTTGGTGATCAACACACCTATTGGCCGTCAGGCCGCTCATGACGACAAATATTTGCGACGAGCAGCTCTTGATTACTCCGTGCCTACCCTTACGACGATTGCTGGAGCACGAGCTGCTGTTGAGGGAATTACGGCACTTCAACAACAGTCATTATCCGTAGCGGCGCTTCAAGACATCCATGTTTGATCTCCCATTAGGCTTGCTCAACTGAAATTCTTGCCGTGATCGCTAACGCTTCCCCTATTGTTTTGGCTCCTGGTAGTGATTGTCGAGAACTATTTCAGGCGGCTTATGAGAATCGCTACACCTGGGATCCGGTCTTTTCTGGTTATCGGGGTCGGTGTCTCTGGGTCAAGGATGATCGTGTCGTGGAAGGGAAGTTTGAGTTGGGAGCAGATCTTAAGGCCCATATTGATGGTATAGAAGATGAATTGATCGCTAAGGCTGTCTCTTCCCAGCTTTGGGAAGTTGCCATACATCGAGTACGACGCAGTTTTGAAAAGACCCATGGTGAAAACACTTTTACCGCAGGTGAAAACGATGAGGTTGGCTTAGAAGTGATCGTTGGAGGTAAAAATCTTGGTGATCGTTATCGGATCAAAAATGATGTGGTGACGATGGTTCATCGCCATATTCACGGAACAGTGGTGACCATTTTTACAAAAAGTACGACGGATACAGGTTATGGCTACCTAAGTCATACTTACAGCAGTCAATACCACGACCCAAAAACAAATGAGCCTACCAGTGGGTTAAGTCAGTTCACTGATACTTTTGTGCCCTTGGCTGATGATGGCTTGTGGGTATTGAGTGAAAGGTTAGTGAAAAAAGATGCTTTTGCTGGAATGGCTGCTGAACAGCATTTGTTTAAGTTCGTAGATCTTGAGCAGCTTTAAAATAATTGATAATGGTTGCCAATTTTTTTGAGATTAATATAGGTGCTCTTTGCTTAATTGTCAGTGATGACAGCATTGATTTTATTGGAAAAGCTAATTAATTCTTTTAAGTCTATCTGTTTTTAGGTGTTATTGTACTTAGTTTACTCGAGTAAAACTTTCATCTGTGGTTGACCAATTGTCATCCTTGTCTTGCTTACAGCCAGCTTGATGATATTAGGGGTGGGCTTTATGCCCTTGATATGCCAATGCTATTGCTGTTCATCATGCAGGTCATTCGGCTTTGCCTTTTATGAGGCTAGATCAATAGCTCGCTGAATTTACTGACTCCACATTGGGTCACCATGGCCATGGAGATGACACTGGCACTATTTCAAGTTTCGCTGGTGCAATCCCTGTTGCTGATCGAGGGTTTGTCTGGGCTGTTGCTCATACACTTATGGGCTCATGCTTGTTCTAAGCCTGACGGGCTTACTAGTGAGTGCGATAGCGAATATTCTTTGGCATAAACAAAAACTATCGATTTAAAAAAGGGGTAGATGTGAGGCTGAAAACGTCACTTCAAGACGCGTCTGGCATAGGACTGACGTCTTTGAGCTTTTCATTCAATTGCATTGCCAGAGTCTGACGTCCTACTGCCAGCACTTTTAGTGTGTCTTCGTGCATGCGTAGTTGGGCATCAGCAACTTGCATGCCACGGATCAGTTCCTTCAGTTCATCTGGTAGTGCATTCAGGTCGTAGCGCTTGCCTTCGAAGGTGAGCACTGGGTCAGATTTATTGGCGGCAGAGTCAGTCATTGTGTTTGAGTTCTGTTCTTGAGTGTCATTTGTACTTTTGGACCTACCTAAGGGCCATTTGGGAGCCATTGTTAGGGGAAACAGAGCATTATCTTTAGCATTGAACCAAAGATTGGATCTTGATCCTATGGGATGCGTACAATCCCTTTGTCTTTCTTTGAGACACTCTGCAAATCACGAATGAACTGTCGTTCGCAGAGCTCTCTATAGCGTCCCGTACGGGCCATTAGTTCGTCATGGCTGCCACGATCACTGATACGTCCTTGTTCTAAGACAACAATCTGATCGGCTTCCTGAACAGTTGCCAGACGATGGGCAATCACTAGAACGGTTCGTCCTTGCATGGCACGACGTAGTCCAAGTTGTATCGCTGCTTCCGCTTCTGCGTCTAGTGCACTAGTGGCTTCATCTAACAGCAGCACGGCTGGATTGCCGAGCACGGCTCTGGCAATGGCGATGCGTTGCAGTTGGCCACCAGAAAGGTTTGTGCCGCGTTCTTCCAATTGAGTGGAATATCCTTCCGGTAAGGACATGATGAAATCGTGAGCGTTGGCAAGGATTGCTGCTTCTTTGACCTTCTCTTTACTCACATTTCGACCGAAAAGAATGGCTTCTTCGACGCTGCCAGAGAAGACTGTTGTTCGTTGCGGCACCAAGGCCACCTGATGTCTTAGCTCCTGGGCTTTGACCTGGATGAGCTCATGACCATCTAGAAGAATCTTTCCTTGCTGGGCCGTGTTGAAGCGTAAAAGTAATGAAAACAGAGTGCTCTTTCCAGCACCAGATGGACCCACGAGTGCAACGGTCTGGCCAGCCTTCACTTCTAGAGACAGATCGTGTAGCACCTGTTTCTCATTGACATAGGCAAAACTGACGTGACGAAGCACTAGATCACCTTTTAAGCGACCCAGTGGTTCAGCCTCGTCAATGTCAGGAGGTTCCTGTGGTTCGCGTTCAATTTCTCGCAGGCGTCGTAGTGAGGCCTGGCCTTGCTGGAATTCATTGAAATTCGTGGTGAGGTGGCTAATGGGATCGATCAGCATCAGCAAGGCAGCCACATAGCTGCTGAAACTTTGCCCATCCATTCCGCCGGTTTGAATCCGAGCGGCACCAATCGCCAAGACTGTGAGGATGCCAGCGGCTTCGATGAAGCCAACGACAGGATGCTGTAGAGCTAGCAGACGCAGGGTTTGGTATCGCGCTTGACGATGAAGATCAACTTCGGCATCAAAGCGCTTCTGAAGCCAGGGTTCTGCAGCAAAGGCTCTCACCAAAGGCAACCCTTGGATTGCTTCACCAAGTAGCCCTGCAAGATCGCTCACCTGACGCTGGCTGCGTTCGGCAGCTCTCATGACTCTGGCACCAAACTGGCTTACCAAGATCGCCACCATTGGCGCTAGCAGCAGGGTGGCTAGTGATAGTTGCCAGTCAAGAAAAACCATATAGCCAAATACCGCTACCAATTGCAGAGCACTTGGTGTGGTGTCTTGAATGGTCTTGTAAATCACTTCTCCCACCCGATCGGCATCCTCAGTGAGCCGATAGGTCAGATCTCCTGAAGACAGTTTCTCGAGGGCCCCTAGTTCGACTTGTTGCAGCTGTGCAAACAAATCACGACGCAGGTCTTGGCTCACTCGCAATGCTGGCCCGGCAAGCATGGTGTCCTGTCCGAATTGAGCCAGTTTTTGAACCAGAAAAACAGTGAGTGCTATGGCAATCACTTGGACGACCTGGGCCAGCTTGCCTGCCCCGATCGCTGGAATCAGCTGCCCAGCAAGCCATGCCAGTAGCGGCCAGCATCCTACGTAAATCAGCATGCACACACCTCCCCAGATCAGCCTGCGCAGGTGAGGGCGTAAGAGGGGAAGCAGTCTGCGGAAGCCGGCTTCGGAGGAGGAAAACATCGAGTCACACTAGTTGCGTGAACGCTCTGCTTATTCAATGAAGTTGGATCAATTTCTTAAATGGCAGGGCTGGGTGGCCACTGGAGGCGAGGCGAAACAGCTGATCCAGTCAGGGCAGGTGTTTGTCAATGGCTCTGTTGAAACAAGGCGTGGCCACCATTTGAGTTCAGGCAACCGGGTTCGACTGGGCACAGATGAGGCGGTCTTTGTCGGCAATGCTTCGACAGGGCCGTAAGTTAGCCCCTGCGGAACTTCAGAGGACCCGAGCGTGCGTAAACCCGTGATCGCTGGCAACTGGAAGATGCATATGACCTGTGCTCAGGCACGGGAGTACACGGCCATGTTCCTGCCATTAATCGAAGCCACTCCCAATGACCGTCATGTAGTGATTGCCCCACCATTCACCGCTATCTCCTCAATGGCAGAGTCCGTTGGCGGCACTCGTCTGGAATTGTCAAGCCAGAATGTGCATTGGGAGGATGATGGTGCTTATACCGCAGAGGTTTCGCCAACGATGCTTCTGGAGCATCAAGTGCGATACGCGATTGTTGGGCATAGTGAACCACGCAAATACTTCAGTGAGAGCGATGAACAGATCAACCGTCGTGCTCGTTCAGCCCAAGCGCATGGTCTGATCCCGATTGTCTGCGTGGGTGAAAGTGATGAGCAGCGTGAACGAGGAGAGGCTGAGCGTGTGATTCGACGACAGGTGGAACAGGGACTCGAAGACACCGATCCAGACAAGCTTGTGGTTGCTTATGAGCCCATCTGGGCCATTGGCACGGGCAAGACGTGCGAAGCATCGGAGGCGAATCGTATCTGTGGCCTCATTCGTCGTTGGGTCGGTGCTTCAGAACTAATCATTCAGTACGGCGGTTCGGTCAAACCAGGAAATATTGATGAGTTGATGGCAATGAGTGATATCGACGGAGTGTTGGTGGGTGGTGCCTCCCTTGACCCAGAGAGTTTTGCGCGCATTGCCAATTATCAAACCAGTTAAATCTCCTTGGCCTCAGGAATGGGGACAGCGAACGAACGTGATGGGTGTGATTAATATCACGCCCGATTCTTTTAGCGATGGTGGCAATTATCTAGAGCCTGCTAGTGCCCTAGCACAGGCAACTCTTCTTATACAGGAAGGGGCTGATGTACTAGATCTTGGTGCTCAGAGCACGAGGCCTAAGGCCGAGGAGGTTGGCTGGCAAGAGGAGCTGAACAGAATGATGCCTGCTCTTCATGCAATACGTGCAGCTCACCCGCAGGCGTTGATCTCTGTGGATACATTCCTTTTGGAGGTGGCGGAGGCGGCTCTGCAAGCAGGTGCAGATTGGATTAATGATGTCAGCGGCGGCAGGCGTGACCCTGAGTTGCTGAGGGTTGTTGCCGAAGCAGGATGTCCCTATGTGTTGATGCATAGCCGTGGCAACAGTCAATCCATGGATCAACTTGCCACTTATAGCAATGTGATTGAAGAGGTTCGCCTTGGCCTACTTCGTCGAACGGATCAAGCTTTGGCTGCTGGTATTCGATCTGATCAGTTGATTTGGGACCCAGGCTTGGGTTTTGCTAAAACCACTGAACAAAATCTGATGTTGTTGAAGCATCTAGAGAGGATTTGCTCTGAAGGCTTCCCTGTTTTGGTTGGGCCCTCAAGGAAACGCTTCATCGGAGATGTTTTGCACCAACCTGACCCAGAGGCTCGTATATGGGGTACTGCCGCCGTGGCCTGCCGTTGTGTGCAGGCGAAGGCGGCAATGGTGAGAGTGCATGATGTGGGCCCAATCCATCAGACCCTTCAAATGGGTAGCAGACTCTGGTAATTAGGGTTTGAGTTACTTTTTAATCATTCGCCAGACGATTGGTTGTCTGGCGTTGTTACTCCTTCAATTCGATCTTCAATTTCCTGGTAAAGCTCTTGCAATTGCTGAATATTCTCATCAGATGTTTCCCAGTAACCTCTGCCATTAACTTCTAATAAGGTGCCAACAATACGACGGAAACTATGTGGATTAAGTTCCATGAGACGCTTACGCATCTCTGGATCATTGATGAAGGTTTCGTTTGACTCTTCGTAGACAAAGTTATCTACCTGTCCGCTAGTTGCGCTCCAGCCGAGGGTAAAGTTCAGGCGCTTGGCGACTTCGCGAACGCCTTCATAGCCTGAGTTGACCATGCCTTCATACCATTTTGGATTAAGTAGCTTTGTACGGGAATCCAATCGAATCGTTTCGCTCAGTGAGCGGACCTGCGCATTTGCTGTTGTTGTATCTGCGATGTAACTGGCGGGAGCTTTGCCATCATCTCTAAGACCCTTGATTAAATTTGTGGGGTCTGAGTCGAAGTAGTGGCTGACATCAGTAAGCGAAATTTCAGCAGAATCAAGGTTTTGGAAAGTGACATCTGCTGTTTTCATAACAGATTCAAATACTTCTCTGTTTTGGTTCATCTCTCCTGGGTTGTCAGCATTAAAGGCAAATGTCTTGCGTGAAAGATACATCTCTTGAAGTTCATTCTCTTCTTCCCATGTTGAGTTCTCTACTGCAAGATTTACGTTTGAGCTATAACTTCCACTTGAATTAGAAAATACACGGCAAGCGGCATCCCTAAGGCTTGTGCCTTGTTCCTTTGCTTGTTCAAGGGAGTGTTTGCGTACGAAGTTTTGATCCAGTGGTTCATCGGCCTCAGCTGCCATCTTGACGCCTTGATCGATTAATGCCATTTGGTTGATAAACAGATCTCGAAATACTCCTGAACAGTTCACAACCACATCAATCCTTGGTCGACCAAGCTCTTCAAGGGGAATGAGTTTTAGCTTGTTAACACGGCCTACAGAGTCTGGTACTGGATTTACACCAATAAACCAGAGAATTTGCGCAAGTGATTCGCCGTAGGTTTTGATGTTATCTGTACCCCAAAGAACACAGGCAATTGTTTCTGGCCAATCACCCTGTTCTTGGCGTTGACGTTCAATTAATTTATCGACGACTCCTTTTGCTGCAGCAACGGCAGCTCTGGTAGGAATGGCCTGTGGATCGAGAGCGTGAATGTTTTTGCCACTTGGCAGAACCCCTGGATTTCTAATTGGGTCTCCACCTGGACCAGGAAGCACATATTCTCCATCGAGGGCACGCAGAAGGCTCTGCATTTCCATGTCTGCGCATATCTTTTCAAGGCAACCGCGCAAATAAGAAAACAGTTTGTCAAGCTCAATGGAATCAATGTTGCCGAATCCAGCTTTTCTACAGGCTTGCAGCCATGCATTGGGGCGTGTTACACCAAAACGCTGAAGTAGATTAAAAAACCAATCCAAATACCAGTTGGAATTATCTTTCATATTCACGCGTCCGTCTCGTCCAGTGAGAGATTGCACCATCGCCCTAACGGCGACACGAGATGCCTCAGTGATAGTGCGATTTAGCTCTACATCAGCAAGAATGCCGTCATCATTTCCTTTGTAAATATCTTCTATTTTGCGATCTATTGCTTCTGCTAACAGCCCAGGAAGCGAGCGAAGACCGTCGTCTTCACGTTCAAGGGCGGCGATGCTTACCAGAGTCGCTATCGCTTCTTCTGCCGTGGGTGGTTTGCCGATCGTGTGAAGTCCACATGGCAGAAGGCGACTCTCGATTTCCATCAATTGGCTATACACCGCGCCTACAACGGCATCCCGTTGGTCGAGATCTAGCTCTGCCGCGTCTTGTTCTGGCAGGTCTACGTCGCGATCAAGATTGCATTGGCGTGCGGTTTCAATGATGGTATTGACGATTTGCACACCACGACCGCCTTCACGCAGTTGTTGGTAGGAACCCACCAGTTCGCCTAGCTCTTTTAGACCTTTGTAAAGTCCTGCATTTTCTGCTGGAGGAGTGAGGTAGCTGATTGTGGAGGCATAACCACGCCTTTTTGCAATCGTTGCTTCGGAGGGATTGTTTGCTGCGTAGTAATAAAGATTTGGCAGCCCTCCGATCAATGAATCTGGATAGCAGGTTTCACTCATGCCCATCTGCTTGCCTGGCATGAATTCGAGAGATCCGTGGGTGCCAAAATGGAGCACAGCATCAGCTTTCCAGATCTTTTCGAGATAGGTGTAGTAAGCAGCAAAGCCGTGATGAGGACTGGCGCTTCTTGAGTAGAGCAAGCGCATTGGGTCTCCTTCGTAGCCGAAGGTGGGTTGAACGCCTACAAAGATGTTGCCGAAGTGACGTCCATAGATCAGTAGGTTTTGACCATCACTATTGAGTTCTCCTGGCGGCTTGCCCCAGTTTTCTTCAAGGCGCTCTGAATAAGGTGTCAGGTGCTCGTACTCAGCCACACTCATTCGGTGTGCAATGGCCAGTTCTGGTGCTCCTTCTAGTGCTTCAGGATCATTGATTACCGCCTCCATCAGTGCTTTGGAGTCTTTGGGGAGGTTTTGGATGTCGTAGCCCTGAGCCTTCATTTCCTCCAAAACACGATGGATGGAACCAAAAACATCGAGGTAGGCAGCACTGCCAACATTTCCTTTATCTGGAGGGAAACTAAAAATAGTAATTGCTAATTTTTTCTCAGCTCTTGATTTGATTCTTAGAGATGACCAACGGATTGCTCGTTCAGCAATCGCATCAACCCGGTCTTGAAGTGTGTGGGCTTTGCCGGTGGCATCATCCCTACCAGAGAGCACGATTGGCTCGATGGCTCCGTCTAATTCGGGGATGGCGATTTGTAGTGCAACCTGAACTGGATGCAGGCCTAAGTCACTAACTTCCCATTCCTGAGTTGTCTGGAAGACAAGCGGGAGCGCAACCATATAAGGGCGGCTAAGGCGCTTGAGAGATTCGATAGCCTTGGGGTGATCCTGTCTGGCAGGGCCACCTACAAGGGCAAATCCAGTGAGGGAAACCACCCCATCGACTAGGGGTTGGTCAGGGTTGACTGGGTCGAAAAAGAAGGCATTGACAGGCTTAGAGAAATCAAGCCCACCGCAGAAAATGGGGAGGACACGTGCACCACGGAACTCAAGCTCTTGAATGACAGCGACATAGTGGGCATCGTCACCAGTGACAATGTGGCTTCGCTGCAGGACAAGACCGATCATTGGGCCTTTGCGAGCTTTCTCTGAGAGATCTGTGCGGCTGGTCGTCCAGTTGAGGTACTCCTTGAGGTCTTCAAACATCGACGGGGCCATCGGATGCCAGATGCCCAGGTCTGGGAAGATCTCTGGCTCCACGATGTCTAGTTTTGGACGATCTTCTCCTTCTGTCGCTGGAAAGACATACTTATCCGCCAGCATTAATAGGAAGTTGCGTAGGTTGTCAGGCGTACCTCCTAGCCAGTATTGAAAGCTGAGCACGAAGCTTCTTGCATCTTGTGCTTTATCAACCGGCAGATATTTAAGAACGTTGGGGAGTGTATTTAATAGTTTGAGCATTGCGTCTTGGAATCCAGCACCGTTTGATTCCTTTCGCTTTTTCATGAAGTTGGCGATAACACTATCGCTCTGTCCCAGCTGGGCCATGGTGAAGGTGCCAAGCTTGTTGAGCCGCATCACCTCTGGCATGGAAGGGAAAACAACAATGGCTTTGAGCCGCTCGCGATGGGGGGTGACAGCGTCCACCACTTTCTGAGCTAGGTCTTCAATGAAAATCAGCGAGGCGATAAAAACATCGGCTTCGGCTACATCGGCTTGGAAGTCTGCAAAGTTGCTTGGATCGCGCAGTTCTTCGATGAGGTAACCACTCAGTTCAACGCCAATGGCTCCATTTTGTGCATTGAGGCTGTTTGCGGCCTGGGAAAGCGCACTTTGGTACTGAGGTTCGAGTACCAAATACACCGCTTTCATGACAGCTTGATGGCTGTGGTTCTCCGCAGGAGCAACTCGGCGATCGGCTGAGCGAACCTGCGTGAACATTGGAGTACTGCAAAGTAATTCGATGAAGCCTAGGTTGTCTGGGGCTCAGAGTGAAGTTCGCTGCCTGGGTGTTACATGAGTCGACCCATAGGCTTTATTCAGCGATCGCCCTCCCATGACCTCAGTCCCTCCAGAGTTGATTCCTGTTGTGGTTGTTGGCGCACTGGGCCGCATGGGGGCTGAGGTCATCAAAGCTGTTCATCTCGCTTCGGATTGTGAGTTGGTTGGTGCAGTCGACACAACGCCAGGCAAGGAAGGTGTGGAGATAGGCGAGGAGCTTGGAATTGGTGTTCTTGATGTTGCTTTGACGTCCGACATTGAGGCTTGTCTTTGTTCTGTCAGCCAGTCTTTTCATAGGACTGGCCCTGGACAAGGCGCTGTGCTTGTTGATTTCACACATCCTTCAGTGGTTTATGAGCACACCAGGGCGGCGTTTGCCTATGGGGTTCATCCGGTCATAGGCACCACAGGACTCTCACATCAGCAGTTGGTTGATCTCAGTGAATTTGCAGCAAAAGCGTCGATGGGAGGCGCTGTGATTCCAAATTTCTCTGTTGGCATGGTCTTACTGCAACAGGCAGCAGCTGCGGCTGCACGCTTTTATGACAATGCAGAACTCACTGAGCTGCATCACAACCGTAAGGCTGATGCCCCGAGTGGCACATGTATAAAAACTGCAGAGATGATGGAGGAGCTCGGTAAAAGTTTTAATTCGCCTGAAGTTGATGAGCATGAATCGCTGACTGGTTCCCGTGGTGGCTTACGAGCTAGTGGCTTAAGACTCCATTCGCTTCGTCTGCCTGGATTGGTTGCCCATCAGGAAGTGATGTTCGGAGCTCCTGGAGAGAGCTATACACTCCGGCACGACACCATTGATCGTTCGGCCTACATGCCAGGTGTGTTGCTAACCGTTCGTAAGGTGCGACAGCTTCAAGGTCTGGTTTATGGCCTTGAACGCCTCATCTGAAATTCATTTGCGTGTCGATGTTGGTCCCTTTGCGTCCAGGAGAGCTTCAGAGGCTTATCCCTGCAGTGGCCACCAGTAATCAATTCGCAGCGGCCCTTGGCAACCCTCGCAAGATTCTGCAGAGGGTCATGATCGCCGCCATTGGAGGTGTGATCACATTATTGATTAGTCAGAGTCAGCTGGCGAGTCGATGGGGTGCTGTCTGGCTTGTTGTTGGAGTGGCTCTTCTGCTTTATGTGCTTTGGGGCCCAATCGTTGAAGCGGGTCAGCGCAATGCAGGCCTTCGTCGTTATCCGGCGGCGGCCATCTTCGAAGGTGAGGTAGCCAATGTGTTCACCCGTGAAAGAGTGCTGGACCGTCATGAGCAAGCGAACAAGCTTGGAGAGTTGGAGCTTGTTGAGAACAGACGTACTTGGATTGTTCTTGAGTTAGAGGATGAAGATGGATATTTGGGTCAACTGAGCTTTCCGATGTCCAAGAAGCATCAGTTCATCCGAGCTGGATCTCTCATTCGTTGCCTTGTGCTGAGCGATCGCAAGGATTTCAGCCGTATCGCTGCACTGACTGATGCATGGTTGCCAGGGCAGCGGTTGTGGGTCGGGGAGTATCCCTTTTTGCTAAGGCCTGCATTTGAGGAGTTGTGTCAGTTGCGTTTTGCTCGCCAGACCAGCTGAATCGCGCTAAGAGATTTTTCTTGCCACTAGCTTGAAAAGTCTTAGGAGTGCAAATGGCATCGTTCGTTTGACTTATACAATTAATCGATTCCTCTGTGAGGTTCTCAACAAGAGAATGGTTGATCAATCAATACTTTTAAGATTGAATACTTTTAGGATTTGCCACTGAAATACCGGGGGGGGTGCCAGCCAGTTAACATCTCTGTGGAGGCTTCGCAATGCTCAGGGATATTGCATTGCCCTTCACTTTTTGCAGAGATGGTTGGGAAACTGCTTTGAGGAGCTTTAGAACATGATTGATCAATTCACAGCTATTGGCGAACTTGCAGCAAAATCACTAGTGATCTGTTTCTCATTTTTTGGTTGACCACTTGAACCGGTTCCACTCTGCAGCAAAAGGGTCTTTGCCAGTTGACATACGAGTGAAGATCCTTGGCGCTGGTCCCACTGGGACCCTTTTGGCGCTTGCTCTTGCTCGGCTAGGTAACAGCGTCACCCTCTGTGACCCCTTAACAGTGGAAGAGTTGCCAGCACGAAGTAGAGCCTATGCCCTTACGCATTCATCAAGGCGATTGCTTCAATCACTTGATCTATGGGCCTCACTGATTCCTCATCTCGCTCCATTTACAAGATTGCGGCTAGATGATCAGGAGCTGAATCGTCATACCTATTTTGAGGTTGATGATCTTTCAAGCCAAAATCAGCTTCACGGTGCCGTCGGCTGGATTCTTGACCATCGACCATTAATGGAATTGCTGATTGATCGTCTTCAGACATCTCCAAAGGTGCTTTTGAATTTGGGGAGGTTTGATGATCATCATCTTGATGGTCACGATTTGGTTGTTGCGGCTGATGGTCCGAGATCTCTTACCCGGCAGGCATGGGGTATCAACACTTGGAACCATCCTTATCAAAATGGGTGTTTAACCGCCAAGGTGCTGCTTCGGGGTGCTGATCCTTTGATGGCATATGAGCTTTTTCGTGCTGAAGGTCCTCTAGCTGTCTTGCCAATGGGAGGTGAGGTCTTCCAGATGGTTTGGAGTGGTCCTTTGAGACGATGCCAAGAACGTGCTGGTCTGTCTCCTTCGTGCTTTCTTGATCATCTTGCTGCGGTGTTACCAGATGGCCTTCAGCCAGATGTGCTCTTGGATCGTCCTGCGGCATTCCCTCTCCAACTCGCCTTTGCATTTCGTTTGCAGCGAGGTCGTGGCGTCCTTGTGGGTGAATCGGGGCATCGCTGTCACCCTGTCGGAGGACAAGGGTTGAATCTTTGTTGGCGTGACGTAAGCACGTTGATGAACCTTGTGAAGAATGTCGATGAGGGCAAGTTGCCTGTTGAGAAGTTGCCTCAGGTCTATGCCCGCAAGCGCATTTTTGATCTCGTGTTGGTTGGTTTATTTACTGATCTGATCGTGCGCTTTTTCTCCAGCCGAAACATTCTGTTGCTGATGGTTCGACTGCCGCTGATGTTTCTTCTGGCTCGCCTCTCGTTGTTGCGTCAGTTGCTTTTGAAGGCCATGACAGATGGACCCATCACAGTTATCAGATTGTTGCCAGAATGATCGTCTACTGCAGTTGGTTAAATGGTGATCAGTAGCCATCCGCAGCCCTCATTCTCACCCCAGTTACTGCAGTTTTTGCAACAGAAACTCGGCCTTAGCGAGAACGCTCTGAACTTGGGCTTGCGTCAGGCAGAACTTGAGCAAGCACCTCTGCCGGTCGTGCTTTGGAGTTTCGGTTTACTCAGCTTGGCTCAGTATCAGCAGGTTCTCGATTGGGAAAATGATCAGGAGTAGATAATCAGTGACTTCACTGGTATCTCAACTGGAAGTTGCTGCCGCCCGCCGAGAGCGGCTAATTCGATCACAAAACCACATCCCACCAGATCGCCACCAGCTTTCTCGATTAACTCGACTGTGGCTCTTGCAGTTCCTCCAGTCGCCAGAAGGTCGTCCACCAATAAGACACGGGGATGACCTTGCAGAGCATCCGCATGAATCTCGAGCCGATCGCTGCCGTACTCCAGGGAATAGTCGATGCCAAGAACATCACCAGGCAATTTGCCAGGCTTCCTAACCGGAACAAAGCCGATTTTCCGATTCGTTGCTAAAGCTGTTCCCACAATGAATCCACGTGATTCGATTCCGACAATTAAATCGGGTTTGAGTTCTGTGCAGAGATCTCCTAGCTGTCGCATCACTTCATCCCAGCCATCGGGATCACGCAGCAGGGGACTGATGTCCCGAAAGAGAATTCCAGGTTTTGGAAAGTCTGGTACGTCTTGAATGAGGTGGCGAAGATCCAAAGAGTGGTGACGCAGGGGCCTTAGGCCTGGCATCATCGCAGCCATGATTAATGCAACAACCACTTCAGATCCTTCATCAACTGTTCAGCCACAGAAACCCTTTGAGCAAAAGCAGAGCGGCGTGCAGAACAACACCGTTCTTGGCAGGAGAGGACTTGAGCGTCTAGACCTTCTCTTGCTTGTGGTCGAATCACTTGATCTCAATGGTGGTGAGGCGATGCTCTGGGCAACCAATCAGTTGGGTTTGCAGAAACAGTTCCCCAACCGGGTTGAGCTTTGGAAGCGACGTTGTCACAATCCACTGAGACGCGCTACCCGTCGAGGTGACCTCAGTTCTATTGATACTGAGGCTTTGCTTCGCCTGCTTTGTTTTATGGCAAGCCGTCTTTATCCCCTTCTTCATCAGCTGCTTTCATCACGTGAACCAGAAGAACTCAATTTGCAGCGCTGGACTTTGCTGGATCAGCGACTGCGCGATCTGATCGAGGAGAGGATGAATCCTCGGCGCGGAGCTGTTCAGCGTCTGTTGAGGCCAGAGCAATCTCAGCCTATTCAGCGTGAGCTGGTGCTTACGCTTGCTCTTGCTGCTGGTAATGGAGGAGTCGATCGCCTGCGCGCCAGCCTGCTTGATCCGACACCCTGATGCTGAATCTCTCTTTCCGTTATGACCAAACGGCAGTCCGCCTTCAGGTGGAGGGCCTGCCAGATTTCTCCGCAGGTCACGGGGATGGTGTTCTAGGCATCCTGTCGAGTTGGCGGCTGCAGTTGGTTGGTTCACCAGAGCTAGAAGGCAAACGTGAACATTTGCAGGCCTTGATGGCTGCTGTGCTCCCCTATTCACGCCACCGCATTTCTGGTGTCAGTCGAGCTTTTGGTGACGAAACCAGTGTGGTTGTTATGTCTCCTGTTGGGGACAGACATCAACTGCTTTTGCGTAGTAGTCAGCCGAATGTCCCTCCTCTCACTCTTAACCTTGATGATGCAGAGCTTGCTGATCTCGTGCGTTGTCTGGATGAACTTCGTCTTGACTCACGAGTGCAGGTTCACTGGGAGTTGCCAATTGATTACCCATTGCCTCGACAGGAATTGGCCGAGCGAGTCCCTCTTGGCCAACGCTTAGGAGCTCCATTGATTGGTGGCGCAGCATTGGTTTTGATTGCAGGTCTTGGTCTGTTGCTGCCTGTTCCACGCAATCCAGATGGAACGCTGTCCCCTGCCACTTCTAATGCGCCAGAGTTGCAATCACGTTCTGATCGTTGACGAACAGATCTTGCAGGCCAGAATTACGGTCTATTGAAAACACTTTTATACCTCCCATTGGCAGGTATGCAGGCTTGAAGATCGAATTAATCGTGTCCTGTTGAAGCGGACCCCCCTACTGACTTATCCCATGAGCAGTCCTCTTCGAAAATTCAATAACTCAGATCGTCAACGTCAGGTTTTCCGCAGATCTCGACCCAGAAAGGTGCTTCCTCTTTGGCGTCAATGTGTTGAATCGATGCTGATGTTGGTTGGCGGCATCGGTTTATTGGCTTTTTTGAACTGGATTCCTCAACGACTCGATGGGGTGGTGATTGTCAGCGAAGCAATCGCTGATCTGATTCGCGGAATCACTCATCTGCTTGAGGCCCTTTTGGGTCTTGGTTCGGTGATTTTGTTGGCTGGACTCGTGATGCTTGGACTAATCCTTCTCCTTGGTGGCAGCTGGCGGATGTTGAGGTTTTTTACACAACTATGGAGTAGGCCGAAGAAGGTTTCCAGAAGGCCAATCCGTCGCCAGATGCGTCGTTAGTGCTTGCGAGGATGAGGATGCGGCGCCAGCGATCTTTGCAGCATCCAAAGTTCCTCCATCGTTATATCTCTATCGTTGTTTAAATCCAGTTTGTTGAAGTTGTTGGCCAGCCAGCGGATTGATTGAGCTTCATCGCGATTGAGTTTCCCATTGCCGTCGATATCGGCTTGCTTGAAACGTTGTTGGAGACGTTTACCGTTTGGATGAGTGCCGGGAGGTCGCAAGTCCTCTAAAATTAAATAACCTCGTGAATTCTTTCTATTCAGCCTTCTTATCAGGTAAGTCTTTTCTCCAACCTCGCTTGCATCCAGCCGACCATCGCCGTTGAGGTCCAGTCGTAAGAACATGGCTTCCATGCGCTGGCCGTAATACTCAATGCCATCTGGTAGTGCTTCGGCAGCGGTTTGGTTTAGCAGAGCTCCAGTGCTGATCAGTCCTGCAGTGATCAACCTGAAAACCTTTGACTGCAATGATTTCGGCCAGCAAAGAGGGGACCTTGGCTGATTTGTCATGCAATCAGCCTATGGATCGTGTCCATCAATGTCGATGACTGAACTATGACCAAAGCTCTTTGAGCTGTGACATGCTCCAACCCCTTTAAAAAAAGCGATAGAGATTGTCTATACCATCGAGGAACAGTGGCTTCTAGAGCACGCAATAGTGATGGAACGCTCCTCGATGATCTGGGTTGTGGACGATGACCCAGAACTGCGTCAGATGGTGGGTACCTATCTGATTGACCAGGGTTATGACGTTCGCTGTCTCAGCGATGTCAAGCAACTGGAAGCACGGTTGGAATTTCAACGACCTGATCTTGTTGTCCTTGACTTGATGCTGCCGGGTGATGATGGCCTTTCCGCTCTGCGTCGTTTGCGTGATGCAGGGGATGATTTGCCTGTTGTGATGCTTACCGCGAGGGGGGAGGCCGTTGATCGGATCATCGGTCTCGAGCAAGGTGCAGACGATTACCTCGGCAAGCCATTCCTTCCACGAGAGCTTTCTGCTCGTATTGAAGCCGTTTTGAGACGGCGCTGTGCGCTTCCCGCTGGCACCCCTTTAGCCGAGGGTGGCGATGTGGTTTTTGGTGGGAATGTGTTGAATCTTTCCGCTCGTACCCTGACCCAAAATGGTTCTCCAGTTGTGATTACGAGTGGAGAATTCAGCTTGTTGTCCGCCTTTGTACAACATCCTCATCGCCCTCTTTCTAGGGAAAGATTGATTGAACTCGCACGTGGGCCAGCTTGTGATACAGATAGTCGAAGCATGGATGTTCAGGTTTCGAGGGTGAGAAGGTTGGTCGAACCCGATTCCAGTCGACCTCGCTATATCCAGACGGTATGGGGCTATGGATATGTTTTTGTCCCTGATGGTGAGCCCAGGTCTCGCTGATGACGCGGACACAACGCAGGGCGGCGATCGTGTTCACTGCTTTGGGCTGGAGTGGCGTTGGTCTTGGCAGTTGGGCGCTTTGTTTATTGGTTTTGCAGGTGCTCTTTGGCCGACAGTTAGAGATGCTTCAGACCGTTCAACTTGGTCGTGATCTATCACTCAACGTTCGTCTTACTGAGTTAGCTCTTGAGCGGTATCCCCCTGCTTTGGTTTCTGAGCTAACAGGGCTGGATCTAGCAGTGATCGATCGACCACCAGATCCGCCCAGATTTGATCATTCTCTTCAGCGGCAAACAGATGCGCTTCAGAGGCAGCTATGCCAACGACTCTCCCATTGTCCAATTTTGGTTCCTTTCTCGGCTGAAGCTGCGCAACGTGGAGCTTGGATTGAACTTATTTCCCCTTTAGAGCCCGTTTGGCTCCGAGTTGGACTGCGTTCCGCGTTTGGTTGGCCACCGGAGCCAATCATGTTTGGGCTGGCTTTGGTTGGTGCCGTGGTGATTTGTGGTGGTCTTTTTCTTCTCTTTCAGGTTGATCGACCGTTGAGGGGGCTGGAAAGGGCTCTCGCTCGTGTTGGCGATGGTATTGATCCTGAGGCTGTAGCAGCAGTTGGCGCTCCTGAAGTTCAACGCCTCACACAACGTTTCAACGCCATGCTTTTACGCTTATCGGCCAACCGCCGTGAAAGGGCAACGATGCTTGCAGGCATCGCCCACGATCTGAGAGCCCCCATAACTCGACTCAGTTTTCGGCTGTCTTTGCCATCCCTCAGTGCTAAGGATCGTGAGCAATGTTCAAGGGATTTAGAGTCTCTTGAGCGAATTACTGGCCAGTTTCTTCTTTTTGCCGGTGGTGGTGATAGCGAAGCCTTGGTGGAGTTGCCTCTAGAGGCGTGGATGGCAGAAGTCTGCGCTGCTCATTCTGCCGACTTGCTGAGGCTTGATCTTCAACCTCTTATGGCCAAGGTGAGGCCTGTTGCCTTGGGACGAGCAGTTGTCAATCTCATCGACAATGCATTTACCTACGGTTTAGCCCCCGTGACTGTGTCACTGCGTGGTTTTGAAAACAGCTATCACATCGAAGTTTGGGACCAGGGGAAAGGCATGCCAATGGATCAGTGGGAGCGAGCCTTACAACCTTTTCAACGCTTGGATGAATCACGCCGGGAACAGGGGCATAGCGGCCTCGGGTTGGCGATCGTTGCTCATGTTGTTAGTCGACATGCAGGCCAACTTAGTTTTGTTGCTTCTGATGGAACCACTAAAGATCAACCTGGTCGATTTGCCGTAAGGCTTCAATTGCCTTTTAATCCTCCTGACTAGTCATTGGCGGAAAACGCCGTTGATATTCTCAATTGTTTTTGTCAGATTGCTCAAGGATTGAGAAAACTTGATTGATGTTGTCTTTTTGTCACTTTAGCAGGCAATACAAGTTTGCTTTGCTAGAAAGATGAAATGGGCAAAGACAAGAACAAGAAACAGAAGAAGGCTTCTGTGTCATCAGAGAGAATCAGTGAGCTGGATATGGAAAGTCTGGATGCTGCTGATCAAGATATCCAACATCCATCAGCATTTTCAGATGGCCTTCATTCAAGTGTTCAACGTCTCAACAAGAAGCTATATGAGTCTGAATTGAAGAAGTTTCAGTCTGATTTGGTGAGGATGCAGTACTGGATAAAAGCCACTGGTTTTCGCATGATTGTGCTGTTTGAAGGCCGTGATGCAGCTGGTAAAGGGGGCACGATCAAACGATTGACAGAACCTTTGAATCCCCGAGGTTGCCGTGTTGTTGCCTTGGGAACTCCATCAGATCAACAAAAGACTCAGTGGTATTTCCAGCGATACGTTGATCACTTCCCTAGCGCTGGAGAAATTGTCGTGTTTGATCGCAGTTGGTATAACCGCGCTGGAGTGGAACGGGTCATGGGTTTTTGTACACAAGATGAGCTAGATCGCTTCTATCAAGCTTGTCCTCAATTTGAAAGGATGCTCGTACAAAGTGGCATTCTTTTACTCAAGTATTGGTTTTCAGTTAGTGACGTACAACAGGAGGCCAGATTCCAGTCAAGGATTAACGATTTTACGCGTCGTTGGAAGCTTAGCGAGATGGATCTTGAGGCTCGTAATCGTTGGGTTGAATTTTCCAAAGCAAAGGATGTGATGTTGACTCACACCAATATTCCTGAAGCTCCATGGTTCACCGTAGAGGCTGATGATAAACGTAGAGCTCGTCTAAATTGTATTCGGCATTTGCTCGGCAAGGTCCCCTGGGAAGACATGACACCGCCGGCCATCAAACTTCCAGCTAGGCCTGAACAGGGTGAATATGAGCGCCCACCAATTAATGAGCAGTTTTTTGTACCCAATGCCTATCCTTATGATTGATCTTATTGGACTCCTCCCCTTAATAATGTTTCTACTAGTAGTCAGTGCTCCTCAGTCTCAATACTATCTTGCCGAATTTGATGGCGTTGCCTATGTGTCTAAAGTTTTATTTTTACAAGGCTAGCTTTCAAGCCTAACCAATAATTAAGCCAGGTCTTTCGTAGAGATTGATTGATTAGAGCGCCTTCAATTGCATGTCAAGTGTTACATGTAGAATCCGATGCTTGATCTTGATACTATCGCAATTTCTGTCGGTATAGGCACTAATAGTCTTTCAAAGGCTAATGCTAATAACAGATCATTATCATCCGCCTTTCTCCCCTATCTGTGTGAGGAACCTAATGAAACTCTTCCAGCAATTGCTGGTGGCACCTGCTGCTTTGGGCCTTATGGCACCAATGGCTGCTAATGCCGCAGACCTAGACATCAAAGGTGTGTCCGATTATTCGGCCTCCAGCGAGCAGGTCACCAGCATCTCCCAATTCCAAGATGTTTACCCAACCGATTGGGCTTACCAGGCGCTGAGCAACCTGATTGAGCGCTACGGCTGTGTAGCTGGCTATCCAAGCGGAAGCTACCTCGGCAACAGAGCAATGACCCGCTTTGAAGCGGCTGCTCTATTGAATGCTTGCCTCGATCGCATCACTGAAGTCACCGACGAACTGCGTCGTCTGCTCAACGAATTCGAGCAGGAGCTCGCAATCCTCAAGGGCCGTGTTGATGGGCTAGAAGCCCGCGTTGGTGAACTCGAAGCCACTCAGTTTTCCACCACCACCAAGCTTGTTGGTCAGGCTTCCTTTGTTCTCGGTGCAAATAGCTTTGCTGGCTCACTTGACGATGTAAGAGATATCTATAACAAAGAGTGGGGTGCAACCAGCTTCAACTATGACCTTGAGCTTGTGCTGAACACGAGCTTTACAGGTAAGGACTCACTGTCTACTACTTTGCGTGCAGGTAACTTCGGAAAGACTGTATTCGGAGGAGATGGACCCACAAACCTCTCGACCTTGGAAGTTGCGTCTGAGTCAGAAACTGGTGCCGATCTCGTGTATATCGACAAGATTTTTTACCAATTCCCGATTGGTGAGAACTTCACTGCAACTCTTGGCGCAATCGTTGGCCAGGAAGACATGCTTGCAATTTGGCCAACGGCCTATGCAAGTGATGGATCTTCAACGGTTTTGGATGTCGTCACATTACCTGGTGCATCAGCTGGTGCTTTCAACAAAAACCTGGGTCAGGGCGCTGGCATTTGGTGGGAGAACAATGGTTGGGCAATCAGTGTCAATTATGTTGCTGCCAATGGACGTAACGGTGATCCCAATTCCAATGATTATCTTTGTGGTGGCATAGCTAATGATTGTTCAGCTGGAACAGGAACTGCTCAAATCGGATATATCGATGAGCAGTGGGGTGTCGCTGCGACCTATAGCTATCTTCAAAATAATGATCTTGTTCTTTACTCGAGTATGGATGTAGCTGATAGCTACGGATTCACTTCTGGAACCGATAGCTATACAAATGCCTTCGCATTGTCTGCATACTGGATGCCTCAAGAGAATGGTTGGATCCCTTCAGTTAGCCTTGGCTGGGGCATCAATTCAACCAGCTTTGAGGATGACCATGATGTTTACAAGGGAGAAGTTTCTCAGTCGCAGTCCTGGATGGTTGGTCTCGAATGGAATGATCTGTTTGTTGAAGGTAACGCTGGTGGTTTCGCGATCGGCCAGGCACCATTCGCAACCAGGCTTAAAGGTGGTGGCACACCTCATGATGGAAACTATGTTTCAGAGCTTTGGTATAAGTTCCAGGTGACTAACAACATTGTTGTTACCCCAGGCCTCTTCTATCTGAGCCGCCCTGCCTCAGGGCTTATGGATACTGATGAAACACTCAACCAGCTTGGTGGTGTATTGAGAACGACATTCAGCTTCTAGATCGCAAGCTTTGACTTGCATCAACAGCTTGATATTCTAAATTTATGTTTGACGATAATCCAGAGCGTTTTTTACACTCTTTCATATGTAATTTAAGATTCCAAAAGGCGTTTGCAATTTTTACTTGATCAACTATTTGTTTAATCCATATAGTCATTACACATTTCAGGGTAATAGAACCTAGCGAATTTAATGTTTAATAGATTATCCTGCTTATCGCTTTAAGGCACTAGCAGGCCTGATTAGGCTCGTGAACAATCTAATAATCTCAGGGCAAAGCATGAATCAGTGATATTTGATTTTTTATCTTTACTGTGGTGATGAAATATGTTATTTCTTCATCGATTAATGCCAGGCTATTAATCGATCGATGTGATGTAAAAAAAAGAGTGGATGAGTTGTTTGCAATTGTGATCTCTTGTTTAATAGAGATATCTTGTAAGTATCATTAATTTAACGCAGGTATCTCTTGCTTGAGCTGAATTGCCCATGACATCAGTCGATCATCCGTCATGTCTGATTCGCTGTCTTCATCGAGGGGTAGACCACAAAACTTGTCCCCTATTAAACTCTTTGAATCTTCAAATGTATAACCATCTTTTGAGACATATCCCACCATTGTCGCTCCTGCATTTTTGAAGCATTGATGCAGCTCTTCAATAGCATCACAGAAGTTTTCGGTATAAGTCGATGAGTCTCCGAGCCCATAGATTGCGACTTGTTTACCACTAAGGCTTAGCTTGGAGATGCCTTCGAGCATGGAATCCCACGCTGTACCAGATCGTTCACTATCTGCACCTGTGTTCCATGTTGGAATACCGCAGATAATCGCATCTAAATCGTTTAGCGGGCTTAAGTCCTGTAGATCAGCTAAATCCTGAGGTGTATTAGTGCCATTGAGGAGAGGATGAAGCCGATCAGCAATATCCTCAGTTTTACCTGTTGTTGTTGCAAAGTAGATACCGACAGCCATGGATTTAATACAAGCAAACCAGTCTTAATGCATCAAGGCTTATTCAGGTCGTCCATTATTAACTCAATCCCGTGCTTATTTATACAAATTATTGATTGTTCTAGACGTCTCTATGATTTTCCTTTGTAAGCAAGCTCTGTTGTAGGCATTTTATCAATGAAGGAAATGTGGTTTTTTATGAAACTTAGGGTGAGAATAGATAATGATTTGTTCAATCTTCTCTCTTTAAGAAACTAAATCATTAGTGAGGCTTGTTAATTGAATGAGGCTCTTGCTAGATGAGCCTTTGAAGAGATGCAGGATTTGAATCAAATGAGTGATTTACGTTCCTTTAAAACAATATTCTATATGCCTTCAGCATGATTTTACTTCTTCGGCAGAATGCGTTAATAAGACTTTCTATTTATTCTTAAATTAATAATCATCTTGTTTATATTATAAACCTCTGCTGACAGTGTTTATTCACTATCGCTTGGTTTATTTAATTTCTAATGACTTAGATTCAATAAAGCTAGTATTGACATTGTTCGATTCATGTCTCATGGTTAACGAAATCAGGATTGTCATTGGTTGTGGGGATTATTGTTAAAGGATTCTTTTGAGCTTTGCTCTATAGGCAGCAATCTTTATACCTTTGTGCTTTAACTCAGCTGATGGCTTATCCGTTGAGGCGTTCCATCCAAAATCCGGCTAACTGCCAGCTGGTCCAAAGAAATATACCTAGGAATGCCCAGTTCATCCATACAGGGCGTTCTGGGTTGTCCATCCTCGTACTCATGATTAATTCAAATCATGGCAGCATTCCCTCATTATTCAATCTGGATGAAGGAATTGATGCACTCTCTGGATTTGGCAATGTCTCCTTAGAGTGATTTCAATACAGCCTTTTTGCTTTTCTTGCCATTGCAGGCCTGTTAACCCGTCATGATGGAGGATCCGATGATGCCTTATGGCAGATGCTCCCTATCTAATCGCCTTGGCCTTGCTTGAGCAAAATGGTAAGCGGGCACTACCACTTTCAGGTAAATCACAGTCTCTCCCACCGAGCAATGCGGACGTTTGTGGTCAACAGGCGCGTCATGACATGCCATCAGATGATGGCAAGGCCCTTGCGTTGGAATTATTGCTGCGCATATGGCAACGTACAGATGACGGCCCCTTGAACCGAGCTGTTGGAGCAAACAGCTTCCTACTTGTAGAACTGCCAATGGAGCGTTTACCGGAGGATCTACCTGCAATCAAGGCAGCCTGGATCCAAAACGGAGACTTCTCGAGCTTCCTTCTGGATTTAAAAAAAATAGCCGAAAGAGGCTGGACCCTAGAGTTTGCTAAATATCAGCCAGTTAGCTTCAAGGCTTGGTAATGGGTCGGCTAAGCAATTATATTCTGCGATTATTTATGATTACGGTTTTAGACTTTATCACTATCAATGCTATTGTTCATTGACTAGACATTGATTTTCACCTACTTGGTGAGGTTGATTTTTATACATAAACCAGCATCTCTATAGAAGCTTTTATTCGATTGCGACTTGTCGATCATAGATGCAAGGTGAAAAATGATTTCTGCTGTGAATCTTATCGATTGATTAACTATAATCTTTCTATTCGATATTGCGTACTTAGATCATTGTCCTTCATGATCTTCCAATAGATGTTACTTTCAGAGCCCCGATATTGAAGAAAAAACTCCTACTGACTCTATACCTTATTTTCCCTGTGAATTTTACTCGAAGCACTCGCTCATTTACAATTGGCTGCTTGATTCTCTCACTTTGCATGTCTAAGATCAGTCATGCTCATCATGATGCTGATTAAATCCTCCAGACAGACGCTGAATTATTATGTAATCAGCAGCTTATATCTTTTTATGGTTGAAATGCTTGCGCATTGCTTTCGTCCAATGACCTTATTGCTTTTCGTGATTCTATAATAAATCAAATCTGCCTGTTGTAAATGTCATTGATAACCACAAGGTATTATTTTATAGCCACTGTTTTTTTCTTGCTTTAGTTGCATTTATTTGTTTATTGAGCTCGTTTCAGCAGCCAACCCTTATCAATCAGGCTGTTGGTACTGCTGTAGCAGTTAACCTCAACAATATTAGTGTGACAAATTCATTTTCTATTCAAATGACACGCCTCTTTGTTGTTCAACATTTAGACCGTGAAACTCCTGGCTTGTTTGAAGACCTTGCACAACAACACGGGATGTCAGTCCACGTCATCCGTGTGGACCTAGGGGAACCTTTGCCTTCTTTGGTTAAAGGAGATGGTTTGCTGGTCCTAGGAGGGCCGATGGGCGTAGGCGATCTGCATAACCCAGCCTTCCCATGGTTAGAGGATGAGGTTCTTTTAATTCAACAAGCCTTGGAGCATCAGATCCCTTTTGTTGGTGTCTGTCTTGGCGCACAATTACTTGCACATGCTTGTGGTGGTGGCGTTGAACCGCTGTTGGGTGGCGATCCACCGCGACCACTTGCGGAGGTCGGGTGGGCACCAATTACATCCACGCTCGAGGCAGGAAATCAGTCAGTCATCAGGTCTTTAATCCAGCCACTGGATGTTTTGCATTGGCATGGCGACAGGATAATTCTGCCTAAAAATGCCAACGTTCTTGCCAGTAGTGTTCGCTGCCGTGAGCAATTGTTCAGAATTGGCCCATTGGCTTATGGACTCCAGTTTCATCTAGAAGTCGAGGATGAAGATGTTTTTCGTTGGATTGCTGAAGACAATGATTTCATCTGTGCAGCCCTTGGCGATAACGCAGCAGATATTTTGCGTGATCAGCAGCAATTGTATAGTAGTAGCAGTAGACCTAGGCGGCTAAAGCTACTTTCAGATTTGTTTAGCGAGCTTTGGCCATCACAATTTTAGATCATTGGATATTCTGCAATCTATTGCTGCAGAATCTTAACTACTTAAAGTTTAATTGAGCAATTTATACTTAAAAACCAGTCTCTATGCTTTTTGTATATATAGCGATTGCATTCTTGTTAGACTTTAGATAGACCATATCTTGCGCCAATGATTGCTTTCTCGCAAGTGTTAGTTGGTTTTCATGCTTTTACGTTGACAACTTGATTCACGCCTGTCTGGAATTCTTTTAAAACAAAGAAAACTCCGCAAAAGTATTAAGAAGCTCTTTCATGGTTTTTTCGTGCCAGATTCTATTATTGGCAATGTGCATTTTGCCTATTGCTGGCCTGTAAGGATTTGCCTTTGCCTTCATGATTATGTCTTTATGGCATTATTTTCCTATCTCAGCATGAATTTCTTGGAATTTTTGCTAACACTCTAATTCGGATTCGCTTATGAATTACAATCGATTTATATCCTGATCTTTTATAGGTTTAAAACATGATGCTTTGTCGTCAATATATTTATTTTAAGAGTATTTGGCTTGGATCTCTGCTTCTCCTGTATTGTTACTCAATGAAGTTCTCAATACCTTTTAACTGCTGCTTGCCTAGCCATCATCTCCAGATCAGTTGCACTATATGTGTTTAACCCGCTTAGTGATTTCATCCACCTCTATGCAAAGGCACAGTTTGCTGATAAAAGTGGCATATTAGAGGGACACTTCAAACGTTAGCCAGATCCCAACACAATCCTACGATCCACCAATCCCACCAGAGAACAGGCCTCTAAACAGGACTGATTTCGTCATTGAGCCCTACTTGCAACGCAGTGACCCTTTGGCTTGTTGGCAGTTGTTCTCCACTCTTGTTCCGATCGCTGGATTATGGCTGATGGTGTCATTGATTGGGCATGCATCCTCTCCAGTTGGCCTGAAGGCCGTTCAATTTTTTATTGTTCTTGTCCTGTTGGTTTTGCTGTCGTCTCGTTGCTTTGCTTTAATGCACGATTGCGGACACGGTTCTCTTTTTCACTCCCGATGGCTCAACCGTTCAGCCGGTTTTTTTCTTGGAGTGCTGAATGCGATACCTCAACACCCTTGGTCACGAGGCCATGCCTATCATCATAAACACAATGGAAATTGGCAGCGTTATCGAGGCCCTTCAGCTTTACTAACTCTTGCTCAGTATCAATCTCTATCTAAAATCAACAAGTTTATATATTTTATAAGTCGGCATCCATTGATGTTATTTCCTGGTGGTTTCTTTTACCTCATAATTAAGCCTCGATTGGCCTTAATCCTGGGATTAATAGAATACTGTTGGTCTAAGTGCCGTCAATTTGTTTTAGGTCTTCGAGATGATGGCTGGAAAAGTATCAATATTTTTCGCTCTCAATTACTGAACCATCAGTCAAGTTATTGGTATACCTCTGGAGAATTAGCTGATCTTCTGGCAAATAACCTCTTAGTACTAGCAAGTTGGTTTTTAATGAGTCGATGGCTTGGAGTCGGTCTGTTTTGGATCTGTTATTCGTTGGTGATGACAGCTTCGGCAGCAATCTTTATTTGCATCTTTTTTGTTCAACATAATTTCGAAGGTTCCTATGCTCATGGTAATAACGACTGGAGCTATTTTACTGCTGCACTTGAAGGGAGTAGCAATTTAGATATTCCACTATGGCTTAATTGGTTTTTTGCAGATATTTCTTTTCACAGTATTCATCATCTTTGCGAGCGTATCCCTAATTATAGATTGAAGGCATGCCATGCACATAATAAAGCACTTCTGCATGGAGCAAAGAAATTACGCATTAAAGACATACCAGATTGCTTTGCTTATATTCTTTGGGACTCTGACTCCAATAAGTTAGTCACACTACAAGAGGCAAATCTACAACCAGTTTGATTAGAGCATCTAAAACGTAGATATTCTATTTGCTTTCACCACAATCAACATAGAATCTGTTTTGAAATCTAATAACCTGCTGTTACGGTAACTAAAACGGAGAAGGTGGCAGTTGGTTTAACCTGAAATTACTTCTGATGTGACGTTATGAGAGTTATTTCCAGGTCTTTTCGAATTTCACCAACACCAATAATGCCGTTTAAGGAGACGACCTCATACCCCCTGAAACGAGACTCAGGTAAGGGCCTCTGACAGAAAAATACCCCTGGGTGCTCAACCCCAGAGCTTCCGTTCTCTCCTGAGTCGTTCGATGCCAAAAGAGTGATGCGGCTCTTCGTGTAGGTAGGAGAGGGGAAACCTACACCTGCAATATCACTATGCGTCTTCAGTCATAAAAAAGAAGGGTCAGGTTCCACACAAACCCCCAGCGTAAATTTGCTAAAAGATAAGGTGCTTGTTCAATGCATGGGTTCACCGCTACTGAGTCGCATCTTCCTGCAAGCGGGAAGTTATTTACCTTTCAAAAGGGCAACCTTTTCCAATGTCCTCGCCTTTTATTGCTTCGACTGCCGCGTCTACAGCTGCTATGGGTGCACTGTTCTCGAGTTCTTCCATAAAACCTTCGGTGAACCCCTTCACGCTATTTTTAGAAAAATTCCCTCCTGTAGAAGCCCGCAGACTGTTCCGCCTGCGCCAGCGACAAAGCCATACCAATAGCTATAGTTGTCGAAATGAGCTCTAGCGCTATTGGCTGTTGGCGCGATGAGCAATGACGCTGTGGCTAATGCTGCTGAAAAGGTTCTCTTCAGGATTCCTGGGTTTTCCTTTGACTTTTTAACCAATCTGCCTCATCCGTAAGGAGTACGCCTCAAAACGGAGAGGGTGGGATTCGAACCCACGATGCCCTTGCGGACATGCTGGTTTTCAAGACCAGAGCCATCAACCACTCGACCACCTCTCCCTGAACTGACTCTATCAAGTCAGCATTGATATTTTAAACCATGATATTTGCCTTTGCTTGAAAATGCACCCCCCAAGCTTTTCGTTCAGGATCTTTGCTTGGGCTAATCTCTCAACCTCTCCTTTTTGGCAATAGCAAGAGCTCATTTATATTGTAGAGGTGTATTGACTATATTCCATCGATATGTCAACCTATTAAATTGCTAGCAGATCCTTTGACCAATGATGTTTGCTAATGCATGACTTGAGAAGTTACTGATGCCTAGTAAGCCTCGAGATCGGCTCGGAGAAGTTTATGGTCGCCTAACTGTTGTTCGTGCGTCCGATCGCAGAACCGCAGCAGGCAATTGCTATTGGTGGTGCCGTTGTAGCTGCGGCAATGAACGTGAAGTTCCGAGTGACTCTTTATCTCATCGGTTGAGAAAGAAAAAGAATATTACCGAATGCATTGAATGTTCTCGTGAACTCACAACTGAGGCTGTTTGTGATAAGAATGATCGTGAGGAGAACTTAAGAAGAAAGCAGGCGCAAATTAATCGAAAGAATCTTGTCGGCAAGGTTCCAGATCAATGGCTAAAACTTCCCTTAACTGATGCTCATGCTAGGGAAATTGGAGTAAAGAAATTTTTCAGAGGCACTTATTGTCTTAATGGTCACCTTTCTCCTTATCGAATCAATGGTGGCTGCTTGGCTTGTAATAGAGCTGAATAGGATGCCTATTAACCAATATTCCATGTACTCTGATTAGTATTGCTTACCAAGCAGCCATAACATTCATGCCCGTAGCCCATATCCCCATGCCTACCAGGCAAGCGCTAATGGCTCCCATGCCTACGCAGCCAATGCTCACTAAACCCATGGATACCACTCCAATACTTACAAGGCCCATCGGCACGATGCCGATTGCAATGATTCCGCGCGAAGCAACCCCAATAGCAAAAATCTTTGCTAAAGCGGAAAACTCTTCTCCTCGTTTCGATTGATTTGGTCCATCAACAATTTTGGGCTTCATGCTTGTATGGCTGCACGTTAATAGTAATACCCTAAGGCTACTTGCCCATCTCTAGCCATCGAAAAGATCAATCAATTAATTTGATAGGAGGATGGTTAATGTATTTATCCGACGATTAAGGCTATATCAGTTTTTAAACTTTCTTTTGGGTTTGTTAGAGGCATGTGATTGATAGTTTTTCCAACGTAGAGATCAGTGATGAAAAAAATACAGAATGAATTCCATGCTTCTTAGAGTCTCTGCTTCATTCTTCTTGTCAAACTCCTATTGAAAAGTTCTTAACTATTGATGTGTTGGTCTGTCTATCATTCTTCAGGTTTATGAGCATCGTGTTTACGTGTATCTAAGGCAATATTTTAGGTTTTTACACTCACCATTCGAAGTTTATTTTCGCGGTCTTCCAGTAGTGTCCTTAGCCACTTGGCGGCGATCGCACGAGAGATGGTGCGATTATGTAGAAATTCGCAAATCACCAGATATAAGGGGCCTGTATTGGATTCAATATTGAATTGAGCATCGTATGCAAGTAACTGCTCATCTGTTTGACAAGCCCTGAGTTTGTCGACTATTGCTTCGCGTGTGCTTTTACTCATCGCATTGACCTTGATCTTGGCAGTGCTCATTGGCTTAAGGAGGTGTAGATCGAACTTGCCTCACCCCATAAATAGCCACCTATCGCTTTTGGTTGCAATGGTCTTTACCAACCAATTGATTTGGTTTCGTCAGGATTTTATGCTTCTTGCCTAGAGATCCGTCCTGGTGAACCATCCAGCACGGATCCCATCAGCGTTTTTGTCAGCTCCCAGGTTTGGCAAGTGGAAGTAGGCATTTGTCTGAGTCACAGCCTGCCGGCCCCGCCTCCATCAGTTCACCTTGGTCATAGGAGTGAAGAGCTTCGAAGAAGTTACTCCTCACCCTCCGATTAACCACCTCTGCTTGCAGGCGCTCGAATGTGTTTGCATCGATCGGTTCAAACGGCAAGCGCGGGAAGGTGGCATTGTGGGCATCGAAGCGAGCAAGCAGCGCAGCAGAGATGTAGCCCTCACTGTTGTCAATGGCCTGATGCAATGCTTCGCCCAGACTCTCTATCTCATCCTCACGCAGTTCGATCGTCGCTGAAGTGTTGTGGGCCGTGTAATGGCTTTGCACTTGCATGTAGAAATCAAATTGAGCCAGTGCTGAGAAGTTATTGATATTGACAGCATCGGCTCCAGGCAGGTTGGCCCAGCTGACTTCCGTGGGGATTTCAACCAACCATTCGCTGCAGCGTGGATCAAATGGATCATCCAGCAAGCGACCCTGCTCATCTTTATCAGATTGAGACGGCACAACGGTGTATCCGTAGTCCATACATGCCATCGCCACTGGATCATTCTTGCGGAAGGTAATCCGACGAATGAAACGCTGGGCCTTAGGAGGATGCCATCCCGGCGCTGCTCCTGTAAGCAGACTTTTCGTTCCGGCTGGTTGAACTGTGGTGCAACGGCTAGGGCGACGCAACTCGTGGCGATCGCAATAGTCCCAGACAGTTTCGTTGACTATTTTTTTCCAACGGATCAAAAAGGATGCTTCCTTTTGCTTGAATTGGCGACCTTCATCTGTGTCTGGTCGACCGTTTTCCCACCATCTGAGCCAGGCAGTACCGAAGGCATGGACGAAGAAGTCAAATAAACCAGTAAAACTCACGCCCACAATTGGATCCCAGGCACGGCTTTGGCGATATCTGGGAACTTCAAAGCGATGGTTTAGTAGGCAGGCAACAGATAGAGCAGCAGCTTTGAAAGCATCGGCTTGACCGTCTTCATCGCAAGGGTCGATTTGGTTGAGATGGATCTCGGCCAAATTGCAGTGAAAGTCGGCTCCAAGAATTTCCCCGCATGGGTTTAGGCCATAGCGGCCTAGTCGATGCTCTAGTTCGCTGGCATCGATCGGACCGTGGTTGGTCTGCAACCAGCGACCTGCTTCGTCTTTTCCCTGATCGCAGTAGATCCCAATGAATTCCTGGCGTAATTCTTGTGTGGTGAGCAGGTCTGCATTGGAGCGAGCAATGGCCTCTGGTGCGAATTGAATGGCACCCTCTCCAGAATGGAATTGTTTTCTTACGGCTTCAACCACAATCGATCGGCTCGGTCTGTTGTGGTAAACCCTGGTGTGATTGGCCATGCGTAGCGCATCTTTTTCGGGATCGATGCGCCAATTACCTTCGGCATCTTGTTGCCAGAGATTTTCTTTGGCTTCTGCAGCCGCAAGATCTTCCGCCGAGAACTGACGCATGCCAGCACTGCGGCGAATGTTGCCTGCCACGATTGTTACTGCGGCTTCGTCGATTAAGAGGCAACACTCCACTGAAGTGAGGCGACGGCCGACTGCTTTACCAAGCAGTCGAGCGACACGGGTATAAAGATCCTTCAGCTTCACTGGATTGGCCATGCCACCAAAGCCCTTGAGGGTCTCGCCTACTGGCCTTACGTCTGAAAGGTCAATACTCACATTGATGGTTCGTCCAGCGAAGCGCTCATCGCTGCATAGTTCGAGTAATAACTGATAGCTGTCAACCCAGCCACGACGTGTGTCTCCAACCTTGATCAAGACGTTGTCGTTTTCAATGCTGTGCGTTGTCTGCTCTTGTCTTTGATGTGCTGCTGTTAGGCCAATATCTGTGACGCCAACGATTTTGATGGGGTTGCGAACCACCGGAAGCTGATCAATCAAGTGAGGTTCAATGACAGCACCAGTTCCGCAGCCCATCATCGCAAGGTCCATCATTAGACCAAAGGCTTCCCAGTCCACCAGGTTGGTGGATGTGCAGTTATAGGCACCTGAGAAATTCTCTGCTCTTTCGATCCAATCAGTTCCACCGATCCATAGCCAACGACCAGAGGGGAGAGCCTTTTTCTCGGCTTGCATGCGCGACATCAGCGCTACCTCCTCAGCTCTGAGTTTGCCGAGTTGCTGCAGTCCTTGGAGGTTGCGTGTGCTGACTTCGTTCCAGCTTTCTCGTCCCGACGAGGTGCGGCGGCTGTAAGTGCGATAAAAAACCGGGTTAGCCGCTGGAGCCGTGGCAGGGAAATCACCACGCTGTCCGCTGGCTTCTAAGGCTGTCATTGCTATCTCAGGTCTGCTCGAAGTCAGGGTCATAGGTTGGCTTATGCCGATAAGTATGGGAACGCTACCGCCACTCATGGTGTCTGCAAGCTTTAGTAACACCATCGACAGTGCCTGGTTGAGACTAGTGAGAAATCTGATTGAGATCTTGTGAAGCGTTTGCCTGAGCCGGAGTTAATGGATGATCCGCTTCAGGCCAGGGCCTATGCCGAAGCAGATTTCTCCTGTGGTGATGAGGCATTAATCCAACGCTTGCAGGAGTATCTGATCAGCTTGTGCAAGATTCCTTCTCCAGGCAGCATGATCGTTGATCTTGGTTGTGGACCTGGAAATATTTGCGAGCGTCTCCAGCGGCTCTGGCCTGAAGTGATGGTGCTTGGCATCGATGGTGCTCAAGCGATGCTTGATCACGCTTTGCAACGGCAAAAAGCGATGGCCGCTGAACTTAAGCGACTGACCTATCGCTGTTCCAATCTTTCATCACTCGTGAACCAATGCGTCGATTTGAAATGTTCGGCTGCTCTCGTTGTTAGTAATAGCTTGCTTCACCACCTTCATGACCCCAATCTTTTATGGCAGGTCACTAAGTATTTAGCAGCCCCAGGTGCGTTTGTTTTTCATCGCGATTTGCGTCGACCCTTATCGACGAAACATGCTATTGCGCTTCAACAAAAACACATGCAGGAAGCACCTTCTATTTTGATTCGTGATTATTTGGCGTCTCTGCACGCAGCCTTCACCTTGGAAGAGGTGCAGTCACAGCTTGTTCATGCAGGTCTAGATCATTTGCATGTGATCGAAGTTGAGGACAGGTATCTCGACGTATTTGGCACGATCTAACTGCATAGGGTCAGTTTCATTTATGAGGTCTTCTCGCCTGTTTTCACAAGTGAGAGCGCAAGGCTTTTCCCATTGAATTGAGTTGTCGCTGAAGAAAGTATTGAGATCAACGTTGGTGTTGTTGCCTGGCCCTCAGGTAGGGCTCAGTACTAGAAATTGATGATCTTGGTTGCTTCGATGGATCAAAATGATTGAGTACGCTTAAGCACTTTGCCAAAGCAGTATTTCTCACTGAGATGAGTTGAGATTGCAACACTGATCACAATCAATCATTGACAGAGGCTGAAATATCACCTTTACACCTGCCGCGAAGTGAATTCCTTGTCTTATGAATCTTAGACCCAGTCAAAGGCTTGATCATTTATCGCACCTTTAATATGCACTTGCACCCGCCAGATCTTCGTCACAGCTTGACCTCTCTTCCCGATTCCACGAGCCCGCCGATTGATTCGGCTTCTTCAATCGATATAGATCAAGTCCTTGAGGCCTCGTTGGCTGAGGCCATTAGCCGTCGCCGCAATTTCGCGATCATTTCCCATCCAGATGCGGGGAAGACCACCCTTACAGAAAAATTGTTGCTTTACGGAGGTGCGATCCAGCAAGCAGGGGCTGTTAAAGCCCGTGGTGAGCAGCGCAAGGTGACCTCCGATTGGATGGAGTTGGAGAAGCAGCGGGGTATATCGATCACCTCCACCGTTCTGCAGTTTGATTATGCAGATAACACAATTAACCTTCTTGATACCCCCGGACACCAGGATTTTTCCGAAGACACTTATCGCACCCTGGCGGCTGCAGATAATGCAGTGATGTTGGAGGATGCAGCTAAGGGTTTAGAACCTCAGACCAGAAAATTGTTTGAGGTATGTCGCATGAGAAACATTCCAATCTTTACTTTCATAAACAAGATGGATCGTGCAGGGCGGGATCCTCTGTTGCTGTTGGATGAGATTGAAGCAGAGTTGGAGCTAATACCTTGGGCCGTGAATTGGCCTATTGGTAGTGGGGAGTTGTTTCGTGGTGTTATTGATCGTCGAACTAGAAATGTTGTTCTTTTTACAAGAGCGGAAAGGGGCCGGCAAGCCAGTGAACGCCACCTTCATCTTGACGATCCGGAATTGCCAAGCCTTGTCGAGCAGGAGCTTTTGGACCAAGCTTTGGAAGAGTTAGAGCTCTTGGAAGCAGCAGGTGCAGAGCTTGATCTGGAATTAGTCCATGCAGGCGAGTTGACACCTGTGTTTTTTGGTTCAGCAATGACCAATTTTGGGGTAAGGCCTTTCCTTGATGCCTTTCTTGAGATGGCGCAGCGTCCGGTAGCTCGTTCTACAAGTGAGGGCCCTGTTGATCCTCTGCGACCATCCTTTAGTGGCTTTGTTTTCAAATTACAGGCCAATATGGATCCTCGCCATCGTGATCGTGTCGCCTTTGTAAGGGTCTGCAGCGGACGTTTTGAAAAGGATATGACGGTGCGCCTAGCACGAACCGGTAAATCCATACGTCTATCTCGCCCACAGAAGTTATTTGGCCAAGAACGTTCGGTCGTTGATGATGCCTATCCAGGTGATGTTATTGGTCTAAATAATCCTGGTATGTTTGCGATTGGTGATACTCTGTATACAGGATCTAGAGTTGAATACGAGGGTATACCATGCTTTAGTCCTGAGATATTTAGCTGGTTACGTAACCCGAATCCTTCAGCATTTAAAAATTTTCGTAAAGGAGTTAATGAGTTAAGAGAGGAAGGTGCTGTACAAATTCTCTACGATACTGATCAGAGCAAGCGGGATCCGATTCTTGCTGCAGTAGGTCAGTTGCAGCTTGATGTTGTTCAGCATCGTTTAGAAAACGAATATGGCGTTCAGACCCGTCTTGAGCCTATGGGCTTCCAGGTGGCACGGTGGGTCAGTGATGGTTGGCCTGCTCTAGATGAGATGGGACGGATCTTTAATTGCAAGACCGTTCAGGATGCCTGGCAGCGTCCTGTTCTCTTGTTCAAGAACGAGTGGAACCTTAACCAGCTTCTTGATGATCACCCTGCGTTGGAACTTAGTGCTGTTGCGCCTGTGGTTAGTGGTGTAGAGCCGATCAGCCTTTGATCGTTGGGCTTAAATCTGCTTTCCTGACAAAAAGAACTCGCGATTCACTGGTCTAGTTAGCCAGAATCGTTAAAGAATGTTTTCAGTGGTAGTGGACAACCAATGGCTGATACGCCCCTGTGTTGATGGTGGCACTGAGTACGTTTGCTTTCGTGCTGCAAGCAGCAATGATCAACCTGAAAGGGTTGAAATGCTTGTTGGCTTCCACCTTCCACCACAGATGCCGTTGCTCAAGAGTAGGCAGTGGATGGGACAGCAAGAGGCTTTGGTTTGTTGCAAACAGCTCCAGAACAGCCATGGCTATCGCTATGGTTCACCACTCTTTTGAGCTGGTCTCGATACGCTCAGAGTAGTTCTCGTAGATCCATGGCCTCGGGCATCGGCTCCAGTTCGAATCCAGGGTCGCAGGATCCCTACTCCATCCTTGGTCTTGAACCAGGAGCCAGCTTCGAATCTGTGCAACAAGCAAAGGAAAAGCGGCTTTTAGAGGTAGGCGATGACCTTCAAGCCAGGGCAAGGGTTGAAGCGTCTTATGACGCTCTGCTCATGTCCAGTCTCAAGGAACGTCAGCTTGGCAAAGTGAGCAATGCTGCAGTTAATGCCTCTCAGCGAGAGGAGCTGCAGGTCGAGACAGCTGCTCGTAGTGGTGGAAGCAATGCTCTGCTTACACGTTTACGCAATATCAATTCATCAACTGCTAACACCAAATCAGGAGAATTCTGGCCGAATCTCTCTCTACCTGAAGGACAGGGCCTCACGGTTCGATTGGTCTTGGGAGGACTTGCCTTATTGCTTGTGATTGTTGCTCCTGTTGGAAGTACGGAGCTTATCCTTGCTGTATCAACAATTGCTCTGTTTCTCAGTCAGATCAGACGAGGTCGTCGCCCACTTGCATCATTGGGCTGGAGTGTTCTCTTGCTTGCTAGCGGCTTGATTCTTGGGGGACTCCTCCTGCAAGCCATGACAGCTATACCAAGCGTTACCCTGCCGATTACAGGAGACCAGCTTGAAGCGGTGCCAACAGTGTTGTTGCTTTGGGCTGGTGCACTCCTTTTGGATTGAGTAGATAAGACCCATGCGAACAATGGCTTGCTTTCTCGATATAATTAACTGATAAAAAGCTCTTGATTTACTTTTGCCAGCAATTAAATATTCCTTTTGAATTGTTGTTTGATTCTATATTGCGAGCTTCCTGAAGAATGCTTTTGAGTTCTTCAGCAAAAAGACTTAGTGTTGCAATACTTGTCGGCCCTCAAGCCGTCTTGGAAGTAATTTTTTTAACTTCAACAACTACCTATTGATTTAAAGATCAAGACATATTTATAGATCGCTGACCCCATTCACTTTTGAAGCGTTACTTATCAATGGTTGGCCATTGTGAATTGCTTTTCTGTGACTTTCGATTGCGAAGGCAGCTAGTTATCTAAGTTGATTGAGAGTTATTGAGGCAGCTTATGAAGCCGACCTGAATCGAGCCGATACGCTGCACTTGACAAGCCCACAAAGAGTTCTGGCTCATGAGTGGCCACGATTAACAACTGTTCTCGTGCAAGCTTGGAAAGCAGTTCTAATACCTCATCACGTACTGACCAATCAAGCCCGGCGGTGGGTTCATCAAGCAGCAAAATGGTTGGCTTGCGCAGCAACTGAACAGCAAGGGCAAGCCGTCGTTGTTGACCTCCACTGAGACGTTCCGGTGCTTGCTTCATGTCGATTTGAGCCAGTCCCACCTTTTGTAGCGCTTGTGTTTGTTCCACACTGGTGAGTCGCCGATGCCCTAAGCGCAGCTCCTGGGCAACAGTTAAACCAAGAAAGTGCCGCTCTGGGAATTGAAAGACGACCCCACACATCCAGCGTCGTTGACGCTGATTTAAGGGTTTGTGTTCCCAGTAAATGGCGCCTTGTTGAGCACTTGCAAGTCCACTGATCACCTCTAGCAGACTGGTTTTGCCACTTCCACTAGCGCCAGCTATTACAACGGGTTGGCTCGCATGAGCAAGGAGATCAACTCCCTGCAACACAGGTTCTTCAGATGTTGAGGGACGGTATTGAATGTCTTTCAGCTCCAGCATGAGCACCTCACTTCTCTGCTCACAGCAGCTAATGATCCTCCAATTTGATTGATGAATGCTTGCTTATGCAGACGGATCTGTCGAATGCCGCGATGATGCAGCCATCGTCGAGCTTTCATGGACGTTCGTTTCCGCGAGGTTGATCCATTCAACTGTTGGCTATGGCTTCACTTTGCCGATGTACCAAGCCAGGGTGAGCAAAATTACGTCGATGGCATCTTTGATAGTTGGTACGTGATTGGCCGTTTGGGTGGATTTAATGCTGAGAACCTACAAGTCCATGAGGAAGGTGCTGATCTCAGCTGGATCACTTACGACAATGAAGACGCCAGATCCGTGATCCCTGCGCTGATGCACAACATGGGCCAGTTGGAATATCAAGGCTGCTGGGCACGTTGTTGGGTTGATCTTGGTACAAGTGATGCTGTAGCACTTGATGTCTTGATCAACGCTCTCCAACAAATTGACTCCGATGTGGTGCAGTTGGATGAAGTGTTGATTGGTGGTGTCAATGATGACTGGCCTGTTGAGCCCCATCCCGACAGCATCTTCCCTGTGGAGGCCTAGGCAGTCTCTTGGCTGAGCTCAGGCGCCTTTTGGTTGAATCGCAGCGGTTTGATGCAATCACTGCTTCTGACCATTTGTTATCTCTCAAGCAAGACGAAGTCCATTACCTGCGCAGAGTGCTTCGCCTTCGCAATGGGCAAGCGGTTGCGCTTGTTGATGGTGTTGGCCATTTCTGGGAGGCCCATCTACAAGCAGGTGATTTTTTAAAACTTGACACGTCACCTTCGTCTCCTTCTCTACAACAACCTCGCCATCGTCAACAACTCGGTTTGGCTGTTGTTCTCCCAAAGCGTGGCTTTGAGGAGGTTTTGAGGATGAGTTGTGAACTAGGCGTCAACCTGATTCAGCCTCTACGTTCTGATAGGTGTACTCCTCAGGCGGAGGAGCGACCATTGCGATGGAGGGTGATCCTTAGGGAAGCAGTTGAGCAATCTGAGCAGCTTTGGCAGCCAGAACTTTTGCCGATAGCAGAAGCTTCAGCCTTGTGGAAAAGTCCACCAGATCATGCAGTTTTTGCTTTGGCCACCACTCGTCGGCAGGGACTGATTGATCTACAACTTTTGATGGAAGGACTGACCCCAGAAATCAACCAAGTCACAGTTGCGATTGGTCCTGAGGGTGGTTGGAGCCCACTTGAAGAGTGTGCCGCTGAGGCCGCCGGTTGGGTGCCTGTGGCGTTGGGAGATTCAATCCTGCGCACTTGCACAGCTGCTGTGGCAGCAGCTCAAACAATGGTTTCAAGTCGACGGATCAGCTTGTCAAGAGATCAGTCAAGATCTGATTGAATTCCTGCAGGCTTGTTTTTGATCTAAGCGGCTGCATTTTTACTCACGAATGTCAGCGCTTATCGGCGTCTTTTTCAAGCAAACCTTCATTTCATAGCGGCTTCCTTTGGCTCGAGGGCTTGGACTTCTCCAGTGATTTTCTGCACAGTCTTTTGAGGTGATAATTTTCTCAATGCTGAGATTGAGAAGATCAAAACCGTAGGCTGTTTTTTCTGCTTCATGCTCTGGTCTGCCAGACAGCGTCAAGCAATAGCCCACGCTTGCTGTCTCTTGTCCAATCTGGCCAAAGGCAGTGCTATCAATGTTGATGCTTTTTTCTAATCCGACTCTGGTTCAATGGCTCTGGGCTTTTGCTCTCAATGCTCTATTGATTGCGCTGGCCCAGAGGCTGCCATTACTCACTTCCGCCGGATGGATTCATGCCGGGGCACTAGGCACCATCCTCTGGGGGTGTCTGGGCTGGCGTGGGTGGCTTGCGGTAGTGATTTATCTCGTACTGGGATCGATGGTCACCCGTCTTGGCATGGCCCAGAAGAAACTCGCTGGCCTTGCTGAGGGACGTGGTGGCAGGCGTGGGCCTGAAAATGTCTGGGGATCTGCAGCCACTGGTGCTGTAGTGGCAATCCTGATCAAACTGGGCCTTGGTTCCCAGTCTTTGCTGATGATCGGTTTCGCAGCAAGTTTTGCTGCGAAACTTGCTGACACCTTCGGCAGTGAGATAGGCAAACGTTGGGGCCGAACCACTGTGCTCATCACCACGCTGCGTTCTGTACCTGCTGGTACGGATGGAGCCATCAGTCTCGAGGGCACTCTCGCAAGTGCCCTTGGCAGTCTTTTGATGACCTTCGTGATGGTCTCCCTCTCTCTGTTGCCTTTTGGTTTCCAGGCGATCTTGGTTGCTTTGATTGGCTTATTGGCCACTCTTATGGAGAGCCTTTTAGGCGCAATTGCTCAGAACAAAATTAGTTGGCTGAGTAATGAACTTGTTAATGGTTTACAGACAAGCTTTGCTGCTGTTTTTGCCATCGCAATCGCCGCTTGGCTTGGTTTGGCTGCTTAACCAGCTAATCAGATTTCTTTGTGGACCAAAGTTGAAGTTGTTTAATTAAACCTTGCAAAACTCTTCGCAGCTTGTTCTCCTTCATCTTTTCGCGCTTTGCTAACTGTCTCAAGCTGATGTCATCGATGTAATGGGCGTAAAGCAAGTGTTGCTGGTGGGATGTTAGACGCTGAATAGCCTTTTTTAGCCATTGGTATTGCAGATCCGGTTCTTTCTGCTTTGGTGACTTGAGCCGTTCCAATAATGGGACTCTCTTCTCAACATGATTGCCACCTGTTGAACTCTCTTTGGCATCCAGAGATACAAGGTGTGTCTGCCATATGGCTTCCGCAGCTTGATGCCAGCGGTCTGAACTTACATTTAATTGTGCAGCCAGTTGCTCTTCGGTGAAAGGTTTTAAGCCATCATTCTGCTGCTTCTGCTTGAGTCTCATGCCGCGGGTATATAGGTCTCTCAGTCGCCAGGGCACTCTCACAATCTGGCTTCTGTCTCTGCGGAAATGGAGGATCTGGCCGTTGGCACGGGCCATTGCATAGCTACTTGCTTTAAATCCAAGATTGGCATCGAAATTCTCCATCGCCATGATTAACCCCAGCCTTGCTTCTTGAATGAGATCATCCAGTTCTTCACCGCCACGGGTGGCTTGGCGAGTTGCTGCAAGGTGCGCCAATCCAAGGTGTTCAACTACAGCCTCATTGCGTTTTTGTATCGATTTGGGCAATGAAAATGAACGCTGATTCCCAGAGCACTCTGCTCTCTTTCTTCTCAAGGTTTTGCAAGAAGTTTGCGCCATGACTTGACTTTCTATTGACATCCTTAACTTTCTTCTTTTCTGCAGCACTGGTAAACCAACTAAAGGATGAACATCGGATTCCTTAGGGGTGATTTCAGCCAACCGTAGGAGTGAAGTTTGTTAGTGGTTCGAGCTCTGCCCACTCCAGCATCGATGTCCATGCCATCACCCGTTGGTGGATCCAGTCATGTCCCTCTGAGTTGAGATGGATACCATCGGGTTCGATCCAGCTGAGCCAGGCAGGTTCATTGAGCATGGCGTTGTGCAACGGCAGAAATGGCACATCAACCTCAAGACAGGCTTCCTCAAGCTGGGCTTCATAAACCGACCCCGATTGGTTTGAATACCAGAGGCATTGCGCAAATGGCATTACAGCTTCATCGACAGGAGTGAGGCCCATCACCATCACCTTGGTGAGGTGTTTCATCTCTGTCAGCATTTGCTGCAGGCCAAAGCGAAAGGCCTCTGCCGTGAGTTGGGGCCGGCCATCGGGGCGTCCAATACGTGCTGTGTCATTGAGGCCCACCGCCACAAGAACTGCATCAGGAACCTGACGACGGAGTTCGCCTCGACTTTGCCATTCCTTTTGCCAGCGTTTGGCAACACTTTCCAGTCCATCACCACGAATTCCAAGCTGGTAGACCACTGGGGCATCAGGGAGGCTCATCCATTGGCATCGCAGACGTTCACACCATCCGCCACCCTCTCGATCTCCCCATCCATAAACACCACTGTCACCTATGACAACGAGTCTCTTGTATGTATTGGCCATCACATCGAGAAGTGGAACCTGATCAGCTTTGTAGGTCTACAACCATAGGTAGCTTTTTAGTTGAACCAGTCCAGTGATATCGCAAGCGATCAGTGATCGATTCTCCGATCAAGGTCAGAGCTGTGAACACCGCGATTAGGACACTGACCTGTGCCCAGTTGAACGAACCAAGAGATTCGATTAACTGCCAACCCAGTCCAGTGCCTCCAACCATGCCAACTACCACGGTTTCACGCAAAATCACGTCCGTTCTGTAAGCGGCATAGGCTAAATAGCTACGGCTTTGGCCGCTAAAGCATCCATAGAGCCAAGCCGATCGTTCTCCAGCGCCAGTCGCGCTTAAGGCTTTCAAGTTGTTGTCGCTTTGTTGGTCAAGCCCTTCTTTTAAGAGGCGACCCATCACTCCAATGTTGTGGGCTCCAAGTGCAAGAGCAGCAACAGCCACACTCGGTTTGCTGAAGAGCAGCAAAAATAGAGCAGTAAGAGGGGTTGGCATCAGTCTTAGCAGACCCCAGATGATTCTTTGTATTGCTATTCCCAGTCGGCTTGGCCAAAGCATCATTGCTAGTGGCGGTGTTCCGATAGCGATTCCTGCTGCTAACCCTGTTAGCAACATCGTGCTGCTGATTAATTGGATCCATGGGAGAGTGTGAATAGCAATTATTAGCTCATCAACAGTTGGTAATGGAAGGGGGCTCCAGTGAAGAGGTTCTCCTAGATCAAGATCAACTGCATTTAGCCAGGGAATACTTAGTGCGCATAGAATCAATAAGACAATCAATATACTGGCAACTTGCCAAATCCCATTCTTCGATAATTTGAAATATCTACGTGTCAAACTTAATATCTGCTCAAGACTAACCATTACTGCTGCTAGTAACCATAAAGCTGTCCATACGTCATGGAATTGAAGAGATTGAAGTGCCAGTTGAAGGTCAGTGCCAATACCACCCAATCCAAAAACCCCCAACACGGTTGCACCTCTTAATGCACATTCAAGTCGATATCCGACATAACTCAATAAGACAGGCCCCATCGCAGGGCCAAGAGCTGTAATTAAGGCGGAAGAGGAGCCCGCCCCAGCCTGTTTTAAGCCCCTTAGGGCTCGACGATCCTGGGTGTCAAGTTGATCACTTACGACTCGAGCAACAAGTGAGGAGTAAGGAATGACGATTGCAACAATTGCTACCCAAGGGCTAAGTCCAACCATTTGAAGTAACAACAAACCCCAGAGGAGTTCATGAATTGCGCGCGGGATTGCCAAAAGTCTGCGAATCACAATCGCTGGCCAGTTTGTCCCTAAAAAGGTCTCCCATACCACCCTGGCGCTGGCTATGCCAAGACAAATTCCAACTATTGAACTTATTGACCAGCTAAGAAGAGCTGTGGCCAAAGTGATCTGTATTCCTCTAAATGCACTTTGAACGACCTCTGCTTGAATAGATGGATGAACGGCAGCGCAAATAAACTCCCATAGGAGAGTGACTCCACCATTGTGGAAACTTATGAGTATAGAAATAAGTACAGGCAATAAAGCCAGTGCTGGCAAAAGGCTCAGGATTGGAGGAGTTGGACTGAGGCGACTCATGCAGATCCGTAGATCAAGGCTAAAGCTTCTTCATCAAGACATTCAGCAGGTTGATCAAAGACAACTCTCCCAGACTTAAGTGCGATTACCCTGTCAAAGTGCCGAAAAAATGATGGTTGATGCAGGCTCATCAAAAGGGTTCTTTCTTCGCCCATATCACTAGTCATCGTGTTGTCCAAGAAAAGATGGAGGATTTCCTCTGCAAGGATTGGATCGAGACTGAATAAAGGTTCATCAGCGAGAATGAGCTCTGGTTTTTGACGTAAGAGGCGTGCTATTGCCACTCGCTGTCGCTGTCCCCCCGAGAGTTCGCTTACCATTGCAGAAAGGATGCTCGATGAAAGACCTACTTTTTTAAGACATTCACTGCAGGCATTTAATTCGATTGGCTTGAGTAAATTAGCTAGAGCCCATAGTAAATTTCTGTTAGCTAACGCACCACAGTTGATGTTTTGTGCAACGTTGAGCTCTTCTACAAGGCGAAGATCTTGCCACAGGGTTCCTATTTTTTTTCGTTGACGTTGCTCTAAGTTTGAGGTTGAATAATCTTGCCAAATCACCTTCCCCGAATCAGGAATAAGAGTTCCGTTGGCAACCGCTAATAAGCTACTTTTTCCTGATCCGTTGCTGCCTACAAGTGCAACACGCTCTCCAGAAGAAATGCTAAGGTTGATATCATTAAGCCGATTCCCTCTACTACTGTGTACAAATACGCCCCTTATTTCGAGTAATCTTCTCACTGAATCTTTCCTAGTTGCCTGCCTATTTTCTCGATTGTTATGTATTGATTTTGGTCTGCATCTACAAAGCTACTTGCCCCTAAAAGTTCAAGTATTTTTTCTTGTGATTTTGAACTTTTCTTTAACCCAGTTAGAGTAGACTTTAGTTTTTCAGTGAAACCATCGCCAAACTTTTTATCGAGATTGGGTTGTGCTAGCCAGTGATAGTCTGCATATGGGGGCGTTCTCCAAATCACTTTCACTTTGGCTGGATCGATGCGGCCATTTTTCTGAGCCGACTCCCATACACTTTCGTTCAGGGCGCCAGCATCAAAAGAACCACTTTGCACCAAAGCAATTGTTGCATCATGACTACCACTGAAACCTGGTTTGCCTCCAGAAAAATCATTCATTTGCACACCTGCTTGCTGAAGGAAGTGCTGAGGCATTAATCTTCCAGAGGTTGAACTTTCGGAGCCAAAAGTGAACCGCTTCCCATTAAGTTGCTGAAGCCCAGATTGGCTTTTTAATGGCTTAATTCCGCTCTTTGTATTGGCTATGAATACACTTGTGAATTTGGCATCAATATCTCTTTGCGCGATAACTTCTGCTCCTGGCTTTTGCAACCTAGCTTGTACACCTGTTAGGCCTCCAAACCAAACAAGATCAAGGCTGTCGGTGCGGAATGCACTGACTGCGGCTGGATAGTTCGTGACTGCTTTGTAGCGAACGGGAACATTTAATTCTTTGCTCAGTTCAGACGAGAGTAGGCCGTATAAACGGTTCAAACGCTCAGGATTCTGATCGGGAATTGCCCCAATACGAAGTGTCTTCTCAGTTTGATTGGTGCAGCTCAGCAACCCAATCAAGCAGATCAATGCAGTGCGGACCAACGCCCCGCCTGGTCTTGAAGGCATGTTGTCTTTGTTGCGTTTGTTGTTCAGCTCTGTTTGAGAGCTTTGCGGAGACGTTCTAGTCCATCGCAAATCGTTTCTGGTGAAACCGCACAGGTGAGGCGTACGCAACTGTCGTCTCCAAATGCTGCACCTGGAACCATCGCAAGCCCATGGTTTTCAAGAGCTTGCTCACAGAAACTTACTGAGTCGAGGCTTTCAGGTGGCAGTTTTGGGAAGGCGTAAAAGGCACCTTTTGGAGGAACCAGGCTCATTCCCTCAAGGCTAAGCAAGCCAGAGGTGAGGAGTTCGCGGCGGGTGTTGTAGCTCTTGACCATCTTTTTCACACACTCCCTTGAGCCTTGCAGCGCGGCCAAGGCTCCACGCTGAGCGAAACTGCAGACATTGCTAGTGCTCTGGCTTTGGAGGGCAGTAGCAGCTTTTACAGCATCAGCGGGGCCGGCTAGATAACCCAAACGCCAACCGGTCATTGCCCAGCCCTTGGCAAAGCCGTTAACGATGAAGGTTCTGTTTGAAAGATCTGGTGCTATGGCCGAGAAGCTGTAATGCTGTTGCCCTTCTTCAAGAATGAACTCGTAGATCTCATCACTCATGACCAGGATCTGGGGATGATCTCTCAGCAGATCAGCCAATGTTTCCAGCTCCTTGCGTGCCATCACACGGCCGGTTGGGTTGCCAGGGGAATTAAGTAATAAAAGACGGGTTTTAGGGCCGATGGAGGCTTCTAGGTTGTTGAGATCTAGGCAGAAACCGTTTTCTGGAGTGGAGGGAAGTGTTGTCACCTTTGCACCAGCTAAGCGGGCCATTTCTGGATAACTCAGCCAATAAGGAGCAGGGATTAAAACCTCATCGCCCGGATTGAGGATCACCTGAAACAAGTTAAAGATTGCTTGCTTGCCTCCATTTGTCACCAACACTTGCTCTGCATTGGTTGGCACAGTGTTTTCTTTGCTGAGCTTGGTTGCTATTGCCTCACGGAGTTCGGGATCTCCGGCGGCAGGGCCATAACGGGTGATGCCATCACGGAGTGCCTTCACCGTGGCATCAATGATGAATTCAGGGGTATTGAAATCTGGCTCACCAGCACTCAGGCTGCAGATGTCGCGGCCTTCTTGCTGAAGGGCCTTTGCTCGAGCACTGATTGCCAGTGTGAGTGAGGGCTGAAGGGCAACGACTCGGTCGGAAAGATGAGGCGGGAGTGGCATTGGTGCCGCATCCCCTTGCGGGATGCCCGTAAGGACCATATCTTGCCTGATGCTCTGACATGGACAACCAACATCTTTCGATTGGCTTTTTAATGCTCATGGTTGACTTGGGTCGCACAACCACTGGCCTCTGAAGGTCAATCGATCTTGCCAAGAGCTTGTTTTTGGAGACTCTTCGCGGTTTTTTAGTCTGAATTCGCCTAGATCTGCTCAACGCAATTCGATGCTTTCCATCAGAGAGACGTTGCAGCTGTTCGCAATTAATTAAAATAAAACTCACAAGGATTGACCCATGTCTATGGGGCTCATATGGAGCGCACTAATGGCTGTGGTTCCTGTGACTTGCCTGTTAACCAGCCTCAGGTTGTTGTGAGTCGTGGAAACCCACATGCCTCTTTGATGCTGATCGGGGAAGCGCCAGGCGCTCGCGAGGATGAGCTAGGGAAGCCCTTTGTAGGACGTTCTGGTCAACTTATAGATCGTTTGATGGAGAGTGTTGGCCTTGACCCTCAAACTGATGCCTACATCTGCAATGTTGTGAAATGCCGGCCCCCTAAGAATCGGCGACCGACACTTGTTGAGATTGCTTCTTGCCGTCCCTGGTTGCAACAACAGATTGAGTTGGTTGATCCCTGCGTGATTGCCTTGGCTGGCTCGACAGCAGTCGAAGCCATCCTTGGTATCAAGGGAGGAATTACCCGTCTTCGTGGTCAATGGCAGCATTGGCAAGGCCGTTTACTGATGCCGCTTTTGCATCCTGCCTACCTCCTTCGCAATCCATCTCCAGTAGATGGTGCTCCTGTTGCCCTCACCAGAGGCGATCTGCTCGAGGTCCGCCAAAGGCTCATACAAGTCAATAGGAACGCTGTTGTGCCAATGTTGGATTCATCTAGGCGCCGTCTGCCATGAGTGCAACCATGGCTGAGTATCAATCCAGCACATCCAGGAGATACGACACCCAGATCCACCGACGTGTAACGCGCACTGTCAACGTAGGAGGTGTCTTGATCGGTAGTGATCATCCTGTCAGGGTGCAGTCGATGATCAACGAGGACACCCTTGACGTGGAGGGGGCAACAGCAGGCATACGACGCTTGCATGAAGCTGGTTGTGAAATTGTTCGTCTAACTGTTCCATCTCTCGGTCATGCCAAGGCCGTCGGCGAGATTTGTCAACGGCTTAGGGAGACCTATCAACCGGTACCCCTTGTGGCTGATGTCCATCACAACGGCATGAAAATTGCCCTTGAGGTGGCAAACCATGTCGACAAGGTGAGGATCAATCCTGGCCTTTTTGTGTTTGATAAAGCTGATCCAGATCGAACCGAGTTCAGCGGCGAAGAGATTGCTTCTATCAGAGAACGCATTGCCGAGAATTTTGAACCGCTTGTCACTCGTCTCAAGCAGCAAGACAAAGCCCTTCGTATTGGCGTGAATCATGGTTCGCTTGCTGAACGCATGCTCTTTGCCTATGGAGATACTCCTCTTGGCATGGTTGAGTCAGCAATGGAATTCGTGCGAATTTGCGATTCGCTCGATTTTCATAACATCGTGATTTCGATGAAGGCCTCTAGAGCGCCTGTGATGTTGGCGGCTTATCGATTGATGGCTGACACGATGGATCAAGAGGGTTTCAATTATCCCCTTCATTTGGGCGTAACCGAGGCTGGTGATGGGGATTATGGAAGGATTAAAAGTACAGCGGGCATCGCAACGCTTTTAGCAGAAGGTCTAGGCGATACCATCCGAGTTTCATTGACCGAGGCGCCTGAGAAAGAAATTCCAGTTTGTTACTCGATTCTTCAATCCATCGGGCTGCGCAAAACGATGGTCGAGTACATCAGCTGCCCAAGTTGTGGCCGAACATTGTTCAACCTTGAAGAGGTTGTTCAGAAAGTGCGCGATTCCACATCCCATCTTGTTGGTTTGGATATTGCGGTAATGGGTTGCATTGTGAATGGTCCAGGTGAGATGGCAGATGCTGACTATGGTTATGTTGGTAAAGGCCCAGGAGTCATATCCCTCTATCGGGGTAGAGATGAGATTCGCAAGGTTTCTGAGTCTGAGGGTGTAGATGCGTTGATCCAGTTGATTAAGGATGACGGTCGATGGGTGGATCCGCCATGAAGTCGTTATTGTGTGAGATCAGTCCAATTTGGACGCTATGCCCATCTCTAGAAGTCTTCGCTCATTAGGCCGCCAGCGCAGTTCATGGCTGGTCCTTCTGGGCGCGGGAGGAGCTGCTACTGCAATTGCACTTGCCTCTCCAAGTTTGGGTTTACCAAGGAGTTCTTCTTCCGCTATTAGTGATAGCCCCAAAGAGGTGATTGATCAGGTCTGGCAGATTGTATATCGTGACTATCTTGATTCCACAGGTAAATATAACCCTGAAGTATGGAAGGGACTACGCAAGGACTTATTAGCCAAGAACTATTCAGCCACTTCAGAATCCTATGAAGCGATCCGTGGCATGTTAGCAAGCTTGGATGATCCCTATACACGATTCTTAGATCCAAAGGAATTTAAGGAAATGCAGATCGACACCTCAGGAGAATTAACAGGTGTTGGCATCCAGCTTTCTCTAGACAAGGATACAAAAGAATTAGTTGTGGTTTCACCAATCGAAGGAACTCCTGCCTCTAAGGCTGGTGTCCAACCTAAGGATGTGATCGTTTTCATTAATGGACAATCCACTAAGGGCATGTCTACAGCGGATGCTGTTAAGTTGATTCGTGGTAAAGAAGGTAGTGAGGTCACCCTTGGTCTGCGTCGCAGGGGTGAAGTTATCCAGGTCCCGTTGATACGTGCACGCATTGAGATACAGGCAGTTGATATCCAGTTAAATACGACAGTAAGTGGTACAAAGATTGGTTATATCCGCCTGAAACAGTTTAATGCCCATGCAGCTAAAGGAATGCGAAGTGCTATCAAGAATTTAGAAAAAGAGGGTGCGCAAGGCTATGTACTCGACTTGCGTAGTAATCCTGGAGGTTTGCTTGAAGCCAGTATTGATATCGCACGCCAATGGCTTGATGAAGGTACAATTGTTCGAACAAAAACTCGTGATGGCATTCAAGATGTACGCCGAGCGAATGGAAGTGCCTTAACCCAACGCCCTGTTGTTGTTTTGGTGAATGAAGGCTCAGCAAGCGCAAGTGAGATCCTCTCTGGAGCACTACAAGACAATCATCGTGGTGTACTTGTAGGACAGAAGACCTTTGGCAAGGGCTTGGTTCAATCAGTTCGAGGCCTTTCTGATGGCTCTGGTCTTACTGTCACGATCGCTAAGTATCTCACTCCAAGCGGAACGGACATTCATAAAAATGGTATCAAGCCAGATATTAAGGCCGTGATGTCTGAAAAAGAAATCAATAATCTTAAGCTTGAGGATCTTGGTTCTGGGAAGGATAGTCAATACAAGGTGGCCGAAACAACACTAATTAAAGCCCTAAGCAAAATACTTGATGGACCAATGTATAAGCCTGTAGGAGTTAAACTTCCTCAGGCTATTCCATCAACGCTATAATATCTAAAAGTTAGGCTTTCTGTTAAATAATGATTAATGTATGACCTTGCAGGATGTGTACGAGGGCATATAATTACGCCCCGTTTGATCTCTAAGTAACAGGTTGCATTAAGCCACCATCTCCACCTGAATTCGAGTCGTCGTCATCGTTTTCTGCTTCGCTTTGAAGAACAGCAAAAATGGCAATGGCGGCGAGACTCAACAATCCGCTCATTAATCCCATCATTCCCTGATTGTTCCCGATCTCAGTGAATTCCCCCAAGGCACTTTTCGCTATTTCCGCAAATGTAACGAAGAATTGCGCTTTTGTAAAGACTTCTTAATATAGTTGCGCTGGAAGGGCTTAGGGGGTAATGACGGCCTCGTCTCGCTCTATGGCTTGCTGCTTTTGCTGAATTGCAGTTAATCCATCCTCGCAAGGAATCTGTGTGGCCATGAGACGCAACCACTCCATCAGTTGTTCAAGCTGTTTTTCCATAGGCAAGACGCTTAGACCTCGTGCCAGCACCTTGGCTTTATTTCCACTTCCAGTCTGGTAAATCAGTCGGCCGTGCAGGTGTTGCGGTAAACCTTGCCTAAGTAGCCGGAAGGCGGGCTCCTCCATCGGCGTTTCCATCGCAATATTTGGCTTTTCTGGCTTAATTCTCGAGATCCCGCAGCGACGAGCTAAGAGTTTGAGCTCCATGAGTTGGAGAAGTGATTGCACAGGACCAGGAATGGCTCCGTATCGGTCTGTCCAGCTAGCTGCCAACTCAATCAGTGATTCATGAGAAGCACAATTTGCGGCAGCTCGGTAGGCAGCGATCTTTTCGTCACCATCAACAATCCATTCCGCTGGCACGAAAGCTGTTACCGGCAGATCGATTTGAGTGTCATCTACAGATGGAATGCCCTGTCCTTGGATTTCAGCAAGTGATTCCTGCAACATTTCCATGTAAAGATCGAAACCAATGGTTTCCATTTGGCCGCTTTGTTCAACGCCGAGAAGGTTTCCCACACCACGGATTTCCATGTCTCGCATCGCTAGTTGATAGCCACTTCCTAGCTGTGCAAATTCCTGGATTGCCCTTAGGCGTTGTCTAGCGGTATCACTGAGGGATGCGTCACCCGGATAGAACAACCATGCATGAGCCTGAACACCGCTTCTACCCACACGTCCACGTAGTTGGTAGAGCTGTGCTAGTCCAAATTTATGAGCATCCTCAATGAGAATAGTGTTCACACGTGGGATATCGAGGCCACTTTCAACGATCGTGGTGCATAGCATCAAGTCGGCCTCCCCTGCATTAAAGGCGACCATCGAGCTCTCAAGTTCGCCTTCTGCCATCTGACCATGGGCTACCAACAACTTCAAATCGGGCAGCATCTGTTGAAGTTGACGAGCTACATCTTCAATACCCTCAACACGAGGAACGACATAGAACACCTGTCCGCCTCGATCAAGTTCCTGGCGGATAGAACTACGAACTGCTTCTTCATCAAAAGCGGCTAGGTGGGTTTTGATAGGCCGGCGCAATGGTGGAGGGGTTGTGATCAGACTCATTTCCCTTACCCCTGAAAGGCTCATGTATAAGGTTCGCGGAATTGGTGTGGCTGAAAGGGTCAAAACATCTACATCCTTACGAAGAGCTTTGATCTTTTCCTTTTGATTGACTCCAAAACGCTGTTCCTCATCAACAACCAACAACCCTAGTTTTTGGAATGTTGTGTTTTTACTGAGTAGCTGGTGGGTACCGACAACTGCATCGATTGTCCCTTCTTTGAGGCCATTAAGTATTGATTTTCGTTCTGAGCTTGTTCTGAATCGGTTCAGTAAAGCGACCTTGATTGGGTAGGGAGCGAAGCGGTCTGAAAGTGTTCTCCAGTGTTGTTGGGCTAGCACTGTTGTGGGCGCAAGCATGGCTATCTGGCGTCCAGACGTAATTGCTTTGAAGATCGCTCGTATTGCTACTTCCGTTTTTCCGAAACCAACATCTCCGCACACAAGCCGATCCATAGGTTGTGCTGCTTCCATATCGCGTTTTACATCAACGACTGCCTTGACCTGATCAGGTGTTGGTTCATAGGGAAAGGATTCTTCTAGTTCAATCTGCCATGGTCCATCTGGTGGGAAGGCATATCCAGGGGCCTGGAGTCGCTCTGCATAGAGCTTGACCAGATCCATCGCAACTTTGCGAACTAACTTTCGGGTGCGCTCTTTAACTTTTTGCCACGTTGTTCCTCCCATGCGATTAAGTTTTGGTGGCGATTCACTTGTTGATCGATACCGACCAAGGCTGCCGAGCTGATCGGCGGCCACGCTGAGTGTTCCATCCAAATACTCGATAACCAAATAGTCACGGACCTCACCACTTATGGCTAGTTTTTCTAATTTCAGAAAACGACCGATGCCGTGATTGCGATGCACGACGAAATCCCCAGAGCACATTTTATTGGGGTCAACCGTACGACTCGCCGCCCGTCGTCGTCGTCGAACATAACCGGTAGAGCCAAGGGTTTTTTGACCAAAAAATTCACGGTCAGTCATCAAAACAACACGCCAGGCTGGCAAGATCAGCCCCTCTAAATCCACAGAACCAGTTGTCTTTAAAGCTACTGGGGTGTTTTGCTCGAGCAAACGTTCAATGGCTGGGTGATCTTTAGCGTTTGGGACGAAGCGTGTGATGCAGTCATGCTCCTCAAGAAGAGCCACAGCACGGCTTGGTTGTGCTGATAAAAGCCAAACGGGATGATGTTCTTTTTGATAATTTTTGATTTGCTCTCCTAACCTGCCGAACTGGTTTGGGTTGGCTGGAATTGGCCGACTGGCAAGATCAAAACTATTTGCATAACCATCGTCTTCATGGAGTTCGGCAAGATCAATGCCAGCAAAGCGATCTGTGGTTGCATAGCTTTCTTTGATGCTGCGATGAAGCAATGGAGGCCAATACTTTTTTTGTTCATCAGTCGACAATCCCATTGATTGACCCACATCAATGTGATGTTCTTCTGCATGTTCAAGCCATAGTTTTCCATGTGCAGAGCCATGACGCTTCTCATCTATTGCGATAAAGGAGTTGGCAGGAATGTAGTCAAGTAGCGAGGCAGGTTTGTTCCATGCAATACCCATTAACCTTCTTATACCATCTGGTGTAGAACCTTCTAATAGTTGATCTAAAGTCTTCTCACTAACAAGACGGTCAAGCCCATCGGGCATGGACTCTCGTAGTTGATGAGCAATTAATGGACTAAACCCTGATGGGGTTAGGCAAAGCTCATTAACTTCATCCAGGGAACGTTGACTGATTGGGTCGAATTCTTTTAATTTGTCAAGTTCATCACCGAATAACTCGAGGCGAACTGGTAATTCACTGCTTACTGGAAAAATATCAACGATGTCACCACGACGACTCCAGGTAGCTTCCTGATCAACGGTTGTAACTCGATCATATCCAAGTTTGCTAAGAGTATTGGCTAAGCTTTCCAGGTCTATATGCTCTCCACGACAGAGTATTTCACACTGTGATGCGAGTGCATCAACAGGAGGTAGATGTGGCTGCAAAGCTCTTTCTGTGGCCACAATGGCTCGATCCCAACTTCTGGATGATTCTCCAAGAAGTTCACTTAGAACCTGCAATTGCCCCCATACGATTTCTGTTGTGGGGTCAAATGGCTCATAAGGTGATCCTTCACTTGTTGGGTAGAGATGATTATGCGACCAACCCATCATCGCAAGCAGCGAAGACCAGCGATTGGCCTCTTCTAGTGTCGGTACGATCACAACCAGTGGACGGTTCTGCTTACGAGCTATTGCACTTGCAATCAATGCGCGCCCGACTCGCCCGGCTCCCCGCATCAGTAAGCGGTCGTTTCGATTACTTCTATCCACCAACTCACCAGTGAGAGTCGACTTCTGAAGCTGACGAACTAATGAGCTCAGAGGCATGGTTGCTAAATAATCATCAAAATTGACAAGTTATAAATATAGCTTGTGAGGCCCAAGTGAAGTGTTTTGTTCAATTGTTAGGCAAGGCCTAATTCTTGAACAGAACTCATATCAATAAAAATCAAAATCTCTAAGAAATTAGATCTTTATTCTTGAGTTCCAACCATGGGCATTGAAACATTGCCAGACTTTATTTGTTGAACTAAGTCTGGCGCAAAAATTAACGCGAGTATGATCAGTATTATAGAGAATAGTCTAACGGCTACTTTGCGATCAATTATACGTTTAATATCATGAGATAACTGTGGGTTTGCAGGAGGGTATAGCATCAACATATCTTGATGAATTGTATTTGTATGTGCGGTTGTGGGGTGTATATCCCATGGGTGTTCTTTTTCAAGTGAGTGTTGATGCCAATCCCAAAAAAGATTAATCATCTTGTCTTCTGCTAAAAGTTTGGTTTGACCTTGGTTCAAGTATCCCATTTGCTCATTAAACGTTTGAGTTTGTAAGACGAGATAATCTTCCGAGAAAATTTTATAAAACACTTTTTGCTGCCTTTGTTTAAAGAGAAGTAATTTGCACAGAAGCTTATTCCTAAGAAACTTTCTATAATGACGAACAATGATTCGTGCTCTATTATGTGACAAGGGGATATGATCTAAAACTTGTACATATCTTGCCTGCTCAGTTGCTCCCTTGAAAATAATCACACGGCCAGGAGGGATGAAGATTTGAGAAATGAATTCTTCTTTGTTATTTTCTTTCTCATGGTAGACACTTCGAAGATGATATTGGTCTTTATTAATTGACTGGTTGAAGCTTTTAATTGTTTTTCTGTTAACATCATTTCCTGGCAATGTATTGCCATGTAGCCAAAAGATATGTAAGATGTCCAAATGATTTTCTATGATGCGAGACCAATCGCATTTAAAGTCTATAAATACTTCTTCATATTCGTAATCTTTCAAGTCAAAGCCATATGCCTCTGGAAGACTATTCTCTAGGTGAGATTTTATCTGAAAATCATTTGGGCTAGGCTGTGCTTCTCCTGTATAATAAATATATATATAGTCACCTTGCTCTACACAGGGATATTGCCTTAGGTGTAAATGGTTCGCGAAGTTATCATAATGAGAGTCAATAATATGTTTGCATGTGATTCTGTCTGATCCATCCTGATTGCAGGATGTCGTAAAGCGACCTCCATGATATGGACAAACAATTTCACCGTTTTCATTTTCTCCTCCACGAAAAGATGCCGATCGATGCGGGCATGAATCTTTGATACATCTCGGTTTGTTATTCTTGTCTCTGTATATCACTAATGGCTCATTAAACATGGACAAATGATATAATTCATTTTCTTTTAATAACTTACTAGCACAGACGGAATACCAACCCAGTAGGCCTACTGAAGGACGTATGGCTTTCTCGATTGGAGACTCAACTGTCAACTTGGTCTTTTTTTATTAATTCGATTTTATCGTGCAGGCAACTGGTTTGTAAATTCTGCAGTTATGGCGTAATAATATTGATATTCTGGTGAGCTTCTCATTGGCCTCTTGGATGTGACGTTAAGACTCATAAACCCTTGCGCTGCAGGCGATCATACCGGTGACACCTGGGCCTCACCCTCACCCCCCCCCTGACAGGACGTTCGTGGCACTTAGCTCACCGTTTTCTGGTAGATCTTTCCTGCCTTGAGGGCACGGGTTGCGGAACCTTCGTATTTTGACACCCCAGTTGATTATTCAGGCTAAAATTACTTAACGCTTACAATTTATGCAATATACCAATTCTGACGAATCAGCGAACAGACTAGCAGTATCTCTTTGCCTGAATTTCAATTGGCTGTTTAACTCTTATCTAGCCCTTCTAATTATGCTGCCACTGATGATAACAACTTATTGTGGATCTTTTGACTGCTTAAGAGTTTCAGATTCATAATATTGTGCAAGATGCTATTCTCTGAGGCCTGATTCCGTGCCATTGATTCTTTCCGATGCAACAGGATATTTCGGTCTAATTGTTTCCGCATGCTCAACAGCCTTATTTCTAGGCATCCAATACTCTTTTCAGGCTTCCAATTCTGATTGTCTATCAAGCTCACGTTGACCTAGAGTATTGATACCTCTTGAATTTATCTGTTGAGCCTTTGGCTTTTGTGTATATTATTTCCAGACTAACTTAAAAGCCACTCTTGATTGGTCTGCATTGATACTATTCTATAGCTTTTATACAGCCTTTAACGATATATTTACTATTTCTGTCTCAATAATCGTTAGCCTTGTTTTTTTCTTTATGAATACATCAACATATACGAATCATGTAGGCAATATATTTATTTTGATTATTGCCTATTTGATATCAGCTCTGCTTCTAGAAGCATGTTGAAACTCAGCAATTGTTGATCATTTAATTGTTGTCGACTTCTCGCTTTTAGTTGCTCTTGTAGGTATCTTCTGCCTTGCTCTGGTGTCCATCTAAGTTTCTCGAGCAATTGATCACATTGGCTCAAAAGATCTTTGCGGCGTAATGGTTGGCTAGCCTCATTAGGGTCTTCTCCAGGCTTTAATCCTTTTAGTTGATTCAGAAATGAAGTTAAATCACTGTAGCGAGTGATGCGATGACGACTTGAGTGACCAAAGCACTTCTGCAGGTAAAGCATCTCCTGTTCTCTATCCCATCCGATTCTTTGTAGCTCATGATCTATTGCTGCCAATTCATCACTCCAGTCTTCGGGATCTGTTAGAGCCTCTACTTGATGCTCTGATGTTGATAATTGTTCTATATTATTTGGTTGATGATTCTGCTCATCTTTTTTGAATGGCACGCTGATTAATCTTTTATTAGTGCTTGAATCTGAATCAGTTTCTTGAGTCTCAACTAAATCACTATCATTGAGATGGCTTGTCTTGTTGGCTAGTCGTTGGATCAGTCTTTCTATGGCTCGGTCTTCTGCAGACTCAGCTGTCGGTCCCTCTCCTAAGGCACTTCCTAGAGGCTCACCACCTTCCCAACCCGAAACGTGCACAATGCAACGATTTGGGTCTGTGTGGCACAACTTTACCTGGATCTGCATCACCAACGGCTAAAGCGAGTCTTTCTTGGCATTATTGACCACGCCAACTCATAACTGCGCTGTTTGTGATTTCTCTATTCCTTTCGCCTTTTGACATTGGTCTTCTAAGCATGCTCCTGTCAGGATTGGTCAAGTCTGGTTTGAACCTATGACAATTTTTGAAACTCGCTAAAGGAGGACATCTGGCAAAGATAACCCTTGTGTTAGATGTTGAACCCCACCCCAAGACCCTGGCCAACAGTCGCTTGCAATTGTTGTATTAACACCTCTCCAAGTGCCTTGCTTTTGCCTTCCAATTGGCCTTGTCGAATGAGTAAAGGGCACGTTTTTGTACTTACGACTAGGCCCAGATCGGATTCGCAAGCCAGGATCTTTCCTGGTTCATGTTCTCCATCTTGCCATCGTCCAAGCAGTGGCCTTACTTCTTCCGAAAGCTTGGATTTCAATTCCTCATCAAGTGGCTCAGTGGCTTGTACTTTCAGCCTTTTGTTATTCCAGCTGCTGAATGCGTTTGGATAAAGGCCCATAACCCTGCGATGCAAATCCATTGCAGATTGATTCCAATCAAGAATGTGGTCTTTTTTCGAGAGCATTCGGGCATATGTCGGGTCACCTTCAATCTCTTCCTGTTTGATGACTTCCAATTGTTTCCAACGTTCCGATTCGATTCCAGGGCCTGCTGCTGCAATCCTTGGCATTGATTCTAAAAACAATTTTGCTGTTATAGAGCTCAAACGATTAGACAGCTGATTCGCATTTTCGAGTAAGCCGATAGCAACCCTTTCCTGGACTAAAACAGGGCCTGTATCAAGCCCCTCTTCCATTGCCATGATTCCAACGCCTGTCACGCTGTCACCACTTAGCAAACTCCATTGAATCGGTCCTGCTCCTCGCCAGCGGGGTAGCAGTGAAGCGTGACCGTTCCAGCAACCGAGAGGAGGTTGATTGAGAACTGTTGAAGGAAGAAGCTGCCCAAAGGCGACTACAACAGAGATATCAGCCTTTAGTGATTTTAATTCTGCTTGAATGTCGCCCTCATCCCTAATCCGTTCAGGGGTGAATAAACGCAACCCCTGATCCATTGCTCGTTGTTTGACGGGTGACGCCATTTGCTGATTACCACGCCCACGACGACGATCAGGCTGACTCACCACGCCAACAATTTCATAGCCTGAGTCATTTAAGGCATCCAGAGTTGGCACTGCATAGCTGGGGGTACCCCAGAACAGCACCCTCATGCTTCACCAGTAATTGATAAGCCTTCGACCCACACATGAGGAGATACCCCACCAGGTGTGATTACCTGTTCAGCTTCCATATTCACAATGCTATTCAACAGCGTACGGATGTCTCCAGCAACTGTCGCTGCTTCGATCGACACCCTTTCCCCTTTGATGACCAACCAACCATTAAATGGCAAAGAGAATGAACCCTGACTTGCTTTAACCCCAGCATGTAGAGCATTTAACCCTTCGATTAACACGAAGGTTTCTTTACTCCTGCTGTGTTGCAGATGAGTATTTGCACTGTTTTGACCTTCAGTTTTGCTCACTTCAAACCAATCGGGTCCCACTGATACCTTTGCTCCCAGTCCGGCATGGCCAGTTGGTGGTACACCAAATGCCCTTGCGGTAGCTTCCGAGTGCAGGAAACTCTCAAGTCTTCCACCGTTGATTAAGCAAAGTTTTTGAGTAGGTGTGCCTTCACCATCGAAACTAGAGGCACCTACATGTGCAGGATGTAGGCCATTATCATGAAGGGAGAAGAATGGAACGGCGATATTTTTGCCGATTGTTTCTCGTTGGCTGAGGCTAACGCCATCGAGCACTGCTCTGGCATTGAACATGCTGCTGAAGGCACCGATCAAGTCTAGGAAAGCCTCTGGTGTAAAGCAGACGAGATAACACCCAGTGTCGATCGGCTGATAGTCAAGATGACTGATTGTTCGTTCTGCTGCTTCATCAATACATCCATCAATATCCAGATCGTGACTACCTAGAGCAAGGCGAATTGCACCACCACTGCGTGGTTTACGTCCACTTTCTTCTGCGCGGGCAAAAAGGTAAAGGCTGGCTTGACTACGCTTCATTTGACGAAGCGCACCATCGCTATTGAGATAAACTCGTTCGTAGGTTGCTTCTCCTAGACCGTTGTAAGGAATGCTCTGTATAGCAGGATGTCGACTAAGAAGATCAGCTTCGGCCTCTTTAAGAACCTCAAGCATTCGTTGAATTCCCTGTGCTGGTCTTAGAGGTCGCTCTAGCTTTGGTAACGGAGATTTAGCGAGTGTTGAGAAGGCAGGAACGTCATCGGCGTTGCCAAAGTCACTTGCCTGACGAGCACCAATAAGCGCTTTCTCTATTCCTTTTTCTGAAAGATCTGACGTGCTTGTGATTCCTACAAGCCCTTTGTTGTTCCATACACGTACTGTGATTGAGCTGCGTTGCGCACCCTTCATTTGCTTGGCTTCGCCACGATCAATTTGAACAGAACTATCTGTGCTGCATGATGCTCCTAAATCCCATTGGTGGATACTCTCGCGGCTAGCAAGTTGACTGAGTTTATCCCGTAGAGAATGAGTGTCGAGTTCGATTGCATTTGCTGCTTGTATTTCGGACATCATCAACGCCCTCCCACGGTGATTGAATCGACTTTGATATGAGGCTGCCCTACGGTGACAAAAATGTTACCGCTTATTGACCCGCAGAAACCGGCTGCCAGCTCAAGATCCTTGGCACACATCGAGATCCGTGGCATCACATCCTTTGCTTCGCCAATCAGAGTGGCTCCTTTAACAGGTTTGCCGAGCTTGCCTTTCTCGATCAGATAGCCCTCTTCTACAGCAAAATTAAATTGACCTGTGGGTCCAACGCTGCCTCCACCCATTGATTTGCAGTAAAGGCCTCGGTCGATCGAGGCGATGAGTTGTTCCGGTGAGTGCTGGCCGGCGGCGATATAAGTGTTGCGCATGCGGCTAGCTGCAGCGAATGTGTGGGACTGACGTCGGCCGCTGCCTGTGCGCTGGTGACCGGTACGGAGCTCACCGGCTCTATCGCTGATGAATTGCTTGAGCACACCGTTTTCAATTAATACCGTTCGCTGACTTTCCATGCCTTCGTCATCCATGCTCAGGGAACCGAAGGCCCCATCAGTAATCCCCTCATCGATTGCCGTTACAGCTTCATGGGCGATCGATTGGTTCAACTTCTCGCTGAAAGGTGTTGTACCGCGCTCGATCTGAGTGGTCTCGAGCAAATGCCCACATGCTTCGTGAAAAATCACACCACCAAAGCGGTTGGCGAGTACTGCTGGCATTTGACCGGCGTCCACGTAATCGGCATAAAGCATCGTGCCTGCGCTTTCGCAAACTTCCTTGGCGCTCGTTTCGGCATCCCACTTGCGAAGATCGTCTGGACGTCCCGATGTGCCATAACGGCGACCAATGCTTGAGCGGTGCTCGCCATCTGTAGCAAGGACATTAAGTCCTATGGACTGATGCAAACGGATGTCGCGTCCAAAGGTGCCATCACTTGCAGCCACGAGAACCTCCTGCCAGTCGCGGGCATAACTGCCTCGCCGCACCTGCAGATGGGTTCCATATTGATTAAGCAATTGAGTTCCATTTAGAAGGCGATCACTTGCTTCATACAGCTCTGGGCATTGGTTGAGCCAGTCGGCCTTATCGATGGCGAAATCACGAAGGTTCGGCAGACCATTAAATGATGAGCGACCAGCCTCATTAACCTCAAGCCCAAGCATGCTGAGAGCTTGCTCTAATGCATGCTTCAGGCCTGCATCTGAAAGATCATTGGTACTGACAAAGCCATCTTGTTTGCCCAGGAACACCCTGATCCCAGCACCCCTGCCGAAGGATGGAGTGACACTGGTAATGGTGTCTTGTTCAGCAAGGACGCTGAGATGATCAATTTGCTCCAGGTAGACCTCCACCAGATCAGCACCGGCAGTTCGACCACGCGCTAGTAGTAATTCCAGTTGTGGTTGCCAGTGGCTATTCAAGGCTTCTGCCTTATGCACCAGGCTTTGATCTGGGGTGTAGGTCGAGACCAACCATTTCTCCTGCAGCTTGCGTTGATTATGGAGAGAATTTGCGTAGATATGTAGATGGACAGCGCCGATCCAGGCGAACCGCAAAAAAAATGCTTATTTCGTTCTCTGCATCGTGGCTTCGGAAACGGCGAAAATACGTTTAAAAGCCTGAACAGGCTAATAAGTCTCTCAGTTTGCAGTCAACCATTTCTGACCATTGAGCCGCTGCAACAGACGTGAGCGCAATAAAGTCAATGTCATCTTTTTTTCATCAATTAGGAATGGCTCTATGAGACTTGGTTCTGTTCCAGTCTCAGCTAGAGAAATAGTCTTTTTAGAAGCGATTGAATCACTTGCAAAGCAAAGCCAAAAGCGACGACCGAGGGGGATCTCACCACAGACCATCCAGCAAGGATCACCGACAACTGGTCGATCTCCCTGAATCAGCTCAAGAGTTGATGGTGGCATACCTCTTTCAGTAAGTGCCTGTTTTATGTTTGGAAGAAAGTCATCACGAATAAAGGTCTCAAAAGGTTTGTCTTCTACCTTTGCAGCTGGAGGTTTGGCGGTTTGGGGCTTTGCTCCCTCCTGTTGATCTTCAGTGGGGTTGGTTTTCACTGGATTCTCTAGAGTTGGTTTTTGTTCAGCTGGCTTTTGACCATCAGCATTAGGATTTACGCGGTTGTCGTTGTCGTTCACTGGATCAGTACAGACGAATGAACTTTATACAGCTTGGCGACGAACTCAACGATCCGTTGAGTTCGATGCGCTATTGGTTTACCAGTCCTCACTGAGTGAATCTCCCCAAGAATCATTTTCTGTTGATGAATATCTATGTGGAACGTTGCTCTCGACAGGTGGACGCTGGGGCGATTTCTCAGCATGCGTTTGCCGCCTTACTGATGATCTTCGTACGACTCGGAATGGCACAGCCACCGTGGGAGATGGATCTCTTAAATCCCGTTCTGGGTTCTCATCATGCTTTGGTCTTGATTGGGATGGTTCATCGTTGGCTGCCTGCCAGTTTCGTTGCCACGTCGTGCTGGTATTGGGCGAAGCCTCTCTTACCCCTTGATGGAAATGATCATGTAAGGGGTCTCTGCTTAGTGGTAAGGAGAGACTTGTGGTTAGGGCGAAAATTGCCCCTGCGCTGCTGCCAAGGACCATCCACCCACCTAGTGTCCAGCTTGGAGATCGCCAATTCAATATCCGTAGGTTGACAGGTTGGTTGAGATTGAAACCTGCTACTACAACCACAGCCAGCAGAGGACTCAGGCAAGGCAAAAGTAAGTACTTTTGCAGTCTTGTCATTGTGAAGGACCATTCCAGCGGTTAATGGGGGCGAGCCTTTCATCAAAGAGGTCGAACAATCTCACAACAAGAAAATCAACCATCTCTTCAATTGTGTTTGGTTTTGTATACCAGGCAGGAATTGGTGGCGCAATTTTGGCTCCTGCTTCTGCAAGTGATGTGAGGTTGCGAAGGTGAATGATGCTCCAGGGCATGTCCCTTGGCGCAATCACCAGAGGCCGCCCCTCTTTGAGGTGAACGTCTGCACAACGCTCGATTAGATCGATTGATACACCAGCATTGATTCGACCAATTGTGCCCATACTGCAGGGCACGATTGCCATCCCGCGGGTGCGGAAACTACCGCTTGCGATGCAGGCAGATTGATCATTCCAGCGATGGCATGTCAGATTGCCATTTTTTACTTGTAGATGATCGCGCCAGAATTTCTCCTGATCAGAAGGATCCACTGGAACTTCAATTCCTCTTTCGGCTTTCCACACCTGAAGAGCCCCGTGGCTGAAAATCAAATGGACGTCACGGTTGTTTTCAAGCAAGAGCTGCAGCGATCTTTCAGCTAGAGGTTGAGCTGATGCTCCAGATACGGCAAGGACATAGGGATCCACAAACTATGCCTCACTTGAGCTGACTAGTTGTTCATTATTCTTGGTGATTTTGCCTTTGACCTCACTTTTTTTTGTTGTTGTTGCTTGATTGGTTGGATCAGAATTAACATTCATATTGGCTTCAACAGTTATTGCTGATCCATTGACTTCGAGGTCAATTTGGTTTCTTAAGGCGTCTACTTTAACAACCTTAACGTTTACTTGATCACCAAGTTGATAGATCTTGCGATTCTTCCGACCCACCAATCGGTTTTGACGTGAGCGATATTCGTACCAATCGTCATTTAAAGAGCTGACGTGGACAAGGCCCTCTGCCATAGAAGGTGGAATTTCCACAAAGAACCCATAACTCTGCACTCCGCTTATCACCCCCTGATGCTCTTCCCCAACAAGGGGTTCCACGATACGTGCCTGAACCATAGCGATCAGGTCTTGTCGAAGCTCTTCAGCTTGACGGCGCAGTGTGTTGAGGCGATGCACGAGGCTTTTACTGCAAATTTCTTCTAGGTTCTTTGCTTGGCTTGTGCTGAATAGTGGCCACTTGATTTGTTGCCAGCATTCACGGGACCCCAGAACCACTTTTTCCTTTTGTCGGACATTTGGACGATCTTTACCGTTACTTAAAAGTGTCACTATGATCTCTTGATTAACAAGATCGGTGTAATGGATAGTTGGACAGCACCAAGGTGATTGTAGGTTCGAATCCTTTGTCTTTGTGTCTTCATGGTCGGATTCAATGTTTCCATTCTCTTTCTGACTATCATTAATTCCCAGTCTTAACAAAGTTTCTGGCAGTGCATGGCGTAGTTGCTGATCCAGCACTCTTCGACAGGCTGTTGTCGAAAATGCTTTTGCAAGCTCTGTGGCAGCAGGTCTACCTTCTTCATCAAGTTCCAAGGCAATATCAAGAGCTAATGCTGATTTAGCAACGTCGTTCAAGGTGTTGTTGTCTGCTTCTGAAGCCTCAATCACCAGGCCAGGGAGTTGCAAGTTCTGGGCATGTTGCGCCCAGGCACGATGAGCAGCTCTAATCATTGGGCTCAAAACTGATTGGGGGTCAGTTTGATCAAGAGGAAGAGCCCATTGATGATGATATGAATCAGGGTCTGCCCAGCGGAGGTCGCCAAGACATTGAAGTTCTGGAACAGCCAGATCAAGCTCTATAGAGCCACTGGCCTGTTCTCCCATTTGCAATGTACGAGCACAAAAGATTAATGTCTCGAGTTGGGCTAAGTGATCCTTAACGGGCTTCAGAGCAGCAGGGACTGTTCTTGCCTTTGGTTTTCTGTTGCTAAGAGCTGTGAGGGTCTTAGGTCCGATTTCGGCTACTGGCTTGATTGAACTAAGGCTGAAATGCCAATTAGTTACCTCACCATCTGCCGAGATGTCGAGAGCAACGCTTACTGCATCGTTGATTTCCCCAACTTTAAATGAACAGGCTTTTGAAAGAATTTGGCCGAGTAGGGGATGCCAAACTTCTCCAAGGCAGAGAGCTTCCGCTCGATCTCTTAGCCAGAGATCCAGGTTGTTCCCAATAGTAAGACGTTCTGCTACAGCAGGCGCATGAATCCACAGACGTGTGCCACCTGCATGGGGCTCCACATACACCGCTGGTAGGGGTGGCGCATCAGATACCTGCCAGCTACGCAGTAGCAACGCTGGTTGCGAGCTCAGATCTTGCCGATGTTTAGCCGTTGGGGTCTTTAGGCTGCTGCGTGGTGGAGCAGGTCGATCTTGAAGGTTGGCTTTGGTAAGAAGAAGATCACGATCACTTGAGGGGCCTCCATTCAAGGGAAGTGACCGTGCTACATGCCCTTCAGCGGGGAACTGGGCAATGGGATAGCGATCAAGCTTCACCTCCACCACGCTTGTCTGCTCCCCATCATTCAGATGGGCTTGATCACCATCTGGCAGTTGGATCGTTGCAAGGATGCGGTCATCAAGAGGTATTGCAAGGATATTTTGATCTTTGCGTTCAACATGACCAAGCAAGCTGGTGGTGCTCCTTTCGAGGATGCATTGCACACCACCTTCTGGCGATCTTCGACGTCCCCCATCTCTTGTGATGCGGACTAGTACCCGATCTCCGTTCCAGGCATGGTTGAGCTGATGATCGCGAATATAGATATCGTCTCCCCCATCATCTCTTAGGGCAAAGCAAAATCCTTTACTGCTGCAGCGCAAACGAGCTTCAATCAGTGACTCGTCATCACTACGCTTTATTGCACCGGCTTCTTCGTTGTTGACAATGCCGAGCTTCAAGAGAGCCTGAAGGGCTGTTTCAAGACCGTCGCGATCGGCCTTTGTGGTGAGCTTGAGAATTTTTTCGAGTTTTTTGATCTCCAGTCCCCCAGTGGGGGGTAACTGGTCAAGCAGGTCAGCGACCGTGAACTTCATTGAGATAGGAAGGTAGAAGACCAGTCTTCATGACCGGCGGTGCCATCACCAAAGAGGAATCCGAAGACAGCGCAGAGTCAACATTGGCTGTGAGTTAATTCTAGACATTTAATGGCATTTATTTCTTAGGGGCTTCCTCCTCTGCAGAAGAAAGACTCAGGTTTGAGAACATAAGGCGTAGGCCAATGATCAGAAAGCCTAACGAAGCCAGCAATTGCAAAAGGTTTTCAGGGATTAAAGCAGCCATCGATCCTCCGGCCATGGCCCCCAACAGGCTTGCAAAGACCAAAGCACTTGCAGAACCAAGAAAAACAGCAAAAGGTCTGTTTGTTGTTCCACTGATGGCTACGGTTGCCAGCTGTGTCTTGTCACCGAGTTCGGCAAGGAACACTGTGATGAATGTCGATAACAGCAGGGTGAAATCCATAGTCTTAATTATTGGCTTGCGATTAGCAGAGACTGTGTTGCTTGTAGTCCAAGCCATAACCCCAAGCCCACCATCAGCACCCCGGCCATTTTTTGCAGGCGTTCTGGTGGCAGGATTCCAGCCAGCCAGCGACCCACCAAGACGCCCACCAAACTGGAGGAGATGAGAGCTAGGGCAGCCCCGAGAAACACAACCCATGGTTGGCCTGACTGAGCTGATAGCAATAGGGTTGCTAGCTGGGTTTTATCGCCAAGTTCAGCCAAAAAGACTGTGGTGAATGTCGTTAACAACACCGTTGTGAAACCCATTGCTCCGTTCTCAGGAGCGGGTTTTGCAATTGTGTCCTTAGCAGTTGGTGCCTTAACCATCTTTTTGAAGTGGAAGGCGCAGGCTACGTTCAAAGGCTCGTAGCTCTCGGCTTCTACCGCCATAGACAGATCGAATCTGCTGGTGGCAGCAGTGGATTGCAAATGATTCTGATTTGTCCTGCGGCAGATTGAAAAGTGATGCCAGTAAACCAACCCTGCAGAAATCAGGGCGGGAGTCATAGATGCGACAACGACGTCCACCAGTGTCGTAATGCTTGCACCAGCCGTCGGGGTTGACCATCCCGAAATAAATCTCTTGCTGCCTTTCATTCAGTACTGCGATCGCTTCTCCTCGATCAGTGGGATCTAGACGGCAGCAGGCTCCGCAATTTTGTATACATTGCCACTTCGTCCAGGCATCGCTCATCCTTCATGCTGTGACAAGGCATCACAGAGTCGGTAATCAGTCACACTTTATGTGAGGGCAATCTCGTATTCTCTATCAGTCAAAAGGGATCATCTCTAAGTCGCTATGGACACTGCCATCCGCATTCTCGAGATCTTTGGGCCACTTGGCGCAGTCGCCCTAGCCGGTCCAGCAATTATATTTCTATGCTTCTATCAAAATCGATTAGGTCTTTGAAGTTCGGCAAGAGCGTGATAGACGGGCTTACGTGCCACCAACCGTCCTATGTAGGCGGCCAGCACTGAACAAAGAATCACACCTGCAAAAAGTTGCTGATCGCCAACTAGTCTCCAGGCGAACACAATCGAGACAAGTGGAAGCTGTGTGGCACCAGCCAAACCAGCAGCCATTCCAAGCGCTAAGCCGAGATGAGTGCTTGAACCAACCAATCCACAGAACGTGTAACCGAGGAGGCCTCCAAACGCAAGTGAAGGGTCAATAAGGCCTCCAGGTACACCAGGTGAAAGTGCAATCATCGGAGCCAAGACGCGAACCAAGGTGATCCATATAGACGTTATTCCTTGTGAAATAGAGCCACCATCAGGGAAATGGTTCGGCATGCCTTCTTGAATCAACAATTGCAGAAGCCCCTCTCCATCACCTGTGCTTGTCCCCCAGCTGCTTAGAGCCAAGGTGCTTAGGCATATTCCAAGCAAAAGCCCAGTGCGGATTGGTCGTTGACGCACCCATGGTTCAAGAAATGAAGAGCACCAGATAAGGCCTCGATTAAAGAATCCCCCCACAAGCCCAGCCAAAATCCCAATTGGAATAGCAATTAAGAGCTGCTCGGATTCTGGAGCCATTACATTGATCATGCCAAGACCGAAGATTGGTTCTCCGCCAACGCTGCTAAACCAAGCCGCGGAGATTCCAATCACAAGAGCAGGCCAAATCAAAGTGAGGGAATATTCAGTTGTGAGTTCCTCAATCATGAATATTGGTGCTAGTAGAGGCGTATTGAAGCCTCCTGCAAGTCCGGCACCGCCACCAATAGCGACAATCTGACGCTCATTCAGTGAAGGGAGCCAACGCTTAAAACGTTTGTGAATTGCACGTGCAACAGCTGCTCCTAAATGCACCACTGGCCCTTCCCGTCCAAGAGGGAAAAGGGCAACCGTTGCAATAGTCCAGAGAAGGCCACGTTGAATCGTTCTAGGTGCAGCGAGAGCAGGTGCTAGCTGTGAGTGATCTTCAAGAGCATTCATCGTCTGGGGTATCCCAGAGCCAGCTGCATCTCGCCATGGCCCCCGCTGCAGTAACAAGAGGATTGGCATCACTCCTATCGGCAAAAGTGCCAATATCAGACCAATGGGCCGCCATGCACTTCCTGTTGTTGCTGGTAACTGCTGAAATAGAGACTTTTGAATTCCATCAATCAGGTTGAGTGGCAGGCATGCAAGGCCGATTAGAAGGCCAATAATCAAAAGACATAAAAGATGTTGAAAGAGCTGAATAATCTCAGATTGTTTTCTTCCAATCACTCCTGGGATTAATTGTTCGAGCCGTCGTAGATCAAAACTCATGGGCGAAGTCCCAGACCTATTAATCCCTCTTCGATCAGGTTATGAATGTAAGGATGTCTAGCTCGACTGTCAGTGCATTTAAGCTTTCCATTGCTTGACAAGATGGCTTTTAGAACCTCACCTTTAGGATTAACTAGTACCATTTGACCTTCTTTGTCGATAAGGCAGCGATAGGTTTTATCCTTGCGATGAAGGTTGATTTCAGGGCAATATGCCCGTAGGGCGACAACCTCCATCTGCAGGCGGTCCTCCCCTTGCCAGTGGTTCATGTTGATTCGAAATGCTACGTCAATCCGTTCAGGAACTTGGGCTTCGCTTATCAATCGCCACGCAATTGCCCTTCTCTGGCAGTCACCTTGGGCCAAAATTAGTTGCAGGTGACCACCACGCATTCTGTGCTGGTCAACAACAAGACAATTCCGTGCCCAGAACAGTGGAGCTGGGTGACCAATGCCAAAGGGCTCTAGTTGCTGAAGGCTATTCCATAGATCCAAGTTGATCTCATGAAGCTTTAAAAGTGTTTCTGGTGAAATAGAGACCCCACCACCAACAGTTGCATGCCAATTGCTAGCCAGCTTATTTAATGCTTCATGCAGTGCTCCTACTTTTTCAGCTCGAATCGTAAAACCACCTGCTGCTGAATGGCCACCAAAGCGATCAAGATGAACAGCACAGGCCTTGAGAGAATCATTCACAGCGAACCCAGATGGTGCACGTACAGAGGCACGTAGACGTCCGTCTCCCTCACCAGCAAGTAATGCAGTTGGGCGAAAATATCTTTCCATTAGACGAGCTGCCACGATTCCGATCACGCCATGGTGCCAATGATTCTGAGCAAGCATCAAAAATGGTGGAGGTGTTGCACCCTCGGCCTCAACCAGGGCAATAGCTTCTGCCTCAATGGCATTACAGAGATCCTTGCGCTGCCGGTTGAGCTGGTCACATTGACGAGCAAGGGTCATGGCCTCGTCTTCGTTATCGACAGTCAAAAGTTTCACCACGAGCTGCGGATCACCTAGACGCCCTACGGCATTAATCCTTGGGGCTAGCTGGAAGCCGATGTCTTCGGCTTTAAGGGGACGTTCTTCTATACCAGCCAGCCGTTGGAGAGCTCTAAGGCCTTTACATCGGGTTCGATGCAGATTGTTCAGACCTTCTCTCAAGAAGGCTCGATTTGCACCAGTGAGCGGTGCCATATCCGCTACTGTTCCAATACAGAATAAATCTCTTGCAGGCCCTATTGCTTCTTTGCAATCCATCGCTTCAGCAAGAGATGAAGCAAGCAGGTATGCCAGACCTACGCCTGCCAGGCATCGGTAGGGTGAGTCTTGAGGTGTTACTGATGGATGAAGCAGGCAGAGCACATTAAGAGGTGAGTCTGGGAGTGTGTGGTGGTCGGTGAGGATCACCTCCATAGAGAGGTTTTCTGCCTGTTGCAGTGCATCTTGGGCTGTTACACCGTTGTCGACGGTGACAATCAGTCGAATTCCCTGTTCATGAAGCCTTATCACCATGTCGCGATTGAGACCGTAGCCTTCACTTTTTCGGTTCGGGATCGCAGCTATTGGTTGAGCGCCAAGACACTTCAACGTCACCATTAGCAAGGCTGTGCTGGTCATCCCATCGGCGTCGTAGTCGCCACAGATGGCGACTGATTCTGCTATTTGACAGGCTCCCTGCAGACGAACAATGGCCTTCGCTAGATCAGGAAAGTGATCGCAAGGATCTGGTGGTTTGGGTGGTTCCAGGATCGTTGTAGCTGTAGAGGAATCCAGCACGCCTCTGCGAACCAGCACGGCCCTTAGAGGCAAAGGAAGAGGAACTTCTGGCAGAGGGTCAGAGGGGATGGGCTTCGGCAGCTGCCAGCTCCAGGTGGGATGTTGGGATGATGACAATGGTCCTAGGCAACCTTTTGCATTTTTAGCGTTGCTTCAAGCTGTCAGGGAGTTGTATCGCCGCTAGACATGAACAAGCTTTGTTCAGTGTTCTGGGACGTTGATGGCACCCTTGCTGACACAGAAATGGAAGGCCATCGCGTGGCCTTTAATGCAGCGTTTGCCGAGGCGGAACTTGCATGGTTTTGGGATCGCCACCTCTACGCTGAACTTCTACGAATACCAGGTGGGAGACAACGTGTTGAGACCTATGCTGGGCACCTGGGAGAAGAGTTCAATGAAGAGTATTTGGCTCAGTTGCGTAGACGTAAACAACACCACTACATCGAAAGAATACGTTCTGGATACGTCCCTTGGAGACCGGGTGTGCGGCGTCTTCTCAAGGAACTCCAACTGAATGGAGTGGAGCAATGGGTGGTAACCACAAGCGGTCGCGACTCTGTAAACGCCTTGCTTGAGGTGAATTTCCCTCATGGTGATTCACCATTCCAGGGATGCATCACCGCTGAGGATGTTTGCCTTGGCAAGCCACATCCAGAGGGCTATCTGCATGCACTTTGCGCCAGTGGTTTCAACAAGAATGAGGTGATAGTGATCGAAGATTCTGCAGCTGGACTTGCTGCCGCTAGAGCTGCAAATCTGCCATGCCTGCTCACCCCATCCCCATGGGATCAGGAACTGAAATCACAGTTCCACCAAGCCAATGCGGTGTTCGACCATCTTGGTGACAAAGAGTTGCCCTGCAAAGTGCTCGTAGGCCCCCCTTGTGTTCAAGAGCAGGTCAAGCTGGAGTACTTACAAAGACTCATCGATATGGCTCCTTCATGAGCCTACAAAACACACGCTTTGCACGATTCCAGCGTCAGCTGTGGGGGCATTTTGCTCAAGCTTGGCTTGGATCATGGAGGCGGCGCAGCATTGCTCTGATCGCTTTGTTGCTTGGTTTTTATCTCGGTAGCAACCTCACTGTCTATTACCTGCAGAAGATTGATATGAGACCGCTTGTTGTCATTGTGATGGTTTTGATCATTGAGCTATTGGTCTTCTTGCGCAGCCGTGTTGAGATTGAGCCTTGGCCGTTGCACTGGTTGGCTTTGGACAACCTGAGGATTGGCGCGGTTTATGCAGTTGTCCTCGAGGCCTTCAAGCTTGGTTCTTGATCATCATCAAAATAAATTTTTAACGCCTTGGTCTGACCCTGCCGACCCCCATATTCTCTTTCCAATTCAACCTCTTGAACAGTTACTCGTTCAATTGGGTTGGCCTGATCCACAAGCTTGGCTTATCCATTGGCAAAAGCGAGGCGGCATCTCGCTAAAAAGGCCTTTCTGGCATCCATCTACCCGCACCGATTGGATTTGGGGGCTTGGTTTGCCGTTACTCACACTTGTGGAAGGGTGTCTTGGCAAAAGCGATCGATCATTGCTTGGTATAACAGGCCTTCCGGGTTGCGGAAAGACGAGCCTTGGTTGTTGGCTCGAAGCCGCTGCTGGAGAACTTGGTTGGCCGATCAAGGTGATTTCATTGGATGATTTTTATTGGCCATTCCCTCAGCTCGATCGAAGCATGAGCGGTAATCCTTGGAGAGTGCCTAGAGCGCTTCCAGGCAGCCATGATCTCGATTTGTTGGCCAGTGTGCTGGATACATGGCAGTCAACTGGTCACTTAAAAGCACCGATGTTCGACAAAGCGCTCCGCCATGGTCGAGGTGATCGAGATGGCTGGCACCTTTCTGATCCAAAGGTACTTGTCATAGAAGGATGGATCCTTGGTTGCTTGCCTTGCAAATTTGCAGAGGCAGGCCAATTTTCGGATCAGCTCGTACCACCGCTGAACAAGCTTGAGCATGATTATCGCCTTGTTGTCCAAGAGGCGTTGAACGGCTATGTGCCGATATGGGACCGTTTAGATACTCTCTGGCACCTGAAAGCAATCGATCCAAGCTCTACACGAATTTGGAAAGCTAACCAGGAGAGCTTGATGCAATTAAATCGTGGTGTTTGCCTTGATCAAGAATCGTTTGAGGGTTTTGTGCGCATGATCCTTGCCTCTATTCCCTTAACTTGTCTCGATGGGATAGAGGCTGATGTCGTCGCTACCCTTACGCCTGCACGCCAGTTGATGTGGGTCGGTCAGCGTGGATATCAAGACTCATCATCATCAGACTCTTGCATTGGATAAACAAATCCTTGTGCTCGACCACTTAGAACCGATTTACCGATTGATAGAGCGCGTTGAGCCGCTGTGGCGGCTTTAGCTTTCCAGATGGCATGACGCTGATTACGTTTGCCTTTGGAGGTTTTTTTCTTCGGTACAGCCATCTCAGGCAGGAACAGCCAAACGATAATCCTCCCCTTTAGTAAGGCCTTGCGTCAAATAGCTAGGCTCTGGACACCGCAACGTTGCTGTGAGTTCAGGTCCATCGGCACTGCAGGGGTCGCCATCTCTGAAGCGTTCATCTCTGGAAGCAGATCAGTCTCAGCATTCATCTGAAGCTGTATCCTTTGCGCCCTTCAAGCAGAAACCCACAATCAGCTATAGCCAGCTGCTCAATCAGATCAAAGAGAAAAAGGTTAAGTCGTTGGAGTTGATACCAGCTCGGCGAGAAGTCGTGGTGGTTTTCAAGGATGGACACCAGGAGAAGGTGGCGATCTTCGATAATTACCAACAAATCCTACGAGTCGCCGAGGCTGCTGATACCTCTCTGACGGTGAAGGACATTCGTCAGGAACAGGCATTTGCAGGAATGGCCGGCAATCTTGTATTGATCTTGATGGTTGTTGTTGGCTTGACGTTTCTTTTTCGTCGTTCTGCTCAAGTGGCAAACAGAGCAATGGGATTTGGACGTAGTCAACCTCGGTTGAAACCGCAAGAGGATCTACCTATTCGCTTTGATGATGTAGCGGGGATTAAAGAAGCGAAAGAGGAGCTGCAAGAGGTGGTTACTTTCTTGCGGCAACCTGAGAGTTTCATCAAGCTTGGCGCCCTGATCCCAAGGGGTGTTCTTCTAGTGGGTGCTCCTGGAACAGGGAAAACCCTCTTGGCCAAGGCAATTGCTGGTGAGGCAGACGTGCCTTTTTTCTCTATGGCGGCCTCTGAATTTGTGGAATTATTTGTTGGCGTGGGTGCTAGTCGAGTAAGAGACCTATTCCGCAAAGCTAAAGAGAAAGCCCCATGCATCGTGTTTATAGATGAAATTGATGCTGTGGGGAGACAGCGAGGGGCTGGCATTGGTGGTGGAAATGATGAACGAGAACAGACTCTGAATCAGCTTCTGACAGAAATGGATGGGTTTGCAGATAATTCTGGCGTCATTCTTCTTGCAGCTACCAATCGGCCAGATGTGCTTGATGCGGCACTGATGCGGCCTGGACGCTTTGATCGTCGTATTGAAGTTTCCCTTCCTGATCGTCGGGGTCGTAAGGAAATCCTCGCTGTTCATGCTCGAACTCGACCCCTTGCGGAGGAGGTATGTTTGCAAGATTGGGCACGTCGAACGCCTGGTTTCTCAGGGGCTGATCTTGCCAACTTATTGAACGAAGCTGCCATCCTCACAGCAAGGCAGGAGAAAGCATGCATTGGCACTGAACAGCTTGAAGCGGCGCTTGAAAGGATCACGATGGGACTCTCTGCAGCACCTCTACAAGACAGTGCAAAAAAGAGGTTGATTGCCTATCACGAGATTGGACATGCCTTGGTTGCAGCTTTAACCCCTCATGCCGACCGCATAGATAAGGTCACACTTTTGCCTCGTAGCGGAGGCGTTGGCGGATTTACTCGTTTCTGGCCAGATGAGGAAATCCTTGATTCAGGCCTGGTCACAAAGGGATATCTCTTCGCAAGGCTTGTGGTTGCCCTTGGCGGTCGGGCAGCAGAGTTGGTGGTTTTTGGACTCGATGAAATCACCCAGGGTGCAAGTGGCGACTTGCAGAGCGTTGCGCATCTGGCTCGAGAGATGGTGACGCGGTTCGGCTTTTCGAGCCTTGGGCCTATCGCTTTGGAGATAGAGGGCTCAGAGGTTTTCCTAGGACGTGATTTGATCCATACACGCCCGAGCTACGCGGAATCGACTGGCAAAGTCATAGACGAGCAGATACGAGCTTTAGCGGTTGAAGCCTTAGAGCAGGCAATTAACTTGCTTTCGCCAAGAAGGGAAGTGATGGATCTGTTGGTTGATACTCTGATTCAGGAGGAAACTCTCCATACTGATCGTTTTCTGCAATTGGCTGGATTGACTGTTGATCAGTCACAGCCAGTGGGCGTGTAACTAGAACGGCTTAGCCTGTGTTGATTGAGTCGATGGGCTTGGCTTGTTTCGCCCGACCCTTGCAATGGTTCAAGAGCCAATGGCTTTGGCTCTTGCTATCTATTGCAGCTTTCTGTTTGTTGATGCGGGTTCAAGTCGAATGGTTGTGGTTCGGTCAATTTGATTGGCAAGGGATGCTTCTCCGCCGTTGGCTCTGGCAACTGGGAGGACTTCTCCTCGCCCTTCTGGTTGTCGCGACTTGTCAGCTTTGGCAGCGCAACTGGATCAAACTCGAAGTTGCAAGCAACTTGGGAGAGTCATCCCTTTCCCTGCATGGATGGCGTTATGGCTTGGGGCTACTTGGCTGCTTCGTGGTGGTGGTCGGTGATCTTGTATTACTCAGTCGATTGGCGTGGTTAGCTTGTTTCAAGCCATTTGACCTTGGGCATTGGTGGAGTGAACCTTTTGAAGACATTTGGGCGCTGGTGATTCCGCTGTCCTGCGTATTCATCTCAATTTGCGTGATGCTTGGCAATGCCCGAGGGGGAAGGATTGCTCATTTAATTGGTTGTTTTTGCTTCAGTATCTCGATTGCTAGAGGCTGGGGGCTATGGGCACTCGCCCTTGCTATACCTCCTACAGGTATTAAAGAACCACTACTGGGTGGCGATGTAAGTTTTGGGCTCGGCCAATTTCCAGCACTAGCCTTTGCTTTGGTTGTTCTATTGGCCCAACTAATCTTAACAACATGTACGACTATATGGATGAAGTTAGCCCAGCCTGAATCGCTTTCGGATTGGGTTTTCAAAGGTTTATCTCCTAGACAGTGCAATTTCTTAAGGCCACTAATCGGCATCATACTTTTAACACTTTCAGCACTTTTATGGTTATCACGTCATGAACTTCTGTGGACGCAGAACGGTACGGTGGCCGGAGCTGGCTGGTTGGATGCTCACCTGATACTTCCTCTACGAAGTTTGGCAAGTTTGGCAATTTTGGTTTTCGCATTTCTGGTAATTCCATTTACATGGATACAACAAAGGCGTCTATTGAGATTAATTGCTTCAATTATTGGCGTAGGAGCAATTCTTCTCGAAGTACTTTTGGCTCCGTTTGTGCAGTGGATGGTCGTTAAACCTAGAGAACTGAAACTAGAAACCCCTTACATCATTCGAGCAATTAAAGCCACGAGGAAAGCATTTCAGCTTGACTCGATAACAACCACACTTATTAATCCTCAACCTCAGTTAACTCAACTTGATCTTGAACAAGGTGCTAGCACACTAAGGAATATTCGTCTATGGGACAGTCAGCCTCTATTGGCAACCAATCGTCAATTACAGCAATTGAGGGTTTACTATCGCTTTTCAAATGCAGCAGTAGATCGTTATCGCTTTGTGCCTGACGTAGCGAACCGTCAACAGGTCATGATCACAGCACGCGAACTTGATCAGGCTGCACTTCCAAAACGTTCACGTACTTGGTTGAATCGTCATTTTGTATTCACGCATGGATATGGCTTTACTCTCAGTCCAGTCAATACAAGAGCACCCGATGGTCTACCTGACTATTTTATCAGTGATCTAGGAACCTCAACACGTCTTGAGGGTAGTTCTGAGCTAGGCATTACTCGTGAAGATGTCAAAGAGGCTGTCCCTATTGGGAGAGCAGCTCTCTATTTTGGAATGCTACCCTCTCCTTATGCTCTTGCTCCGAGCAAACTAAAAGAACTGGATTATCCAGTAGGTGATAAGAATATCTACAATCACTATTTAGGATCAGGAGGTGTGCCGGTGGGGCAGCCCTGGCAACAATTAGCAGCAGCTATGTACCTTTTCGAACCCCGTCTTCTTAATACAGGATCGCTAACGATTAATTCCAAACTTCTTATTAGGCGCGAAGTAAGGCAAAGAGTGAGGGCAATAGCGCCATTCCTTGAAGTCATTGGTGACCCATATTTGGTCTCTACTTCAGTTAGTTCTAAAGATCTTAATTATGAAGCTAAGCAAAACCAATACTGGATTGTTGAAGCTTATACAAGCTCACGCACATACCCATACGCAGCAAACCTCCCAGATGGTCGCCCGCTGCGATATTTACGTAACTCAGTCAAAGCTATTGTTGATGCATACAGTGGTCGTGTTCACTTGTATGTGAGTGAACCGCGGGATCCGATAATATTGGGTTGGCAGCGATTGTTTCCAGATCTATTCAAACCTCTTGAGGAGATGCCTTCAAGCTTGCGAGAGCATCTCAAGGTGCCTACAGACTTGTTTAATGTACAGGTACAGCAATTACTAAGATACCACGTTACTGATCCTCGTATATTCTATAGCGGTGATGATGTTTGGCAGGTTCCAAAGGAACTCTATGGTAGGCGGCAGGTTCCTGTTGATCCATATCACATCACTGCACAATTAGGTACTCAAGAAAGTTCAGAATTTCTCTTATTACAACCACTAACACCACTTGCTCGCCCCAATCTTTCAGCGTGGCTCGCTGCTCGCAGTGATGGTGAGCATTATGGAAAATTAGTCTTGCTACGTTTTCCAAGTCAAACGCCAATCTTCGGTCCTGAACAGATTCAGGCCCTTATCAATCAGGACCCACAGATCAGCCAACAGTTTGGACTTTGGGATCGTGCTGGATCTGAAGTTGTGCAAGGCAATCTTCTTGTTGTACCCCTAGGCAAGGCCCTTCTTTATGTAGAACCTGTTTACCTAAGGGCACGTCAAGGTGGTTTGCCAACCCTTACCAGGGTAGTTGTTAGTGATGGCAAAAGGATTGCCATGGCTGAGGATCTCGGTGAAGGCCTAAGGGCCTTGGTTGACGGATCAAGCAATAAAGCAGTGTATTTGAATAGAAATGATCTGCCACCAATTAAGGCAGCAGATCAATTAAATTAATGATGTATTGATAGATTAATGATTAATTTATTGAGGCGAAGAACTCCTTGCTTCCAACTGGATCTGGTTTCATTGTTTTCTCTCCTGGTGTCCAATTAGCAGGGCATACCTCATCTGGATGTGACTGTACATACTGAAAGGCCTGCAGTACACGTAATGTCTCATCCACGTTCCTTCCTACTGGTAGGTTGTTAATTGTTGAATGCATTATTACTCCATCTGGGTCAATGATAAACAAACCACGTAGGGCTACTCCAGCTTCATCATCTAAAACGTTATAGGCTGTCGAAATCTCTTTCTTGAGATCAGCTATTAGTGGATAGTTGATGTCACCAAGACCTCCTTCCTTACGTGATGTCTGGATCCATGCAAGATGGCTGAACTGACTATCAACTGAAACACCTAATACCTCTGTGTTTCGGCTTGAGAAATCAGTGTAACGATCACTAAATGCTGTAATTTCTGTTGGGCATACAAAAGTGAAATCTAGAGGATAAAAGAATAAAACCACATACTTCCCCCTGTATTGGGATAGGCTTATTTCCTTAAACTCTTGATCAACAACAGCTGTAGCGTTGAAGTCTGGGGCCTGCTGACCCACCCGTAGGCATTCGTTGGTCGTCATGATGGAGAGTTAAGAGTTGATGGCTCTGCAAGAGATGTGCTTAACCAGAGCTAAAGTGAAGTCGGTATGACTTCTAGTAGGCTACTCAAATTTATCATGCCATGCCTGTTTTGATCGCTAGCGCTAAGCGTAATCAATATGGCTGAAACGGGAATCATCTAAACTTCTTACATGCTCAAACAAACAACAGCCTGGGACCAAGCCTTGCTACGTAAGTTCAGTAACACAGGCCATTTTCGACTTCTAAATCAGCTTAGGGCTGAACTTAAGCTCCAACCACTAATTCGTGATCCCAACACTAGAAAGCTAACCCTTCAGGCGATGCCGATTCGATCTGGGAGCCACCGAGGCAATAGGCGCCCCTACACGCCTGAGCTCTCCCAAAGCGATAAAACACAGATTGCAGAAGCGAAGGAGAACCAGAGTTCATTTCGACAAAGACTTAATGCAATTGAAATGCGTTAGAGTTTTGATTGTAAACTATTTAAATTAACTATGACAAATGCCAATATAAATTGATTCATTCATGATAACCCTAATGAAAAAGAAATTACCGTGCTGGGAGCATGTCAATTTTGGTTTAAGCTAGAATCTGGATTGGCCCCTTATAGTGATCGAATAATGAGACCAGGCAAAGTTGTTAAAGTCGGAAAAAACAATCTTACGAAAAATCTTTCACTGTCTGATCAATATTATGTGCACTTATCTGTTGCTTGAATACATGCTGGCAATAGAGACTTGCAAGTGTTAGTTTCCCTATATTTCTCTGATTAAAATAGGAAAAATGGTCTAATTCAGGGATTATATATCTAATCATGCATGATGTTCGTGGAAGGATTTGTGATGATAGCAATAGTGAAGATTGGGCGCTATTGTCACTATTTTTGAGGGTAGGAGTGTTGCTGGATTGATTGCTGTTCCACTCTTCTTTCTTATCTCAAAGTGTAGGTGAGGCCCGGTGCTTCGTCCTGTGCTCCCCATTGTTGCGATTGTGGCTCCTTGGGGTAAGATCTGCCCCTTTTTAACAAGTAGTCGATTGTTGTGAGCATAACGAGTTGAATCTCCGTTTACATGTGCTATTTCTACAAGATATCCGTAAGCTCCTTTCCAGCCCGCATAGGAAACAATGCCGCCTTTTGCCGAAAGGATAGGTGTATTGACCTTATTCGCGATATCAATACCTTGATGCATTCTTCCCCAACGCCAGCCATATCCTGACGTGATTACACCCTTTGTCGGCCAAATATAAGAGTTAGTATCACCTAGATCTATCCATCCAACTCCATTACTTATTAGAGATAGGGATTGAAGGTTGTTACTGCCAAGAGTTGTAGTTAATTTCCTCTTTTGAGGACGTGTTGCCTTGGCAACTCGAATATTCCCACCCACTGTGAGTTGATTGAACTGAAGTCCTGGATTTAGCTGACGAATCCTCTGATGTGTTTGACCATGCTGCTTGGCAATTGATGCAATCGAGTCTCCGCTTTCTATTTTGACCAAGCTTGGAGGTGGAGCAGGCGCGGTCACTGGCGGCAGGTTTTGGCTGACTGTTGTTATGTCTAAAGACTTGGACTGCTGCAAACGAGCCATAGCTGAGACAGGTAACACAATCCAACTGCCAGCCATCAGCCTGTTGGCTGATGGCTGATCATTGAGCGCTGAAATCTCAGACAAAGAGATGCCAAGCTGATGAGCAATGAATTTAATCGTTGCTGGTCTGTTGACTTTGACCCATATTTGTCCATCAGGTTGAGGGAGAACAGGTGGTGGTAATGGATGGGAGGAGGGATGATGATATTTACTGGCTTGGCCAGGCAGGTGGATGAGTGTCCCGAGTGCAAGTACTGGCGCGGCGATGGTTGAGATCAGCAACGGCAGCGAGTTCATGGGACCCAATCAACGTGATGCACCCCTTAGACATTCAGCCTTGAGGAGTTTGCGCGAAAATTAACGTTTGAGTTAGAGATCCGCAAGGGGTGCATGAACGCTATTGATGATTTGATCTCATAGGAAAGCTAGACATTTTTCCGCAAGGGCAAGACTGAACGAAACGCGATTAACCCCTGGAGCAAATCAATACCTTGCAGGTGTTTTTACTCACAGGTGGTCGTCGCTGCTCTGGTCTGCTTTCCCTCGTCAGCATAAAGCCCTTGATGTTTCATTTAATGCGAGTATGATTCAAAAATTTCTTATTGAGGCAAAAAAAAGGCTAAGAGCCTAAAACCTGGCTAATCAGCTCTTTCCGGAGGTTGATATCTTTTTTACTCGACGTCAGTTCGATCTCGATATTTTCGACAATCTTGCCGACATTTACCTGGATTCACTTTCTACTAACCCTTGATTTCCGTTTAGGCTTTGTGGAATGATATTCCTTTTATTATTTGGTCTGACTTGATTTGTTGTGGTGAAGGCTCATTGTTTTCTTTGAAGAAGGTATAAATCCTATTAGTGAGCCCTTTAAATTTTTGTCAGATGAAATAATTGAGATTGAGATTTCGACTAAAGTTATACTTAGTTTTTAGATTCAACAACAAAATAAATCAATTAGCAGAAGATTGACTATTTGAGAAGATAAAATGGCTCGGGGGAGACTTGAACTCCCGACCTTGGGGTTATGAATCCCACGCTCTAACCAGCTGAGCTACCGAGCCTTGTCGTTAACAACAATAAACGATGGGCATTTTCCGATCAGACCATATCGGCTGGAAGTAGCGTTCTTGGATTCATGGCTATGCCACCCTTCTTTCTGATCTCAAAATGAAGATGTGGCCCAGTACTACGCCCAGTACTGCCCATTTTTGAGATGGTAGCTCCTTGGGGTACAAGCTGGCCTTTGCGGACTAAGAGTTTGCTGTTGTGTGCGTATCTAGTCGATGCACCGTCTGAGTGAGAGATTTCCACAAGATAACCATAACCAGCCATCCAACCAGCATGGGTCACAATTCCGTCTTTAGAAGCCACGATGGGTGTGCCCGTCAGATTGGCGATGTCAATACCCTGATGCATTCTCCCCCACCTCCATCCGAAACCAGATGTGAACACACCTTTAGTAGGCCATATGTAGGAATCAGAATCAATGGTTCCTAGCCGGAGCATGCCATTGCTACTGGTGAATAGATCTGATGGGTTCACTTGTGATTCAACAACTAAGCAGGTGGGGCAGTTGCATGGAGACTCAATTGAACACTGCTTTTTGAGGATGTTGTTGCTACTTATCTTTGTTTGGACCTGGACTTGATTTTTATTCTTATTTAGACCATTGAAAGAGTAAAAATTATTTTTTTTCTTAGTTTCATCAAGTTGTCGATTCAAGCGATTGGTTTTGTTGCTTGAGTTGTCGAGTATTTTAATAGGGTCATGCAGCAGTGCCTCATCTGAATCCAGGTAACTGATTCGACCCAAGCGGCCATGAACAGATCTTGGCAAAACAACCCAACTGCCTTTGTTCAGTTCTGTATCTGATGAATTTTTATTGAGTTTTGACAGTTCAGTCGCTTTCAGTCCGAGCTTGCCTGCAAGTTCCTCTATGGTTATTGGCAAGGCAACTTTTATCCATATCAGTTGCTGTGAGGTTGTGCTTGAGATCTTGACCTTCTCCCCTACAGCACTATCTGCATAGCCAGGTAAGGACCCAAGGTTTCCTAACGCAAGCACTGGTGCTGCAAAGGAAGAGATAAGCAACAACAGGGGCTTCATTCAATAAAGTCGATGTTCAAAACCCCTATCAAGCCGAATTTGGCCGGAGTCCGGGAGAAGTTAGCTGATCTCCCTTCGATTAGGCAAGGGGGGGCAGAAGCAAGTTTGGTTCGGTTTACTCACCACAGCCCCAGTTGCCGGCCAGCCTCAAAGCTCACGATGGCGCAAGCCACAGACAGGTTTAGGCTCCTTACTCCGCCCTGCCCCTGTTCACTTGCTGCTCCAGGCATGGGAATTGTCGTGATCTGATCACACTGCTGACGGACTTTGCTAGGAAGACCGGTGTCCTCACGGCCGAAAAGCAAAACATCTCCGGTTTGGAAACGCATCGAACGGAGGGGGATTCCTCCAAATCTGCTGCAACCGATCAGTCGATGATTTAATGGCAGGCACTTGCGAAATGTATCCAGGTCAGAATGAACTGATAAATCGACGTGAGGCCAGTAATCAAGTCCTGCTCTACGTAGATAGCGATCATCAAGGCTGAACCCAAGAGGTTCAATCAGGGCTAGTGGAATGCGGAAGGCTGCACAGGTTCTGGCGATATTTCCTGTATTTGGTGGAATACGTGGCTCGTATAGAGCTACGCGTAATGGTGAACGTTTATTTGGATCGTTCATGGCACCGCAATACCAAGTTGTTTGAGATTCAATGCTCGACCCTGTATGACAAGCCAGCTGTTTGATGCCAACGGTTCCAGTTCCTGAGATAGCTTCCCAAGACGATCTCTAAAAAGACCTCCATTGGATGTACTGGGTACAACACCCCAGCCAGTTTCCTCAATGACAATCACGATGGATGCATCATGTTGTTTAATCGTTTGTAGTAGATCGTTCTTCAGGGCTCTCCAATTGCTCGAAGGTTGGTCGAGATGCCATGCAACAAAACCACCCAACGCTTCAATTAAAACAATATCTGATCTTGGCATTTGAATGATTGCCTTTTTAAGGTCTGGGCCAGATTCAATTACTGACCAGTGCTTTGGTCGACGATTACGATGTTTTTCAAGCCTTTGCTCCCAATTCTTGTCGCCAGCTCTTCTCGGCGAGGTGGCGATATAAGTTACAGACTTGAACTGTTTGACCAAGTGTTCAGCCCATCGACTCTTTCCACCTCTGCTCGGGCCTGAAACTAGGGTAAGGCCATTAAGTATAGGAATAGTGTTAGCTACTACCATTCATTCCGCGTAGGGTTGCAACAGAAGAGGGAGAGACACGATTGAGATAACGGAAAATCCAGTACTTAAAGATGGTTGCAAGTATCACAGGGAAGGTGGCAATGAATAAAAGTATGAAATTTTCTCGAGCTGGAAATCCAAAATGATTTGCAATCCCCTGCAATAATACCTGCCACCCTTCGGGACTGTGGAAGCCTACAAACATATCTGTAAAAAGAATGATTGCGAATGCCTTTGCAGAGTCACTTAAGCCGTAAATTGCTTCGTCTAGAAACCCTCGGAGAACTCTCAACTCTTCCCGATTAATTATACAAACAAAAGCAAAAGCAATCAGTGCTGCGAGATCTGCTAGGACATTTTTTATTGCATGTGTGCTTTCCTTATCAGCTTCATCCTTAAGTTGAATTGCTTTTATTGCCAGAGCCTTCTGTAGTTCGTCTTGACTTGGGATTGAATCACCTTTGAGTAGGGCATCAAACTCTATCTCTGCCTTAAATACTCTAAGTTTTTCAACAGCCTGTTCTTCAAGTTGGGGTTTGGGATAACTCAGAAATGGCAGCTCTGGGGCCAAGTAGTCAATCGCCGGAGTAATGAGATAAGTTCGGCTGATCTGTTGCACTAGTAACGGCACCAGAATTAGCAGCAAGATGATCTTTAATGAGATCAGAGTGGAATCGCGACGGCGGCGAAAACCTGCAACCAATGTCGCCTCGGATGTTGGATCAAGCTGTCGTCGCACCTTATCAACTAAACCAAGAAGTGATCTGGGAAGAGCGTCGGGTGCCCTGCTTATAGATGTTGATCTTGACGAACGCTTCGGGGCATAGCGATTAACAATCGTCTCAATTAACTGATATTTTCGATATTCCTGACTGTCAAGTTGGCTGACATTAGGCTTAATAGCCTCAAACGTTAAACGACAGATATTTGCGGCAGTATGAAATTTGCGCAATATGGTTGACTGTAATGATCGAGGAACAGAAAGTTGCAGGTTGGGTCTTATAGGCCGATCGCCGTAGTATTCAAGCTCAAGTGTCTGGATCAGAAGTGCTGCTTCGTAACCACGTTCAAGGTCATTATTGATGTCTATCGATCGAGCTTCCCCAAATGTTCTCATCCAGTCCCTAAGCGTCATGGTGATTGAGTCAGCGAGAGAACACCCACCAAGTGGCCATCGGAACGATGGTGCCTACAACCATCAAGACAACGACCACTAGTGTTGCATTACTGCTTTGTGTTTGTTCTTGTGATGGGATATTGGTTTCCTTAATTGCGCTAAACGTTTCGATAGGAGGTCCTGGGTCTTCCCCTCCATCCAATACAACTTGTAAGCGAGCAATTGCTTCAAAGGATGCTTGCTGGTAGCGCTCGCCTCCCACCACTGGCTTATTCATTGTCGTACGGCCAGTGCTCTGCAAAAGGGCGTCCGGTAATATGCTTCTTAAACTTGTATCTGCCAAGACAACAGTTTGCTTGGTTTGTGCATCTATCAACATCACTAGCAGGGGCAGCTCTTTTTCACCAGCGTTTGTGGACCATCGATCGATCAGCGAAATACCGAAGTTGGAAAGGGAAACACCATAATCAAGTTTACGAAGAGTAATCAAGCGAGCATCAAGTCTTTCGTTTCCGAGCTCAACAAGACGTCCTTCAATCTGAGAACGAGACACTCTGCTTAGGACATCAGCAGAATCGAAAACATGGCCTTCAGGCCTTGCAACAGGAAAATCTTCTGTTGTTATGGCAAAGGCTCCTGGTACAAGGAGAATCAGACCCAGGAGGATGCTGATCAGAACACCGAGAAAGCGGCTTGATCTCAGCACAGGCATCGGTTCAACAACAGCTCATATTGCAGTCTGACGTCAGCTGAGCAAGCTGTCTCGATTCAGAGCAGAAATTGCTTGAATCACAATCCTTGCTCGATCAGAAGGTAAGTCAAGCTTGCAGGCTAGATCCTCCAGGAAAGCAGCTTCCTCCTTTGAGACCTCGCGATCTGAATGGACTAGTTGGGCGGCAACTGCCAAGGCACTTTCCTGTTGAAGCAAAGACAGGGCAGGTAAGGCTTTGCTAATCAGTCCATCTACACCCTCCTGGCGCAACAGGCCTAGGAGTTGATCAAAAAGCTCGCCCATAGCGGCTTCCGAGCTCTCCCGATAGGGGTGTCTGAATTCAAGTAGGCGACGAAGGGCATGGGCTTCGTCGCGACCGAGAACCCCGTCACAAGAAACGGCAGCGAGGGCCACTGCTGCAAAGGCTTCAGCGTCGGTCATGAAAGCTGGAACAACACAACCCATTTGAGCAAGAGTGCCTGCATCTGACATCGCTTTTGTTTCGTTCGATGCGACCAGTTGCGCTTATTTCCCTGATTGCTGGGCTGTTGACCCTGTCTTTGGCAGTATTTAATGCTTTGACAGTGGACCTTGTTACGCCGAGCTTTCAGCGTGCTGAGGTCCTGGCTGGCGTTGCCGCCGTGGGGTTGATGCTTATGGCAGTGTTATGGACACAAGCGAGCCCGATGGCTCCCAGTAAGCAGATCCTTGAGGGAAATCAGAGATTCGAATTAGTAGATGGATTGAACGATGAATTACAAAAAGAACTTGCCTGGGGAAGTCATTTATTACTTACAGCAACCCCAGCGGCAGTGATCCTAGTGTATTGGAATAATCAGGTTCTTTTACGTCGAGGAATAAGTGGTAATGGTAAATTCGTTCCAGGTGAAATCTGTAGACAGGCTAGAGATCGAGGCGAATTGATTTCATTAGTTAACACATCATTGTTTCCTGGGAGAATCGAATTTAATCCAATTATTGAGAACTTGCCTGCTGTCATGGTCTATCCATTAGCATCTAATGGATGGGTTGTTCTGGGGGGATGTTCCGAGCGATGTTTTAGTCGTTCAGATGAACTCTGGTTGATTGGATGGTCGCAACGTCTTAGAACTGAATTGGAGGAGAGGACTTAGAGGAAAGGATCGATTTTTCCTTGCCTGCTTCAATTGTTAGTTGTGATCTCACTTTAGAATCAGATGACGAGAAAGATACTGTTCCCTCTTCTCCAATTCGCCCTTCTAGTTTATCACTTCGAGTAATATGATTATTTGCTTCTCGCTTTAAGATTACATCGCCAATTGCCTGAACCTCCTCCGTGCTCCAATTCCAAATACATTTTTCAGCCTTGAGTTGTTCGCCAGGTTGATTAAGTTCACACTTCTGAGGAATTTCTACTTCTGTACGGGCAAGATCAACTTTGAAACTGTTTCCGCGATAGGTTGATCTTTCCTGAGTTGCGGTGAATGGTTGATTGCTTTCAATCTTTTCGCTATTGAATTTCCAACGCGTTGTCTGTGCAAGTAAACTTGCTTTTTGTTCTGGAATCGTAAGTGTAACAGGCGTGATTAAATCAAGGTAACCCTTTTTCGTGTTTCCCTGCAAGCTTGTAGCTGTAAGTTGCTGTGGAATATCACTTTTATTTACAATTCGGTGGCCAAGGATTGGCCCCATAGCATTAAGTTTGCCGCTGTCTAAATTCCAGCGGCCATTGTGTCCGCGGATCACAATGGAGGGTTCATAATTGTAATTGCGTTGTTTTTTCCAACGTTCAAATTTTGTTGGACCTTTAAATACTATTTCTTGGGTTAACTGTTGAAATAATACTGTCTTGGCACTAATTCTTGAAAGATTATCAAGAGCTTGTGGTCGTTGCTCAATCACCATCTTCGATTCTTTAGGTGTCCAACGCAAACGGTCACCAGTGATCAACACTTTTTCTCCTTTAAGCTGCTGAACCTTTACATTTCCTTCTAGCAGCACTGTCTCACCATCATTTAAAACTGTGGCGGCCTGAGCACTAACTTCAAATGATGGTTTGTTTCCTTTGTACAGAACACCTTCTGGGTTACGAGCCCTTACAACTCTGCTACCTAATTCATAGCGAGCTAAGGGGCTGTTTAGGTCCCAGTCTCGTGATCCATCAGCTTGCTTGTGGCGAAGCTCTAGAGATTTAAATACGAAAGGAACTGATGATTTCTTCTGTGGTGATGGCGATTCCTGACATCCCACCATCGTTATGATCAGCAGCAGACTGCCAAGATGACGTAATGGTAGAAGGTTGAATTGCATTAGAGGGAAGAAGAGAGTTCTAGTCTTTGCATTACGGGTTGAGATGGTGGCAATAAAGCTCCACTTTGCAATTGTCCCCAAGCTAAACCTTTAGACCAATCGTTGCCATCAATACTTAATCCCAATTGGTTGAGCAAGCGTTCGCTTAGAGAAGGTACAAGAGGATTAATTAATAGTCCTACAAGTCGGCATGCTTCCAAAACTGAGTAAAGATCATCAGCCACTTCGGCTTCATTGCCAGGCGTCTTCATTCGACTCCAAGGTGCAGTTTCGTTGAGGTAGACGTTGGCTGCTATAGCCAATTTAAGGATCGCCTCAGCTGCATCATGAAAAGCCATGGATGGCATTGATTGACGTACGATGGTAATTGTTGTTTCAGCAGTGGTCACTAAGGGATGAGCGTAATCTATTTCATCGCGATGTGTAGGGACAGATCCTTCAAACCATTTTCTTGCCATAGTCGAAGTTCGGTTCAGCAGATTTCCGATTGTATTTGCCAAGTCGTTATTAACTAAATCCATAAATCTTTTCTGCTGAAAGTCACCATCATGACCGAACTGGATGTCACGCAATAAATACCATCGAACAGCATCTGCACCACATATTTCTAGCAGTTTCTCTGGATCAAGAACATTTCCTAGTGATTTACCCATCTTTTGACCTTCACGAGTGAGAAAGCCGTGGCCAAAAACTTGTTTTGGCAAGGGTAAGCCAGCTGAGATCAGCATTGCGGGCCAGTAGACTGCATGAAAACGGAGGATATCCTTGCCAATTAAATGTACTGATGCAGGCCATCCGCACTCCTCAAGACGTTCTATTCGAACCTGGCCACCATCATCTAAAAGAGCACTCAAATAGCCTACAAGCGCATCAAACCAGACATAAAAAGTGTGTTTTGGATAACCAGGTACAGGTAGGCCCCAATCAACATCAACTCTTGAAATTGAAAAATCCCTAAGACCCTGAGCTACAAAATTCTGTATTTCATTGCGGCGCATGACTGGCCAGATGAAATCCGGCTGCGAAATGAGATCTTCGATTTTTGATTGGAAACGAGAGAGTTTGAAAAAAAGATTCTCCTCATCCCTCCATTCAAGAGGCTTCTGGTGAATAGGGCAACATGGTGACTGGGCTTGTGGAGGTTCGTCCTTGTATTCTTCACAACCGACGCAATACCAACCCTGCTGCCGACCAAGATATACATCGCCGGAGGTCTCGACACGGTGAAAAAAAGCCTCTACTAGTAACTGATGGCGGTGGCTGGTTGTACGAATGAAGCGATCATTTGAAATACCCCAACGAGACCATAGATTTTGATAACTCCTTGTGATCTGATCACAATGATGTTTGGGGCTGATGTTATTGCCTTCTGCTGTGCGTTGAATCTTCTGGCCGTGTTCATCGACACCTGTAACAAACATGACCTGCTTACCTTCTAGTCTCTGGAAACGAGCCAGTGCATCACTGGCCATGGTTGTGTACAGGCTGCCTAGATGGGGCTTGTCATTGACGTAGTAAAGAGGGGTCGTAATGGTATAGGTCATCATTTTGGGGAGTTTCTGCTGCTGCGCAGAGCGGCCGGATCATAACCAGACAACTCATTTCAGCTTATTGATCGTCTGCCGTCATCTCTCAGACCAAGCCGACGGAAATTTTGCCCCCTCAATCCTCAACGACTTGCTGAAAACCTAGCTGAGATGCAGCCGGTTGCACCCCTTGACTGGGATTCTCAAGCAGCACACGATACAAAAAAAAAATCGTCAAGCACTTTGCGGCGGCACCGATTTAGTCCCCAGAGATTCTGCCTACAACGATTGTGGGAGCCAAACGTAGATATGGCCATATCAGAACAGATGAACTGACTATGGTTAAGGTTTTGGCAGCAGCGGATGAGATTCAGATGTTCTCACTCTTGGCCTGACGAAAGTGATCAAGACCTTCGACCTTTAGCTTCCATCTGGCACAGGCTTGATAATTTGATCCTGATGACCCTCTTATTTCCAAATTCATCGTGCACATGAGAGTGGGGCAATGTTCTTTTGAGAGTGACAGCACAATGTTGGGCTGGAGATTTTTCTTATTTCGACGATGATCAAGTCAAATCGCCTCTATGAACAATTTGTTGCGCTTCGCCAGCGTTGTCTAAGCAACCTTTGTCATGAAGCTGAATTGCTTTCTGGCAAAGATGATTATGTTTTGGGATGACAGTGTCTGCGAACAAAATTTTTTCCACTACTCAGGTGCCCTTGGTGGTCTGGGGTGGAGGCACAGGAGGCGTCGCCTCAGCCGTGCAAGCTGCTCGACATGGAATTAGAACTCTGCTGTTAACACCAGGCGCGTGGCTTGGTGGAATGATCAGTGCAGCTGGCGTTTCGGCTCCAGACGGCCATGAACTCAGTTGCTGGCAGACAGGCTTGTGGGGGGCCTTCCTTCAAGACATCGCCAAAGTTGAACAGGATGGCCTGGATCAGAACTGGGTGAGTTGCTTTGGTTTTAATCCCGCTCGCGCAGAAGTGGTTTTGCGGAGCTGGGTTGTAGATCTCCCCAATCTCGAATGGTGGTCTGACGTTCAGCTTAAATCAATTTTTCGTGAGGGAGATCGCCTTGTCTTGCTTGAGCTGGAGCTTGAAGGGCGACAGCATCAACTGCGCTTCGACTTATTCATTGATGGAAGTGATTTAGGCGACAGCTTTTCCCTCGCAGACATTTCTCACCGTTGGGGTTGGGAATCACAAGAACTCTGGAATGAGCCAAGCGCCCCTTCGGCAAAACAATTGAATTCCGATCCATTCTTTGCCAGCCAGCCTGTTCAATCCCCTACTTGGGTTGTGATGGGTCAACTCGATCAACATGCACAATCACCTTCATCACCAGGGTGCTTGCCTCGACCATTCGAAGCTGCAACTAAGGCGTTTGGTTTTGAGCGCACCGTTACCTATGGCCGCCTTCCAGGCGGTTTAGTAATGCTCAACTGGCCCCTTCATGGAAACGACTGGCATAAAGGCTTGGAGCGTATTCGCAGCTCAGACGTCAAAATTAAAAACCAGCTTGCTGTTGAAATGCAGCTTTATAGCTTGTCATTCCTACAGGCTCTTCAAACAGTTAGTGAGGGTTGGCTTAATCCTGGCAAGGTGTTTCCAGGGATCAATCAAAGCCTGGCATTGATGCCCTACTGGCGTGAAGGGCGACGCCTTAAAGGTCAATACACATTAGTGGAAGGAGATCTTCTGCCATTAGCCTCTGGAGCAGCCAGAGGACCAATCCCTTTAGATAAACAGGGACGTTGCACCAGTATTGCTGTAGGGACTTACGCTAATGATCATCATTATCCTGGTAAGGATTGGCCGTTAGCCTCAAAAAGTTGTAGATGGGGTGGGAGATGGACAGGTACTCCATTCTGCATTCCTTACGGGGCTCTACTTAGTAGCGAAGTGGAGAATATTCTGATGGCTGATAAGGCCTTTAGTGTGAGTCATATAGCTAATGGTGCAACTCGATTACAGCCAATGATTTTCAATCTTGGTCAGGCTGCTGGAATGGCAGCAGCTATAGCCTTGAAAAAGAGGATTCAACCAGCAGAAGTTGATATTTCAGAACTACAGCATGAACTATTGCATGATATTTATGCCCCAGCAGCTATTGTTCCGATTTGGGATTGGCCGGCATGGCATCCTCACTGGCGTAATGCTCAGAAATTTGTTTTGGCGCAACCAGACTGCCTCAGCAACCATAGTTTGATTGAAGGCTTTAATCTTAAAGCAAATGTAGGAGAAATGCCACTGCCAGATCAAACACCACTCAATAAACATGTGAAAAAGTTTTCAGGTTGCCTTCGTGTTCATTCTGATCAGACATTCTCTCTAGACACCAAGTCTAAATCATGGCGATTAATAACACTGGAGCCGGCATTAAACCGGTGGCTAGAATCATGTGAAGACCAGCAGAATGTACACCTTCTAGCAGTTGCTAATCCATGGGGACCATGGCTGAGGTTGATTCGCGTTTTAGATTAATAACAGCTTTTGGTAGTTTGTTTGTTTCTATGATTTGAGAAGCTACTTGGCGACCAGCTCAATCTGATCAGTCAATGGATCAATAACAAGAACTCTCATTATCAATGCAAGACCTGGACTAGGGTCGATCAAACCATGGATCTTGCAGGCAAGATCCATAGCCAGGCATTCCACATGCACAAGTGCAATCTGATCTTGAGGCTTCAACCATCGCAGAAATAGGGCAGGCCATTGTTCATGGCGATGTTTTAAAAACCACACCTTTTGCCAGTGTCGCTGGTCTTCGCGTTGAATTTGCTGTGCTTGGCGAAGAGGGTCTTCAAGTACATCCAACTGCTCCATGAGAGCGTGCTCGCTTAATGGAACTGAGCCTCCTAAGTGAGCCACCACTTGTCGATGGGCAAGTAAATCTGCATAGCGACGGATCGGCGAACTGGCTTGTACGTAGGCAGAGAGGCCAAGACTGAAATGGGCCATCGGACGAGTACCAAGGACACCTCGGCTAAGGCAACGCTTGATCGCAGCATGTCTTACAGGTCCTTCAATCAACTGTGATAATTCAGTTGCACTGGGTAGTTGAGTCGGAGGTTGGCTGCGATAGGGCAGAGCAATGTTTTGACGCTTTCCAAATTCAGCAATAACAGTACCCATCAAAATCATGGCTTCGCTGACTAGCCGTCTGGCTGGACTTGACTCAACAATATGAAGTTCAGGCTGATCATCCTTGACTTTGAATCGCCCTTCAGATTGTTCAAGCAGCAGTGCACCTTGTCGCTCACGCCATAATTGGCGTGTTGTGAGTAGGCTTGCGAGTGTTGAAAGATCTTCATCACCAGGAGGCGCAAGCTCTATCAATTCATCCCCATCTTCATAAGTGAGCCGATAGCATGGGCGAATCCAAGTACGACAAACACGAGTGCCGGCAATACACCCTGATTCGTCTAGAACCACAGCAACACTCAACGCTGCACAGCGACGGCCAGCTCTAAGACTGAGAACTTCTACTGCAACACTCAATGGCAGCATTGTTCTTAGGCCATCAGCCAAGTAGAGGCTGGTTGCTCTTGCACGAGCCTCAAGATCTAAGGGACTGTCCACAGGAATAAGTCTTGCCGGATCGGCGATATGGATCCAAATCCAGTTGTCTTGATCAACACACTGCAAAGAGATTGCATCATCAATTTCCTGAGTTTGATGATCGTCGAGGGTGTAGGTTCTTAAATCACTCAAATCAAGACGATTATCATCGCCACCGAAAGATAGTTGCTCAAACTTATTGAGTAATTGGTCCGCTTGAGCTTGTACACTCCCTTCAAATGATTTTGTCCAGATACTGCCTTTGAGAGTTGTTAGATCGTGTGGATCGCGCCAGCCTTTCTTGATCAACCAATAACGGAGGTCGCTCAGCGATCTACCCAACTTTAAATCTTTAATCAACTGAAGAGCTTGTTCATCTGCCAAAAAAGCATCCTCTGGACCGTCAGCCAGCTCGATTAAACGGTTGATAGTGAACTGAAGATCCGAGGGTAAATCCTGCCACTGATCTTTGCTCAGAGGTGAATCTGCTATAAGCAATGCAAGAGCATCTAGGCGTTGCTGCGCTCGAGATTGTTGCTTACGGCGCAGCTGGCGGATGCGGCGTAGGTCAATAAGTTGACGTGCTTCAACCATGTGGTCACGTCGAACTCGAAATAAAGGTTGGTCGCTATTAAGCCAAAACCACAATGCTGCGAGATGGATAGGATCATCATTATTAAGTAGTAAACCAGCTAGTTCTGTGATTTTGAGTGCTGTTGGTGAAGTCTTGCTTTTACGCCTTTCGCCTTCGAGCAATCGCCAACCAGCAATTAAATCGCGTGAATTAAGACTAAGTTTGCGAACTTCACTGATGGTGGGTAGAGATGTCTCCATCTCTAACATGTTGTGATTTTGCTTTAGAATGGATAGTTCTCGACTGGCTAGCTGTTGTTCTCGCCGTGTTCCTGCAACTCTTAGGATTGCTCGGCTTCCCTTCAGTGAAGTTAGCAGTCCAATTTGTGGTTGACCTTTTAAAACAAAGCCAACTAAATCACCTTGCTTTAGAGAAGGCGTCAAAGCTGTTGCAGTCAGCCTTCTGGATTGACAAATGGTAAAAGTGCAATAATACGTGCACGTTTTACTGCATTAGTAAGGTCACGTTGTTGCTTAGACGTTAGACCTGTAAGGCGTCTAGGCAGGATCTTGCCACGGTCAGTAATGAACTTCTTGAGAAGATCAACATCCTTGTAGTCAATGGGATCGCCAGGCTTAATTGGCGATAGCCGCTTTTTAAAAAAGGAACTTGACATGATTTAACAGGGCTGGAATGTGTGTTGAAACTGCTGAGTCACTTGATCTCCTTGTGAGGAGTTGACTTATTGCAGTGAGGACAGAACTTCTTGATTTCCAGCCGTTCGGTGGTGTTTCGACGGTTCTTTTCAGTGGTGTAGCGAGACACCCCTGGAGACCTCTTGGCGGGATTGGACCGGCATTCGTTGCACTCAAGAGTGATCACGATCCGGACGCCCTTGTTTTTGGCCATAAAGGACGTTGCGCCGCAGATGCGAAGCGTAGTGAAGAACTAAGATCCTACAGGGCAGCCTCACATGACATGACGCCGTCGTTCTCTTGCTTCGTAAGATCTTTGGCTGCATCTAGCTGATCCATGCGGGTTCCTCTCTCCTGGCTGCAGGATCTAGTACAGCTGAATGAGACCGTCGAGATCCTCGCCGAAGGCTTATCGATGGCTGGATTTGAGGTTGAGGCTATTGATGATTTAGCTAGTCATGCACAAGGCGTGGTCGTTGGGTTGGTGAAAGACCATCAACCCCACCCCAATGCCGACAAACTCAGTGTCTGTCAGGTGGATGTCGGGTCGGGCGAAGGTCTTCAGATCGTCTGTGGGGCTCCAAATGTTCGGATTGGTATACACGTACCTGTTGCCATGGTTGGAGCAACCCTCCCTGCTGTCGGAATCAAGATCAAGGCCAGTGAGCTTCGGGGGGTTCCAAGTCAAGGAATGATCTGCTCACTCGCGGAATTAGGGCTGGAATCAAATGGTAATGGAATCGCCATCCTTGAAGAGATCGCTGAAAACGTTCCAGACCTCGGCCAGCCTGTAGGCCCTCTGCTCGGACTCGATGACACAGTGCTTGAGTTGGCAATCACAGCCAATCGCCCCGATGGAATGTCGATGGTTGGTATCGCAAGAGAAGTTGCTGCTTTAACAGGCGCAAGCCTGCAGCTTCCGCAACTTGATATGGCACCAATCCATAAGTCTTTTGAGCCTGATTCCACCAGCTCTGCGTCCATGCTGAAGGGTGGTCTTTATGGCTTAACCGCCTTAGAGAATGTGGATGGTGAATTAACTTCGCCAGCCTGGTTAAAGCAACGCTTGGAGCGTTCAGGATGCAAATCAGTGAATGGTGTCGTCGATATTACAAATCTCGTGATGTTGGAGCAAGGTCAGCCATTGCATGCTTTTGATATTGATGCTCTTGAAATGATCACAGGTCAAACAGTTTCCGCAGAATCTTTTGGCCTTCGACAAGCAAGAAATAATGAACTTTTTAATGGACTAGATGGACATCAACTTCAACTTAACGAAAATTGCCAGATCGTCACCTGCCATGACATTCCTATAGCGCTTGCGGGTGTTATGGGTAGTGCTGAAAGCGGTGTGTCTGCCAAGACAAGGCGAGTATGGCTGGAATCCGCAATGTTTACCCCAACGGCCGTGAGAACTACGTGCCGAGCTGTTGGCTTAAGGACCGATGCAAGCAGTCGCTTTGAGAAAGGGTTGCCTGTTGAAATGACTTTGGCATCAGCCCGTCGAGCTGTGACACTAATGGAGGAACATTTAGGTATTAAATCAAATGGATGTTGGGTATATGGTGAGTCCCCAAAATCAGCTGAGCCTGTAAAACTTCGCCGCGAAGCTATCCATCGCTTACTCGGACCAATAGGTGTTGAGAATGACAACAGATACCTAGAAGACGACATTATCGAGACTTCGCTGCTCGCTCTCGGATGCGAGTTGTCTCCTTATAACGAAGGGTGGTTGGTCATAGTTCCACCATCACGACGTAGAGATCTCTCGCGAGAGGTTGATTTGATCGAAGAGGTATCTCGCCTTGTTGGCTTTGATCGTTTTGAGGCCAACCTGCCAGATCCACTTGAACCTGGTGGGCTAACGACTGCTCAGACAGCTGAACGCCTATTGAGGCAGATGTTGTGCGGAGCAGGATTGCAGGAAGTCACGACCTTGTCGTTAGTGGGTGCTGATAGTGATGAACCACAACGAATTGCAATTAGCAACCCTTTATTGGCTGAGACCAGCCACCTGCGTACCAATCTTTGGGAGGAGCATCTACGTATTTGCCAACGCAACCTCCAGTCATCGCAGCCTGGTTGTTGGTTATATGAAATAGGCAATGTCTATACAGTCACTGACGAGCTCATCAACCAACGCGCTGTTCTTGGTGGCGTGATCTGTGCAGAGCGAAGCTTTGAACGATGGAGTACAAGCGGCAAGATCAAGTCAATGACATATCACCAGGCACGCGGTCAGCTTTCCCAAGTCTTTCAAGGGTTGAAGTTGGACATTAACGACCGTCCACTCAAGGACAATCATTCACTTCATCCTGGGCGGTCTGCAGAGTTATTTGTCGAAGGCAAACTGCTCGGGGATTTTGGGCAGCTTCATCCAGCACTATCGGAACGTCTTGATCTACCTGAAGCAACCTATCTATTCGCTTTGGACTTGCAGTGCATCATCCAAGCTGCGACACGATCTAATCGATGGAACCCTACCTTCCGACCATTCCCGACAGTTCCAGCAATGGAACTTGATTTAGCTGTGATCGTTTCAAAGGAATGTAGTTGTTCAGATTTGATCCAGGCCATCAGAAAAGCTGGTAAACCGCTTCTAGAGCATGTAGAGCTGATTGATCGTTTTGAGGGTGGACAGCTTGATCCTTACTCTTGCAGTCAAGCGTTCAGGTTGCGCTATCGGAGTAAAGACAGGACTCTTAGTGAAGACAAGGTCAACCCGATTCACGAGAAGGTACGTCAAGCACTTGTCAAGCAGTTTTCTGCAGAGCTTAGGAGCTAATACGAGTTAACAGTGCCAGACATTCGATATGCATTGTTTGTGGAAAGAAATCAATGGGTTGTAATTCATCAATCTGATAGGGTCCATTTGGTACGATCAATTGCTTGAGGTCACGAGCTAATGTGGCAGGATCACAACTAAGATATGCCACTCTTTCAGGTTGAATTGAAAGGATTGTTTTAATCACCATTTGATCTAAACCTTTACGCGGTGGATCTAGCACCAACACATCATTACGTTGAAGTTTTTTGGCCAATAATAAGGAAACATCACCGCATAAAAACGAAACATTATCAAGACTATTTCGTAAGGCATTTTTATTTGCTTGAGTAATAGCTTCTGCATGAAGTTCAAGACCTATTACATGATAGCCAGTTGCTGCAATGGGGAGAGAAATTGTGCCAATTCCACAATATGCGTCAATTATATTAATGTCGAGCGAAGCAGTGGATAGCCATTCAATTAATTTTGAGACAATGCGTTCTGCCTGAAGAGTGTTTACTTGAAAAAATGTTGTGGTGGACAGCAATAAGGAGAGATTGTAAAAATGCTCCTCAATTTCAAGATCACCAGCAAGCAATATAGTTTCTTGACCAAGAACAAGATTGTTCCTCTGTCGTTGGATGTTTAAAGTTATTCCTCTTACTTCCGGCCACCGACTATACCATTCCTTGGCTTGTTGATGGAGGCCAGAGAGTTGAGTGGTACTACTTACCAGTGTGATCAGCACTTGTTTTGTTTTTTGGCCAATACGAATGCCTAGATGCCGGAGTCCTTCACCAGAAGATAGGTCAGAATCTGCAGGCCAATTCTGCTGTTGAAGATCATCCTTAATCGAGGCCAGATATTGATCGATTCCTCGATCCAAAACCGGACATCGATTGAGATCAATAATTTGGTGACTGCCGCGTCGGTAATAACCCATATGTAACTGTCCTTCACTATTGCGATATAGAGGAATTAATGCTCTATTTCGATACCCCAGAGCTCTATTATAATCCGTCATGATTGGTTCTATCTTATGATCTAATTGACCTAAACGTAGAAGTATTTGCCGCAGATGACCTTGCTTTAATAAGGTTTGTCCATGATCACTAAGATGTTGTATGGAGCAACCTCCACATTCCTTAGCGATTTTGCATGGGGGCGGTCTGCGACTTGCAACTGTCTCAATTGTTTGAACCTTGCGGGCCAAAAACTGGTTTCGATGGCGCCTTACAAACTCTATTTGTGCACTTTCACCAGGCAGAAGGTCATTGACTATCACAACCCAATTGTTCCATCGAGCCAGACCATTACCATGACGATCTAAATCTAAGCATGTGATCTCAACCTTATCCCCTGGGGAAGGTATTAATGTCAAATTTGAGTCTGTAGAGCTAGTCATAGCAAGTCTTCCTATTTATTAGGCATAACAATAAAGTAAATGCTGTCTATAAATAAATCATAAGTATCCAAATATGTGGTGCTGGGTTTGTTAAATATAATCCTAGACAGATCCAGGAGCCTTTCAAGTGCTCGGATGTAAATTCATTATAGATTGCTTAGAGTGAGCTCCATGATTATGAGTCTGAACACCAATCAATAAATTCAACCGAAACGAAGGTGGAATATTCAGGAGAAGACCCTCAAGTCTTATTTTTGATAATCAATTGCAAAAAACTGACACTTCACAACGAAGAGTTTTGTTTAGCCAGGACTACGGCATTGAAATAATGGATTTCACAAGCATTGTTCACGATTTCAGTTGAGATTTTGCTTTTTGAGCATATCGCTACTTGCTGGATAATTGGGGCAAAACATTGTGGATCGGGCCTGGCATCCCACTCAATAGGGCAAGCAAGCCTGATGACGCGCTGCATCGATCTGACAATTTACACTACGAACATGGACTCTAAAGTCTTAGATAAGACTCGCTTATAGTCTTACAATAAGTCCACAAAACGAAAGATGATCCATTCGCAGTGTCTTAGGTGTATATTCTGCGACTCTTTCTTAGTCTCATTATAAGCCCAATGTGAACAGAAAGAGGCGTAGTGTCGTACCCCCCCCCCCCCCCCCGCGCGCTATTGCGCGACCGTTGAATGGTTAGCCTCCTTCCCCACTCCGCCCCACTACACATACCCCAATGGGCAGGAGTGCAATACAGGAAAGCCTGCGTACCTGTGTAAAATGCAGTTACGCAGGCTTACAAAGTCTTTGATAGCAAGCTTTTCTGAAGAGTAGTACTGTCCTTGGACGCTGCGTGGACCGATGAACAAGGTCACCTTGAGCACAAGTAAACCGGGTTTTTCCAATAAACTCGTCGCACCCTTCGAGTTATTAGCGAATATTGAATCTGAGAATATTATTTTTTTTCACTGATAACAACAGCAATAACCCATCCCTTCTCTACTTTATCTTGTATGAGTCTTATTAGTAGTCTCGCCGTAAGTCTTTAAATAAACATATGAGAGTTGCTTGCTTATGGCTTTACCGCAGCTCATTGGCAGATGGAACTTTTCCCTATAGAGATTGTTCAGCCCAATTTTTGTTTTCGTTGTTTGATGTTGGCTTAACCACAAAAGATTCTCCACGTCTATCTACTATATATATACATAGTCTCGCTATTAGACTAATACTGAGTCATAGAGCAGACTTTTGAGACTAATTGGGTTTCTCACGGTAGAGCTCTTTAAGCAATTGATATGCTTCATTTAGCCTTCTCATTGCCTCTGTTGAACCTCCAGCGTCCGGATGGATGGTTATCGCCTGAAATTTGTAGGCCTCTCGAATGGTAGAAAGTGTCATTGGTGCACCAGCATGCGATGGCAGCTTGAGTAGTTTGAGTGCTCCATGAAGTGTCATTGTTGATTCAAGTGTTTGGAACGAGGTGACCTGACGACTTCGTTTAAAGCGATTGACAAATCTGCGGATTAGTGTGGGCATTCTCTCTGAAAGGCTTTTGCAGGCAAACGGATCCTCCAAAATCCCAGCAACCACCATCACAAGCTCAAAGGTCGCCGGTTTAACCTGCCAACTTGAACAGAGTTCTGTCATCAGACGATTTGCTGCACTCCATGTGAACGGCCTTCCATCAGTGCCATCGACATGAAGCCATATGTCCCTTGCTAACCAGATCATTGCAGCTTCAACAACTGTCTCCCCTGGGGGATTTCCATAAAGTGATATCCAGTGTCGATTTGCGGCATTAAGACTTTCAATCACATCAGTATCAGCAACTGTTGTAACTAAGGGCAAGTCCCTCGAATTCTCACCTGATTTGTTTTTGCCAAGACTTTCTCTAAGATTATCCGTTTGTTTACGCACAAAGCCTGGTAAATCAATCCCAACTGGATGTGTTGTCTTAACTTCATAACTACTTTCTACTTTGTTTCCCTCTGGCTTAACGCCAGGTCTACCTCTATCATTCGCCCCCCGCCCTATTAAAACCAGTGCTTTTGTCTCATCGTATTCGCTAGGTAAAGATCTAGACAATGACCCATTATCATCATTTTCGAGTGGAGCTTGCTCATTTATTTGATATAGTTCTCCAAACTTTTGATCATCTTGATCATTCTCTTGAGGGGTAAAAAGTTCTTCAAGTAAACGTACTAATAGATCCCCTCTAGCTCTTAACCCCCATTCCCTTTTAAGTTCATCAAGTCTTGCGATTAGATGATTTGGTAGTTCAACGGTAATCCGTCGCCTCGAATTGTCTTCGGACGCTTTCACTTGAACCCGATCAGCTGTTGGTAGCCTATTAGTTTTGCAGTTGATGCAACCATTGCTGTTGTGCCTTTATGGCTTCGTTGTAGTGTTTTCTAAGGCTCGAATTGACTCTTTGCGGATTGATAATTGCTGATGGCATAGTATTATTTGTACTAGGATTGGAAATGAGTATTGGTGGCATGTTGACCGGAGAATTGTGACCAATGGATTCATTCGTTAATAGTTGCTTTTTGTTTGTGCTCAATTTGTAATTGTCTTGATGTCTTTGTTTCATCGAATTCCTGTTCATCTCAACAACCTTTGTTTTCGCTATACGCTTTGGAGCTAATGGTTGGGCATTATAATTATTACTTGCTGTCACAGGCAGCTTTACTTTCTTTGCCTTTCCTTCTTTCTGCATAGCCTGAGTATACTGTTCAACTGGAACAACACTTAGCAGATGCCCCGGTGTATTGTCTGCAGGATAGACTAAACTAATAGTAACAGGATTATCCTTTTTTTCTGTCAACTCTAGGTCAGATATAGGAAGACTTTGTCCTGAGCGTAGTCCTACATGAACTTCTTTGTATTTATTCTCAGTCTTGATTCCGATTGAACCACGAAATGCCGTGAATGGTTTCTTTTTTTCTGTTGCTGCAGGGTGGCTTAGAACTAATTGATGAGTGCCTGAGCCTTTTAGATTAAGGGTGATATCAAAACGTACCCCGTAAGTCCCTACATTATTGACGGCAGAATCAATCATGCGAGTTTCCAGTCGGTTGACCTGGATCTCTCTTGTGCCAAAATGATGTTTACGAGTACTGGTAAGAGGTACATGAAGAGCACCATGTTTAAGGTCATGATTTAGTTTAGCGGTATAGTGATCACCAATTGCTACTCCTGCTACACGCGAAAAAACCTTGCCCGTTTCAATTTCACCGATTCTACTGAGATAAGTACGTCCAGGCGCCAATCGCCTTGAATTAAGAATAGCGATCAGATTCTTTTCTGATGTGGCCCCTTCTGCTGCAACCACAGCTAATTGAAAAGGTCCGTTGCTAGTTCCACTAAGCAGTCCGTTGGCAATCCCTCTTGCAGGTATTTGTGTTGTGAATACAATTTTTTTAGTATGAGGTGGAATGACAATATTATCTGCTAACTTTCTGTCCAATTTACCTCGCAGCATCTGTACAGCTGTTGCATCCCCCGGACCTGTATTCCAGGGACGAGGTCCCAGGGGCTTCACACCCATAAGTTTATTCGAATGATAAGGAGCCTCAAAACTATTTTTAACTGAACCTCGATCAAATTTAAGTTCAATTGATGAATCTGTTGGATTGTTTGCTATTGCTGCAACAGTAAGCAATCCACGTTTTCGGCTGTTGCCAAGTTTACGTCTGTCGCGAGGATAATACTTATGATGAATGTGAATCCCGAACTTGCCGTCAAAGGTAAATTCTGCATTTCTTAATTGTTGCCCTGTACGGACGACTACTGCTGAGCCCGGAGCTGTATTAACAAGTATTCCTGAACCAACAACTGTCTCCGGCTGGTTGGAGTGGAGAACGGGAACTTTATTAAAGCTTCCATTGAGTGGACGTGCTGACTGTCCAGCCATTAAGGGCACGTATGACCATGATGGTTTTGCGAAACCACTCTCACAGGCAAGAGTCGAGAGACTTAATGAGACTAGTAATGAGATCTTCTGTGACACCTTTAAGCCGGATGGATTTGTTACGTTGAGCGGCGAGAGCCTAGAGCAACTCGTCAATTCAAACCTAGTCACACCAGCCAACACCGCAAAGAAAGAAATTTCGCACTCTTAGCAGAATTTCGCGAAGATTCACCCAACTGTAGGAACGGCATGTTCTCTCCCTTTTGCCTCAGCTCAAATGTTGACTCGGCAGACCGTCGTCGTCACTATCAGAACAGGAAGCTTGAAATGCTTCTTTTCCTGCGTGATGGTCTAGAGCGTCGCCTGTCTGCAGTGAAAGCAGCTATAGAGACCTTGGAGCAACAGATCCAGAGGGATCAACATCCTGCTTCCTGAGAGGGGAATCAGCGTCAGGAGACAACTCAGAGCAATCAACAGCCAGTCGCCGAAGCGCTCGCTTCACACGTCTTTGTACGGTCATGCAGCTGATCCCCAGGTAACTGGCTGTACTGCGAAGGCTTTCTCCTCTTAGTACTACGTGATCAACCACCGCAGACTCTTGGCAATCGAGCTTCTCTAGAGCATTCATAAGCATTCGTTTACGTTCCCTGTTGACCAGTTCACTCCACTGATCTTTATCAGCTGTTAGGAATTGATGATCGAGAGGGTACCAGCGTCCTTTCTGCTTGTAGCTCTCTATGAGTGTTCTATCGACTGCACTGAGCTTTTCAAAAAAACTGGCTCTGTCGATCAAGGTTGAATCTCTGAGAAGTGCCTGAGCTCGCTCCTCAACTCGTCTAGGTAATTTAACTGGTCCTACACTATCCCTGAGGTAGTGAAGGATGGCACCACGTATATGCGGTTTTGCAAAGGCGGAAAATGGTACTGATTTACTGGTTTGAAAGAATGTGCTGCTCGGATAAGGCCTAGCATTCCGACCTGAGTGAGGTCCTCTTTGTCCTGTCCAGTACGAAAAGCGTAGTGGAGTGCTATTGGCCTAACGAGTTGCAGATGTTCTTCGATCTGCTTATTTCGACGTTTGAGTTTGGCATTCATCATTTGAACCGGAAGTGAAAAGCGGTCTCTTAGCGATCGCCTGTCCCTCTAGAGATCCATGTAATTGCCCTGCAGCACAACCGTAAAATCACTGAATCGTCTTGACCACGCCTTCTAGCAAGGCCTCAGGCCCATGATGATTAAGCCAGTCCAGATCAGATGTTTCTGTGGCTAGAAGGTAACCGGCAAATCCAAGTGCATTAATGCTGAAGCCTGCAATTCCCTCTCGGCTTCGAAGTATCAGTGCCATCCATTCCTTCGTGAGCAGCAAATTGTATGGTTGTCTTGGATGTTGATTCTCTGCCGGATTACCAAGTCCAATCTTTTCGCAAAGGGTTAGATAAGCTTGATAATGAATTTGAGCATCATGATTCTGTGCTCTAGCTGTTGCAGCACAGCATTGAGTAAGTTGACAGCTTTCCCTGGGTGAGGAGTTTACCAATGATTGAAACCATTCCTGTCGAGGACAACTGCGATCGTCGTCGCATCGTCTTAGCAATTGCAAGTGTCTGTGAGGTTGACTAGCTCCAGCCGTTGGAGAACTATTAAAAAACCAAAGCCCCTTGGTGTCCTGATCAACACTTAGCAGTGCCTCCCAGTCATCATAACTAAGCCAACCATGCTGAGGGGCCCATTCACGTGTGATCAACAACATGTGTCCCTTTTGAACCGGATATTTGTTGAGAATTAGCACATGTCTCATGCCAATTTCACTAACCTCCAAGCTTGGATCCCAAGGTAAAAACGGGTTAGGTTTTGGACCTCTGGCTAGGAGATGAGATGGCGGGTGGCCTTTTAGCTTGCGCAGTTCAAAGGGTTCTCCTTGTCGTGCTCGAATTCTTGTGAGCTCGGTGCTGAGAGGTACCAGTGCACCATTGAGTTGTGCTGCAGTGCTGCGTTCAAGCGCCTGATCCCAGTAATGCTCAATTGCCACGGCTTTGTAGTTTGGCTAGGGAAGCACCTGTGTAATACCTAGCAAGAATTTCATTGAACTTCAAACCACTCCGTGCCAATTTCTGGGCCCCATGCTGGCTCATGCTCGCTCCTAGGTGGCCATGAGCTTGCAAACTGATGTCTGCCGTTGACGCATAAAGGCTTTCAACAATTCCTCCCTTGTAGCGAAGAACAATTCCCTTGGTGGCTTGAGTTGCTTGCGTAGAGCGTGATGTTTGGCTTGCTATCCCTCGGTATGCCTGCCAACGGGTGGTGTCACCGAGATGGAAATCCTTGTTCACAGGTCTTGCGATATGGGCAAGCGCATAAGAACGTGCAGCAACCGCCTGAGCTTTAAGAGCCTCCATATTCCAAAGACTGGGCATTTCAGCACCAACAACAGAAGCGACATAATCCTCAAGCGAGAGTTGGTTAACCGCAATCCAGCCATTGCTCCGGTTAACTAAATAAACTTTAGATCTATAAGGCTGATTGTTGACTAGGATGCCGCTACTGGTTGTGGCAAAACATTTGATATCAGCAATCTGAGTATTCTTTATCTTCAACATATTATTTAGAGTATGCTCGTTAATAAGCCTCCCAGAGGGAAGTTTACAAAACCCTAAATCCTTTATTTTTATTTGTATTGGTGGATTTTGGCTAATCAGACCAACTTTTAACTCTAAAGACAAGGAATCATCATCCTTAGAAGAGAGAAGTGCAGAATAGGTTGGTGTTTGCGAAGAAACGTTCTTCGAATTTTTTGAGAGTGATTTGTCTTCTTTTATGGCTTGCATACCCTCCAGAAATAGGTTCATAAGTTGATTTCTTGCTGTTCTTTGATGGAAACTATGAATTGAGATTAGAAGGATATTAATGACAGCCACGATGAGACCACAAGATAGTATTACTTTTGAAAAATTGAGAAGATTATGACCTTGATTTTTCACGGAAAATTTATAATCCTAGAATTTGCCCTGATTGGTAAATTAAAAATAAATTAATAAGATTACTTTTGCAGTTGAATGCGCAACTGTCAATCCTTTTAACAGTTTGATTCCATGATTTGCAGATCAAGCATTGAACACAGCCTAAAGATTGTATTAAAAAATCCATAAAAACTTAGAATTGGAGAAATCTGCCAATATTGTAATGATATTACAGATTAACTGCAAATCAATTCTTTGCCTATGCGAATGATAGCAGAATCTGGCTATTTTAGAGATCATTTTATGTTAAGATCAGAATCTATTATTCGAAAAAGCATCTGACTATACGAATGCTTTGTTGGATCCACTTAATAATTACAATAGACCGGATGTTTGAAATCTTTCACGAGCATCTAGTCTGGTATTCCTTAAAGCCAAATAAACTATAGCCGTAATACAACCTCTTTTGATTAGTGACCATTACATATATCTATAATTTATCAATAAAGATAATTTTTTGTATCTAACATGATGATAAGCCTATGCCTGGTGGATATCGGTTAATGTTTAGAGTAATTCACAAGCTGCGCTATTGTTAGTGCCTTTATTAATTATCTCTACAAAGAAAAACTATGCTTATGCAGTGCTTGCCTAGTAAATCTTTTTATTTCTGAAAGCCTTTAGAAAGGTTTAGTACAGCACTTAAATTGATCGAAAGGCAATGCTGCATCCAAAAGCCAGATCGAAATTGATTATTTACAGATATTTTTCCGGTTAGTGAGACGTGCTTAAACCAATCATTCAGCAAATGGTCAGAACCATGGTGATCAACGATGAGGCCAATGGTCATCGATGCGCCGCCAACGCCTTCACAAGCGTGTCAGTAGGCATCTATGGGGAATTTGCCGCAACCGCCCTTGAATAGCCTCCCTAGAGGCTCCCAGGGCCAATCTTGCTTAATGGCTATGAGGTGTTGCAGGGAGGTCGCAAGCGCAGCTAATGCAACAAATTCCAATAATGCGTCTTGATCCGATGTGACCAAGCTTCACCAAAGATTCCTTGGCAAACAGTGTCAGAAAGATCGCATTGCCTTGCAGATCAATTGCTATCACTGACTTTATTGAGCTACAGCTCCTCTTTTTGAGCATAGGAGTCTGCCGAAGTAGTGGCACATTTTTCTTCGAGATGGTTGACGGATGACGGGGGGCAGGCGTTAAAGGTCAATCAGATATGCCTCCTCAATGGATTGGGAGTTCACAGAAGACGCCGCCTTCCTTGCTCTTTGCGATGCCTTTCGCGAAAGTGGTGAATCGTCGGCTATCGAGTTCCTCGCTAATGGGGAAGGTGCTTTTCACTTCCATGAACTGACCCAAAACGCTGCAGGCGAAGGACTTGACCTCAGCGACTCAGGTTCACTAGACGATTTTCAACAGGAAGTGATCGATACAATGGAGGCGCTTTGCCAGGATTAGACCAGGCAAAAAGCTCACTTCTCATGGGATATATGATTGTCCTGAAATTGAAAAGCAGGATTCTTTTTTCAAATTGCTGAATAAAGGCTTTCAGTTTAGGCACTGAAATATCTAGCCTTGCTGTGAAGAGTAACCAGAGCCGTTGTGCTCTGCTCAGGGTGTAGCTGATCATTTGGATCCATTGTCAAACCGATTAAGTCGGCTTTTAACCAATTCAATTGTTGGCGAGAATCGCCAACGTTTGGGCAGGCAGGGTAGCCGAATGAAAAGCGACTGCCTCTGTAGCGCTGTGCAAGTACATCTTGCAAAGTTTTAGGCTCGTCTGATTTAAATCCACACTCACAACGTATTAGTGAATGCGTCCATTCGGCGAGAGCCTCAGCCAGTTGAACTGCAAGTCCATGAAAAAAGAGATAGTCAGTATATGCATCTGATTCAAATAACTTCTGCGCAAAAATACTCGCATTCTCGCCCATTGTTACAGCTTGCATAGGTAAAATATCCTTAGGCAAGCCGCCTTCAAGGTCTCTATAGAAATCAGCAATACAATATCTATTACCACCTTTTTGGCGTGGAAGATTAAACTTGCCAAGCAAACTTTGGCCTTCACTATTGAAAACTAAAAGATCATTATCTCTCCGACCACAAGGGAAATACCCATATGCGACTCCAGGATGTAAAAGTGACTCGTTACGAATTCTATGGAGCCAATGTTGCAATATTGGTTCTATTTCATCATTAATATACTGATCATATTGCTCACGAGATTGATCCTTTCTTTTGCGTATTTGCCATTGCCCTGAAAATAAAGCGTTTCGGTCTAGATATTGAATGATCTCGTCAAGAGGAATTTTGTCTAGTTTCAGATGTTTTGAACCAAGGAATGGAGGAGTGACTGCGTCTTCTTGGCTGACTTTTTCAGAACGATTAGTATTAACTGCTAAATTAATATCTTGGATGTTCTTTTGGTTTTCCTCTTGAGGATCTTCGTCATTGCTTGAGTGAGGTGAATCAGATTCAGTAGATTGCCCTCCTAGTGTCAACCCATCAGGAGTGCCGTCAAGAAACCCTCTACAATCATCCCAACGATCATTAGAAAGTGCCTTGACATAGGCGTCCATAAACCTTAGATCTGTAAATGCATCCTTGCCATAAATAAGCTTCCCTTTATAGACTTCGCTGCAATCGTGGTTTACAAATCTAGGGGTCAGAGCTGCACCACCTAATATCACTGGAACGGTAATACCAGAATCATTAAATTCCTGAAGATTGCTCTTCATGAATGCTGTTGATTTTACCAGTAGTCCACTCATGGCAATACAATCTGCCTGGTGTGTCATTTGAGCATTTATAATTGAAGCCGAGTCCTGTTTAATCCCTAAGTTAATCACCTCATAGCCATTATTTGTTAAAATAATATCAACTAGATTCTTGCCAATATCATGTACATCGCCTTTTACTGTAGCAATTAGGAATTTTGCTTTAGATGATTTATCTCCTGCTGATTTTTCCATATACGGTTCAAGGTAAGCAACGGCTGCCTTCATCGTTTGAGCTGATTGAAGAACAAAAGGGAGTTGCATTTTTCCTGAACCGAAAAGCTCTCCAACAACCTTCATTCCATCCAGAAGAAATGTATTGACAAGTTGTAGAGGCTTGTACGATTCCAAACCTTCATCGAGGGCTTCATTCAGACCAATTCTCTCTCCATCAATAATGTGCTGCTTGAGTCGATCTTCAACAGGCAAATCAGCCAATGAAGGGCCTGAAGCACGTGCTTCCTTAGCGCTAACCCCCTCAAATAGACTAGTTAGCTCTGTTAAAGGATCGTAGGTACAGATCTCATTTTCAAAGCGTCTGTGGTCATTTATTAAGTCACGACATATCTTTTGTTGTTCATCACTTACTTTATTGAGAGGCAGAATTTTTGCAGGTGAAACTATAGCTGCATCCATTCCAGCATCTGTACAGTCATGAAGAAATACCGAGTTGAGAGTAATTCTGGCAGCTGGAGATAATCCGAAGCTTACATTAGAGACACCTAGAACAACATGTACTGCCTCTAGCTCTTCACGAATAACTCGTATTGCTTCTATTGTCTCAAGGCCATTTCGCCTATCCTCTTCGATACCAGTTGAAATTGGCAGAGCAAGTGGATCATAGAATATTTCATGAGCAGGTATGCCATATTCAGTTGCATCACGATAAGCCCGTTTTGCAATCGCGACTTTCTGCATCGCTGTTCTTGCCATACCATTCTCATCGATGGTTCCAATGACTAATCCAGCACCATATTTTTTTGCTAGATCTAAAACCTTGAAGAAACGTTCCTCTCCATCCTCGTAGTTTGTGGAATTAAGTATACATTTACCACCAGCAACCTTTAGCCCTGCCTCCATTTTCTGCCATTCTGTTGAATCGAGCATCAATGGAAGATTAATGTTAGTTACGAGACGGCTAACAAGTTGATTCATATCTTTCTCACCATCACGCCCAACGTAGTCGACATTAACATCAAGAATATGTGCATTCTCTTTAAGCTGCCCTCGTGCAAGACCAACAAGACCATCCCAGTCTTCACTATTCAATAGCTCTCTAACTTTCTTCGAACCACTTGCATTTAGACGTTCACCAATGATCAAAAACGAATTGTCTTGGTGATAGGGAGTAATTCCATAAATTGAAGCAGCTGATGGTTCATACCCGAAGAGTTGGCGTTGCTGTTCGTTTTCACCTTGTCGACATGGTCTTTGAGCAGCACGCATCTCTTTTGCAAGTTCTGCTAATGCAGAAGTGTGTTCTGGAGTTGTACCGCAGCATCCCCCTATGACTTGAACACCAAGATCCTCAACAAAATGCATGAGTTGCATTTTTAGTTCCAGTGGCTTTAATCTGTAATGAGCAACCCCGCCAATATTTTCTGGTAGACCTGCATTGGGGATGCAACTAATTGTAAAAGGTGAGTGTTCTGACAGATAGCGTATATGTTCCTTCATTTGTTCAGGACCAGTAGCACAATTAAGACCAAGAATATCAATAGGGAATGGTTCTAAAATTGTCACAACAGAAGCGATATCTGACCCCAAAAGCATCGTTCCTGTGGTTTCCATTGTCACTGAAACCATGATAGGGCGACGTTCATTAGCTTTTAAGAATGCACATTCTATTCCTTGCAATGCGGCCTTGATTTGTAGGACGTCCTGGCAAGTCTCAACAATAAAAAGGTCAACATCTCCTGCTAATAGTCCCTCTGCTTGTTCTTGGAAGGAGTCACGCATCGTGTCAAATGCGATGTGACCAAGTGTTGGCAACTTTGTTGTTGGTCCGATGGATCCTGCGACAAAACGAGGTTGATCTTTTGTGCTGTATTGAACTGCCATTGATTTTGCTAACTGTGCAGCTTGTCTATTCAGTTCAAATGCCTGGTCTTCTAATCCATATTCCGCAAGAACAATGGAAGCAGCACCAAAGGAATTTGTCTCAATGACATCGCAACCTGATTCAAGGAATTGGCGATGCACCTCCTTCACTGCGTCTGGTCGAGTAACGACAAGATTCTCATTACATCCTTCTAGTAATGCACCACCAAAATCATCAGCACTGAGATTCTGTTTTTGCAGGGATGTACCCGTGGCACCATCAAATACAAGAACAGGACGTTCTGACGAGTGGAGGCGTGCCAAAAAAGCTGATTCTGGTCTGGTGATATCCAATGGTCCTGCTGTCATCCTGTCTCTCATGCTTTGATGCGATCCTAGATAGCCCCTTACTGATAGATCGGTTGCTCTTCTCAAGAATCAGTCATTAGTCATACAAATACGTGTTATCCAGTGCTCATAATCCTTATCACGTCCTTGAGTTATCTCGATTAGACGGTCTCGAAGAGCATTCATAATCGGTCGTTCTGTAGCCAATATGGTTGATTCAATCTGACGTATTGGCGTGATTTTTGCAGCTGTTCCGGTAAGGAACACCTCATCAGCAATAAATAGTTCCGTTTTGTCCACAGGGCGTTCAATCACAGATAAGCCCATCACCCGTGCCAGTTCAAGGACACTGGATCGCGTGATCCCTTCCAAAATGTCTTGATCAACACCGGGGGTAATCAACTGACCATCCCTGACCAGGAATAGGTTCATGCCACTTGCTTCACTGATCTTGCCTCTGCTATTGAGCAACAATGCTTCACCGAATCCACTTAAGACCGCTTCCGTTTTCGCGAGAGAGCTTGTGATGTAAGCACCACTGATCTTGCCTCGTAGCGGCAGTGAGCGATCCTCTTGGCGCGTAAAGCTACTGATCCGGCAGCTCACGCCTTCTGGAGATAGGTAGTCGCCAAGTTCTAGACCATAGATAAGGAAGTCAGTTTCAATATTGTGGAGTCGAGGCGCAATGCCTAGATCACTCGTGTAGACGAAAGGTCGTAGATAAATGGGAGTGGTTGGTCGATTCGCCTGCAACATTGCTTCAAGCGCTGAGAGAATTCTTGTCTCGCTGAGTTCCGTCAGCAACAATCGAGCACTTTGACTGAGTCTTTTGGCATGACGGTCTGCCCTAAAGAGCAACATGGTGTTGCTGTTTTGGGGATCAGGTATGGCACGCATGCCTCCGAAAGCGCCTGTGCCGTAGTGCAAAGCATGTGTGGCAACAGAAATCTTGGCCTCTTCGAATGGAACACAAGCTCCCTGGAACCAGGCATAAGGCAGGAACTGATGCATTACTTGGATAGGGCCCTAATGGCCAAATCTTCTCATTACCTCGTCTCATACGTGGCATTTCCCATCAAAGAATGAGCCAATGCATCGTTTAGCAAGCCTGCCAGGTGAAGGACCAGCCGAGGAGGTGCTCCTCGTTGAACAACCACAGGCACAAATCCTTCTACTGACAAGTGCGAGAACAGATATTTCTACTCTTGCCTCTGTTCTTGAATTTCCATCACAGCAGGCATGGAAGGGTCGTATTCGCGCGCTGCCTCTCGCCGCTCTTTCCCATCCAGCTCAGGTTGATCACTATCTCGCTACGACGGCATCTAAAGCCCAGCTCATCGTTGTTCGCCTTCTTGGTGGTCGGGGTCACTGGAGCTATGGGCTTGAACAACTTGGGATTTGGCAAGAACGAGCCTCGCCTCGTCAATTGCTGATTCTTTCTGGCACTACTGATTTGGATGTTGAGCTTCATTCCCTCGGAAGCCACCCCATCCCATTGGCTGATCGGCTCGCAGAGCTGATGCGTGAAGGTGGTGTGGACAACATGGTGATGTTTCTTCGAGTCATTGAGCAACTTCTCGTAGGCACTCCCATCGATCTTGATCAGATCGTGTTGAAGGCGATGGTTGACCCTTCACCTTGGGATTGGCGACATGAAGATGGGCCCAAGGTGGGAGTTGTGCTGTATCGCGCCCTTTCTCAGGCTGGAGATCTTGCCTTTCCAAAAGCCCTTAATACGCAACTTCGTGCACAAGGGTTAGTCCCGCGTGCTCTCTGGGTCAGCAGCCTTAGAGATCCTGCCGTTCAGCAAGGCGTAAAACACCTGCTTAAGCAACAGAACGTCGCTGCAGTGATGACGACCACCTCGTTTGCATCAGTGCAGTTTCAAGAAGCTGGGCTTGGTTCAGATCTATGGAAGGCCTTGGATGTACCGGTTGTGCAAGTACTCAGCAGCGGTCGCACCCGCAATGAATGGATCAACAGCAGTAGAGGGTTAGACCCTCTAGATCTTTCATTGCAAGTCGTTCTGCCAGAACTAGATGGGCGGATCACTTCTCGGCCTGGTGCTTTTCGTTCAACTGTGCAGGCGAATGCCTCACTCGCAACAGCTGTACAGGTCATGGAGCCTGATGATGACGGACTGGCATGGGCGGTCAGTCATGTAAAGGCGTGGATCAAGCTTCAACAATCTCAGCCAAACCAACGACGCATCAGCCTTGTTCTGGCCAATTACCCCGTCCGTGATGGGCGACTGGCTAATGGAGTAGGGCTGGATACTCCTGCAAGCACAGCGTCCATTTTGGGGTGGTTACAAGAGAGCGGACATGACCTCGGTTGCAATCCGATTCCTGCCGATGGCAAGGAGTTGATGAAATATCTACTCAGATCGCGTACCAATGATCCAGAAAGTCAAAACCGACAACCACTCTCATATCTCTCACTTTCACAGTATTTGAAGTGGTGGAAAACCTTACCAGTAGAAGCATGTGAGCCGATTGTTAAACGTTGGGGGTTACCTGAACAAGCTGACGATCTCGAAGCCGATGGTTTTGCTATTCATGGCATGCTTTTTGGCCAGGTCGTGGTATTGATTCAGCCGAGTCGTGGCTACGACAGCAATGAAATTGCTGACCTTCATTCACCTGATCTACCACCTCCTCATCGATATCTCGCTCAATATCTTTGGATGCGAGAGGTACATGCAACCAATCTGTTGATTCACGTTGGCAAACATGGAAGTGCCGAATGGTTGCCAGGTAAAGGTGTCGGTCTTAGTCAATCCTGCTATCCAAATCTTGCTCTTGGAGCAGTACCACATGCTTATCCTTTCATTGTTAATGACCCTGGAGAGGGATCTCAAGCTAAACGTCGTGGAGCTGCTGTGATCATTGATCACCTCACCCCACCACTTGGTCGAGCCGGGCTTCATGGAGACTTACTTAGGCTTGAGTCTTTGTTGGATGAATATGTCGAGGCTACACAGCTGGGTGCGAAACGAGTGTACAAACTAGAGGAAGAACTATTGAATCTTTTGCGCTTAAATAATTTTCCTGGGCTTCCCGAAGTCTTCGATAAATCAGAAAGTTGCCGTGATCTACTGATCACAAGTTTTGAACAAGCTGAGGCCTATCTTTGTGAACTTAAGGAGTCTCAAATTCGCACAGGGTTGCATCGCTTTGGTCAAGCACCATCTGATAAGAGTGCTATTGAACTTCTTCTAGCAATAGCACGGTCACCTTCTTCGGATCAGCCAGGATTAACACAAGCCATCGCAAGGCGCCTCGAATTGAACTGTGATCCCTGGTGTGATGAAGAAGGTGAGTTACTTTCTAACCATGACAGTAAAGTTTTAATCAGCTTTGGCCTTGATAAGGCTCGAAGAAAAGGCGATGCAGTGGCCTGGATAGAAGAACAAGCTTTGATGTTTTTAAATGTTCTTCTAGACAAAAAGCAGATTGAAAAGAGGAAGGGCAATGATGAAAACTTACTTGTAATGCCACTACGAGATTGGCTCAAGTCTGCTAAAAGTGACCCCCTAATTTCACGAATCGAACATGATCTCTGGCCTCGCCTTATCACTAGTCCGAGGAAAGAATATGAAGCACTCCTCAAAGCTGTTTCTGGACGCCGTATAGCAAGTGGCCCTTCTGGAGCACCAACTCGTGGCCGCCCTGAAGTTCTTCCTACTGGCCGAAATTTTTATTCAGTGGATCTACGTGGACTACCTACAGAAGCAGCTTGGGACCTGGGGCAGCGAAGTGCTGAACAGTTGTTGGACTTACATCTACTTGAGCATGGTGAGCCACTAACTCATCTTGCTCTTTCTGTATGGGGAACAGCAACCATGCGAAATGGCGGCGAGGACATTGCGCAACTGCTGGCATTGATCGGTGTTCGACCTGTTTGGGATGGTCCCAGTAGGCGAATGATTGATCTAGAGGTGATTCCTTTAAGCCTTCTTGGACGTCCAAGGGTTGATGTGGTCCTAAGGATCTCAGGTCTCTTTCGTGACGCTTTTCCCCAACTTGTGAGTTGGGTGCATCAGGCTCAAAAACTCATCTCAAATCTAGAAGAAGATGAAAAATTTAATCCCTTGGCAGCAACCACGCGCAAGCACGGCCCCCAAGGCAGAATCTATGGCTCTGCTCCAGGGGCATATGGCGCGGGGCTTCAAGCATTAATTGACTCTGGCTCTTGGGAGGATCGTTCCGATCTTGGTGAGGCCTATTTGAGCTGGAGCCAATGGCGATATGACGGTGCATCTAATCCAAGCCTTGATCGAGAGGGTCTTGAGCGCAGCTTGCAGGATGTGCAGGTCGTGCTTCACAACCAAGACAATCGCGAGCATGATCTCCTCGATTCAGATGATTACTACCAATTTCACGGTGGATTAGCAACTGCTGTGGAAGTGATCTCAGGTCAACGTCCTGAACTTTGGTTCGGAGATCATTCTCGACGGGAGCGTCCAAGGCTAAGTCGACTTGAACGGGAAATCGACAAAGTTGTACGTAGCCGATTGTTGAATCCACGTTGGATCGATGGTATGAAACAACATGGATACAAGGGAGCTTTTGAAATGGGCGCAAGTTTGGATTATCTTTTCGCTTATGATGCAACGACTGATCGTATTCCAGATTGGTGTTATAGCGCTCTATGTGAGCAATGGCTAGAAGAAAAAGATATTCAACGTTTCCTCCATGACAATAATCCATGGGTTCTTAGAGATATGGCCGAACGCTTATTGGAAGCCGCTAACCGTGGCATGTGGGAGTCAGCATCGCTCGACAAGATAGCAATACTCAAACAACTTGTATATACCAGTGAGGCTCAGATTGAATCAACGCCAGACGACTTTTTGCCGGCTAAATGATCCCCTGAATAATAACCATACTGATTTTTTCTCTAACCATTATATTCGATGCAAATCCCTCTCAATTAGTTACCTTAAGGGTCAACATTGATAGCAGTAAGAACAATTTATCAAGGGATAAATTGATGAGTAAATACCTTGCAGCATTATTTTTTCATCGCTAGTCGGCTCACTGCTAAGGCTGTAATCATTTCAAGCTCTGGATAAGTAATGCATCCAGTTGAAAAGGTTTCAGAAACTCATCATGTAACTAAAAGATTTATAAAGCAAGACCTGGTATCCATTGGAAAATGAAAGCCTATCTTTTGATGCCATCGACTAACTATTGAGATTTATTTTTAATAAAGGCCCTGAATTATTTTTTGATGTTGGCTGGGGTTATTAATGCCAAGCTAATGCCATCAAGTAAAACCTACTTGTTGCCTTATCTGTAATCACGTATCAGCGATTCTATTTATTACGAGTTCTTATCCTAAGCATACAAAAAGACCATTGATCGATCAATATTTCCAAGCATAATCTGAAAACTATAGTCATGTTAATGAGCTAGATGGGATTTAGCGTCCGCTGAGGTCAAATCCATGAGTATCAGTGCCACATGTACGCATTAGCCCAAGACCCTTCAACTGATCATCGATTGCTTCACATATGAATGGTGTTGGATGCCAATTAGTCTGAAAGTCATAGTCATACCATGCCTCACCAGCATCGAAGCCAAGTTCAGCGGCTGCATCTATAAGAAGTTCATGCCGCACGCGGTATCGAGCTGGATGGGCTAGCACGGCCAATCCTCCGGCCTCATGAATCGCCTCTTTTACAGCTTTAGCCTGTAATGATCCCCCGGTTGCAGAGTTGTTTTGGTTATAGGTATGAAGAGCACGATGCCCAACCTCAAAGCCAAGAGCAAGGACATGGACAAGACAACCTTTCAACAAGCAACTGATTTCTAAACCACTCCAAAGTCTTGGAACTGGTAATCCTTGATTACTTCGCCTAGCAAGCCATTCCGTCATGGGATGATAGGCCTGAGTGCTGTGGTGATCTGTGATTGCTATATGTTGCAAACCTCTTTGGCTTGCTTGGGCAATTAAAAGCTCAGGCTCAAGGCTGCCATCACTGCAAATAGTATGACAGTGAAAATTCATAATATTTGGACAACTCTCAGAACTAACACCCAAGAGGATTTCACTTAGAGGATGAGGAACATTAGCCATTATTTAGCGGGCTTTCCAATTGTCGGCTAAGTCTTAATCGTCTCCATCGTGCATAAAACTGAATTGACGCGGCCATAAACAGTACAAGGCCAACGATCAACCAAGTAGCTGCACCTGTTGGAAACTGGTTTTTGAAGACAACCAGCATCACTACTAACACTAAGAATAAAGTTGGAAGTTCATTTAGGGCACGAAGCTGACGGCCGCTCCAGCTGCATTCCCCGCGATTCAACTGACCCATCAGCCGATAACAGAAAATGTGGTAGGCGATTAGCCCAGCCACCAAAGCAAGCTTTGCTTGCATCCAAGCTTGATTAAGCCAACTCGGTTGGGTGATTAGCAATCCAACAGCCATGGAAACGGCAAGAATCATCCCTGGAGTGGTGATTATATTTGCCAATCGACGCTCCATCAGCGTGTATTGCTCTTCAAATGCTTTTTTGACAGTTGGTTCCAAGTCAGCGGCTTCCACGTGATAGATAAATAAGCGCACAAGATAAAAAAGGCCGGCGAACCAAACCACAACCCCAACAATGTGGAGGGTTTTAAACCACAGGTATGCCTCGGGCGGAAAAGTCATGGATAACAATTAGCAATCTGCTGAGATGAACAAGTAGTGAGAGTTAAAAAAAGTGATCCGTCTTGATCAGGCAACCTCCTCCAACGCAATATCGGCTTCAGGGTGGAAATAGGTCCAAACCTGTAAGGCAAGTGCTGGTCCAAGCCCTGGTGCCTGACTAATTTGCTGGACGCTAGCCAACTGAATAGCATCAATGGATTGAAAGTGGGCAAGAAGGTCACGGACACGCCTAGGCCCAAGTCCAGGGATGTCTGTAAGCCGCGATCGGTTCATTCTTACCCCTCTTTGTTGGCGGTGATAACTCACTGCAAAGCGATGTGCTTCATCGCGAAGCCGCCTTAAAAGGACTACACCCAACTGATCAGGATCAGAATCCAATGGTTTGCTTTGTCCAGGTACAAAGATCTGTTCATGCTTCTTAGCCAATGAACAAACGACGAGATCCTCATGAAGGTCAAGCTCTCGTAAAGCTTCCATGGCTGATGAAAGCTGCCCCTTACCGCCATCAATCATCACCACATCAGGCCAATCATTGAGACCATCTGTCTGCAAGGCACTGCCACTGCAACGCTGCAGGTTTTCAAAATTGGATCCTTCTTGCTTCACCCTTGCCCAACGACGAAAGCGACGGCGCATAATCTCAGCCATCGCCATGAAGTCATCGCTATGGCCAGATTTGATACTGCTACTTTTAATTTTATACTTTCGGTAATGCTGTTTAGCGGGAAGCCCATCGATAAATACAACCTGTGATGCAACAGCATCACTTCCTTGGATATGACTAATATCATATCCTTCGATTCTTCTTGGTTGTGTCGTGAGTTCAAGCAACTGGGCTAGATCCTCTGTTGCCAATTCCTGTTGCTGCTGCCCACTCTTCGCACGCGATAGTTCAAATACTGCATTGCGTTCAACAAGTTCTATCAACTCTGCTTTCGCTTGGCGTTGAGGACAACTGATTTGAACACGCCGACCTCGGTGCTCACTGAGCCAATCAACTAGCAATTCTTGCTGAGGTAATGAGTATTGAACAAGAACTTCTGGCGGCACCTCTACAGCATCTACTTGACTGTAATGTTCTTCGATAACTCGCTGGAGTACACTTCCAAGAGTTTGATCGACTGCATCAGCAGTAAAGCCAAGACGATTAACAAGTTTACCTGCACGCATCTGAAAAAGCTGAACTGCAGCAACCCTATGATCACTTGCAATGGCTAGTACATCTCGGCTTACGCTTGAATCTGGCAAGCTCATCTTCTGTCCTTCTGTCAGTTGTTCTAACCCTTTAATCTGATCCCTTATATTAGCGGCTGACTCATAGTCCATTCGATCTGAATAGCGTTCCATTTGCTTCTCAAGCAAAACCTTAAGCTCTTGATTCCTGCCCTGAAAGACCATCGCAACTTTGCGAAGAACTTGATGATAATCCTGTGGTGTGATCTTCTGCTGGCATACGCCAGGGCAACGTCCAATTGAATAGTTAAGGCAGGTGCGATCCTGATGCAGTGGCCGTGGTCGTTGTCTCAGCGGGAACGAACGTTTGACTAGTAATAAGGTTCTACGTAATAGTCCTACATCTACATATGGACCATAGAAGCGATCATTCTTATTTCGGAAACGTCGCCTTCTTGTGATAAAGATACGTGGATATTCCTCGCTCCATGTTATGCAAAGATATGGATATTTCTTGTCATCTTTTAACAACACATTGAAATGTGGTTGTTGATTTTTGATCAGATTAGATTCCAGGACTAAGGATTCAGCCTCGCTATCAGTAACGATAAATTCAATCTCAGCAATTTGTCGCACCATCAATCGAATACGCGGCCCATGATCACTGCTACTTCGGAAATAGCTTCTGACTCGATTTCGCAAACATTTTGATTTTCCAACATATAACAACCTGTCTTCTACATCACGCATGAGATAACAACCAGGTTCAGCTGGAATCTCCTTAAGCCTTTGCTCAAGTCTATTTTCATCCTTTAGAAGGATGGTGCGCTGAGAAGCGTTGCTCAAATTATTTTCAACCGCCGTATGACCAACCCGTTGAAGCGAGGTTAAGCGCATCCCCATCCTGATTTAGATGGGCTGATTTCACTTCTCCGACGAACACAGTGTGATCACCATGGACGACCTGGCCCACAAGTTCACACTCAACCCCTCCAATAGCATCCTCTAGTAGGGGTAGACCCAATTCGCCATAACGAAAGGGGGCTGACTCAAAGCGCCCTCCCATCGCCGACTGTGGCTTGAAGAAAACTGCCGCAAGTTCTTTCTGATCAGCCCGAAGCACATTGAGCGAGAAATGCTTCGTTCGCTCAATGATTCCATGACTGCTTCCCTCTGATCGAACTGCCATAACAACAAGGGGAGGTTCGAACGACCCTTGGGTCACCCAACTTGCTGTAAAGCCGTTGATTTCATCACCTTCGCGGACTCCACAAATAAAAAGACCATGGGGGATTTTGCGAAGCAAAACCTTTTTCGCTTCTAGATCCAGTGTCATTGAGCATCTCATCAGATTTACCAACTCTAAGCAGCACCTCTCTGCATAGGATCCAGAAGTGGTTTGATTGGATCATGAGGGCCCTTTACCCAGGCAGCTTTGACCCTTTAACGCTTGGTCATCTGGATTTGATTGAGCGTGGCTGCGCACTATTCGGAGAGGTTGTGGTAGCGGTTTTGAGCAACCCTGCCAAAACGTCAACATTCACCTTGCAACAGAGGTTTAACCAGATTCATGTGGCTACAGCACATTGCAAGGGTGTAAGCGTGATCTGCTTTGAAGGCCTCACAGTGAGCTGTGCTCGTCACAATCAGGTTGATCTGATCCTGCGTGGTCTTCGGGCGATGAGTGATTTTGAGTATGAGCTCCAAATTGCTCATACAAACCGCTCCCTGGCTCCTGATTTTGAGACAATCTTCCTTGCGACTGCTGCTCATCACAGCTTTCTCAGTAGTTCTATGGTGAAGGAAGTCGCCCGTTTTGGTGGCAATATTGATCACATGGTGCCTGAGGTGGTGGCACAAGACCTCCACAGGTTATTTAATTGAGCTTTAAAACTAAAACTGTGATGAGCGAGCCTAGGTTCACCGTTCTCGAACAGCTCGACCAACTCGAAGAGATAGTTCTGGAAGGCAGCCGTATCCCCTTTAGTGGCGCTCGCCTAGTGAATGAACAGGAAGCGATCGAAGTGCTTGACGCCGTTCGAGAGACCCTCCCTGGGCAAGTGAACCAGGCCGATCAGTTGCTACAGAAACGTGATGATTTCATCACAACTGCGCGAAAACAAGCCGAAGAGATCGTTCACCAGGCCAATCAACAGCGCGAGCAATTGGTCAATGCAGCTTCCATTCGTCAAGAAGCGGAAAAACAGGTTGCCGAGCTTCGTGATCAGAGCCGCCAACAATGCGAACAGCTGCTACAAGCAACCAGGCAGCAATCTGTTCAGCTGGAACATGAGATGCAGTCGAAACTTGTTCAGCTTGAGCAGCAGTTCTCTAGCCGTCGACAGCAACTTGAGCAGGAGGCCCTGGAGCGTCGACAACAGCTGGATCGTGAAGCCATAGATATCAAGAGGCAGCTGACCGAACAGCACGAACGCAACCGTCAACAAGCAATTCAAGAACTAGATCAGATCAGATCAGAGGGTTCACGACTCCAGAAGGAAGCTCAGAACGAAGCTGAACGGCTACATAACGATGCTCTTCAGTTCAGGCAGCAAACTCACCAGCAATGTGAGTCACTTATTCAGCGCAGTCGTCAAGAAGCTGCTGGTGTCCAGGACGGTGCAAACCGTTATGCCGAACAGACCCTTGGAGAACTTGAGCAGCGCCTCAAAGAAATCGCTCAAGTCATCATTGCTGGTCGCCAAGAGCTGGTGAAAATTCAAACTATTAGCAGTCATGACAGTCGCGGTTCAACTGACCAACACACAGACAAGGCCGTACCGATCAACCGGGGGCGTAGAGCTACTTCGAAGTTGAGAGCGATGAAGAACACGGGCTGAAGCGTTGGATAGCCTTCAACAACAAGCCGATTGTTCTATTTGGTGAGCTGGCGCCATTAGCTATTGCACTCACGTATCGTGGTCCATCTTCTGTCTCAAGAATTCCTGAGATAGAACGCACTCCATTGAGAGTGCCTGTTTTCCCCCAGAATTTCCCTTCTAGTGAAGTACCTCTAAACAGTTTGCGCAACGTTCCACGCTGTCCGGCGATGGCCATTGAGGCTTGATAGTAGGGAGCAAGAGGGTGATGACCCATTCGCATCAACAAAGTCGCCAGAGTTTGGCTGCTCATTCGGTTGTTCCTTGAGAGCCCGCTGCCGTCGGCTATGCGTAGTCCTGTCAGAGGAAGATTTTGTCGTTGCATCCAGCGCATAGCCTCCCTGGAGGCAAGCCTCACATCCCAGCTTTTTGCGGCGTGTCGAAGCAGCACCTCTGCTGTGAAGTTATGGCTCTCCGCATTAGCAAGACTCACCAACGCATGCATTGGTGCGGAATCTTCCTCATGAAGAAGAACTGACTGGGCAGAACTTGTCTTCACCTGGTCGTGGTTGACAAGACTTAAGTGAGCGCTGCCCCCCTGCCGATGTATTTCGCGCTCCAGCAAGCGTTGTAAACGACCAATTGGATTGGTCACAGCCACATCAAGGGCATTGCTTGTTAGTGCAAGACGGGTGATCGGTGCTCCATAGGCATAAATGCGGTCAGCTGGGTGCCAATCACTAGGCCACCAGCGTTGTTGAGGCTCCTCACGGATCAGTAATTGGAGATCGTCATGGGAACGAAAAGTGCGCGAACCACCCTGACCAAGAGCTGCCATCGCAAAGCGTTGTATCTCTGTGATACCTAGATCAGGATCTCCTTCACCACTGATTTCAAGTACCCCATCAGGGCGTCGTAAAAGTTGGGTGCGCAACTTGAAATCAGGGCCGAGCTTATCGAGCGCAAAGGCAGTTGTAATCAACTTCTGATTGGAGGCTGGAACTTTGGCAATAGTTCCGTTGATGTCTGCAAGGAGCTGACCATGACGATCTAAGACGCTCACGCTCCATGCCGATGAGCCTTGGCCGAGTAAGGATTTGAAACTCCTTTGCAAGGAAGGGCAGAGTCGCCCAGATTGAAGAGAAGGCCAGCCCTGGATGGCAACTGGAGGGGGTGGTGAAAGAACAGTTGGTGCTGCACTCACATTTGAACCGATCAGGATTCCCCCAGCTCCAAGAATTCGGATCAACAATTGAGAATGGTTTCTCTTAGCGATCTTGGAACATGCAGGGAGAATCCTCATTGAACACTGACACCACTCACGGTTCCGTTGATTCGATAGCTGGATCCCTCTAGCTCAACTGGTGTGCCAATTTTGAGTTTTGTTCCAGCTAACACAACTCCCGTCTTGGAGACTGTGCCGTCACCTTCAAGTATGAAGCGAGCATCAAGAACACTATTGGCAGCCAAATTGGGATCCATTGCGATGACGACAGAGCCGTCTGGCTGGACCGCCACGAGCTTGCTTCTGAGGTCTTCGATGCCCTTAAGTTTCAGTGAACCGGCAGGCTGATTGCGAATAACGATACTGGTGCTGCCCTGGGCCAATGCAGCTTCGATCAGTGCATTTGGCTCAGCTGTAGGCACGTTGCGAACATCGACAGAAACCTTCACAGGCCTCATGACGCCTGTGGCCCTGGCCAATGAATGACTTAACTTCGGACTCCACAACACACCCCCCAGAGCGATGAGTGCCACGATTGCGGCAATCCCATCAATAGGGGTGAATTGTTTCAAAAGGGTTTGGCGACTCATAAAAACTCTTCAGAGATGCACCATACGGAGACCGATCCGATTGATCAAGTCAACCATTGGTCTCTCAAGCGATGCAAACAATGAACTGATTACTGTTGTTTGCCTCATGTCCGCTTGATCTACTAAGTGCCAATAAGAGCAGCGTCGATGGCTTCAGCATCTGGACGCTGGTCGAAGGTCGTCGTCTCTCGATACCCATCAACATCAGCACGAAACAAGATCCATTCGCCTGGGTGCGAACGCATCAACGCACCAGACTCCAATGGTTCAAGCCAATAGGCCTTACGCCATAAAGCATAAAAATCCTCGTCTACGTTGTCTAGCAACGCCTCCAATTCCTACAGCACTATCTTCCAAACGGCCGTTCAGCATGACAACAGCCCCTGAATGTTTGTTGCAGAGGAGTTCAAACTGATCGTAATCGCTGGGTTGTGGTGCAACAACCAAAAAGATACGATCATCATCTTTTCCATTCAGGTCACCGAGCAAATCATTGATTGAAGAGATCTGATTAGCAAGTTCAGGAGCATTGTGTTTAGCCAGTGCTGCACCACCCATATCAGGCCAAACAAGAACAATCTCAAACCCATCTTCTTGCAGATTCTGCATCAGGCGTAGAGCCACGGGCATCAATTTCAAGCCCTCAAACTTCAAGTTCACCTCCCATCGCCCCAGGGGTTGATCCTTTAAAGAGGTTTGTAGAGCCTCCAAAACCATGTTCTCGGCTTCGAGGAGGTCAGCGGGAAGAGTTTTTATCACAGGCTGGGGTGGATGATTTAAGGATTAGAAGTAAGGCTCATTCTGGCGATGCTGCTGCAATCATGGCCTGCTGCAGAAGATCAGGGATCTGATCCAACTGTGTTTCGTCTAACCATGAACCCAGAGAGAAACGTAATCCTGACTGAAGCCACTCTGGTTTGATCTGCATGGCCTGCAGGACAGCACTGTTTTTAGGTTGCCCTGCCATACAGGCACTACCGCTACTTGTTGCCACGCCAAGTCGTGAAAGTTCTCGCACAACAGCTCTACCAGAGATGGGCTGGTCATCTCCTGATCCCACAAGCATGGATATATGGTGAGGCAAACGATTGATTGGATCGCCGGTGAAGTGAAGTCCAGGAAAATTCTGCAGGTTGATTCTTAACGAGTCACGCATTCGTTGAACTTTCACCTGATCGGCCAGCTCAACATCAGCGCACTCTGACCTGGATAGTTTCAATTGTTCGAGGGCCATCGCCATCCCTGCTGCTAAGGCGACAGATTCAGTACCAGCCCGAAGCCCCTGTTCTTGGCCACCACCACCCTGCAAAGGTTGTAAAACATCTATCAATTCAGGTCTTAATAGAAGCAAACCAATTCCCTTAGGACCCTGAAACTTGTGTGCTGATGCGCTAAGTAAGTCTATTGGCAGATCAGCCCAATGCAGTAGTCCCTGACTAAGAACTTGAGTGGCATCAGTGTGAAAAACAATGCCCCTTTCCCTACAAGCTAAGCCAATCGTCTCAATCGGTTGAATGGTACCGACCTCACTTTGCCCCCAGATGATTGAGACCAATCGTGTTGGCGCAGCAAGCATCAGATCTAGATCCTCAAGTGTGACGCGACCTAGTGGATCAACAGGCCAGTAACACACCTCCCATCCCTCACGCTTGAGGGCCTGAGCTGCAGCAAGAACAGCAGGATGTTCTACCGCTGAAATCACTAGACGGCCCGACTGCATGGAACGAGCCATGCCCAAAAGGCCTAAATGAATAGATTCTGTAGCTCCCGAGGTCAAGACCAGCTCGGTTGAGCTAGCCATTAGGCATGAGGCAATCTTCTGACGACTGCGTTCAAGTAATTCAGCAGCGATCAGACCTGGGCCATGAAGACTCGAGGGGTTACCCCAGGCACTCTCCTGAACTTCCAAGATGCGTTGAATCACCTCTGGTCGAGGCGGAGTCGTTGCACAAGCATCCAGATATATTTCAGATGGGCACGAACTAGAACTGTCCATCCTTTCCTAGACCGATGCGAGTGTGATGCCCAAATGCATCAAAAGCAGGAGCGATCAAGCTCTCTAACAAGATACTAGTTAAACAATCATTCACCATTTTAAGGGAATCAACCTCAGGGTTGTTATCTTATCCAAGATAGGAGTCTCTATAAATTCAAGAGCTATAAATGTTTGTAGACTATTTGATGTCTTCAAATAATCTGATCATCTTGAGGCAAGACCTCAGCATGACTTGGTGAGAGAAGAGGTGTTAAAACCCCGTCAAAGATAGGTTCAGCGGGCCCCGTCATAAAAACAGAACCCCTACGTCCTGGCCAACTGATCTGTAATACACCACCTGGTAAAAGAACCTCCGCATGGTCATCAGAAAGACCTAGCAAACAAGTTGCGACAAGAGATGCACAGGCTCCTGTACCACAAGCCAGGGTTGGTCCCGACCCACGCTCCCAAACGCGAATTTCAAGTTGATTCGGGCTGTGTATCTTCAAGAAATGAACATTTGTCTTGGCTGGGAAGGCGTGATGTTTTTCAAGTCTTTGTCCCCAATTTTCAAAGGGGATATTTTCAAGATCTTCAACAGGCACGATCAAGTGGGGATTACCCATTCCTACTGCTGCAACATGCAATGATGTACTACCCAAGTGGCACTCGCCCTGGGGCAATCCAGCAGAACCGATTGTCAGAGTGGTAGGTATCGATTCTGGATCTAAGAATGGAGTTCCCATATCGACGCAAATTTGTCCATCTTCCTGCAAAACTGGACAAATTATTCCTGCTAGGGTTTCTATGTTCCACCGCTGAACACACAAATCTCCTTCGATATCAGCTAAGAAACGTGTTAAGCAACGGATGCCATTGCCACACATCTCGGCCAGGCTGCCATCAGCATTGAAAATTTGCATTCTCAGATCACCATCAGCCCTAGGTGGTAAAGCAAGAATCAGCCCATCAGCTCCAATCCCGAAGTGTCGATCACAGATTTTTCGTACCCAGGCTGGATCAGGATTGATCACTTGTTGAGTCAGCTGATCCTCACGCCCATCAATCAGGAGGAAGTCGTTGCCGAGTCCCTGATATTTGCTGAACTGCAACATAACCAGCATGTAACGATCCCAATCCTATGGAGCCCCCCCCTCTCAATCCCAGCCTTCCAGGGATTCGTCTGATTCAGAGTTGGGTTAGGGACGAGATCCCTCTCAGTCTTGAATTAGCTGATGGGCTCCGATTGGAAGGCCGCTTGCTTTGGCAGGACCCGGAATTCCTTGCCCTGGAACGGCCTGGATCGAGTCAACCTGTACTGATTAACCGTCGGGCTGTACTGATAATTCGTCCACTGGGCTAACTCAACTCCCTAGCGTCATCTTGTTATGGCACGATCGAAAGTTGGTGAAACTTGTACGTGACGGAGTCTTTCCCCTCAACGTCTGCCTCCAGCCAATCCTCAGCTCGATATGACCCTATTGAGCTTGAAACGCGTTGGCAAAAGGAGTGGTTACGACAAGGATTAGATCGAACGCCAGTCGCAGAAACTAACCAGAAACGCTTTTACGCCCTATCGATGTTCCCTTATCCATCAGGGAAACTTCACATGGGCCACGTACGCAATTACGTGATTACCGATGTGATTGCCAGGGTGCAGCGCATGCGAGGTGATGCGGTACTTCACCCAATGGGATGGGATGCCTTTGGCTTACCAGCTGAGAATGCAGCCATCGCCAGAAACGTAGATCCAGGTGATTGGACAGACCAAAATATTGCCCAAATGAGGGCCCAGCTTGATCGACTGGGTTTGTCGATTGACTGGGACCGGCAACAGGCGACTTGCCATCAGGACTATTACCGCTGGACCCAGTGGTTGTTCCTTGAACTTTTTGCGGGTGGATTGGCTTATCAGAAGGAAGCGACAGTCAACTGGGATCCCGTCGACAAAACTGTTCTGGCTAATGAACAAGTCGATGGCGAGGGTCGTTCATGGCGGTCAGGCGCTCTTGTGGAACAGCGACAACTCAAGCAATGGTTCCTGCGAATCACCGACTATGCCGATGCGTTAATTGATGACCTTGATGAATTGACTGGTTGGCCCGAGCGTGTCCGCACGATGCAAGCCAATTGGATTGGTCGCTCTCATGGTGCTGAGATCAAGTTCAGAGTCGCTGGTGTAGCCAACTCAATCATCACGGTCTTCACAACAAGGCCAGACACACTTCACGGTGCAAGTTATGTGGTTTTGGCACCTGAGCACCCTTTGGTGGAATCCCTAACAAGTCCGGAACAACGTCTTGCCGTTACTGCATTCTGTGACCTTATAAGCCAACTCAGCGTCAAGGATCGCACCGCTGAGGACCAACCAAAACGTGGGGTCCCGATCGGTGCACAGGTGATCAATCCAGTCAATGGTGAATCACTACCCGTTTGGATTGCCGATTACGTATTGGCTGACTATGGCTCAGGAGCCGTTATGGGAGTACCCGCTCATGATGAGCGGGATTTCATCTTTGCTCGCAGCCACGAACTACCGATACGCATTGTGGTGCAGCTGCCAGATACAGACGAGCATCACAATGATGGACAAGCCTGGACCGGGGCCGGAGTTCTTGTAAATTCTGGAGCCTTTGATGGTCTCTCCACAGAGGAAGCGAAGGTTGCGATTACAACCCATGGAGCTTCTGAGGGTTGGGCTCAAAGCAAAGTGCAATACCGTTTGCGCGATTGGCTCATTTCTCGTCAGCGCTACTGGGGTTGCCCGATCCCAATCATTCACTGTGCAAGCTGTGGAATAGTTCCTGTTCCGCAAGAGGACCTACCTGTAACCCTTCCTAGGGACATAGATCTTTCAGGAAAAGGAGGATCCCCCATAGCGCAAGAACAGGCTTGGGTTGAGGTTAAATGTCCTATTTGTGGTGAAAAAGCTCACAGGGAAACAGACACGATGGACACCTTTATGTGTTCTTCATGGTATTACCTACGTTTTGCTGATCCACTCAATAGTCAACGTCCATTTGATAAAGATATTGTTGATGAATGGTTGCCTGTTGATCAGTATGTAGGTGGTATTGAACATGCAATCCTCCATCTCCTATATGCACGCTTTTTTACAAAAGCACTCCACGATAGAAACCTCATTGGCTTTAAAGAACCATTTAATCGATTACTTACTCAAGGCATGGTTCAAGGGCTTACCTACCGCAATGCTAAAAATGGCAGTTATATTTCTCCTGAACTTGTTAGTGATGATAGTGATCCGAGGGACCCAGAGTCTGGAGACAGACTAGAGGTCCTGTTTGAAAAGATGTCTAAATCAAAATATAATGGCGTTGATCCTGCCGTTGTAATCGATCGATACGGTGCCGACACCGCTAGAATGTTCATACTTTTTAAAGCGCCACCAGAGAAAGACCTGGAATGGGATGATGCAGATGTTGAAGGTCAATTTCGTTTTCTGCAACGACTTATTCGTCTGATTGATAGTTTTGCATGGCCTAAGACTGATGGTGAGAATGCCTCCATTTCTTCGGCAAACTTGATCATAGATTCAGCTGATCTCAGTGAAGAAGAGATCAACATGAGAAGAGCTACTCACAAGGCGATAGAGGCAATAACTGAGGACTTAAGTGGTGACATTCAATTGAATACAGCCATCTCCGAACTCATGAAGCTATCCAACTCGTTGAGTGGAAAACTAGACAAGGTACGTAATGAAGTGGCTGCAGAGGCTCTTTCAGTTTTAGTTCGATTGATGGCACCCTTTGCTCCTCATCTTGCAGAAGAATTCTGGCTGAAGCTTCATGGGCATGGAAGCATCCATCAACAATCCTGGCCTGTAATCGACCCAAGCGCACTTGTTCTCGAAACGATTGAGCTCGTCATTCAAGTCAAAGGGAAGGTACGTGGAAAAATCCAGGTACCTGCTAACGCAGACAAAAAGACATTAGAAGAATTGGCCTTAAACAGTGACATCGCCGTCAAATGGTTAGAAGGTCAATCGCCTAGACGGATCATCATTGTGCCAGGCAAGTTGGTGAACCTAGTGCCATAGAAATGATCAGCCTTTGCTGAAACGTAGTGAAGTCGGAATTCCCCAATCACCTTCAGCAACATAACCACGCTTATTCGCAGTTAGATGCCTCATGATCCAAAAGATGGCTTCTTCTGACCCATCTCCAATCACTTGATGGATCTCTCCAGCTGAACGTTCGACACCATCAGCAAGCAAGTCTTCAACTCTAGACTGCAAGTTAAGGATGGCAGCGGCTGCTTTCTTACCTGATTCAACTCCAGGCTGGTGATACGCATTAATATTGACAAGTTCACCATATAAACCAACTGCCCTCTCAAACAAAGCAACTAATGCGCCGAGTCGACGAGGATCAAATCGACGCATCGAAATGGTGAGGCTCTGACGACCTCCCTGGCTGAGCGCTGCGCGAGTGCCTTGCAGGAAGCCATCGAGAAAATCACCTGGATGCTCATTGTTGATCGCCGGTATGTTCTCAACATCCTCAAGCACCTCAATAAATGTGGCGAAGAAATTGTCAACACCATCGCGTAATTGCTGCACATAAGCATGCTGATCAGTTGAACCCTTGTTGCCATATACAGCAAGGCCTTGATGAACAACATTGCCATCCCGATCTAGACGCTTGCCTAGCGACTCCATTACCAGCTGTTGCAGGTAACGACTAAAGACCTCAAGGCGATCTCTATATGGAAGAACAACCATGTCACGACGCCCAAGCCCATCTCCTGCAACAAACCAAGCAGCGGCCATCAAAGATGCTGGGTTGCTGTGCAGATCAGACACACGTGTGGCCTCATCCATTTGGGCAGCACCAGCAAGAAAAGCGCGGATATCACAACCAATCAAAGCTGCCGGCAAAAGGCCAACAGCACTCGTGATGCTTGTTCTACCGCCAACCCAATCGAACATGTCAAAACGCTTAAGCCAGGATTCCTTCTGTGCAAGCTGATCTAACTGGCTATTGAGCATCGTCACGGCAACGGCCTGTCCAGCCCAATGACCTCCCATCGCTTCGAGGCGTTGACGAGCCTGCTCCATGCCGAGGTGTGGTTCAGGAGTTGCACCAGATTTACTGACGGTGACCACCAAAGTCGTGCTCAGGGCATCTCCAAGATTGCCAAGAACGCGACTCATGCCATCAGGATCCACATTGTCGAAAAAATGGAATCGCAATCCCTGCTCTGCATTCTGAAGAGCACGAATCATTAATAAAGGTCCTAGGCCACTGCCTCCAATCCCGATCCAAAGCACATCGGTGAACTTTTTGCCATTGGGGGCTTTGATGAGGCCATTGATCACATTGCTGCCAAAGGTCTCAATCAGGTCAATTTCCTTGGCAATGTGATCACAGACCTCTTGATCAGGCGCCAGCTGCGGCTGACGCAGCCAGTAGTGGCCAACCATCCGTTGTTCATCAGTATTAGCGATAGCTCCCTGTTCCAAAGCCTGCATGGCCTTGAAAGCCTGATCAAAGCGTGGCCCTAGCCGTTCAAAATCTTCTGCATTGATATGCATTCGGCTGATGTCCAGCCAAATTCCAAGATCGTTGTGATGCCAAAGCAAATTGTTAAAGCGCTGCCACTGAACATGGGCATCGCTGGCGCTGAAATCCGGGAAACTCATCAGCTGATGCACGTCGCTCACAGCTCGAAACGATCCACGATCAAAATGCCTGCTCATTTTCTCAGACACTCAGGCTAACCTCGCGCGATGATCAAGACTCTTTTCGGACTCCTACAAACACTCAAAAGAGGTCTTCGACTAACCGACTTTGTAGTCCTGGCTTCGCTTTTCTTGGTTCTCATGACAGAGAATTATGGCCGGCAGGCAAGCCAGACAAGTCAATCACCACCGCTGAATATTGCAACCGTTAATCACCTTGATCCAACCGATTTCAGAGCAGAAGAGCTCAGATATCTTCAAAAACGTTTCGGGGTACATGGCCCTCAGACGCCTTTAGCTCAGTTGTTCACACAAGGAATTGATCACCTCCAGCCACTGCGAGCTCAGACAGTCAATCGACTGGATGAATTAAAACCTGTGATCGTGCGCGAGTCCAAGCGATACCGCGTCAACCCAATGCTGGTCACAGCGATCCTCTTTGATGAAATTCAGCATTCAAAACCAGGCGAAAACATCCCTTTTGTGGCTCATTCCGGTCTATTGAAGACCCATGGGCCAGCCCAACTAGGCATCTCTGAACTCATCCATCAAAAACGTTTGCCTCAGCATCCAACGGCAGAACAAATTTCAAGTGCTCGTAATTTACTTCTCAATCCAGAATCTAATATTGAGTTACTTGCAGGAAAGATTGCGCGTCTAAAGGATGACTTAGGCTTACCTTCTAATGCCTTAATCCAAGCTAGTCGCTCTTATAAACATGCCAAGGCGATCGCCACACTGGCTTATCTTCATAATGGCAAGCTTGACTATCCCGCAAGAATTCTTCGTTATATGCAAGACCCTGAACTACATGGTCTGATTTATTCCCAACGTTCTTCAGCCCAGCTGCCCTTAATCTGAGGGATTGCTACTTACACAAAGATAACCAATCGCCGCTAGTCTTCGCTGTAGATTTGACCAATCAAAACTACGGGGGTCTGATCGCTCACCTGCTAAATCAACATGCTGATGAGTAGTGATATTTTCTGGGGGAATATTGAAGCGATCCATCCAATCTGCTAAGACTAGAGCAAGAGAATCATATTGTTTGTCGCTATAACCACTATGATTTAGATAGCCATTGCGACCATCCCATGGTGTCTCTAGGCTCAAATGCAAAGCGAAGTTATTGACGGATCCCTTAAAGCGTGGATTTGTCACAACCCACTCACCAAGAAAAGCAGAATTTCCTGCTCCATATGCTCTATTAAGTGGGTCTACAACATCAATGATTTGCCCATCCAATGTAATCAATGTGTGGTAGCTAACTTGATCTTCATCCTTGCGATGATAATCTTTAAATGCATAGAGTGCAGATTGATACGAATCGGTAGTCTCATGTAGAATTACGACACTAGGAGTCGGATCAACTCGACGGCCATAAAGATCCCAGCGATATCTTTTGCCATAATTCGATGAATCAATAACTACATAATTGCGTTCAGTTGCCAATTGCTGTTGACGGTGGTTAAGACGTTTCTTAAGTCCTTGATCGATATCAGAGCATTGCTTAGAAAGTGGAGATGACCATGATAGTGCTCGCGGCGGCTTTTGTTGACTAGTTGATGGAAGGTCATTTGACTTTTGATTGTCTTCTTCAGAGACTTGCACAAGTCGTTCTAGACGGCTTTGGAGACTTTGATTTAATTTTGACTGATCATCAGGAATGCTATTCTTTGTATACCTGGTGAATATTATCAAACCACTTATTGAAAATATGATTATGATTAGGAATCGTTTAGTTTTACTCCTAATAGACATAATCAGAGTGGTTAAATAATCTGAAGCCATCGATCCCGTAGATTGCTTAACTCAGATGGTGCCTCAGAATCAACAATAATCTCCCAGTGATCGACTTGGGGCAAACCACTCGAAAGTGCTGTTTCACTAAGTCGTCCTCGCCTTGAAAAAGTGATGGATACAGGCTCTTCATTGGAGATAAGTTTGTATAAATCATCGACCTTTCGCAATCGAAATCCGCCGACGGCAAGCAATTCATCTCCAACTACAAGACCTGCATGATGGGCTGGACTAGATAGAGCAACTCTTGACACGTAAACAAGCCCCTCTCGTTCAACTAAAGTAAGACCTGTTTCTCTTTTGTTTGAATATCTCTCTTCAAACCTCAGTCCAAGATCTGCAACTATCGAAGTCAACGGGAGAGAGTCAGGTTGATCAAGCCATGCATCAACCTCATTAGCAGTATTGGGATCGAACTTGGCGATGGCAGCTTTGATGTCTAACCTGGAATAACCTCGATGACTACCCCCAAACTTCCGCCAAAGGTCACGGAGTACTTGCGTTAAAGACGAGTTTTGCTTGCGTAGGCGAACATCCAGGCAAAAGGCCATCGCAGCACCAAGCCTGTAGTAACTGACCTGTGAATCGGCACTGGCCGGTGTTGCTTTATACAATTTCACCCAGGCTTCACGTGAACTGTCTGCCAGGCTCTGTACTTGACGACCTGGGTTGATTAATAGAGGTGAAAACTCTAGAGATAAATCTTTTAGTAATGTTGTGCGATCGCTCAGCCCAGCAAGGAATGGCAGGGTGAGGTCAAGGTAGCTAGTGATTCCTTCGGCAAACCAGAGTCCATCACTTATCACAGCTTGAGAATAATCGTAAGGTCGATATTCCCTGGGTCGAAGACGTCTCACATTCCATTGATGCAAATACTCATGCCCTATCAATTGTAGGAGCTTCCGATAGCCATCAGGCTCAGTTAATGCCCGCCAGGAATAATGCAAAACTGCACCATAATCATGTTCAAGACCGCCATAACCCGCTTCTAACATATGAATCACTAATTGGTAGAGATCTCCTGCTGGTGGAGGTTCATCCATTAGACAACAGGTAGCTTTACAAATAGCGCTGACATCATTCACAAGGTTTGCTGGCCATCCCATAGGAGGATCACCTATGCAGAGAAGTTGATGAGAATTTTTTTTGACAACAAAGGGCTGAGAAACGAAACAGCCAGCATGAATAGGAGCATCAACAAGATGATCAAAATCCTTAGCCCAGAGTGGTTCCTCTCCAGCGAGTGGAACGTAGGCATTCCAACCCGCTGGCAGGGCCAAGGTGAGGCAATGAGGAGTCCAACGTTGACCATCGATTTCCATCACAGCTGCCGCAAGACAAAGGGATGCAAACTCCGGATCTAAGTAGCAGGTGCGCACTGTGAGCTGTCGAGCCTCAATGACATAGCCAAGGGTGACAAGATCAAGAGTGTCGAGATCAGCCTTCCAAGCACTTGGGCCGATCCGTTGCACTTGACAATCATTTGAGGCTTGAGAAAGGCTCAGACTGTGGAGATACTGAACATGGTCTCTAATGGTGTATGAGCCTGGGGTCCATATCGGCAAAGACCAGCTCTGACGATGTGTTCTTGGCTTCCATTTCAGGCTGACCTTAAAGGTCTGACTTGCCTTGTCACAGAGATCAAGATGGACTTCAACAACCTCGACCACCTCACTCAACCTCAAAAACAAGCTCAGACGTTATGCAACAACTGTAATGGCCCTGGAAAAGGGTATCTTGACGGAAGATGTTCTTGATCATGGCTTTGAGCCATCTGAAGGCTTGACTTTGTCTAAAAAGATCATGGATCACAGCAGGGGTTCCAATTGGATGCTGCACATAGGAATTAAGTTGTGAATTGGATGTGCTTAGAGCATGTAGCTGGTCTTCTCAATCGTCAACAAGATGAACAACTTAGATAAAAAGGAGATTTGTCTGACCAGTGCTGCTTCGAATCCTCTTCAGAACAGTTGCTATGAAAAGGATGCGAAGCGATCGCTGATCTGGCCACCCCTCCAGGCCAGCCCAAAATTCAACCCTCGCTTAAATCTTGGCGTGATGGCATCAGGGAATGGCAGCAATTTTGAAGCCCTGGTTAAAGCCATTCAAAATTCTCAACTTGATGCTTATATTTCCATATTGGTGGTTAACAACCCTAATTGTGAAGCAAGTCTCCGGGCCAAACGGCTAGGTGTGCCTTGTGTCATCCACGATCATCGCGAATTCAGTAGTCGAGAAGAACTGGATAAGGCCTTGGTAAAGACATTCACTAACCATGCTGTAGAAGGCGTGGTGATGGCCGGCTGGATGCGAATCGTCACCCCAATCCTGATTGCTGCTTTCCCGAATCGCCTTATTAATATTCACCCATCTCTGCTTCCTAGCTTTCGCGGTTTAGATGCGGTTGGGCAAGCACTTAAAGCGAGAGTTGCTATCAGTGGTTGTTCCGTTCACCTGGTTACACCTCAAGTAGATGACGGTCCGGTGCTTGCGCAAGCTGCAGTGCCAGTTTTGAGCTCAGACGACCATCAGAGCCTCAGCAAAAGGATCCAGCGCATGGAGCATCAACTGCTTCCATTATCTGTTGCTCTTGCAGGCCAGAATTGGAGAAACGCAGCTCAAAATTAAGGGTAGAAGGTCAGTAAAGACATCCCTGTGGTTGGTGGTAATCCAGCCATCAGGTTTAGACATTGAACCCCTTGACCAGCTTGGCCTTTAATCAGGTTGTCAACAGCGCTCATCAAGACAAGCCGGCTGTTGCGGTTGTCGACCTGAACAGAAAGAACAGCTTTGTTGGAGTACTTCACCCACTTAGTCGCTGGATACGTTCCCACAGGAAGAACATCGATGCAGGGATGATGTCGATAGACCGCTTTAAGCACAGTTGTGCAATCCTCAGCGGTCAATCCAGGATCTCTCAAACGTCCATAAACCGTCGCTAGCAGTCCACGCACCATCGGTACGAGATGGGGTGTGAACTGAAGCTCAATCGGCTGTCCGGCAACCTCACTAGCAAGTTGTTCGATTTCTGATGTATGTCGATGTCCTACCACGCCATAAGGCATGATCGACTCCGAGGCCTCTGCCAGAAGAAATTGTTCTTTGGCCACCCTCCCTCCACCAGAGGTGCCAGTTTTTGCATCGATAATCAAACCATCGTTTTCGATCAATCCCTGCTTTAGAAAAGGCAGCAAGGGCAACAAACTTGCGGTTGGGAAGCATCCCGGTGCAGCGACAAGATTTGCAACTGCAATTTCAGGTCCCTTCCATTCAGGTAACCCATAAACAGCCTCTCTACAAAGCTGAACATCATCTCGATTGAGGTTTTGAGCTTCATGGACATAAACTTGTTTCCATTGTTCCAGTGAGCGATAGCGAAAGTCAGCAGAGAGGTCTACAACCCGAACATTGCGTTTCAGCAGTTGCGGTGCTAATTGGCAGGCAAGTCCATTGGGAAGGCTGAGGACTGCGTAATCGGCGAATTCAGCGATCTTGTCAGGATCGGGAGATTGAACTTCAGGATCATCAAGGATGGGTAAAAAAGGGCAAAGCTCACTCCATCGCCTGCCGGCACTTCGTTCGCCGCCCAGGTAGGTCACATGGAGGTGGGGATGGTCCTCAAGCAATCTGATGGTTTGAAGACCGCCGTAGCCCGTAGCGCCGATAACCGCTACTCGGCTGCCTCGAACCTGAGAAATGTCAGAGGCTGGAGAGCGAGGGGGACTTTCCATTGCCTTCATCGGACGCCGGCTGATCGTACTGGTGTCGATAATGAACCCAGTACGTTCATCCCTAAGGCCCTGAGGACATCTCCTATACCCGCTGAATCGGTCGAGATCCGCTTCGACGAAATTTCTGATGCACTTGCCGCGATCCGAAACGGTGAATGCGTTGTGGTTGTTGATGATGAGCGCAGAGAAAACGAGGGCGACCTAATTTGTGCTGCTCAGTTCGCTACGCCTGAGCAAATCAATTTCATGGCCACAGAGGCTCGTGGTCTGATCTGCCTTGCGATGCAAGGCAGTCGCCTAGATCAACTTGACCTGCCGCTGATGGTTGATCGCAACACAGATGCCAACCAAACGGCTTTTACCGTAAGCATCGATGCAGGGCCTGAAAAAGGGGTTTCTACCGGTATTTCAGCGGAGGATCGAGCGCGCACGATTCAAGTGGCCCTACATCCGGAGACTCGTCCAAGAGACCTACGCCGCCCAGGACATATTTTCCCCCTTAGAGCGAGTCAAGGAGGTGTTCTCAAAAGGGCTGGACATACAGAATCCGCCGTGGATTTGTCACAGCTGGCAGGGCTTGCTCCAGCTGGCGTGATCTGCGAGATCCAAAACTCAGACGGATCAATGGCAAGACTGCCGCAATTGCAAAACTATGCGCGGCGTTGGGGACTCAAGCTCATCAACATCGCCGATCTGATTCGTTACCGTCTTGAGAACGAACGCTTTGTATACCGTCAAGCCACTGCCGATTTACCAAGTCTCTTTGGCAGTTTTCAGGCAATCGGCTATTTAAATGGTTTGGATGGATCGGAACACATTGCTCTTGTCAAGGGCGATCCACGAAAACTGAAAGAACCAGTTTTAGTGCGCATGCACTCCGAATGTCTTACGGGAGATGCTTTTGGATCACTGCGCTGCGATTGTCGCCCCCAACTTGAGGCAGCGTTAGCTCGCATCGAACAAGAAGGTGAAGGCGTGGTTGTTTATCTCCGCCAGGAAGGTCGCGGCATTGGACTAATTAACAAATTAAAGGCCTATAGCCTTCAAGATGGCGGTCTAGACACTGTGGAAGCCAATGAAAGTTTGGGTTTCCCTGCAGATCTGCGCAACTATGGGGTTGGTGCTCAAATTCTCACTGACCTTGGCATCCACCGTTTACGTCTACTTACAAACAACCCACGCAAAATTGCTGGACTGGGTGGATATGGCTTACAAGTCGAAAGTCGTGTCCCCCTAGTGATCTGTCCTGGAGATCACAACGCCGCTTATTTAGCTGTTAAGCGGGAAAAACTTGGACACTTGATTGATGCTGGCAAATCAGAGAATAAAGCTCCAGAAGTTGGACCTTTTGTTGTGGTTGCCTGGGACGGTGAGGTGAACGGAGAGACGTTGGCTAAGCTGAGGACCCGTGCACATGATTGGGCCAAAAGCAATGAACTTGAGCTCATAGCAGAAAGCTCACCCCGTCTACTTGCTCTATGGGATCGCCCCCTTTTTGTATGGCGTGTATGTCCACGAGTCAAAACCTCTTCTGAGGTTTCATCAGATCCACTTAAAAAAGCATCGCTGGAGTTACTGCTTCAAGAGTTGATTCAATGGTCAGGGAGCCGTCGAATTGGTCTTCTGCGTACTGACCGTGCTGAGCAAGCAATGCATCCTCCTCAGGATCTAAAGAGAGAAGAGCGTTCGTTGGCAACACTATTTAAAGATGATTTTTCACCACTAAAAGATTGGGATGCCACGAGCTTTCCCAATCTGATCCTTTGGTCGTGAAAGAGACCAACTGTATATTTTCAATTCTCTTGAATGGTTACTTTATTGATCCTAGAGCCGTTCTTTAAGGCTAAGACCACATCCATGTTGGCAGCCTGACCGAAAACGGTATGCACACCATCGAGATGAGGCTGAGCATCATGGACAAGAAAGAATTGACTTCCACCAGTGTTCTTTCCTGCATGAGCCATAGAAAGAGAACCGGCGAGATGCTTTTTGCTATTTATTTCACAATTAATCGTATAGCCAGGCCCACCGGTTCCAGGCATGCCCTTTGCCCCCTCACGAGTATTTGGGCAGCCACCTTGAGCCATGAAACCATCGATCACACGATGGAAAGACAGGCCGTCATAAAAACCCTCCTTAACCAGCTTTGTGAAATTGGCAACCGTGTTGGGAGCATCATCATCAAAGAGGTCCAACTCAATCAAACCAGCATCAGTGTCCATCAGGGCCTTGGTCACAGTTGGATGCTCAAAAAAATAGTCTAGTCAGTTAAGCCAACTTTCGCGACATCTCTAGAAATATTAATTGAATCAAAGTAATAGTATCAATTTTATAAACAGCATTCAACAAGGATGGTGCGATTCATGGGAAAGCTGTGTATGCCATTACAAGATATTCAAATCGTTTAGAATCTGTTATTGCTATCGTGTACCTACCGAGTAGAATGATTTTACTATCTTGCTTTTTGCAAAGGCACAATTAAAATCAAGCAATACAATTTTTACACCTCGCCAAAGCTGTTCGCAATTGATTATTATGCTCTATCAGTAGTTTCTGGGCAGTCTCAGCGTCTAAACCGCAAGTATGCATCAGCAGAGCCACTTTTACAGATCCATCGCTTGCTTGAAGCAACTCAGTTCCACGAACTCGATCAACATCAGCTAAATCATGCAGGATTCGCAGGGCACGATCCATCAGCTTGATGTTGGTAGCAGCAACATCAACCATTCGATTACCAAAGACTTTGCCAAGACGAACCATCGCACATGTTGAAAGAATATTTAGAGCCATCTTTGTTGCGGTGCCGGCCTTCAAGCGCGTGGAACCTGTAAGTAATTCAGGGCCAGTCAAAAGACGAATATCGATACTGCATGGCAACTCAGCTTGTTCTATAGGCACACATGAAATTGCAATCGCCAAAGCATTGATTTCCTTTGCGTATGCAAGTCCTCCTTTGACATAAGGAGTCGTTCCCCCGGCCGCAATACCGACAAGACAATCAGCAGGGCTAAAGTCACGCTCCTCAAGATCCTTTTTTCCTAACTGTTCAATGTCTTCAAGTCCCTCGGAACTTTTCAGCAAAGCTGCGCTCCCACCAGCAAGAACACCCTGAACAAGATCAGGATCGCTGCAAAAGGTTGGTGGGCACTCTGCGGCGTCAAGAACACCTAGTCGTCCGGAGGTGCCAGCACCCAAATAAAAAAGGCGACCTCCGCTTCGAAGCCGGTCCGTAATCGCTTCAACTGCCTGAATAAGTTCGGGTATAGCCGCTGCGACGGCGCGCTGTGGCTCTCGGTCCTCTTCGCAGAAAAGTGTCACTAAGGACTCTGTGGTTAGTTGATCCAAACATTCACTTTTGGGATTGACCTTTTCAGTCAACAGATGCCCTCGATTATCTGAAGGATGCAAATTGAGATCTGCAAATACATTGGTCATTGTCAAATCAACCCTTCAAGCCGCTTACGAATCTCTTCAAGATCTGTTGATTCAACTTGCTGATCCAATCCATTGCTGGCTGCAACGGAATGATCCGCATCCTGCCAGTGACTCACATCTCGATTTGATTCTGGTGGAGCAAATAAAAGACGCTCCTCATCAGTTTTTGGCATAAAGCCAACCTCCACAAAACGAGCTTCATATCCGGCCTGGCGGCAGAAATCTTCAATCTCATCACGGCCAATCTCTTCAACAGTCGGTAAAGGAAAGTCTTGAGCCTCAAGAAGACCGGCATAACGCTCGGCATCATCTGCGTTTTCGAACATCAGCACAGCTGTCTTGCCAGCAAGTTCGAGGGAATGAATACCCTCGTTGTCTTTACCGGCGTCATAGAGAAGGACGTACACGCGCATGTGGATCAGGCCAGACCGATGGGATCTCTCACTCGATTATCTAATTCGGCTTTATAGATTTTCCGGATCAAGAGCCAATTCTTGAAGTCGTCGGTAGAGGGCACGTTCGGCTTCAGCAAGTTCAGCAGGAATAACCACCACAATTTCAACCAATTGATCACCTCTGCGTCCATCAAGCTCAAGTCCCCGTCCGCGAAGGCGCAATAAACGACCACTTGATGATGCTGGAGGCACTTGGAGTGTGACAGGACCAGACAGAGTTGGGACATCCACTGCACAGCCAAGAGCTGCATCAGGTGGAAACAACTCAAGGCGATAAAGCACACGAAGTCCGTCAATCCTCAGTCTGTCTTCTGTTTGAACGCGCAACTGAAGGAAGTGGTCCCTTCCTCCAGGGGCTACGCCCACAAGACGCAACCGCCAGCCATCGCCAGCCAAAGGCGGTGTGTCAACCTCTAAAAGAGTACCGTCATCGAGCTCAAGATCCACTGAAGTCCCATAGAGGGCTTGCTCAGGGGTCAACTCGACCAACGTCTCGAGATCATCACTGGCCTGTACGGGAGGAGGAGGTGGTGGTGGAGACGTCGCAGGCCAGTCGACATGTTCTGAGGGGAAAGGGTAAGCAACGTCAACAGGCTGTTCGTCTGTGCGCTCCAAACCGAGCACCACTTCCAGATACTCATCGAAAGTTGGAAAACCAACTGCGAAAGGATCAGTAATGGCTTGCTCTGTCGACATCGATCCCTGCCAAGCAGCCCGACGTCTTGGATCACTGAGAACTGCATAGGCCTCATTAACCAATTTGAAGCGTTCTTCGGCGTGGTAATCATTGCCATTGAGGTCTGGATGCCATCGCCGTGCTTCGCGACGAAATGCCCTTTTGAGCTGGGAGGCGTCACTGTCTGGAGAGACACCTAGCAAAGACCAGTAATCCGGTTTAGCGGTAGAAGTCATCGTCCCAGGGATTTAGCTCACGTCCCCTGTAGATGCGTCGGCCGTCGGACGACCGGGCAGGGCTGTTCCAAGGATCTTCATCCCAGTCATCATCTGAGAAGAGCTCATCTTTCAACGAGCCAAGAGTGTTACGTATGCCCTGGAGTGGATTGGCGTCAGTACGCCGTTCTGATGAAATTCGTCGATTCAAGCCAAAAAGGGCTTCCTGAAGAGAAGCAACAGCAAGCTCAAGTTCCTGTAGATCGTTCTGCTCAAGCAGGTCTTGCACATCGCGCATCGCTGTCTCTACAGCCCGCTGCTGCCGCTCAGCCCCATAGGGGCCCAACTCCAAAGCTGCATCGCGAAGTCTTCGTTCAGCTTGACCAACAAGTGTGAGTGCACTATTACGACGATCAATTGATGCACGACGACGACGATCTTCTCCTGCCTTGGCTTCAGCTTCGGCGAGCAAGGCTTGCAATTCCTCTTCGTTAAGGGTGGAACCTCCCTGAATATTCACAGATTGCTTGCGGCCTGTGGTGCGATCAGTTGCACTCACTTGCAAGAGACCATTGGCATCAATATCAAAAGCCACCTGCACCTGGGGAACACCTCTTGGTGCAGGTGGAATGCCAGACAGGCGAAAGCGACCCAAAGACTTGTTATCTGCTGCCAACTGACGTTCACCCTGCCAGACATGAATTTCAACAGACGATTGGTTGGCCTCTGAGGTGCTGAACACGTCGGATTGGCGCACTGGTATTGGTGTATTTCGTGGGATCAGCACTTTCATCAACCCACCAACGGTTTCCAGCCCTAATGAAAGGGGAGTGACATCGTTGAGCATCAGATCTCGAAGCTCACCGGTAAGGATTCCGGCCTGAACAGCTCCGCCAACAGCCACGACTTCGTCAGGGTTGACAGATTGACACGGTTCACTGGCAACGAGGGTTCGCAGCAATTGCTGAACCATCGGCATTCTGGTGCCACCTCCAACAAGCACAACATCATCAACATCATCAGCAGACCAGCCAGAATCACGCAGAGCTGTCTGCACTGGATTCAGAAGACGGTCGAGAAGGTCGGGGCAAAGGCCTTCAAATGTGGGGCGATCAAGACTGGTCTCGATATGAAGAGGGCCATCAGGCCCCGTTGCGATAAAAGGCAAAGAAATCGGAGTACTAAGCACACCAGAGAGTTCCTGCTTGGCTTTTTCTGCTGCTTCAATCAAGCGTTGCAGTGCCTGGCGATCACGGCGTAAATCGAGGCCGTGCTTGGTCTTAAAAGCTTCAGCGAGCCAGTCAACAATCCGCTGATCGAAATCATTGCCACCTAGTTGTGTATCACCACATGTGGCCTTGACATCAAAAACACCATTAGCGACACGCATCAGTGAGACATCAAACGTCCCGCCACCCAGATCGAAGACAAGAACACGGCGAGCGGCACTGCGATCAAAGCCATAGGCAAGTGCAGCAGCAGTGGGCTCGTTGAGGATCCGTTCCACTGTGATTCCAGCGAGCCTGCCGGCATCACGAGTCGCCTGACGTTGGGCATCATTGAAATAGGCAGGTACTGTCACTACAGCAGCCTCAACAGGCTCTCCTAGATATGTCGCCGCATCATCCACAAGCTTGCGAATGATGCTGGCCACAAGTTCTTCGGGTGCATATTCACGCTCCGTCACTTGACAGGAGACACGCACGTTCCCCTGTTCATTGGCCCTTACGGTGTATGGAACAGAGAGACTGCTGTCATCCATTTCATCCCAGCCTCGTCCCACGAAGCGCTTGAGATTGGCAAAGGTATTTCTTGGATTGAGCACCAACTGGCGACGTGCTAATTGACCGACAAGTAGCTCTGCTTCTTTGCTGTAACCCACTACTGAGGGAGTCGTGCGACTGCCCTCCGCATTAGCGATCACTTGAGGGCGACCAGCCTCAAGCACCGCCACAACGGAGTTTGTTGTCCCTAGGTCTATGCCAACAATCCGCCCCATGGCCGCGTTTACTGAAGCTCCAAGGTAACGGCGAAAAGCACCCTAAACCAAGCCTTTTTAGCAATGTGGATGTTGGACTGTTAATGGCCTGTTAATGCAAAAGCACCCCTCTCAGGATTAGGTTTCTTATGTCTGTATTGCAGTGGTATGCCAACTGGTGTGCAGAAAGAGCTGTACGTGCTCAGAAGACGTCCAGCTTATGAAAAATTCGTCGACAGCAGCTTTAGAACTATCGCCATATCAATGGCATCCATGGTTGCACTGATACTTGTAGCGATCCTGATCGTTGTCTTTTGGGGGTCACTTGAATCGATGGGGCGCTACGGGTGGAAATTTCTAGTTACATCAAATTGGAACCCTGTTGATGATGAGTACGGAGTGTTAACCGCCATCTATGGAACAGCAGTAACCTCATTGCTTTCACTATTAATTGCGATTCCTCTAGGTGTTGGAACAGCAATTTTTATAACCGAAAGCTTTATACCTACAAGAGCTAAAAACATCATAGGAGTAATGATTGAACTACTAGCGGCCATTCCATCTGTGGTACTTGGCCTATGGGCAATCTTTGTAATGGAGCCCTTCCTAAGACCTTTGCTTTCTTTCCTGTATATATATTTTGGCTGGATTCCATTTTTTAGTACTCAGCCAATGGGGCCTGGAATGACTCCAGCGATCTTGATACTTGTTGTGATGATACTTCCTATCATTACAGCTATTTCAAGAGACTCACTCAATCAAGTACCAATTAGCCTGCGTCAAGCAGCTTATGGGGTTGGAGCAACACGCTGGAGCACTATCATTAATGTCATTCTACCAGCGGCAATTTCGGGCATTGCTGGAGGCGTACTACTCGCTCTGGGAAGAGCCATGGGTGAAACAATGGCAGTAACAATGATTATAGGGAATTCCAATAATTTTAGCTGGTCATTGCTTGGCCCAGGCAACACAATCGCTGCGATGTTAGCCAATCAGTTTGGAGAAGCAGATGGAACTCAGGTCTCATCACTTTATTATGCAGCATTTATTCTTATGGTGATAACGCTTGCTGTAAATATCGTTTCACAATGGATGGTCAAACGATTAAGTCTTAAATACTAACATGAAATCAATGACTAGCGAAGCGATTTCAACAAGTGGGGATCTATCCTCCAATCTTTACTACAAGCCAGGCTTGAGGCGTAATAGAATTAATAGAATTTGCACAATATTATCGGGATTATTTTCATCCGTAGCCATTCTGCCACTAATTCTTGTTTTAACCTATGTAATTTTCAAAGGAGCAACCAGATTAAGTATCTCTCTTTTTACTATGCTTCCGCCTCCCCCAGGACTCGATGGCGGAGGTATTGGCAACGCAATCCTCGGAACTATTATTGTCACCTCCATAGCCGGAATGATCGCTATACCTGTTGGTGTTGGTGGAGGTATCTACCTTGCCGAATATGCACGTGAAGGACCATTCTCTAGATTTATACGTTTTGGAACCAATGTTCTTTCAGGTGTTCCTTCAATTATTACTGGCGTCTTTGTCTACGATATAATTGTCTCTTCACGGGTCATTATTGGCAGTTCATACAGTGCGATAGCTGGCGGAGTAGCACTCTCAATCCTGATGTTGCCAACAGTGATAAAAACCACTGATGAAGGCCTAAAACTGGTACCAGATAACCTTCGCAAAGGTGCACTTGGAGTAGGCGCCTCTAAATTTGTTACCATATCCCACATTACATTGCCAATGGCATTTACTCCAATCGCTACAGGAGTCGTTCTTTCAGTTGCTCGGGCAGCTGGTGAAACAGCACCATTGATTTTTACAGCACTCTTTTCATATTTTTGGCCTAGTGGTTCAGATGCTTTCTTCAATCCAATCGCGACACTTTCGGTTTTGATTTATAATTTTTCAACTCAACCCTATCAAGTTCAGAATGAATTGGCTTGGGCAGCATCATTTGTTCTTGTAGTATTTATTCTCGCGATGAATATCCTTTCACGCTGGATTGGCCACTTAACCTCAAAATGAGTCACTTACACAAGACTGTTTTTATCTTGACGACTGAATTGCCTTCATTATTAATCGCGCGCTGATCCATGACAGCCACTTCCTCTCCTCGGCCAAAGCAGATTTCAACTGATCCCTGCATATCACTTCAGAACGTCACTATAAGTTACAATGAATTTGAAGCAGTACGACATGTTTACTGCGAGATACCCCGCGGCAAAATTACAGCTTTAATCGGACCATCTGGATGTGGTAAATCAACAATTCTGCGATCTCTAAATCGTATGAACGATTTGATAGAAGGATGTTCTCTTACAGGTCGAGTGATGTTTGATGGAGACGACTTGTATTCCCCAAATATCGATCCAGTTGAGGTACGCCGACGCATCGGGATGGTATTTCAGCAACCCAATCCATTCCCTAAAAGCATCTATGAAAATATTGCATTTGGAGCAAGAATTAATGGATATAAAGGTGATATGAATGAGCTTGTTGAACGCTCACTTCGTCAAGCAGCTGTATGGGATGAATGCAAGGATAAGCTTAAAGAAAGCGGATGTTCTCTATCAGGTGGCCAGCAACAAAGGCTATGCATAGCTAGGACAATCGCTATTGAACCAGAAGTGATTCTAATGGATGAACCCTGTTCAGCCCTTGATCCTATTTCTACACTTAAAATTGAAGAGACAATGCATGAGTTAAAAAATAGATTTACGATTGTAATTGTCACTCATAATATGCAACAGGCTGTTCGAGTTAGTGATTTCACAGCTTTCTTCAATGCTGAGGTACAAGAAGGTGGATCAGGAAAAGTTGGTTATCTTGTTGAGTTCAATGAAACAGAGAAAATCTTCCATTCACCTGCTCAGGAGGCTACTCAGAATTATATATCCGGCCGCTTTGGTTGAAGGTATGATGGTATTTATTAAAGATGCAAAGTTTATAGCTAGATGTGTAGTTGCGATTAATAGCTATTAGCTATTCTCTAGAACCAAATAAAATTAAAGCACCCTTTAAAACAAGGCATTAATACCAAAGGTGAACGACATCGATTACCTAATTTTGGCGGCCCGTGCATAAACGCCTTGGTCTTCGTGCCGACACGCTTCGCATAAAAAACAAAAAACCAGTCATACACAATGAGATTGCATCAGACGGAGGACAGCCCGAAAATGCCCGAAAACGACTTCTATAAAAGCGTTCCAAAAGGAAGCCCATACCGAATCAGACGGTATCAGACTTCCTTTGAAACGGAGAGGGAGGGATTCGAACCCTCGATAGAGTTGCCCCTATACAGCATTTCCAGTGCTGCGCCTTCGACCACTCGGCCACCTCTCCAGCGGCTTTCAGGCCCTCGTGAATGTAGCAGGGCTCTCCAGTAGACCCATACATGACACCAAAAAACAGAATCCCAGTCCACTAGCGACAAAGGAGATGACCTAACTTTGTGAGCACAAAGCAATCACTCCACTGGAAACGGAAACGGAAACGCAGGAACAAGACACGCTCTATGGACTGGGGTTCAGAGGATCATTCAATCTATAAATTCCTGATGGCATACCAAATTGATGGGTAGTGAAGCTTGAAACCTCTGAACTGCACCCTTGCTGCTGAGCAAGCTGGCTTGAACAATGAAGATCTGGCGCGCCTTGCAGCTGTAGCGCGTAAGGCCTCTGAATGTGGTGGTGCCATTTTGATGGACCACTATGGACATCTTGAAAGCATCGAAAGCAAGGGGCGAACTGGCGATCTTGTCACCAATGCAGATCTAGCCGCTGAGAAGTGTGTACTTGAATTTCTCCAGCAGGAAACTCCTAACATTGCCCTTCTCGCAGAAGAAAGCGGATCATTTTCTGGCCAAGGTTCGCTTTGTTGGTGTGTTGACCCACTAGATGGAACAACCAATTTCGCTCATGGCTATCCGTTCTTCGCTACCTCGATTGGCCTCACTTGGCGGCAAACACCAATCCTTGGCGCCATAGCTGTGCCTTTCCTTGATGAGATCTACTGGGCAGCCCCAAGCCTGGGTGCATTTTGCAATCAAAAACCGATCAAGGTTTCATCATGCAAAAGCCTGGTTGATTCCTTGCTTGTGACCGGTTTTGCCTATGACAGGCAAAACCGCTTAGACAACAACTACGCCGAATTCTGCTGGATGACACACCGAACACGTGGCGTGCGACGTGGTGGTGCAGCAGCAGTGGACATGGCTTTTGTGGCTGCTGGGCGACTCGATGGTTATTGGGAACGCGGTCTTGCTCCATGGGATCTTGCTGCTGGAGTAGCCCTGGTGGAGCTAGCTGGAGGGAAGGTGACTGATTACCGCGGTGACACATTTGATCTGAATAGTGGCAGGGTGCTGGCCTGTCCGCCTGGAATGCAGAAACTGCTTGTTGATCAACTCAGCAAAGTAAAACCCCTTGAAGCGGATTCATTTGGCGCTCCCGAACTCAGGAGCATGGGATCCTGAAGTCACTCCGAGAAAATCAGGGATGGCCCTGCAACCGGCAGCGGGTGCTCGCGATCTGAACCCCCAGCAGGTCGAGCTAAACCAAAAACTTAGCCAGCGACTTGCCGAGGTTTATCGACTATGGGGCTACGACGAAGTCTCTCCTCCAAGGGTCGAGCGACTCGAAACCTTGAAAGCTGGTGGTGCTATTGCCAGTCAGGACATCGTGCGATTGGTGGCCGATGAACCCCTTGGTCTACGACCAGAGATGACAGCATCAATCGCTCGCGCCGCTTGTACAAGGCTTAAACAAAGACCTCGTCCCTTGAGGCTATGGGCTGCAGGAACAATTTTTGAAAGCCGTACTGCTGATGAAGGAAGCCTTTGCATCGAAGAAAACCTTCAAAGCGGTGTAGAGCTCTTCGGGGTCGAGCCCATCAATGCGGAAATGGAGCTTCTTTCCCTGCTGTTTTCAGCAGTGGAGACTCTCGAACTGAGTAAACGACACCAGCCACGTTTACTCGTTGGCCACACAGCATTAATGGATCTCATCATGCTGCCATTTCAAAACGATCTACGCGAAAAAATAAGAACAGCATTGATCCACTATGACCGCCTTGCTCTTGAAAGCCTGCAACTGCCGAATGATCAATTCGAGCGCCTCCTCCATCACTTGGAGTGCCGTGGTGAACCACTAGACGTGCTCGAACGCTTATCAGGCCTATTTGGAACTCAACAAGCACTCAATAACCTACAAAGGCTATTTGAACAGATGAGTCCACTGGCCGCTGATCAGGGGATTGACCTGCAACTGGATCCAACCTTTCAGCCCCATTTTGAGCTCTACACCGGGCTGGTGTTTCAGTTGGTATGTCAAAGCGATGCTGCACCTGTCGTGATTGCTCGTGGGGGGCGTTACGACAACCTTGTAGCTCGTTGCGGTGCCAAAGGGCTTCAAGCAGCAGGGGTAGGCTTTAGTTTCGCCATAGACGATATTCGTGAACTGCTGACCAAAGAGATCAAAGCGTCTGACGCTGTGGAAACAACCCTTGTTGCCTACGGCGAGCAAGCAACGCTGGAACATGCACTCAAGCGTCAGCGTCACTGGCACAAGCAGGGCCAGCGTGCTGTTGTTGAACTTGAAGCCTGTCGCGATCGTGAAGATGCCTTCAGCCGTCTATCAGATCGGGGCTGTAGCACACTGGACTGGTTAGATCATTAGGATTTCGAGAGTCTCGTCGTCCGATCTGCAAGGCCATGCCACACAGCATCGTGACAGAAATATGTGAAGGGGTTGCTGACTGTGCTCAGGCATGCCCTGTCGGCTGCATTCAGCCTGGTCAAGGCAAAAACAACAAAGGAAGAAATTTCTATTTGATTAATTTCGACATCTGCATTGATTGCGGTATCTGCCTCCAGGTCTGCCCCGTAGAAGGAGCTGTCCTTCCCGAGGAGCGACGGGACCTACAGCGAAGCAGCTGAATTAATCACTAGGTACGGTCACCCCACCTAAAACCAGCTTGAGAACTGAGGCAAAGACTACCTAAGGTCAAATCCTAAACAGTGAAACCAATGACTGTGCTGGAAGAAGGTCAAATCCAGATTCACACCGAGAATATTTTCCCGATCATCAAGAAAGCCGTTTATTCCGGCCACGAGGTTTTCTTGAGAGAGCTAGTCAGCAATGGCGTCGATGCAATAAGCAAAAGACGCATGGCAGCCATAGCAGGTGACTGCACTGAAGCTGAAGAAGGAGTTATTGATATCAAGATTGACCGAGAAGCAAAGACACTCACTATCTCTGACAACGGAATCGGCATGACAACCGATGAGGTTAAGAAATACATTAATCAGGTTGCCTTCTCAAGTGCAGAAGACTTCCTTGAAAAATACAAGCAGGAAAGTGACGGAATCATTGGTCATTTTGGGCTAGGTTTTTATTCTTCATTCATGGTATCGAAGCATGTAGAGCTAGTCACTAAGTCTGCTTGTTCCGAGAGTAAAGCTATTCGTTGGAGCTGTGATGGCTCACCAAGATTTAACATCCAAGAAGCCGAACGCAATGAAGCAGGAACCGATGTCATCCTTCATCTTATGGATGAAGAGTTGGAATACATCGAGCCAAGTCGAATCCGTACTCTGATCACAAAATACTGTGACTTTATGCCTGTTGAGGTAAAACTCGAAGGCGAGTCAATCAATAAGCGAAATCCTCTTTGGAGGCGCAACCCAAGAGAAATCACTGATCAGGAGTATATCGAACTCTATAATTATCTATATCCATTCCAAGGTGATCCTCTTCTTTGGGTGCACCTAAATACTGATTACCCCTATAACCTTCAGGGTATTCTCTATTTCCCTCGAATTGGTGGTCGCGCAGATTGGGAAAAAGGTGAGATAAAACTCTACTGCAATCAAGTATTTGTCAGTGATTCAATTAAAGAAGTAGTACCACACTACCTTCTTCCCCTAAGAGGTGTGATCGACTCACCTGACATTCCACTTAATGTCAGTCGTAGCGCATTACAAACAGACAGACGTGTTAGATCTATTGGGAATTTTGTTGCAAAGAAAGTTGCCGATCGTCTGCGAGGATTAAAGGCTGAACAACCTCTTTTCTATGCTGAAGCATGGGATGCGTTAGCACCATTCGTCAAAATAGGATCAATGGAAGATGAAAAGTTTGCTGATCAAGTTGCCGATCTAATCCTATTTGGTACGACTGCTCTGGCTTCAAAAGAAACAGATGGGGGCACTCCAGATCCAATTCCTTGTGGGGAAAAAGCCTTCACTACGCTGAGTGGATACAAAAGTCGTCTGAGTACAGAAGCCAACAATCGCATTCTTTACTGCACGGATGAAGTTGCCCAAGCGAGTGCCCTCAGCTTATGGACTTCACAGGGGGCTGAAATTCTTAAAACCGAAACGTTTATAGACAGCCAATTCCTTCCATGGCTTGAAGCGCGTCATGACGATCTCCGATTCCAGCGCGTTGATGCCGAATTGGATGACACTCTTAAAGAGGACAAACCTGAACTAACTGACCAGGAAGGAGAGACCAAGTCTGAAAGCCTTAGAACTCTAATGAAGCAATCACTTAATAACGACAAGGTCACCATACAAGTACAAGCACTTAAGGGAGATAACGCACCTCCCGCAATGATTTTGCTGCCAGAACAGATGCGACGTATGAACGACATTGGAGCCCTCATGGATCAAAGGCTGCCAGGTCTTCCCGAGCATCATGTCCTTCTTGTCAATCGTCGTCATCCACTTGTCGAAGGACTTTTGAAACTCAAATCTGGATCCGTGCTGGTCAGCACTTCAGGTGTGTCTCCAACCGAATCCTTGGCACAAGGCTTAGCCCGTCACCTATACGACATGGCTCGCCTCGGTGTAGGAGGTTTGGAGCCCAATGAACTTGCTGGATTCCAAAGCCGTAGTGCTGTGTTGATGGGACAGCTGATGGATCGAGCTTTTTAAAGGAAAGGTGGATTTGATAAAATATTAGTTTGGGTTAAGCGCCCTAGCTCTGTAGAGGATCAAGACATGTCCCGGGTGTGTCAGCTCACTGGAACTCGCGCCAACAACGGCATGGCTGTGAGCCATTCCCACATCCGCACAAAGAAGCTGCAACAGGCCAACCTGCAACAGCGGCGCCTCTGGTGGGCTGAAGGGAACCGTTGGTTGAAACTTCGTGTAAGCACCCGTGCACTGAAAACCATCCAAAAAAAAGGTCTCGGTGTCTATGCCAAATCGTTAGGGATTGACCTGAACAAGATCTAATCCCTAAATCATTTAGCAAACTAGTTACCATCAAGATGCTGGAGCATGGCATTAAGTTGTCTGAAAAAATGCTAAGCATGCTTAGAACTCCAGAAAATAACCATGTGATAACTACTGCTAGTGTCGACTCATACGCAGTCAAATATTGTGGAGAAGAGCAAATGAAAAGTTTGGTTGATAAAATAGAAGCAACGCAGCCATGAAGAGAAGGATATTTACGAAGATAGCTCTTCTATTCTCTTTGAGCAGTGTCGCACTATTTGCAAGTTGGGCCCTGAGTACTCGCCCTATTCAGATCAATATCTTGATGCCAGCTCCATTTGCTGAGTCAACAACTGATCTGGTACAACAATTCAACAAAGATCATCATGGCAGGATCCAACTACGGGTGACTCGAGGTCCACTTGAAACAGAAGCCGTATCTGATTTAGCCATCAGCAGTCTGCTTTTAGGTAAAAGTCCATTCGATGCACTTTTAATTGATGTAACTTGGTTGCCGAAATACGCCGCCGCAGGATGGCTTATTCCCTTGGATCCATGGATCGACCAACAAAAGATTGATTCCATTGCTCCGGGGGCAATGCTTGGAAATAATTTCGACGGGAAACTGTATCGATGGCCGCTTGTGGCGGACATGGGATTGCTTTATTGGCGGACTGATTTGATGAATAAACCACCGCGTACCCCTGAGGAACTTATTAAAGTTAGTCTTAAACTCCAAAAAGAAGGTCGTGTTGCTAATGGCTATGTCTGGCAAGGCCGTCAATATGAAGGCCTAAGTTGTGTATTTCTAGAAGTTCTTGACGGATTTGGAGGGCAATGGCTTGAACCAGAAACCGATAATGTTGGCCTCGACAGCTCCGCAAGTCTTAAGGCTGCAAGTTGGTTGCGTGAACTGATTCTCAGTGGAGCAAGCCCCAAAGCAGTGATCAACTATGCAGAAAATGAAGCTCTACAAGCGTTTAAGTCTGGAGATGTTGCGCTAATGCGTAACTGGCCTTATGCCTGGGGAGAACTTCAGAAGCCTAACAGCGATGTTAGAGGCAATGTTGGCGTAACCACGATGGTTGCTTCCGCTGGCAATCGATCCACATCAACCCTAGGCAGCTGGGGCTTCTCGATCCTCAAGGGCTCATCGAACCCTCAAGCAGCAGCAGAGGCAATTGCCTTCCTCACTTCAACATCTGCACAAAAAACACTGTTCTTGAACGAAAGTTATACGCCAACCAAAGTTGAACTATTCAAAGACCAAGAGCTGCTCTCAAAGTCACAAATTCTTCCGGAGCTTGCTAAAGCCCTAGAAAGCACTGATGAACGTCCATCAACTCCTCTTTATGCACAGATTAGTGATGTATTACAACGAAATCTTAGTTCGATTTTAACAGGCCAATCCAGTGTTAGCGATGCAATGGCCAACGCCCAAGCAAACACCGAGAAGATTCTTATGGCGGCAAGAGAAACTAAATGATCCAATTGCTTCTATTGCCGGCAGCTCTATTAATTGCCTTGGTCTTTGGTATTCCTCTACTGCGTTATTCCTGGTTGAGCTTCCATGCTGATTCAGTCCTCACAGGCTTAGTTGCGATTCCTAATCATGGTGCGAATTGGCTTCGTCTACTGCACGACCAACGCTTCTGGCAAGACACCTATCAGACAGCCCGCTTCGCAACAGTTTCAGTCAGCCTAGAACTATTACTTGCTATAGCTATAGCCCTCTTACTCGATCAGCATTGGCGGGGTCGAGGTGTTGTAAGGGCAATCAGTTTGCTCCCATGGGCTCTGCCAACGACTGTGATGGCTCTTGGCTGGCGTTGGATCTTTAATACACCTTACGGACCTATTGAGCAGTTCACAGAACTGATTGGACTACAACCTCTAAACATCCTCTCGAATCCATATATCACCTGGCTGGCCACGGTTGTTGGTGATGTATGGAAGACCACGCCATTTGCTGCTCTGATTCTTTTGGCTGGCTTGCAAACTATTCCCAATGATCTCTACGAAGCTTTCTATCTCGAAGGTGGCCATCCACGAGCCGCACTATTTAAGATCACCTTGCCGCTCTTGCAACCTTATTTACTCCTTAGTCTTTTATTTCGCCTTGCGCAGGCCTTCGGCGTTTTCGACTTGATTCAGGTGATGACTGGTGGGGGGCCGGCAGGAAGCACGGAAAGCCTTGCTTTATATGCTTATTTAAACGCAATGAGATTCCTAGATTTTGGCTATAGCTCCACTGTAATGATCAGCGGGTTTCTTCTACTTGTTATTGCCTGTCTGCTTGTTTGGCTGATCATCAACCAGGCCAGCCATTGGCGAGAGGCAATGAAATGATGCGTCAGCGAAATCTTTGGATCATTGTTCTCCTGCTTTGGTCTTTAGCACCTCTGCTTTGGCAGCTCTATACATCTTTTTGCACCCATGAAGCTCTTCTACAACCATTGGCTGAGCATAATCAGCGTTGGACACTTGACAACTATCGCCAGGTATTGACAGCCAACCCTCCCTTCTGGCGTTATCTATTGAACAGTGTCATCGTTGGCATTAGCTCAACAGGATTAACCCTACTGATTGCTATTCCAGCCGCCTATTCTCTTTCAAGGGTCTCGCAAAATATTGCCAGAACGGCAAAACTTATACTGCTTGGTGCAGCTCTATTTCCATATGTTCTGCTTTTTTTGGCGTTATTAGAACTTGCAAGGAGTTTCAACCTCGGAAACAATCTGCTTGCGCTCAGTTTTCCCTATGCAGGCTTATCTATGCCGTTGGCTGTGTTGTTGCTTTTATCAGCCTTCCGCGATCTACCTTCTGAACTAGAAGAAGCCGCGAGGCTTGAAGGTTTTGACTTATGGCAGAGATTGCGCTGGGTATTGATTCCCCTAATCGGTCCTGCAACCGCAAGCACTGCCATCTTGGTCTTTCTCTTCTCCTGGAATGAATATCCAATCGCATTGACCTGGATTAGTCGAGCTGATCTCCTTACACTTCCAGTTGCCATAGCACGAATTGCAGGTTCATCGGTCTACTCAATTCCCTATGGCGCTTATGCAGCTGCCACCGTTCTAGGTGCTCTGCCGCTCTTGTTACTCGTGCTCATCTTTCAGCGACAGATCGTTTCCGGTCTGACACAGGGAGCAATTAAAGGATGAATCTTGTTCTACAAAACATCGGTCGTCGTTTCGGTAGAAACTGGATTGTTCGTCATCTAGACCTTGAAGTGGGCCAGGGTGAATGCCTTGCCCTACTTGGACCAAGTGGATGTGGCAAAAGCACCACTCTCAGGCTGATAGCAGGACTCGACCAGCCCAACGAAGGTTCGATCACTATCGCTGGCGAGGATGTCACGAAGGTTTCCCCTATTGACCGACGCATCGGCATGGTGTTTCAGAGCTATGCATTATTTCCCCATCTCACAGTTTTTGCCAATCTTGCACTTGGTCTTCAGGTTCGTGGAATATCCGCCACTGATCGCAAACAACGAGTGGCATCTGTTCTGGCATTAATGCAATTAGAGGATCTTGCAGAGCGACATCCGGCAGAACTCTCAGGTGGTCAACGTCAAAGAGTGGCACTCGCCAGAGCTCTGCTCAGAGATCCTCTGGTGTATCTACTTGATGAACCAATGAGCAATCTGGATGCTCAGCTGCGCGAAGATCTGCGACCCCAGTTACGCAATTTAATTCTTCAAGGCAGTCAGCCAGTCATCTACGTCACACACGATCAACATGAAGCCATGGCCATGGCACATCGAATTGCCGTAATGCGAGATGGAAAGATCGAGCAAATCGGTACTCCCCAAGAGCTCTACAACAATCCATTATCACTCTTTGTGGCCAGCTTTGTAGGACGCCCCCAGATCAACCTTCTGCCAGCAGAGTCAGGGATTATCAAGGCAATTCGACCAGAACATATTCAACTAAGTTCAGATGGGATTCCTTGCCGGCTTGTCTACAGGGAGTGGCTGGGAACATCCCAGTTGCTCATTCTTGAGAGCAACAGAGGTCCACTAAGGATGCTTTGCGCTAGCGAGATCACAATTCCCGAGACCATTATGCTCAATTGGTCCCCAGAAAAAGAACATCAATTCAATGCCAGTTCAGGAGAAAGATGTTGACAATAGGTTAAAATATTTGATTCGCAATTTTAATTCGCAAAGAATATCGCGAATTGTATTGATCAATAAAGTTCATATGTCATTGCCATGTTTAACAATAATCAAAGAAGTGAAACTGAAGCTTGAACATTAATTAAAGACCTTGTCTATTATCTTGCTGTGTTGAGAAGCGTGCTTGCGGATTGCTTCGATCTTTCCAAGGTCAGGAGGAACATCTAAGACCTGGCCCCATAGTCCAGCAAGCAAACGAATGTCAGGCAACGATTGCAAATCAGTAAAGGGCACATTTGCCATCAAAGCTGCAGATGACACCTTCGGGTCGTAGCTGAGTGCCACTGTGGGACTACCAGCCAATTGGGCCAGGATTAGTGCATGCAGTCGCATGGGGAGCACCAATCTGGCCATCGTGAACTGATTCATAACCTCTGTTAGTGAATCAAATGCAAAGGAATGACTTCTTGATCTCAAGCTGGAACTGATCAATCCTTGTCTATCTAGTTTTCGGAATAGCTCTTCATCCTGACGTTGATGAAAAGCAAGCCAATGAACTGGAGCATCAATATCTGTAAGGATCATCTCAAGGGCTTGGAGCAAATGCTGCCAGCCAAAGCGATCAAGCATTGAGGTGGAACGCCAACAGAGCACAACTGCTTGGCCACCCTCCCAGCTCCTAGAGGGAAGCTGCCAAACTGGATCTGGTGCCATCAGCATCGGAGAGGGTAGGCACCACTGCTCAGCAAGCTGAAAAGAGTCTGGATCTCTCCAGCTGATCGCCTGCACCCTGCGTAAGACTCTCCTAACCATCCATCGACTCAAGCGATAACGGAATGGCCCCAGGCCCTGCCCCCAAAGCAAAACAGGAACGCCACGTTGTTGGGCTATCACAATCAAGATCAAGTAGTAGATCAGGCTCTTAAAACTCGTGCTGTCCTGCAGCAAGCTGCCACCACCAAGAATCAAACCCTGAACTTGAAAAAGTGCCCTAATGCTCTCCAGCAATGAGCGTCGGTTAATGACTTGAGCCTTCGGAGCTAAACCCTTAATCACATTTGAATCATTTGCCGTGATCCAAGGCTGCAAACTTGAGGGAAGCTCCTCAAGTAAAACCTGCAAAAGAGCATCATCGCCAAGGTTGTGCTCGCCGTAGTAGCCGCATAACAGCACTGCCTTGCATTGCTTTGCCTGAACTGCCATAGCCAAGCAATAGCTGCATCAAACATTAACGGCGACCAAGCCTCCCTAGGCTGCTGCCATCGAGCGAATCACGTGCACGCCCTATCTCTAGGCACATGGTGGATCCACCTCGCATCCTTGTTCGAATGGATGCTTGCGATTGTGCTGGTGGCGCAATGGGGGAAAAGGAACCAAAACAGGGCAATGTCATGGTTGGCTCTAGCAATGCTCCCCAACTTGGTGAGTGCAATGACAGCCATCACCTGGCATATTTTTGACAACAGCAAAGCCCTTAGTGGAATTGTTGTGCTCCAAGCGTGGCTGACTCTTATTGGCAACTGCTGTTTGGCCGCAGCCACCTGGAATTTGATGCGTTCAGAACGACAGAAATCATGATTTTTGCCACTTCTACTGAGATTCTGAACTCCCTCATTGAGATGGACCCAGGTCCTCTATATGGCCTTTCTTTAATTCCCTATCTCGGTTTCCTGTGGTGGGCGCAACAGAGCAAGAGCTTGCCACGACTATCCATCTGGGGATTCCGGCTCACTCTTCTTTTTGTGTTTATGACAATCATTTTTTCGATCCTGGCTGATCAAATTTATGGACTTGAGCTGGTTGAAGTTGATGCTTTCCATGGGGCGGCAGAAGCCTTTCTAGTGCTAAGCGATGCCCTCGTGGTTTTGGGATTTATTCGTGCTGGCCAGCAACAGGTGGTGAAAAACTCTTAAGAGGTATGGCTTGTATGCCAAGAACACCTATCAATGTCGGACAATAAGGCGTCGCTTCCACGGTCTAAATGTTCACGCACCTCCTGGCTGCAGCTGCTCCTTCCACATTCACCTGGTCGCCTGCGGTGGGCATGGTGATGATCGCTTGCAACGTGCTCGCATTTGTCATTGCTAAGGCCAACATCGAACACCAAAATGAAGGCTTCGACATGCCTAATAACAAATTCTATGGAGGCATGAGCCACGCCTCCGTTGTCGGATCCCAATGCTTAGGCCACATCCTTGGCATGGGCACAATCCTCGGATTAGCTTCACGCGGAGTTCTCTGAACAGCACGAGGGCTGGCGAATTCATCGCCAGCCCATTAAATAAGGAAGAAGACGGAGTCCGTAGCGCTCAAAGCGGTATTCGAACAACAATCGGCTCAGTTCTTCAGCGCTGACTCGCATTGACAGCCCATTAATCAAACCTGACAAGCGTCGATCGCCTTTTTGATCGCACAAACCCCACCATGTTCGCTTTGCCAAGCGACCTGAAAGATTCCAGCGCCAACCCAAACGAAGACGCAGGAGCCGTTCAAATTGCATTAAGACCATGTTGTCTTTGTCTTGATTTGAACTGGGTGGATTAGAGCAGGCTTCAACAAGCAAAGGAGTAAGCACCTCTGCACTAACGAGAGCATGACGGATGCCTTCTCCGCCAAGCAAATTGGCAGTACTAATAGAGTCGCCAACTCCAACAATCCTGCCAACAACGTGAGCTTCACTGCGCCTTAAGCTGCTGCGCAAGATTCCGCCATGTCTATCGATAACTGGTAGCTGATCAAGCTGGTTCTTGATAAGCAGGCGGTTCAAGATGCTGCTCATCGGTTCGAGGCACTCCTTCAGTGGAGGAGGCAGACGGCAAACTCCTACCTTCAACTGATTACCAGCCATGGGAAAAATCCAGCCATAACCATGTTGAATCCACTGGCATCCCAAAAAAAAACAAACCCGGTCACGCCAGTGAGCTGTTGTTTTTTGATCACCCTGCAGGATCCACTCAACGCCAGCACCTTCAAGCATGCAATCGGTATCAGAAAGCTTGGATCCTGCAGTTGAACCCAATAAAAGGCGGCGATGACCTGTGGCATCTACCACCCAGCTCACTCTCCTTGTTTGACACAAACCATTTGGACCAATCAATTCAACGTTTGCGCCGTCATTGACCGTAAGAACGGAATGAACTCTCCAACCCAATAAAAATTCAACACCTGCTTCTATAGCTTGCTGCCAGAGCTGTTGACGTAGCGAGCCGAAGTTGAGAACCACACCAAGGTCATCTTGAGACCACCATTGATGTTGAATTCCATCTGGATCCACCAATTGCCACCCTTTCCAATGGCTGGCAATTGCTTCAGCAGGAATGCAGAGATCAGACACCGCCTGGATAGGGATGGCAGCACTAGAAAAAGCATTCTGATTGGCTTCTCTTAAGCGTTCAACAAGAGTTACAGCAATCCCCTGGCTAGCAAGTCGTTGTGCAAGCCGAGCTCCTGCTGGCCCTGCACCTGCCACCAAAACAGTCAATTGATCAGGTTGACAGGGCCTGCGGTGCTTCCTGCCCTACAAGAGAAGGCTTCGAATTCAAGCAAAAGTGTTCTTGAATTCGTTCAGACATCTGTGTTGGTGTGAGCCCCAGCGCTTCACGGCTCTGTTGGGGACTGGCATGGTCTACCAATTGATCAGGGATTCCAATTCGGAACGTTGGAACCAAGACATCTTGATCACTAAGGGACTCAACCACAGCTGCACCAAAACCACCCGCAAGAGCACCCTCCTCCATCGTGACGACACTACCGATACGACGGGCTAACGGATGAATCAAGGCTTGATCAAGTGGTCTTAGAAAGCGAGCATTGATCACAGTGGCCTTGATACCTGCTTCCTGCAACAACTGAGCTGTGATCATCGCAGCAGGCACCATCACTCCATAAGCAACGATTAAAAGATCATCACCTTCACAAAGCACTTCGCCTCGACCAATTGCCAAAGGCTTCCAGCCTTCATCAAGCAGAGGTACTCCCTCTCCTGATCCTCTTGGAATACGGAGAGCTGCAGGGCCTTGATGTTGAAGACATGTCACCAACATGCGTTGAAGTTCAGCCTCATCCTTGGGCGCCATCACGGTGAAATTAGGAATGGCCCGGAAATAACTGATGTCGTACTGACCCTGATGGGTCGGCCCATCAGCGCCAACAATGCCTGCGCGATCCATCACAAAGGTCACTGGCAGGTTCTGAATCCCCACGTCGTGGATCAATTGGTCGAAGGCGCGCTGCAGGAATGTGCTGTAAATCGCCAGCACAGGCTTGAGCCCCTCACAAGCCATCCCAGCAGCAAGAGTTACAGCATGCTGTTCAGCGATACCTACATCGATGTATTGCTCAGGAACAGCCTTCTGCAGGAGGTCAAGGCCAGTACCTGTGGCCATCGCGGCTGTGATCCCAACGACAGTGCTGTCCTGCTGACAAAGCTTGATGAGCGTCTCGCCAAACACTTTGCTGTAACTCGGTGGTTTCTTTCCTTTTGAGGGAAGAGCTTTCCCAGTACTTAGATCAAACGCAGATTGCGCGTGATAGCCAACTTGATCTGCTTCGGCATAGGGATAGCCCTTGCCTTTGGTCGTAACAACATGAACGAGGACAGGGCCACCAACTTTATGAGCCGTCTCAAAGGTTCGAACCATGCGTTCAATGTCATGGCCATCAATAGGGCCCATGTAGGTGAAGCCAAGCTCCTCAAAAACAGCCCCTACCTTCGGCACGGATAATCGGCGCATACTGCCCTTGAGCAGGTCGAGTTCGGCAGGCAGTTCCCCTCCCATGAAAGGCAGACTCTTGACCCTCTCCTCGACGCTATCCGAGATGAACTGCACAGGCGCGCTGTGGCGCATGCGGTTTAGATGGGTCGACAACGCTCCGACTGGCGGAGAAATCGACATGTCGTTGTCGTTGAGAACAACCAGAAAAGGTGTATTGGGCATATGGCCGGCATGATTAATAGCTTCTAGTGCTATGCCGCCAGTAAGAGCCCCATCACCAATTACAGCTACACATTTGAACGATTCACCACGACGCTCACGAGCAACGGCCATGCCGAGTGCCGCTGATATCGAGGTACTGGCATGGCCGGCACCAAAATGATCGAAAGAACTTTCACAACGCTTCAGATAGCCAGCTACACCACCCTGCTGACGCAAGGTATTGAAGTCGCCATATCGACCAGTAATCAGCTTGTGTGGATAAGCCTGATGGCCAACGTCCCATACAACTCGATCATGATCTAGATCAAGAGTTTGATAAAGAGCAAGGGTGAGTTCAACAACACCGAGCCCAGGCCCCAAATGACCTCCACTGGTGGACACCACCTCAAGATGGCGTTCCCGTATCTGACGTGCTACATCCTCAAGCTCGGCAATGCTCAAGCCATGAAGCTGATTCGGATGGGTTAACTCGCTCAGACGCATTCGCGTTCCTGTCCCACTCCAACCCATTCAATCTAGGTCTTCTCAGCTATAGAACGACGAAAGCAACCCTGGCAAGTGCAAACAGTTGACGGATCTGAATATTGCAAGACTGTCGTGATGGACGATTATCTACAGAGGATTCTGAGGGCACGTGTCTATGACGTAGCCCATGAAACCCCCCTGGAACTGGCCAAAAACCTCAGTCGCCGTTTTCAGAACAAGATCTGGTTGAAACGTGAGGACCTACAGCCAGTCTTCTCATTCAAGCTGCGTGGTGCGTATAACCGCATGTCCCTTCTCAGCCAAGAAGAGTTGCAGCGTGGCGTGATTGCTTCAAGTGCTGGAAACCACGCTCAGGGAGTGGCACTGAGCGCCTCTTATCTCAATTGCAGAGCTGTGATTGTGATGCCTATCACCACACCCGAAATGAAGGTACGGGCAGTCCGTGCTCTTGGCGCTGAAGTCGCACTTCATGGAGAGACCTACGACGAGGCCTATCAAGAGGCCATGCGTCGCAGTGAAAAAGATGGACTCACGTTTATCCACCCGTTTGATGATCCAGAGGTGATTGCTGGGCAAGGGACGATTGCTCTAGAAATCCTGCGCCAGATCCAAGATCCACCAGATGCAATCTATGTCGCAGTTGGCGGTGGCGGACTGATCGGAGGGATTGCCACCTATGTCAAAAGCTTGTGGCCGCAAGTCGAAATTATCGGTGTCGAGCCCTACGACGCTGCAGCAATGAAGCTCTCTCTTGAGGCTGGTGAACGTATTCAGCTGCCCAATGTTGGCCTATTTGCCGACGGAGTCGCTGTACGTCAAGTAGGCAAACTCACCTTCTCATTAGCCCAGATGCACGTAGACGCGATGGTGACGGTAAGCACTGATGAAATCTGTGCAGCGATCAAAGATGTTTTTGAAGATACCCGCTCAATTCTTGAACCAGCTGGCGCACTGGCAATTGCTGGCATGAAGGCAGATATCGCCAAACGTGATCTTCAAGACCGCACTCTTGTGGCCGTGGCCTGTGGCGCAAACATGAACTTTGAACGGCTTCGTTTTGTCGCCGAAAGAGCAGAGCTAGGGGAAGAAAGGGAAGCAATACTCGCTGTGGAAATCCCAGAACAGGCAGGCAGCCTGCGAAAGCTCTGCAATGTCCTTGCAGGGAAAAATCTCACCGAATTCAGTTACCGAATGGCAGAAGGGGATAGAGCACAAATATTCATCGGGGTACAGGTTTTAGACCTGGATGATCGAACCAAGCTTTTAACGCGACTGCAGTCGTCAGGATTCGCATGCCTTGATCTCAGCAACGACGAGCTCACCAAAGGGCACCTTCGTCACATGGTGGGTGGTCGGCTTCCTGCCTCAGCCAAAACCCTTTGCCGAGATGGATGTCGCGAACTGCTCTATCGCTTTGAGTTCCCTGAGCGACCAGGAGCTCTTATGACCTTTGTTAGTGCCCTTCACCCTGAATGGAGTATCAGCATCTTCCACTACCGCAATCACGGAGCAGATGTCGGCAGGATCGTTGTAGGTGTGTTGGTTCAGGACAACGAAATGGACGATTGGCAGCGCTTTCTTGAAGATCTGGGCTACCCAAACTGGGAAGAAACAAACAACCCCGCCTACTGCTTATTTCTGGGTGCACAGACCGTTTGATCGCGGTAACTTGGCATATTCCATACCAGGGCCTGCCATGGCCACCGATTCCCCAGCTCAAGAGAGGGATGAGGTCTCCAGCTTCTCCTTACCAGCACGTTTAGAGGCCATTCTTTATTTGAAGGGTCGTCCTGTAACGCTCAAAGAGATGGCAGAGCTAGCCAATGAGACTGAAGAACTGATTGAGCAAGCTCTACTTGCGCTGACGGCAGGCTATGCACAGCGAGATACAGCCTTAGAGATCCAAGAGAACAATGGTCGATATAGCCTTCAATTGTGTCCAGGCCTTGGCGAGCTGGTCCGCAACCTTTTACCCGTAGATCTTTCCATAGCAACACTCAGAACCCTTGCCACCATTGCCCTGAAAAAAAGAATTCTTCAATCGGAGCTGATCGATATACGGGGATCAGGCGCCTACGACCACATCAAAGAACTCGTTGCTCAGAACTTCATCGAACGCAAACGACAGAGCGAGGGCAGGTCTTATTGGCTCACGCTCTCTGAAAAGTTCCATCGAACCTTCTCAGTACTTCCTGATTTAGGTTCAGCCGAACCTTCTCAGGTTGCATAGAGTTCTAAGAATAGTTGTCTTCACCCATGCAAATCCTGGCCACGTTGCTACAGGTACTAGCCCAGACACTTGAGATCTACTCACTAGTGCTTATCGTGCGCGTGCTGCTGAGCTGGTTCCCTAATCTGGACTGGGCGAATCCAGTACTGAGCACCGTTAGCTCAATCACAGATCCCTACCTCAATGCTTTTCGTGGCTTGATTCCTCCCCTTGGAGGCTTGGATCTCTCAGCGATCCTGGCGTTAGTAGCCCTGAGTCTTCTGCAACAAATGCTGAATACTGCAAGTGTGGCGATCTTGAATAGTGGAATGAGCTATTACAGCTGATCTAGCGGTTGTTTCGAAGGGGTCACTGCCTTGGTTCCCCATAAAAGACCAGGGTCTACAGCCTGTTCAAGCGGAAGCAGCTCATCATCGTCTCCAGCACGAGTACGAACAGGAGCCTTGAATCCCTTTACCTTTGCCCCCTTCACTTGTAAAGGCTCTGGAGTTCCTGCCGGAATCGCCAACCGCACTGCAAAAATACTTGACCCGGGTTGCACGTCGCCAATAGAACCAACCCGAGCGCGGTTTGGCAAAACAGGTTCACCACTTGGATCCAAGATCTGAGCAAAAACATCGCTATCAATCACGGCAGAGTTTCCTGGATTGGTGACCTCACCTGAAAGCACATAGCAACTGGCGCCGATAGGCCTAGTCAGACTGGGCTGCGCACCTGGATCCTTTTGATCACAAGCATCGATACTCAACTGATCCACACTGAGGGTTGCCGCTAAGGCTTGATCACTGAAAACCAGATTAAAAACCAGTAAAACAGCAGTGAGCACTACCTTGAAGATGGAGCTTTGCAAAAAATTCTCCTTCATCGTTGATCACCACTTCCTGAGATCTGGCCACGTGATGCCCTGCTAGCCAGCTTATCGAGATTGGCTTGAGCCACATCTTCTAAATCAAAACCTAGCTCACTAGCCAACTGGGCTACATACCAAAGCACATCTCCCAACTCAAGCTTGATTGCTTGGCGCGTATCCAGGTCAAAAACACCTTGTTGATCGCGAAGGACCTTCTTGACCTTGTCCGCGACTTCACCTGCCTCACCTGTGAGCCCAAGGGTTGGATAAATCGGGTTCTGACCCACATTCGGATAGCGGGCCGTAGCTCGAGCTCCATGCTGGTAATGATTAATGTCCATAGAAAATCATTGGCAACGCTGTCAATAACAACGTTTTGAGGCCTGGATGGTAGTTTCCGCGATGTTTCAGGTCCCGTTGATGGCCCAGATTGATCTGACACGACGGACCAAAATTGTTGCCACCATAGGTCCGGCAACCGAGAGCGCCGAACGAATCCGAGAACTCGTTGAGGTAGGTGCTACCACCTTCCGGCTGAATTTCTCACACGGCGACCATGACGAGCACGCCAAGCGCATCTCCACCATCCGTCAGGTTTCTGATGAATTGGGAATGCACATCGGCATTCTTCAAGACTTGCAAGGCCCCAAAATTCGCCTGGGTCGTTTTGATAAGGGGCCTATCACTCTGGCCAATGGCGATTCCTTCGCACTGACCTCCAAACAAGTTCAATGCAATCAGTCAGTGGCAACCGTCACTTACGACAAGCTTGCAGACGAAGTCACGACCGGCAGCCGAATCTTGCTTGATGACGGTCGAGTGGAGATGAAAGTCTTAAAAATCGATCAAAGCGAACAAACCTTGCACTGCATCGTCACGGTGGGAGGGGTGCTCTCAAATAACAAGGGAGTGAATTTCCCTGATGTACAGCTTTCGGTTCGCGCCCTTACAGAGAAAGATCGCCAAGATCTCGCCTTTGGCCTCCAGCAAGGGGTGGACTGGGTCGCACTGAGCTTTGTGCGAAACCCTTCGGACATGAAAGAGATCCGCAAACTCATCCGCGATCATGGGCACAGCACCCCAGTGATCGCGAAGATCGAGAAATTTGAGGCGATTGATCAAATCGATTCAATCCTTCCTCTCTGTGATGGAGTCATGGTTGCAAGGGGGGACTTAGGCGTTGAGATGCCAGCCGAAGAAGTGCCTCTACTGCAAAAGGATTTGATTCGCAAGGCCAACAGCCTTGGAATTCCAATCATCACAGCCACCCAGATGCTCGACTCGATGGCCTCAAGCCCGAGGCCCACCAGAGCAGAAGTCAGTGATGTAGCAAATGCGATCCTTGATGGTACTGATGCAGTGATGCTCTCGAACGAAACCGCTGTAGGAGACTATCCAGTGGAGGCGGTTCAAACGATGGCCACCATTGCCAGACGGATTGAACGGGACTATCCACAGCGTCCAATCGAAACTTATCTAGCCAGCACCATTTCCAACGCGATTAGTTCAGCCGTAAGCAGCATCGCCAGTCATCTCAACGCGGCAGCAATCGTGCCACTAACTGAAAGTGGTGCAACTGCTCACAACGTCAGTAAATTCCGCCCAGCAGCGCCAATTTTGGCCGTAACCAACAAATTGGCTGTAGCAAGAAAACTTCAATTGGCATGGGGTGTTACCCCACTGCTTGTCCCAACCCAAAAAAGTACCACTGCAACCTTCAGTGATGCAATTGCTGTTGCCCAGGAATTGGGTCTTCTCAAAGAAGGAGATCTAACAATTCAAACTGCAGGAACCCTTGCTGGCGTGAGCGGGTCCACAGATCTTGTCAAAGTAGGAATTGTCAGTGCAGTACTTGGCCAAGGGATCGGTATTGGCAATGGAACCGTTAGCGGCAAGGTCAGATTTGCTTTCTCCCCAAACGACTCAACAAAAATTGAACCAGGCGAGATTCTGGTCATTCATGAAACAAGCGATGACTATCTCGATGCAATCAGAAAGTCTGCAGGAGTGATTACAGAACAAGAAGGAGAGGAATACCACGCAGAAATGATCTCAAAACGACTAGGGATTCCGTTCATCATTGGGATAGCACATGCCACGAGAAACCTGCTTGAAGGAGAGGTGGTAACAATGCAGCTCAGTAATGGCAAAGTTCATCGCGGCACAGGCGGCAAGCTGCCAATGAAGCTCGACTCAATGGACTGAGGGCTCATGAATAGCTCACTTCCGCTCATCGAAACGGTGAGCATGGCGTTCTCAACCCTTAAAGCCAATCGCCTACGTAGTCTCCTGACAATGCTCGGCATTGTGATCGGCAATGCTTCTGTCATCACCCTGGTAGGGGTTGGCAGGGGGGCTCAGAATCTGGCTGAGGCTCAACTAAGCAACCTGGGCGCCAATGTGTTGTTTGTGGTGCCTGGCAACAACGACACTCGTCGTCGCGGTGTGGCCTTCCCGCGAAATCTCGTCATCGAAGATTCAGATGCAATCGCTGAGCAAGTTCCAAGCGTGAAAGAAGTCGCACCACAGATCAGCTCAAGCGAGGTGATTCAAGCGGGTGCCCAAAGTGCTACGAGTTCAATCTCTGGGGTGACCCCATCGTTTCTACCAGTGCGCAACTTCGAAGTAGCCCGTGGAAGATTTATTAGTGATCTAGATCTTCGTAGCGCACGCAATGTGGTTGTGATTGGTCCCGACCTTGTCAATAAACTCTTTCCAACGAGTGCTGCAGTCGGTAAGATTCTACGAATTAAGGATCAATCATTTGAAGTAATCGGTGTAATGGCTCCTAAAGGAGCAGTGTTTGGAAACAATCAAGATGAAAACGCGTACATTCCACTCACAACAATGGTTAGCCGGATCACAGGCAGAGATCCAACCTATGGCGTCAGCCTTAGTTTTATCAGTGTGGAAGCCAAGAATGAAGAAAGCACGGGGGCAGCAAAATTCCAGATCACCAACCTGCTCCGTCAACGACATCGAATCCTGAGAGATGACGACTTTGCAGTTCGATCACAGAAAGATGCCCTCAGCATCGTCAACACAATCACCGGAGGACTAACCCTCATGTTGGCAGCAATCGGAGGGATATCGCTGCTAGTAGGAGGAATCGGAATCATGAATATCATGCTGGTTGCGGTCAGTGAACGCACTGAGGAAATCGGACTAAGAAAGGCCCTAGGAGCTCGAAATAGCGATGTATTGAGCCAATTCCTAATCGAGTCACTCGTTCTTGCAAGCTTTGGTGGCGTCATTGGCACAGCTGTAGGTGTTGGTGCCGTCACAACAATCGGAGTTTTGACCCCTCTCCCGGCAGCAATCGGAATAAGCGTCGTTCTAATCACCGTTAGTCTCTCTGGATCAATTGGTTTGATCTTTGGTGTTTTGCCCGCCAGACGTGCAGCAAGACTTGACCCAATCGTTGCCCTCCGGCGCCTGTAAAACCTTTTTGATTTTCAGAGAATAGGCAAATCAAAAAAGGGGTAGCAATCACAACTCCCCCGCTACGAAAACAATGAGGTCAAGCGCCCAACGCAAGCAAAGCGGGTTGCATGGGATTGATAACTCAATCAACCAATGCGTCCTTTCTGGAAAAAACAAAACGGTTTTTGGCTCAAAGATGTTGGTTGCTCAAAGCAGCATCTAAAAGCGCAAGTGGGAATCTGAGCTCAAAAGCTCAGAAAGATGGTGCCAGAAGAGGATCTAGCAGCCAACGATCTAACCATCGACACCGTTACAGTCAGTGAACCATCCTCTAGCAGATGAATCAACGCTGGCGTCTCATTGCTCTCTGGCTGCTGCCCATCGGTGTTGCCTTGCTGCTCGCCTGGCAAATTTTAGGAAATGGCAAGCTCACAGGAGAGCAGCCGAGTAACGCAACTCTCGCTCCGCGCAATGCTGCGGTTACTCGGATGAGCTACGGCCGCTTCCTCGACTACGTGGAAGCAGGAAGAGTCACCGCCGTGGATATTTACGACGGTGGACGGAATGCAGTAGTGGAAGCCGTAGATCCCGAACTCGACAATCGCGTACAACGGCTAAGAGTTGATCTCCCCGGTCTTGCTCCGGAGCTAATCAACACACTCAAGAGCGAGGGGATCAGTTTCGATATTCATCCTGCTCGTACCACTCCTCCGGCGCTTGGCTTATTAGGCAATCTCCTCTTCCCGCTACTCCTCATTGGCGGCCTAATTCTGCTGGCCCGTCGATCAAGCTCAATGCCTGGAGGCCCAGGGCAGGCAATGCAGTTCGGCAAGACAAAAGCCCGCTTCGCAATGGAAGCTGAAACTGGAGTCAAATTCGATGATGTTGCAGGAGTAACTGAAGCAAAACAGGATCTTGAGGAAGTGGTGACATTCCTGAAGAAACCCGAACGCTTCACCTCGGTAGGTGCTCAAATTCCAAGAGGTGTTCTGCTGGTAGGGCCTCCAGGCACTGGCAAAACACTGCTTGCCAAAGCAATTGCAGGAGAAGCAGGTGTTCCCTTCTTCTCACTTTCTGGTTCGGAATTTGTAGAGATGTTCGTTGGTGTCGGCGCGAGTCGAGTCCGAGATTTATTCAAACGGGCAAAAGAGAACACACCCTGCCTAATCTTCATTGATGAAATTGATGCCGTAGGCCGACAACGTGGTGCCGGAATAGGTGGCGGGAATGATGAACGAGAACAAACTCTAAACCAACTGTTAACAGAAATGGACGGATTTGAAGGTAATAGCGGAATCATCATTATTGCAGCAACAAACCGTCCAGATGTACTGGATTCTGCGCTGATGCGACCAGGGCGTTTTGACAGGCAAGTCAGTGTGGATGCACCAGACATCAAAGGACGACTTGCAATTCTTGAAGTGCACGCACGTGACAAGAAACTTGAAGAAGATCTTTCCTTAAAGAATGTAGCCCGAAGGACACCTGGATTTACCGGGGCAGACCTTGCCAACCTACTTAATGAGGCGGCAATCCTAACAGCTAGACGTCGTAAAAAGGCTATCAGCCTTGATGAAATTGACGATGCCGTTGACAGAATCATCGCAGGCATGGAAGGGCACCCACTCACTGATGGACGTAGCAAGAGATTGATCGCTTACCACGAAGTTGGACATGCGCTAATAGGAACATTAGTTAAAGATCATGACCCTGTCCAAAAAGTGACTCTGATACCACGAGGTCAGGCTCAGGGGCTTACATGGTTTGCTCCAGATGAAGAGCAAATGCTGGTGACTCGAGCCCAACTCAAGGCTCGAATCATGGGAGCACTAGGAGGCAGAGCAGCAGAAGATGTTGTTTTTGGCGATGCAGAGATCACAACAGGTGCAGGTGGAGACATCCAGCAGGTAGCATCCATGGCACGCCAAATGGTGACACGTTTTGGCATGAGCGATTTAGGGCCAGTCTCTCTGGAGAGCGGAAATCAAGAAGTATTTATTGGACGAGACCTGATGACTCGAAGCGAGATTTCAGATGCAATATCCCGCCAAATAGATGAGGCAGTTCGGGAAATGGTTAAGCATTGCTATAGCGAAACTGTAAAAATCGTCAAGCAACATCGGGAAGCTATGGATAGACTCGTTGAAATCCTCATCGAAAAGGAAACCATAGACGGAGAAGAATTTGTTTCAGTAGTAGCAGAGTTTACATCTGTTCCAGAGAAGGAAAGAAGCATACCTATCCTCCAGAGCTAATAGAACTAGCAGTTAAATAATAATCATCCAGGAAATCAAGCATCAGCGAATGGATCCTGACAATCCATCCCCATTCGCTTTAAGATTTAATCTTTAATTTTAGAATAAAAACAATTTTGACACCAAGATGAAGCTGGATAAATGTTTTCGTAATTACAAACAAGTCAATCAGTTCCTTCAGGATTAATGGATTGATAACTATCTATTAGAAATTCTTTTGACTTGCAATACTTGCCTATCACAAGGCAGCCTTGTCAATTGACTGAATGAACCGGACGCTTATCGATCACACTATCGACAAGTCCATAGCCAACAGCTTCTGCGGGAGACATGAAAAAATCTCGATCGGTATCTTCTTGAATTCTCTCTAGAGGTTGACCTGTACGATCTGCTAATACTCGGTTCAATCGATCCTTTAGGAAGAGAATCTCATCAGCCTGAATACGAATATCACTCGCTTGCCCTCTGGCACCACCAAGCGGCTGATGAATCATAATTCTAGAATGTTGCAAACTGCTGCGTTTACCCATTGCCCCAGCGCAGAGGAGGAACGCTCCCATACTTGCTGCAAGCCCTACACATACTGTTTGAACATCTGGCTTGACATGCTGCATTGTGTCAAATATTCCGAGGCCATCATATACTGAACCTCCTGGTGAATTGATATACAAATAGATATCTTTTTCAGGATCTTCCGCCTCCAAGAACAACATCTGAGCAACAATTCGATTTGCCGAATCACTTGTCACAGGCTCGCCAAGAAAGATGATCCGTTCACGCAAAAGGCGCGAATAAATATCGAAGGCCCTTTCCCCGCGGCCCGACTCTTCAATCACAATCGGGATCATGCTGCTCTGCTCGGTTTTCACGATCTTAACGGCGCCGTAGCAGCGCTATGGTCAGGTGCGAAAAGGTCGGGCCAAGCACTTGAGTGACCGAAAGACCATTGCTGACAGCAAACGTGCGTTTAATCATGATTTCCCTCATGTCATCCCCTCGCTGTACAGACGTACAACCGATGAACTTCTTGTCGAGCTGCATCTCCTGAGCCATCAGAAGCATTTCCACCCAGACGCACTCTTTGCTATTGGCCTTAGCCAAGTTTTTGATGTCTTCACGAGTGGTTACCGACCAGAAGCTCACGTCAAGACGTTGTTCGATGCCCTATGTCGAAGCTGCGGCTTCGACCCAAATGCTTTGCGCAAGCAGGCCCAACAAACTCTTGAGTCGGTACGGGGTCACGATCTTGAGGAGGTCCAAGGCTGGATCCAACAACAAGGCAAAGGGGCTCCTGAAGCTCTCGCCAAGGCATTGCGTAATACTGCTGGTAGCACCACTTTTCATTACTCACGCCTAATGGCCGTGGGGTTGCTCAGCCTTCTCGCATCTGCCCAAGGTGATGAATCATCTGATCCCGAAAAACTAAGCCAAATCGCCCATGAACTAAGTGAATCAGTTGGATTCTCCAAAGCCAGAGTTGAAAAAGATCTGAACCTCTACAAGTCCAACCTCGAGAAGATGGCCCAGGCTGTAGAACTAACTGAACAAATTCTAGAATCTGAACGTCGCAAACGGGAACAAAATGAATCTGCAAAACTCAACACTGGATCATCAGAGCAAATGTCTCAGGGGGTTGAAGCTTGTTCCAATATCAGCTGACCTGACATCCACCACCAGTCTGTTTTTTTGAGTTTGGCACCCCGCAAATAACTTAGGTTCATCGTTAAAAACTTAGCCTGTTTAACTGGGGCTGGCCAGGATCTATTAAGCAAACCTAAACGATACAATCCAGCTGTATCAGCGGACATTTTCATAACATCAGGATGGACTAGGTTGATAGTTTTATTAGAGATCTCAGTGAGCATTGGTGAGTCGCCAATAGCAATACCAAAACGAGTAGGTTTTCCATTTTGTTTTTGCCAAACCCATCCACCAACAACTCTCTCACCATCCGAGTAAGGTTGTCTCCAGAGCGTAAGTCCATAGAAGTCAGCGTCAGTATTTTGATCATTTTTGACAACAGAGTTATCTTCTTTAATGAAGTTTCGTGCTTCCAGACGTTGACTAACAGTATCGATAACTGGTTGCCATCGTGAGGAGCCCTCTGGTAGATCAAGTTGGATTTGAATGCTGGCTTGAAAAGGCCCTTTACGTTGCTTGGCCAGGCTAAGATCAAGTGGTAACGATGCAAGTCTCAACCCTAATTGCTGATTAATGCCATAGTTCTTATCAAGGGAATCCTGAATAATCTGCTTAGAAAGCAAACTGCCAAAAAGCAAGTCCATACTCTTCACTTGCATATTCAGGAGAGCCTGATCTGAATCAGGTCTACCTGGCGATTTGATCGCCGTAGGGCGATACTGAAAAGGGCTGGCATCAATGCCAACCGGAGCCAAACCAAAAGGGCGATAACCAACAACTCCTTGCCATTTGAGTTGATTACGATCCAATCGCAGTGACAAACATCCATAACGTGAAATTTGCAAAAGAGGTGCCATTGCTCCACTCACTGAAGCCAAGCCATCGGGACTCCAGCTCACCGCTGGCCCATGTTGTAGAACAGAATTGCAAAAACGCTGTAAAGACGATTGAGCAGCAGAAGAATGGACAAACCCTTCACCAAGGCTTTGAAGTAGCTGTTGACGATGCAAGCCATCTGAAGCGATGACAACCACATCATCAAGACGCTTAAAAGCAATGCTTGAATTAACACTCATCGGCCAAAGGATCTCTGGCAAAAGCAAATAAGCCTCGCCATCATTTGCCCACGCCTGCCACCAGAGACCCCGACCCTGACGTCGCCAAAGATCCTTGGCCAGGTTCATGCCAAGACGGTCCTGCCATAGACGCGGGGCTTGGCCTTGCGGATCTCCTCGAAAACTCTGGATCAAAGTCATCTCTGTCATCAAGCGAGCAAATGTCCCTAACCGTTCTGTGCGGCTAGATGACAAATGCCCCTTTAAAAGCAGGAGAACGATCGTTGGGATTAAAAGCAGCGAGCAAATTCCAGCCGAACTGACAGGAAAGCGACAAGGGATGTAGACAATCTTCTTCAGCCTTAAGAGGCCTAGGGAATGCTGAGACATCCAATCGCCCTTTACCTATGGCAGCTGGGGATCAAACTTTCTCATTTGTCTTTTTGCGACGACGACGATCTAGCCGATCAACGACTGAAAGATAAATAACCGAAATGGTCACAAAGGCCAAAAGGATGACAGCTGCTCCGGCGAGAAGCTGATTGCTCCCTAGGCTTTGGAAAGCCTCAGGCACCTCAGAAGTTCAGTGTACCGTCGCCATTACGTCCCCACACGACCATGGCGATAGAGAAACTGAACACAGCCGCCAGTGAGGCCCAGGCGAGAGTGAACAACATAGAAGACGCAAATCAGATTGACTTAGCCTGGTAAGGCTTCAACCATTTTACACGTCAAAGCCTTCATCAGTCATGACGTTCGCGACTCCTGGTACTACGCCACTTCTTGAACGTGCCAAGCAAACTCAGAGGTATCCACAAGCTCGAGTGATCGTGCTCAACGATGATGTAAACACCTTTCAGCACGTCGTTGATTGTCTGCGAAGGATCATTCCAGGCATGAGCGAGGAGAGGGCCTGGAATCTTGCGCATCAAATCGACGGTCAAGGTTCAGCAGAGGTCTGGTGTGGTCCACTTGAGCAGGCCGAGCTCTACCACCAGCAACTGTCTGGGGAGGGGCTAACAATGGCACCACTTGAACGGTGCTGAAACAAGGCAAAGCTGATCAACCTTCAATACAGCACAATGATCTTGTTGCTTTTTGCAAGACTGACAAAAGGCTTTTCGAGCAGCAACGGCAAAAACATTCAGCGCTCAATGCCTAGCTGAATGTGCATTGAAAAAAATCTTTGAAGAGTTAATATAAAAATCACGATTAATCAACTTAAAAGGAACAGATCCTGCTACAAAATGAAAAGGATCGACAGCCTATATAACATAGACAGTTTAACTTCCATCAACAATTACAAAGAAAATCAGCAAAGACTCATTTCTAAAAATCTCAATATTACACCGCTCTAATGGCCCCACGACTCATCCTCGATAGTTTTCAAAATAGTCAAACAAATATAACTCTCTGAGCTCAAAATACTGACTTTGGCAAGTAAAAGCTGAATCTAGCCTACAAACTAATTCGTAATATAGTTATCGAGGGATTGCTCAGAGAAGAACAATCCTTGACTTTTGGGTTATCAATGTACCTAGAATATATCTGAACTTTGAATGAAGATCCTAGCAAGAATGAGAAAAATAAAATTTACCTATAGTCTCGATTAAAAGGGTTAGAACCCTCTGGGGAACATTGAACACAACCTCGCCAGGGTGGATAGACAACGCGTGAATCTATTCGTCATGAACCTTGCAGGGAGGGCCTTGACCTGGGAGCAAAAGTAGAATACTTGGGATCGAAACCACCGCAAGGAAAAATATAGGATTTAAGTATCGCCTCTTAGACAGAGCTGCTTTCACCTTGAAACTTTGGCTAGTTTCGATCAATTACACGAAAAAGTTGCGATGGGTCGAGTTGTAATCACGCACAGCACCTACGTAGAGGGTCTAATTCCATGGTTGAAGGCCCTTGCAGAGGAGAAGAACATTCAAACGATTACACCAGCCGTCATCCGACGCGTCAAAGGTCATTGTCCAGAACTTCGCCTGAGAATTACAACGCCGATCAAGGGTGGTTTCAAACTGGTTGCCAGACTTGGCAGCTCAGCTCAGGAGGTTTTTGTTGTCACAAAATTGGACGAAGGGTCATTATTGAAACGACTTAATCACAGTCGTCCAGGCGTTCAAAAGAGGTGAACCGCCATGCCGTGCGAGCCCCAGTGTTCGACCTGGAAGAACCAGAAGGGGAAGCAAAGTGGGGCTTCGTTTCCGGAAGCAAGTCCGGTCTACGTCACCTTCACGACAGCCTCCCCAAATCGAAAGAGAGTCAGATCAGAGCACTAGAAAAAGGCCGTCACCAACACAGCAGTTCAAGCAGAATTTAAGCGCAAACGGTGTCCTGCGTCGGCCAAATTGAGCGAATGTGCTTTAAGGCAGTTTCCGCCTCGAGCTGACGGCTGGGCGCATCAACACCATTAAGCAGCACGGTCACATGACCGAGCTTGCGGCCTGGAGTTTCACAATCTTTTCCATACCAGTGCAAATGGAAGCGATCACAACTGCGCAGCTTCGCTAGGCGCTCATCTAGAGAGGACTCACCCCCTTTTTGCAAACCTAGAAGATTTACCATTAAGGCTCCAGGTGCATGGAGATGGGTTTCAGGCACTGGCAAGCCCGCCGCGATACAAAGTTGTTGATCAAACTGGCTGCTGCTGCAGGCTTCGATCGAAAAATGTGCGGAATTATGAGTGCGAGGTGCAACTTCATTGACCTGTAGTCCGTCTGGTCCGTAGAAAAATTCAACAGCAAGCACGCCCACGTAATTGAGCTCTGTTAGAAGAGACGCTGCCATGTTGTAGGCCATCATTTCCACAGCATGATCAACACTCGCAGGTGCAATCACCCAATCACACACCTGTTGGAACTGATGAGTCTCAGCAAGAGGCAGGCTACGAACACGGCCCTGAGCATCTCGACTAACAACAATGGCTAATTCCTTTTCAAACGGCACCCAGCTCTCAAGCAGCCATTGAGTTGGATCCACTGAGCGCAGAAGTTGCGATAAATCCTCGACACTCTTGAGAACCTTGGTTCCTTTGCCGTCATATCCCCACCGACTTGACTTGGCCATCACCGGAAAGTTCCACTCCCTAGGAAGCTCTGGCTGAGCAAAAGAAATCGAACTCAGCAAAGTCCAATCAGGGCTAGGAAGATCTAGATCACGAAGCAACTGACGCTGCGAGATTTTGTCGACCAATGGAGCAAGCGCAGTAAGAGACGGAGAAAAACACACCCCTTGTTGTTCAAGGGGAATCAGAGCTTCAATATCGACCCATTCGTTCTCAAACGTGACGCCACAACACCCCTGCACGAGCTTGCCAGTAGCTTCTACATCCACTGGGTCGGCCAAGACAAGTCGAGTTGCTTCAACAGCAGCGGGATCGATTGCAGATCCAGACTGCACGACAACATCTACAGCGCGGCTTTTTGCTGCTTGCGCCAACATCTGAGCCAACTGACCACCACCGACGACCCCAATCATTGGGCTTTTAACGCTGCTCATGCAGAGAGAATCAACCACGCAATCCTGCAAGCATTGCATCCCAACAAAATTGAGATTTCAGAGCAAGCCCTGATCACCAGCAAAGGCCAAACGCACAGCAGTGAGCAACAGGACCAAAAGGAAAAGCGCCAAGCCCACCGTGCAGGCATAACTGATCTCAAGCTCAGCAAAAGCCTGGTCGTAAACGTAGTAGACAAGGGTTCGAGTGGTGTCGGCGGGTCCCCCCTGAGTCATCAAGAACACTTCTTCGAACACTTTTGTAGCCGCAATCGATGAAACCACCGCAACCAAGGTTACGTAAGGCCGCAACAACGGCAGTGTGATGTCGATGTGTTTGCGCAAGCCATCACTACCATCAAGTTCGGCTGCCTCATAAAGCTCTTTAGGAATTCCTTGGAGGCCAGCAAGAAATATCACCATGTAATAACCAAGCCCCTTCCACAGGGTTACAAGCATCACTGCCGGGAGTGCCAAGAATGGATTCGTGAGAAAGCCAATCGGCACGAAATCTGTGCCAACAAAGGCGGAAAGCCAGCCATTGATAAGACCGTTCTCTGCATAAAGCCAACGGAATGCGATGGCCGCAACCACAATCGACACGAGCACGGGTGTATAGAACGCACCGCGTAAAAAATGAATACCTGGTAAGGAACGGTTCAACAACACCGCCAATGCAAGAGAACCCAAAACAATCGGTGGAACCACCCCAACCAGGTAGATCAAAGTATTGATCAGCACCTTAAAAAACATCGGATCACCAGCAAGACGTCGCAGGTTGGCCAAACCCACAAAGACAAGGGGCTCTGTAACGTCGAGACCTGTTTTGGTGAAGCTCATCAAAAGAGCCATCAGCGCTGGTATCAGCACCGACAAGCTGAGTAGGACGAGCGCAGGCAAGAGGAATACCCATGCCACAAGAGTGGTCCGCCAAGACTGTCTTAATCCCCGAAACAGAGGACCAGCCATCACCACAATGCCTGTACTGACAGGAGATTACGTGGGAGCGTTTGATGCCACCCGGCAAACTGAGATCAGCAGACTTGCTCTTTCATGTCCGCTTTCGTGAATATCGACGCCCAACGCATCCCAGTAGCACTGAGCCACCAGCCCTACGAGGTGGTCATTGGGGGGGAAGGCTTGCGGGGTGTTGGTAAGGAGCTTCGCCGTGCTGGGCTGAAAGAGGGAATCAAGGTATTGGTTGTAAGCAATGCTGATGTTGCTGAGCCATATGGTGATCTTTGCCTCCAAAGCCTTAAGGAGAGCGGTTTCAGGCCCACTCTGCTGGTGATCGAGGCCGGAGAAGATCAAAAGACGCCAGTGAGCGTGGCGTTAATTCACGATGCAGCCTATGAAGCAAAGCTAGAAAGAGGATCCTTGATGGTTGCTCTTGGCGGTGGGGTAGTGGGCGACATGACTGGATTTGCAGCAGCTACTTGGCTAAGAGGTATCTCGGTGGTGCAACTTCCTACAACCCTTCTGGCAATGGTGGATGCCGCGATTGGTGGCAAGACAGGCGTCAATCACCCGGGCGGAAAAAATCTGATCGGAGCATTTCACCAACCAAGGCTTGTATTAATCGATCCCTCAACTCTGAAAACATTGCCAGAACGTGAATTCCGGGCAGGGATGGCCGAAGTGATCAAATACGGGGTGATCGGTGATTCAGCACTTTTTCAACTCCTAGAAGGCATTCAAGAACTAGACACACCATCACAACTCCATCAAGACCTTCTGGAGAAAATTCTCGAACGTTCAGCACTCGCGAAGTCGAGAGTGGTGAGCTCAGATGAACGAGAGGGCGGGCTGCGCGCCATCCTTAACTACGGGCACACCTTCGGGCATGTGGTGGAAACCCTCTGTGGCTATGGAAACTGGCTGCATGGTGAAGCTGTCGCCATCGGCATGGTGGCGGTTGGGGAGCTGGCGGTGTTGCGACAGAGCTGGAGCAGGGATGATGCCAACAGGCAAAAGTCGCTGATCGCAAAGGCAGGGCTGCCGATTGCTTGGCCCAAGCTAGATCCAGAGGAGGTGCTGTATACCCTGCAAGGGGATAAAAAGGTCAAAGATGGAAAGCTTCGCTTTGTGATTCCCACCGGCATTGGCAACGTCGAAATCAAAAATGACGTAAGCAGAGAAGAAATCCGAAAATGCCTATCAGAGCTCAGCTAACTGGGTCCTCTAGGAACCGGCAGCGAAGTTCACCGACCTCAGCATCAAGAGATGGTTTGGGCCTCAAATCAAAAGCCAACCAACGAAACTCTCCCAAGCCGACTGGATCAACAAGACGCAACAGTGCTTCCCTTCTATTGAGGGCAGCAGAGAGCTGACTGGTAGGAAGACTTTGGAGAGCATGAAGCCTCTCTGCCAAGCCAAGTGCCAAGAGTGCTTGCCCCTGTCGAGACTCACCGAGAAAGGTCCAACCCTGCTGTTCGGCCTGGAGTTGAAGAGTTTCGAGACACAGATGTGCAGTGAGATCCCACCGACCGGGATCTTGAAGCAATGCACCACTAGCTCTCTGCTGGCGATAAGCCATCAGAGTTCCGCAGGGTCTCATCGCGCTGTAATAACGACGGGCCTCGAGGGCATAGTCGATGACAAGTAAGGGGCCGCAAAGCAGAGCAGAGGCTGCCTGACTCAACCACGATTTCAGTTCACCATGCCATTCACTGCACCAACCATCAGCAGCATCAGGAGGGGGGATCTGAATGCCCAAACACATTCGGGCCTCAGTTAAAGCTGAATGCAAAGCGTCTGTAAGAAAAAGCTCAGTGAAGCGAAGATGAGCAACCGAATCGACGTTCTCAAGACAAACACCCTGCCGCCATAGACGTTGATCGCGCCACACCAACCGCTCCACCGGCAGAGCATCCAACATTTCATGAGCAAGCATCACGCCGATAGCGGGAGCTTGAGCCAACTCATTAAGACTTCGCCAGTGAATCGGCACACTGGTGACAGATTTCAGTCGCTCTCGTTGTCGTAAGGCCATGGCCTTATTGCTCTCCACCAAAACCAGCTCCAGTCTTGGTATCAGCGCTGGGCACAGATCCTCCAGGGCTGAGATCAGATCAGCACTTAAATCGCCTTCACCAGGCCCCACCTCTATCAACGATAAAGACTTTCCCTTGTCAACACGCTGCTGAAGTTGCTGGAACCAATCAACCAGTTGTATGGCCAAAAGTTGGGCAAAGTCAGCTCCTAAGGAAGGAGAAGTCGCGAAATCACCCTGACGACCAATACGAAGCTGACCTGAGGCATAGGCCCCATATACTTGGTCATGCAAGGCCCAGTCCATGTATTGATGGAAGCTGATGCTCCCTCCAGCCTGAACTATTCGGTTGACCAACCAAGCTGGACAAGGCACAGAGCAGAGATCCATTCGAGAGAATGCCTGTCACTGAAACAGGCCCATGGGAGCACATCAGAGGCGAAAAATCTTGAAAAACCTGTTGGCATGGTTATTTTGCTTGCTTTGTTGCGCAGGATCGGTTTACGCCTACGACAATCCTGAACTCCTTCCCCAGCAGCAAACACCCGTGGTTGATCTGGCGAAGGTCTTCAGCGAAAAGCAACTCACCAACCTGGAAAAATCACTAGACGACTATGAGACGAGAACAGGCTGGAAATTACGTGTACTGACCCAGTACGAACGAACTCCTGGGCTTGCAGTTCGAGAGTACTGGGGACTTGATGAACGTAGTTTGCTGATTGTCGCCGACCCACGCGGTGGAAATCTGCTCAACTTCAACGTGGGTGATGCGTTATATGCACTAATGCCTCGTACCTACTGGGTAGAGCTGCAAACCCGCTATGGGAACCAGTTTTACGTGAAGGATCATGGCGAGGACATCGCAATCCTCGATTCACTCAATGCCGTAGAAACCTGTTTGGATCGAGGTGGTTGTCAATTTGTACCTGGGCTGCCATTGGAGCAATGGTTGTTGACATTCACCACATCGCTACTTGGTGGTTTGGTTGCTGGCTTTGCTTCCTACCCCAGGAAAGAAGGTGAACTGATCGCTTGGCCTTGGTTATTGCTCGCTTCCCCGCTATGGATCATGTTGTTTGGAATCTTCGGGATTGCCCCTGTCGTGTCGCGAACTAGCGATCTTCTACCACTCCTTCGCAACGGGCTGGGCTTTTTGGGAGGAGCTGTAACGGCATACGTTATTGCTCAAGCAACATTGGGGGGTAGGCAAAAGCGAGAGTCAGAGCCTTAGCTTCAATTGATATCAGCGACTTTGAATGCTGCAAAGAATTGTGGGGGGTTTGCAAACAGGTCTCCTAGCTGCGTCATTACCAGGTGCAGCAAGATCTTGACGGCGCTGATCCCTGATCGACCTGAGCTGCGCCAAGTTGAACTTGTAGAAACCAAGCAAGCTGGAAAAGCGTTTGACAGGCTGGCCGTAGTAACTCCTGCCGCTCAGAGTGGGGAATGAAGCCCATTCAGGCGCAAGTTTTGCTGCTAATAGAGGGGTCATAAACCCTGAATCGGTAAGACCTAAAGCCTTGCGACGTTGAACAAGAAAGAGAGCTCCCTGATCCTGAACTTCTGGACCAAAACCACGCAAACCAAGACTGCGGGTCACCATGTCCCAGGTAAAAGGCATGAATTGATAAGCCCCTGCTGCAGCACTTGCATATCGAGAGGAGTAAATGACTCGATTGGGATGACGATCTAATGAGGCCATGAGACCTCCACCAAACATCACTCGATAGCCAAGGTCATGCCCATTCTTCCAAGTACCTTCGGCAAAGCGAATGGTGTTGAGAAGGGCCCGCCGCTCCGGGGTGATCACATATGGCAATGCCGCTGAGGGAACCTGTTCTGGATTACTTAGCGACTGGGAACGTGCTGTTAGCTCAAGAGATGGAAGTGAAGGAGGGAGAGGGATATGGGTATTGGTTGCTTGCGCTGCTCCAGCTGCTATTGAGAAAGGGAGAAAACCAGCTGCGACTGCTGATAGAAGACGATAGACAGTCGATGCGGGAGCGATCATTCTTTGCATTCAGAGAATAAAAACCCTTGGAATGGGGGAAGGTTTGGGCAATTCCCAGAAGCGAATGGGAGTTGCCGATGAACCAAGGGTGACTATTAAACCAAATTATTTAATAATCGGGTTGACTTTGACGAAGCTGACCCAAAGGGACAGCCCTCGTGTACCGGTGCGAGGATCGTCCACACGCGGCAATGGTTGAGTTGGGCCCAAAGATCGCTGAAATCCAAGTTGAAGAATCAGCGTTGTGCATATTGAACGATCTAAGATTTTTGATTAGTAATTCTGATTAAGAGACCAGTTCAACTACAGCACTTGCTGCCTCCACGGATCCATCGACAGCCAGCGGTTGCTGAGAAGCTGGTATCAGGGGTTGATCTAAATCCCATTCTCCAAGCTCGAGGGCCTCGCGCTCAAGCAGCCGATGGGCTGCATGGCTTTGTAAGCCGTTGATCAGTGCTACCGATTCTGCAAAGCCTTCTCGAAGAACCACATGAAGGCCGACACCCAAGCTGATGGCTTCACAGAAACTGCTGTAACCAGGCTTCCCAAGGTGCCTAGAGCAGTAAGGAAGAGCATCGACAACTCGAATTGACCTAGGTAGATACAAAACATTGTCAGGTGATTGCCTTCTCAGAAAAGTGTCAACAGATCGTGGTTTGGGCATCAAAAAGAGGTGATCAGGCCAGCGTTGGAATAACTCTGAGTCGAGTGCCAAACCCAGCCCGCCAAATCCCACCATGACGATTGGACCTTGAAAAGATTCAAGTCTCTGCTGGAGTCCTAGCGGTAGTGAACGAGGTGAGGACGCAGTTATGCCCAGGCTCTGTTCAGGTAGCCCCCAGTCCATTGCAAGTGAGAATGGGCAACGTAACAACTTCTGCCCACGTGAGTATTCAGCTGACGCAGCTTCAGCGTGGGTAAGAAAAGAATCTCCTAGAGGGGCGTAGATCTCATCCCAACCAAAGTTGCCCATCCATACCAAAGGAACACCAAGCTGATCAGCCAACTCAGCAGCAGCAGGTGGAATGTCAGCAAGTACAAGTACCGACATCTGTTGAGACTGAATCCAAGAGACCTCAGCCGCAATTTGGGCAGGAATGTGTTGTTCAAGTTCCTGCAAAGCCTTGAGAGTGGCCATTTGGTCAATGGCTAAGGCATTCGCCTGAACCATGCCCACATCCCAGCGCAGTTTGCGGTGTTCGAAAGGGACACCTTGCAGCGCAAGGTTGAGGAATTGGAAGTCCACATCCGTACTCACTACGAATCGCCATTGCGGCTGAAGACGATGCAGTTCTATAAGAACAGCTGCCTGGCGTGCTGCATGGCCATAGCCATGACTGCTCAAGCAGAGGTAAATCAGCACTGTGTCACCAATGGTGTTGCTCTTTCAAAAAGAATCTGTTCATAGGCCAAGGATGAATCTGGAAGAAACCAACGGTGGCTCACCTGACTGAGCTTTCCATCAAGGAACTCGACCCAGGAAAAGTGACACAACTGACGACCAGAGGAATCACTTCCACGCCGCGGTACACAAGCAGCATTGAGAAAGACAGTGCCAAAGCGATCCTGAACACATGTTTGCCGCAAACCTGTTCCGCGTTTGAGTTCATGATGCATGTGGCCAAAGACAACCAGATCTGGCAAACGATGCTTACGGATCCGATCAAGGGCCATCGCAAGATCCTGATCGCCCCAATCGAGAGCGGGAACTTTCCAATCGCGACCACAAGGGCTCTGAGCATCAGAGCCGAGGCCCGTCGGACCGGAATGAGCCAATATCACTAAGGGCCATTGGGATGGTGCCTGCTTTGCAGCGGCCTCAATCCGGTCAGCAGATTCACTGACCGACATCGGGCCAAAAACCGCCTGAACGGCTTTGGCGAGGTGAAAGCCACCACCAGCACTACAAGGGCGGGCGCCAACGACAGCAATCGGTGGAAACTGCCATTGTCGCAAACTCCAACCGCAATGACGGTCGCCCAATAAGGTCAATTGACGCCTGAGGACTGCGCCGCTGTGATCACGTCCGTGGTCATGATTACCAAGAATGACAGCTGTCGGCAGAGGAAGCTGTTGTATTGCTTTGACCAACTTGAGATCACCTTCGCTGAGATCACCTACAAACAACACAGCATCTGGCTGAAGTTCAGTCAGTAAGTTCTGATCATCAGGTGTCCATACACCATGGAGGTCTCCAACAATGGCGAGGCTCTGGTGTGACGTGGCAAATGTCTAGGCTATGGCCATACTGCCCTAGATGGTCCGAATGACCGCTGTTTGCACCGCCAAGACGGTCTCTCCAGTGCCATCAACTAGGAAAGAATTAAAGGGTGCCATTGCTGAACTACGCAAAAAACTCAATGCCGTGATCCTGGCTCACTACTACCAGGATCCAGAGATCCAAGACATCGCAGATTTCATTGGGGACTCCCTGGAACTATCACGTAGAGCTGCTAGCACAAATGCTGATGTAATCGTGTTCTGCGGGGTTCACTTCATGGCTGAAACAGCAAAGATTCTCAGCCCGGAAAAAATTGTATTGCTACCAGATCTCGAAGCGGGGTGCTCCCTTGCTGATGACTGCCCAGCCGATGAGTTTGCTGCTTTCAGAGACAAGCACCCAGACCACATTGTGGTGAGCTATATCAACTGCACAGCTGCTGTTAAGGCCCAAAGCGATCTGATCTGTACAAGTAGCAACGCTGTAGAACTTGTAAATCAATTACCGAAGGATCAACCAATCCTTTTTGCTCCAGATCAAAACTTGGGCAGATGGGTTCAAAAGCAGAGCGGCAGAAAACTGACGATCTGGCCTGGACGCTGCATGGTGCATGAAACATTCAGCGAAGAAGCTCTACTGAAATTAAAAATCATGCACCCCGAGGCAAAGGTAATAGCCCATCCGGAGTGCCTAGAAAATTTACTAGAGTTGGCGGATTATATTGGCTCAACGAGCAAATTACTTGAATTTACCGAGATAAGTTCATGCACAAAATTTATCGTACTAACAGAGCCAGGAATCCTACACCAGATGAAATTGAAGAACCCAAAAAAAGAATTTATGGATGTTCCAGGTATTGACGGATGTAGTTGCAATGAATGCCCATATATGCGATTGAATACATTAGAAAAGCTATGGAGCTGCTTAAGCACAATGAAGCCATCAATAGAAATCGAAGAGGGGGTACGTCAAAAGGCTTTTATTCCTATTCAACGAATGCTAAACATGAAAGAAACACAGGAGGCTAGTGAACATTAATTGTTCACTGTAAAGCTGAAGGTCAACACAACAAGAGAGAACTCTGAGAAATAATTCTTATTAGTTTAAAGATGGCGTGGAGAAAACTAGCCAATACTACGAAATGAAAAGAAGACAAGAATATTTAATTGTTTAAGTATTCAGGAAAAACTACGGAAACTAAAACCTTCATGCCTTAGGCATATCCCATAGCGGAAGGCCACCATTGTTCTATTCGCTCTATTGAGCCATACCAAGTAGCGCCAAAGAGGCCTCCGTGGGCTGTGTCATTGAGAACAAGATTTCGAGATTGATTAAGAATTGCGGAGCTGACAGGGACTAAGCCGTCTCCCTCTAATAGAGGATCATCTGAGATGCTGCGATAGGAGTTAGCTGCGGTATACCTGGCAAACTGGCTGGCATTTTGACTTTCGAGTGATAATCGACCAGCAGTAGAAAAATAATCTACATGATCAGAATAAAAACAAGCTGGATAGAGAGTGTTAACCTGGGACCGCAGAGGGGTGGCACGAACAGCTTGATGCGGACTACCTAGTGTTATGAGTCGATTGCACGATTTATATCCACTATAAACACGACCAGAAAAGGGATGTTCACCGAGATAAAGGCGAAGCATGACACCACCCGAACTATGGCCTATAAGTGTCACCTTTCCTGTATGGGATCGAGACTGAAGGTCTTGAACAATTGCATCCACTCGATCAAGGAGTCTGCGCCAACCAATGGCCCATGAAGTGAGTAGCCAGTCAAATTTAGAAGAAGGTACGACCTTTACAATCGAACCTTGATTGTTCTGAATCCAGCTAGCCAAAGAGGCATAGGCCTCATCTGTGATCAAGAAACCACCTAGGATTAAAACAGGTTGATTAGGATCAACAGATTGCATGGAGTAAAATTAGTCGCAGAGGGAGTGATGCTTAAGATAAGATAGCTATAACAAATTGGATAGAATATTTAAACAGATGTAGCCATTAGAGAATAAATTAAATTAGAAATAAGAATAAAAAAATCAAAGCCAATCAGATTTGATCATGGTAAAGGCCAAGGGTTGCACCTGCAAATAATAAAATAGCGATAATTAGGGGGAAGATCATAAAGCTTTTATCGTGAAATGGCAGTTGAAAGATTAAAATCATAAATCCAACCAAAGCTGAAGCAAAATATCCAATAGCAGAAGCCGTGAGTAGGAAATCTGAGATTGGGAGACTCAGGCCAGGAACGGCTAGAATCCTACGAACAGACTTTAAACCATAAACAAAAGTAAGTATTGTAATAAGCAACATTAACCCTAGCAAGATCCACCATAAAGACTGTTGATTATAAAGAAGCCACCATGAATAACAAGAAAGGAAGAATGTGATCAAAGTAATGAGGCGATAGAAAACTGTCTGTTTCATTAGTTGACTTTATTTTCAAACATTCTATGTGGAAAGAAGAGAATATTCAAATACAAGTTAAATTCAATAGAAAGTTATCCATAGGATATTATCGCATGGATAAGCAGGTAAAGCTTTGTAGATAGAAGTCATATGGCATTCGGGTAAGAGCTACATACCTTCGGGACTGGAGTAGAAAGGTTGTAATATGAAAAATGATGTGCAAGAGAGAGTAAAAAGCAAATATAAAATTGCCTTACCATATAAATGGTAAGACTGTTAAGAGAATGGCTAATATAACTATGTTGCTATAACGCGAACTAGAAGTCAAAGATTATTGTTGCATAGAAAGAACTAAGAAAGCAGTTGCTTGACTGAAAAGAAAGAAAGAAGATAATGAAGGGGCAAAAAAGTTATAGAAATTCTGGTCTTAAGCCAATGAAAGATGAAAACCCATGGCTGGAAATTAAGGAAGTAGAGGCCTGGCTTGGCCCTACCCAAGTTTTTAGAAACCTCTCCTTAACATTGAAGCAAGGAGAAAACACGGCAATTCTAGGGCCAAATGGATCTGGCAAAACCGCCCTGGTGAAATTAATCACACGAAATATATATCCGATCGTCAAAAGGGGCTCTACGCTAAAAATCTTTGGTAATCAAACAATTAAGTTAAATCAGCTTCGTTCTCGTATAGGAGTGGTTTCCACTGACCTGGAGGTACGCACACCAGATTATATTAGTGCTAAGGATGTTGTTTTATCTGGACTTTATGGCTCAATAGGAATTAACCGTAACCTTAGCCCGAAAGAAAAAGAGATCAAAAAAGTACAGGACCTTATTTCAGAGCTTGGACTTGAAGACATTGATGAAAGATCATTCGGTCAATTATCAGATGGAGAAAGGAGGAGACTATTAATCGCTAGGGCAATGATAAATGAACCTGAAGTTTTAATATTAGATGAACCCACAAATGGACTAGATCTAAAAGCAAGGCACCAGTTACTAAAATACATTCGTATTTTATGTACTAGCAAAAGTACGATCATTTTAATAACACATCGAGTAGAAGATATAGTAAAAGAAATGCAACGAATCATATTCCTAAAGAATGGAGCAATTATTCGCGATGGAGCTACTAACGATCTACTACTATCAGAGCCACTAGGAAAACTCTATGAAACACCACTAGAAATTATTTTTGCTAATGGATATTATCAAGTTATCCCAGGGTAGTTACAAACAATATGTCAAATCAAAAAACGTGAATAGACATCATTAATGTATTATCAGCACAATAGGAAGGGTCTATTGTGAGATTTTGAATAAAAAATAAGGCTCTATTCTGAAAAATCAGTATTGTATTTAAAGAAATCAAGGCATAATTAATATAATTAATAAACTTATGATAAAGATTATTAGGAGTGTCTGCCAGCGTAATCTAAATGCTGAACTTAATGGGGTGATTCTTGATAGATTAATTTGACTGCTTCTAGTATTTGACCCTAATGGAGTTCCACAGGTCATGCAAACCAACCGACCGGCAAGCGAACGATCGGCCCTAAACATAGAGCCACCACAAGAACTACAGTATTTAGAGCTCATGAAGTCGGTGGAGTGAGAACAAGACCAAATCTAGAGTTGATAGGGAATTCACGGGATATCAAATTATAATTTTAGTATGGCGAGACACGCAAAAGTCATCGCTACAACATACAAATGAACGTTGCCTAAAAAGAAGTATGAATAAAAGGGCCGAAATCCACAAATAAGGTTGATAAGAATATATTTAATGTATAAATAGAAACATAGGGTGATATAGATAAATAGAATTGTAGAGAGAATCAAGCAAAAGATAGAGGTTCTAATAAAATACTGGTTATTATTAGTGAAAGAGGGAAAGTGAAGAATACTCTAATCTTGATATTCTAATCAAATAGCAACTGATGAGTTGTTAGTTAGTGAAATTCATGAGTTATGGAATGATCAACAAGAAGTCATATTGTGACTGATGTTAAACAAACAGTCCTGTTGATTATGATAATAAATATCTAATTAAAAATTAACAGTGGAGACCTTAGGATCAAAGCGTATTTAGTTAATAGCGAATAAGCTGAAGAGTAGCATTAGATCAAATATCTTTTCTCATAGCCTGGAACTATGAATTGTAAATTTAAGTATTTTTGAAAAATCAGTCGCTTAAGTAAAATGAAAATCGATTACAAGTAAAAGGTTCATTTGTATGACTAGAAGAAAAGGGGTAACAGTTACTAAGTATAAAAAGTATTAGTGAATTTCTATTGAATCCAATCGTTTACGAAAATCTCCTTTTGGCATCCCTCCTTTAAGTTCACCATGAATAGTAAATTCACCCTCTGGATCACTAACTAGTAAATAAGTAGGCCAGCCCATGCCAACTTTATTTGGGTATTGGGCAAGCAACAATCGCCTGTATCGACGATAAGTATCTGTATCCTGAAGCATAACATTGACAAAGCCATAGCCAAGTTCCTTACTGACGGCTTCATCGTAATGACTCATGCGGTGACAGGTACCACAATCCTCTGAGCTGAACTTAAAAACAGTGATTGGTCCCATGGAGGCAGTAAGATCATTACAATCGATTTAATACGCTAGCATAAATATAGACGAAATGGAACGGTAAAATTAAACAAGTTATTTGCATTAGTTACACCTTGATCCGCTGAGCGTTTATTCAATCAAAGCAAATGAGATCAAGACAATAAAGGAATAGAAATAACTTTCTTGAAAGAGATTTTTAGGACATGAAACCAATTAAACTGGTACCCTAGTTTTAAATTGATGATTCATTTTGGGAAATAGATTAGTCAATCAGACAATCAAGAGGATAATAATTAAGAATATTATTTGTTTATAAATTAACTAGAGAGCAATAATAGGCACAGCAGCAGCCTAGAAGGCTATTTGTTAGGTTGGCTAGGCATCTGAATACTTATCAGAGATTAACGCTTGAAATCAACTATAATAATAATTTGAATATTCAATTTCCCTAGAAAAATGAGTTCAGTTTCAAATATATCAATTGAAGAGTACTGTAGACCCTTTATGCAATCTACTAAAAAATGGCCAAGCCTTCCTCTACCAGTGCATCCAGGCATTGAATGGTGGCAAAAATGGCTACAAGAGACAGCTTGCGAAGGATATTTCGAGAGTTTGCGTTCCTATCTACCACAGCTATGGATTAATCCTCATGATGGAGCGAATAAATCCGAGAGATACAAACAATTAGTACTACGAGGTAAAGCAATGAATAATGTAGAAAATGATAACATTCTGAAGCTTAAGGATCAACAAGGGTTTTCAGTTCGATTAGTCGATCACCCATGCGGAACATACCCTGTAATAGAGATAAATGATCAGGATGATTTTTTGAATGTGGTACGTTGCTTAGCATACCGCTGTGAACAAACACATATCCAATCTTCTGTTCATGCCCAAGCTGTTGCTGGTTTAATTCACTGGGGGTTAATCCAAAATATAAATATTAAGGAACGTTGTCAGTTGATTATCCTACATCGCTCTCCATATAGCTCACTACCTATAAGTGTTATCCCAGGGAAACCGACAACAAAAGCATGGCTTGAAATCTCTCAAAGTTGGCGACTAGAACATGAACTAACCCATCTCGCCACAGAACGATTAGCCGGAGAAATGAGGTTAAACCTATTTGATGAACTGGTTGCAGATGCCCTAGGTATGCTTAGGGCGCTAAATGTGTTTTCTGCCGACTTGTTTAGACAAGGGCTAGGGCTAAATAATGATGCTTCAACAACCACAACTGGACGAGTTCATACATATCTAAAAGGATTGAATAAGAATGCCAGTAGATTAGCTTGTCAATATGTACTGCAACGTGCAAATGAGTTAGAGCAATTATTAGAAGCAGGAATAATACCAGATGAGCGAATGGCTCTACTAAACTATCTGATGAATCAGAAGCTTGATCAACCATTTACGGCCAACAAGAGCTCGTAGACACAAGCCGAGTTTGGAACAGATTTATAAATTATCTTTGATACAAAAGAAGACTCTATTGAAATAGATTGCTTACAACAACATGTGTCACTGACATAAGTATAGATGCAAATTAAACTAAACATTTGGCAAAAGAGAAAAACTATGTAAGCAGGAGTCGAACTCTAACTTGCCTGACTAGGATTAAATAGGACGTGTAGCAATAATAAAAAATAGAAGAGGGGCGAGACAAATCAAAGAGAGATAGCTATCAATATCAATACCAACAAAAGACAATTGAATGTAATACAAAGTAGACTATTATCACTGAATTTTTAGTATATTTTTCAAAAGATGACAGTGATTTAATTTTGATCAACTCATATCATTAATAAAAGCTTTAATTTGCTTAGGCAACGGCTTCCATTTGATCACCAGCTTGCTCCCGTTCCCAAAGGCTGCGGTATGGTCCCTGGACAGCAAGTAAGTCAGTGTGATGGCCTTGTTGCACCAGCCGTCCTTGTTCAATCACAAGAATTCGATCGCAGGCAGCGGCCGCAGAAAGCTGATGGCTAATCATCAGGATTGTCTGATTCTGTTGGGCACGAATCGAACTCAGGATTGACGCAGCTGTTTTGTTGTCCACACTGGCTAGAGCGTCATCAAGAACCACAACAGGAGCCTCCACTAGAAGTGCTCTGCCAAGAGCAGTTCGTTGACGCTGCCCGCCACTGAGAGTGATGCCTCTTTCGCCTACAAGCGTTTCCAATCCATCCGGGAAGCCCCTGATGTCATCCATCAGTCGGGCCTGCCTCGCAGATGTTTCAACTCGCTCCATAGAGGCCTGAGGATCGCCGTAACGAAGGTTGTCGGCGAGGCTGCTGGTGAAGAGATAGCCCTCTTGCGGAACAAGTGCAACATTGCTGCGCAGATCCTCGAGCAGCAAATCATTGACATCATGGTTGTCAATGAAAAGTTGCCCCCTTGGAACTTCCACCATCCTTCCGAGAGCTCTTGCCAGGGTCGTTTTCCCACATCCCACTGGCCCCACCACGGCGACGAGTTCACCTGGATTGATCACAAAGCTCAGTCCCGACAGCGAGTCGGTCTTGCTTTTGTCGTAACGAATCCGCAGTTCACGTGCTTCGATTCGACCTTTGAGCGGCGTCTCCAGGCTTAATGGTGTGGTTGGGTTGCGAATCATCGGGATACGCTGCAGAAGCTCTTCCACACGCTCCAAGCTCACCTGTCCGGTCTGGAACGTGTTGAGGGTGAAACCAAGTAGTGCAGTAGGAAAAACTAAGCGCTCTACAAAAAGGATCAAGGCCACCAATCCGCCGATGCTGAGGGTGCCTTGTTCCAGTTGACCGCTGCCAAGTGCCAAAAGTAGGAGCAGTGAAACCGAGGAGATTCCACCCAGCAAGGGGAAGAGGGTGCTGCGAGTTCGTGCCAGGCGAATAGCACTATCTTTATAGGTATTGTTTCGCTCCGCAAAGGCATCCTGTTCAGGTTGCTCCTGGCCATAGATCTTGATGGCACTTATGCCTGAGAGATCCTCCTGGATCAGTTCGCTGAGACTTGATAGAGCTTCCTGCTGGCGTTTTTGTTGCCGCATCATTCGCCCCCCAAACAGGCGCACAGTGCCAAGCATTACTGGATAGAGAGAGATTGCGGCCAGGGTTAAGCCTGGGTCGATGGCCAGCATCGCGGGAAGAGTGAAGCAGTAAGCCAACACAGTGTTGGTAAGGCTAAGAATCGCGAAGCCAAGTAGACGACGAATGTTTTCAACATCGCTGGTTGCGCGGCTAATGACTTCACCACTACCAGTCTCCTGCACCCAGCCTGGTTCCTGCCTAAGCATGTGGTCAAAAATGCGCTGGCGCAGGTCCACCTCCACTTGGCGACCGACACCGAAAACCAGTTGCCTAGACACCAAACGCACGATGCCCATGATGCTGGCGAGAATCACAATCCAGCTGGCCTGACGCATCACGTCAGTGATGGCAAAGCCTTCTTGGAGATCATCAATGATGCGCCTCACCTCTAGGGGGATGATGACGCTGACAATGTTCACCACTACGAGGGCCATTGCACCCATCAGCACAGTGCGGCGATGGGGCTTTAGATAACGACCAATGAGATCGAGGCGAAATGCTGCCATGCAGGTATCGCTACATGGTTCAACCTATGCAGCCAGTTTGATGAGCGAGCCTAGAGGGATTCTTGAAACATTGCGATCACAGATCCTTAGCTAATGCGCATTAGAACCATCCAATCCAGCTGAATGCTGGCGATTAAGTAACGTTGCTGCTCACTAACGAACGAGCTCCGGATGTAAATCTGGTCTCTATGCCCTGATTGTTGATTCGATTCATCGTCCTTCAGGGGTGCAAGATTTTTAGTGTGAATGTCTCAAGATCCTTAAGTTTTTGGGATTGAATGACGCAGCGCTAAATGCCTGAGACCTTTGGCCTTGGCACTAGTTGCAGCAATCAGAAAGTCGTTCCTATCCAGAGCTTCAATAGCGCCGTTTGGATGGATCAGAGGTCTTTCTTGCTGTTCTCTTGTAGAAATTCTCGCCAGTAGCAAAGTTTTAGGGGATAGTGGTGTTGTCCCCATCACCCAGCCCGGAGTGCTTTGCACCCGGGTTTTTTTCTGCTCCGATGCCTACTTCAGTTACTGCCTCTTCCTCTTGGTCGCAAATCCTCGAGATGTTGCTCGAGGGACAAAACCTTCCTGAGGTGGAAGCAACTGCCTTGATGGAGGCTTGGTTGGCGGAACAACTAACCCCTGTGCAGACCGGTGCGTTTCTAGCGGCTTTACGAGCCAAGGGGGTAACAGGAAATGAGTTATCAGGCATGGCCCAGGTGTTGCGAGGTGCTTGTCCCTTGCCTTGCCCATTGCCAGACATCCCTATGGTCGACACTTGTGGAACAGGTGGCGACGGTGCAGACACCTTCAACATCTCAACCGCAGTGGCGTTTACTGCTGCCGCCTGCGGGGCGAATGTGGCTAAGCATGGCAATCGCAGTGCAAGTGGCAAAGTCGGTTCAGCAGATGTTCTTGAGGGCCTGGGTCTACAGCTCAAGGCCCCTCTTGTCTCCGTGGTGGAGGCCCTGGTTGAGGTAGGCGTCACATTTTTATTTGCCCCAGCCTGGCACCCCGCTTTGGTCAACTTGGCCCCGTTGCGGCGCAGCCTTGGAGTGCGCACCGTCTTCAATCTTCTGGGTCCACTGGTGAATCCTTTGCAACCAAATGCCCAGGTTCTCGGGGTAGCTAAGGCTGAGCTGCTCAATCCAATGGCGGAAGCATTGCAACGGCTTGGCTTGCAGCGGGCCGTTGTTGTCCATGGCGCTGGAGGCCTTGATGAAGCGTCGTTGGAGGGAGCCAATGCAATGCGTTTGCTTGAGAATGGTCACTTACGACAAGCATCGATCGATTCGGCAGAACTCGGGCTTACTAGAGCTCCTTTGCAGGCTCTCCAGGGTGGTGATTTGGCAACAAATCAAGCGATTCTTTCCGCTGTACTTCAGGGAGGTGGTACCGCCCCTCAACGGGATGTGGTGGCATTGAACACAGCCCTAGTGCTCTGGGCTGCTGGCCTACAAGATGATTTACAAGCAGGTGTTTCTACTGCAAAGACTTGCCTGCAGGAAGGCCTCCCCTGGCAACGGCTAGAAGGGCTCCGCATGGCACTTGATCATCAAATTGGAGAATGAGACTGCGATGACTTCGGGATCCTTCTGCTGATGATTGCTTCATCGCGAAATTCGGCGCTCTTGATGCTTGCTGATGGAACGGTGCTTGAGGGGGAGGCCTTTGGTCATTGCGGTGACGCGATGGGCGAGGTGGTTTTCAACACCGGCATGACGGGCTACCAGGAAGTCCTTACGGATCCCAGTTACTCCGGTCAGTTGGTCACATTCACCTATCCAGAGTTGGGCAACACAGGCGTAAATCTTGATGATCAAGAATCATCCCGGCCGCATGCAAGGGGTGTCATCGCCCGTCAACTCTCCCCAACGCCGAGCAGTTGGCGTTGCCAACAGTCGCTGCAGACTTGGCTGGAGGAGAAAAGAGTTGTTGGTATCTCAGGTGTTGATACCAGGGCGCTTGTGAGACATCTGCGCGAGGTCGGAGCCATGAATGGGGTCATAAGCAGCAATGGTTCCACCCCTAAGCAGCTGATGGAACTGTTGCAGCAGGCTCCATCGATGGAGGGATTAAACCTTGCAGATCAGGTCTCAACGAAAGATCCATACCGCTGGAGATCAACTTGTGCTGTGGGCTTTGATCAAAGGTTGAAGCAACAAATTGATTCGCCCTATCACGTTGTCGCGATTGATTTCGGTATCAAGCGGGCCATACTCGACCGTTTGGTCGCTCACGGTTGTGAGGTCACCGTCCTGCCGGCCAGTTCAGATTTAGCCACCGTGTTGAGTTCACAACCCGAGGGCGTTTTTCTATCTAATGGACCTGGTGACCCTGCTGCCGTGACTGGTGGTATTGCCCTGGTTAAAGATCTTCTCAATAAGGTTGATATCCCCCTGTTTGGCATTTGCCTGGGTCATCAGATTATTGGGCTTGCCATGGGTGGCCGTACTTTCAAATTGGCCTATGGCCATCGCGGGCTCAACCATCCCTGCGGCACAACGGGGCAGGTGGAGATCACCAGTCAAAACCATGGATTCGCACTTGACGCCTCGTCTCTGTCACAGGTCAACGTGGTTGTGACCCATCTCAATCTCAATGACCGCACTGTTGCCGCGATAGCGCATCGGGATCGACCTGTCTTTGGTGTGCAATACCACCCGGAGGCGAGTCCTGGTCCTCATGATGCAGACCACCACTTCGCTCACTTTGTTGAGCTGATGGCAGATCGTCGCTGAAGCGTGGTGCGGATCACTCAGTATCACTACACTTCGTGCCATTGCGTCCCGGGGGACTGGTCCCATCACAGAATTGCAGCGACTGACCGTTTCTCTAAGAGGGGGTTTTGAACGTCGGCAGGGTTGTCTGGTGTTCCAGTTCACTGGACAGCTAGACGCTTATTCCGAGAAGCAGTTCATCACCTACGTAGAGGATGTGCTCATGGCCAATGCTGCTCCTTTGGTTATTGACCTGAACAAGATTGACTTTCTTGACTCTTCTGGTCTAGGGGCTTTGGTTCAAACTGCCAAGAAGTGCACCGATGCCAAACGGTCATTTGCCCTTGTGGGCAATGCAAGGGTCGTCCAAACTGTGAAACTTGTGCGGCTTGAGGATTTTCTCCACCTGGCAGTTGATCTGCGTACGGCTTTAAATCAGTTGAAGGCTTGAACAATTGGATTCGTAGTCAGTCAGCGATTGGCGGTGCTAATGAACTGGGACCGTTGCAGTTGGCTTGGCTTGGTGATGCTGTTTGGGAATTGCATCAGCGTCTGCGTCATTGTTACCAACCTGGCAGATCTGAAGATCTCCACCGAGCTGTTGTTGACGAGGTTAAGGCCGCTGCGCAGGCAGAAGCTCTGCTTCGCTTAGATCCGCATCTTTCAGATCTTGAGAAGGATTTGGTACGGCGAGGTCGTAACAAATCCGGACGAGGACCACGCCGTGGAGATGCAGCGACCTACGGCAAGGCCACAGGGTTTGAGACAATGGTTGGCTGGCTCTTTTTGCAGAATCCGGCGCGGCTTGCGCAGCTCTTGGATCAACTGGAGGAGACCGAACACGACTTGCTATAGCTTCTTCTCTTCTTATGAGCTCCCGCTTTGATCGCCGTTCAGGCAACCCCCCTCGTGGTGGTCGTCCTAGAGGAGGTCGTCCTGGTGGGATCCGACGGGATGGCGATGGGGTTTCTGGTCGATCTGCTTACGGAAGCCGCTCTTCCGGCAGCCGCCCATCGGGTGGTCGTTCCTCTGGACCGCGAGGGGTGTATCGCTCCAGGCCTGATGGAGAAGCTGGTGATAGCCCTTCAAAAGTATCCAATGGTGAAGGCTCTGGGCAGGGCCGTTTTAACCGTGATCGTTCTCGCTCTGAGCAGGGGCGTTTTAGCCGGGATCGGCCTCGCTCTGAACAAGGGCGTGCAAGTGAAACTGACAGAAAAGAGGCTCGTCGATTTCGTGATCAGAGGCCATCACGACGTCGCAGCGATGAACGGCTAGGGCGACGTCCCTCCTTGGGAGAACGTTCACGTCCTGCAGACAGGCAGTTGCCTTCAAAAAGATTCGATCCATCTACTTCGGATCGCGTTCCAGAGGCAGAAACATTCGGACCGGCTGCTGCCGATGATTTGCTTTGGGGACGTCATGCCAGCCAAGCTGCTCTGGAAGCTGGCCGCCCGATTCATCGCATCTGGTGCACATCAGATTTACGAAGCGCACCAAGGTTTTTGCAATTGCTTCGTGAGGCCAAGTCCTCAGGAGTACTGGTGGAAGAAGTTACCTGGGCTCGTCTCGGTCAACTCACAGGTGGTGCTGTGCATCAAGGAATTGTTCTACAGACTGCTGCCGCGGAGACCCTTGATTTGCAAAGTCTGATCGAGGGATGTGCGGGTCTTGGGGAATCGCCCCTTTTACTTGCCCTCGATGGCCTAACGGATCCCCACAATCTTGGCGCCATTATTCGATCTGCAGAGGCTCTAGGCGCCCATGGAGTTGTTCTCCCACAACGACGAAGTGCTGGTCTCACTGGTTCGGTGGCCAAGGTTGCAGCAGGCGCTTTGGAGCATCTACCAGTAGCGCGTGTCGTGAATCTCAATCGCTCTTTAGAAGCACTGAAGCAGGCGGGATATCGAGTTATTGGCCTGGCGGAGGAAGGGGACATCACCCTTCCAGATGTCGATCTAGACGGACCTTTAGTGATCGTAACGGGATCAGAGAAGCAGGGGATCTCTCTCCTAACTCGTCGCCATTGCGATCAGCTTGTACGCGTTCCATTGCGGGGGGTTACTCCCAGTCTGAATGCCTCTGTTGCTACTGCGATGTGTTTATACGAGGTTGCCCGTCGTGGCTGGATGAAGGGGGTTCATGGCCAAACTCCATCCCCCAGGATCGCGCGGCCTCAATGCCCTTTGCCGGTCATCTCTTGCGACTCCATTTCCGTGGAGTCAGAACCCATTGCCAAGACCAATCATTCGCCAATCCATCAGCCAGATGAGATTGAGCGGTTTGGGGAGGCTTTGCCATCCAGCTTGGCTAACCAGCAACTTTGTTCCAAAGATGATGAACCACCGATGGATCGCCAAATAGGGGATTTGCAGGCAGAAAGAACTTCGATTGAGGATGAGGATTTGCTGACCAGTCAGGATTGCAATTTTGACGTTTGTGAGGATCAATCACCTGATGAAGAGAGTGTTCAGCGTTGATCCAAAAATTCCTTCGCAGCCGACAGCGGAACACCAATTGGAACATGACGAGGCAAAATAATGCTCATCCGCAAACCTCAATCATGGGCTCATTGATTAGGCCCCTGCGTAGCCTCGTCAATGGCTTTGGTTTGGCTTGGTGGGCCAGGGTTGAAACCCGTGAACCAAATGTCACCTATTGGTTCGGCCCTTTTGTGACCCGAAAGAGTCTTGAGGTCAAGCTATCGACCTTCGTTGCGGATCTCTCTTTTGAGGGACCTGCGTCTGTGAATCACACCCTCGTGCGTTGTCGTCGCGTTGAGCCGCTGACGATCGCAGTCGAAGGCTGGTCAGACGACTGATAGCGTCGCTGCTGCACAGCACAGCACCGCAAGCCGATGGCGATCGCTGAATGGCGTCAGCAACTAAAGCTCGGCGAGGTTTCCGCCAGGGAACTCACAGATCACCAACTTGCTCGTATCGCAGTGGTGGATCCCACTCTGCACGCTTTTCTGGATATCACAGCAGATCGAGCTCGTGCCGATGCCGATCGCATCGATGAGGCCTTGGCTGCGGGTGAGTCTCTGCCACCTCTGGCTGGTGTGCCTTTGGCAATTAAGGACAACCTCTGCACGAAAGGAATACGCACCACCTGTTCCAGTCGAATGCTGGAAACCTTTGTGCCGCCCTATGAATCCACCGTCACTGAGCGCCTCTGGCAGGCCGGTGCTGTACTTCTCGGGAAAACAAATCTCGATGAGTTCGCCATGGGTAGCTCGACCGAGACATCTGCGTTTGGGGCTACATCCAATCCCTGGGATATCAGCCGTGTGCCGGGTGGCAGTTCTGGTGGCAGTGCAGCAGCTGTTGCGGCAGGTGAATGCATGGCTGCCTTGGGTTCGGATACTGGGGGCTCAATCCGTCAGCCCGCTTCATTTTGTGGAGTCGTAGGCCTTAAACCCACCTATGGCCGTGTCAGTCGTTGGGGTTTGGTGGCTTTTGCCAGTTCTCTTGACCAGGTTGGACCATTCACGACCAACGTGGCCGATGCTGCTGAGCTTTTACAAGTGATCGCAGGATCTGATCCTCGTGACTCCACTTGTCTCAATGTTGCTGTTCCCGATTATTGCTCTGCCCTTTCGCAACCAATGTCTGGGGTACGCATCGGCTTGATTCGTGAGTGCTTTGACCAAAACGGCTTGGATGCGCAAGTGAAGAGAACAGTTTTGACAGCTGCAGAGAAGCTGCAATCCTTGGGAGCGGAACTGGTTGAGGTGAGTTGCCCACGCTTTAGCGATGGCATCGCCACCTATTACGTGATTGCCCCATCGGAGGCTTCGGCCAACTTGGCGCGTTACGACGGGGTGAAGTACGGCTACCGAGCTGAAGGAGCTGATGCTCTAGCCGCGATGACAGCCCGAAGTCGCGCAGAGGGTTTTGGTAGCGAGGTGCAGCGACGCATCCTGATCGGCACCTATGCCCTCTCGGCTGGTTACATGGACGCTTACTACAAGAAAGCCCAGCAGGTCCGCACATTGATCCGTCAAGATTTTGATGCAGCCTTCCAAACGGTCGATGTGCTGCTGACACCCACATCACCTACCACTGCATTCAAAGCCGGTGCCCACGCTGATGATCCACTTGCCATGTACCTGGCTGACCTGCTGACGATCCCAGCCAACCTGGCTGGCTTACCTGCCATCAGTCTTCCCTGTGGATTCGATGACGATGGCCTTCCGATCGGGGTGCAGTTGATTGCAAATGTGCTGGAGGAGTCACGCCTCCTACAAGTGGCTTTTCACTATGAGCAAGCAGCAAACGTTATGGCAAATCACCCGCAGGGAAACTTCATTCCCTAAACGATCAATTGCACTAGATGCAGCGTTTGGCTACATGAACAACCCTGCATCTTGCGCCTCCTCCTAGGCTGGGGGCATGGCATTCGTTCCTCTTCACAACCACAGCGACTACAGCCTTCTGGACGGAGCTACACAGCTTCCCCAGATGGTGAAGCGAGCCAAGGAGCTAGGCATGCCCGCTCTGGCACTCACCGACCACGGTGTGATGTATGGCGCCATTGAACTGCTGAAGCTTTGCAAGAACGCTGAGATCAAGCCGATCATCGGCAATGAGATGTATGTGATCAACGGGTCTATTGAGGATCCGCAACCGAAGAAGGAGCGTCGTTATCACCTGGTGGTGCTTGCTAAGAACGCTGTTGGCTATCGCAATCTTGTGAAACTCACCAGCATTAGCCATCTGCGCGGCATGCGCGGCCGAGGCATCTTTGCAAGGCCATGCATTGATAAAGAACTGCTGAAGGCCTATAGCGAGGGGTTAATTGTTGCCACCGCTTGTCTTGGTGGGGAGATTCCTCAAGCCATCTTGCGCGGTCGCATTGATGTAGCAAGGGATGTGGCCCGTTGGTACCAGGAGGTCTTTGGCAAAGACTTCTATCTCGAAGTTCAGGATCACGGCTCGCCGGAAGACCGAATCGTCAATGTAGAGATTGTGAACATTGCCAAAGAACTAGGGATTGAGCTGATTGCGACCAATGACGCCCATTACCTCAGCAAGAACGATGTGGAGGCCCATGACGCCCTGCTTTGTGTGCTGACAGGCAAGTTGATCAGTGATGAGAAGCGTCTGCGCTACACAGGTACTGAATACATCAAGTCTGAACAGGAGATGGGACGGCTATTCGCCGATCATCTCGAACCTGATGTGCTGCAAAAGGCTATTGCCAACACAGCAGCCGTTGCCGAAAAAGTAGAGGAATACTCAATCCTCGGTAGTTATCAGATGCCTCGTTTCCCGATTCCTGAAGGACATAGCGCCGTGAGTTATCTACACGAGGTCTCTGAGCAGGGGCTACGGCAAAGGTTGAAACTGGCAACGACAGATCCAATTGATGACCATTACGGCGAAAGGCTCACCTATGAGCTGGGCGTGATGGAACAGATGGGCTTCCCCACCTATTTCCTGGTGGTATGGGATTACATCCGCTTTGCACGTGAACAGGGCATTCCAGTAGGACCAGGGAGGGGGTCAGCAGCTGGCTCACTCGTGGCATATGCCCTTGGTATTACCAACATTGACCCTGTTCAAAACGGATTGTTATTTGAGCGATTCCTTAATCCTGAGCGTAAGTCGATGCCTGATATTGACACTGATTTCTGTATTGAACGTCGTGGTGAGGTGATCGACTATGTCACGCGTCGTTACGGCGAAGACAAGGTTGCTCAAATTATCACTTTTAACCGAATGACATCCAAGGCCGTCTTGAAGGATGTAGCCCGGGTGCTTGATATTCCCTATGGAGATGCCGATCGACTTGCCAAGCTTATTCCCGTAGTAAGGGGAAAGCCTGCAAAACTAGCTGCGATGATCGGCAGCGATTCGCCGAATGCTGAATTCCGTGAGAAGTATCAGAACGATCCAGTAGTTACAAAATGGGTCGATATGGCGATGCGCATTGAAGGTACAAATAAAACCTTTGGCGTTCATGCCGCTGGAGTCGTCATTGCTGCTGAGCCCCTAGATGATCTTGTACCCCTTCAGCGCAATAACGATGGACAGGTAATTACTCAATACTTCATGGAGGATGTGGAGTCGATGGGGTTATTAAAGATGGATTTTCTTGGGCTCAAGAATCTCACCATGATTGACAAAACACTTGAGCTTGTTGAAGTCAGCAATGGAGAGAGAATTGATCCTGATCAATTGCCAACAGAGGATCCTGAAACTTTTGCCTTACTTGCAAGAGGAGATCTTGAGGGCATCTTTCAACTTGAATCGACTGGGATGAGACAGATTGTGCGTGACCTTCGCCCCTCATCTCTTGAAGATATATCCTCAATTTTAGCTTTGTACAGACCAGGTCCTCTGGATGCCGGATTGATTCCAAAATTTATCAATCGGAAACATGGTCGAGAGGCAATTGATTTTGCTCATGCTGCCCTTGAACCAATCCTTAAGGAGACTTACGGGATCATGGTTTACCAGGAGCAGATCATGAAAATTGCCCAGGATCTTGCTGGCTATTCTCTGGGCGAAGCTGACTTGCTACGGCGTGCAATGGGCAAGAAAAAGGTTTCAGAGATGCAGAAACATCGCAGTATTTTTGTTGAAGGAGCAAGTCGAAGTGGTGTTGATCAGAAGATCGCCGATGAGCTTTTCGACCAAATGGTTTTGTTCGCCGAATATTGCTTCAACAAGAGTCACTCAACAGCTTATGGCGCTGTTACTTATCAAACTGCCTATTTAAAGGCACATTATCCAGTTGCCTATATGGCGTCATTACTGACAGTAAATGCTGGCGCTAGTGACAAGGTGCAGCGCTATATCTCGAATTGCAATGCGATGGGAATTGAAGTGATGCCGCCAGATGTGAATGCTTCAGGGATTGATTTCACCCCTGCTGGTGATCGCATCTTGTTTGGTCTTTCTGCTGTGAGAAATCTTGGCGATGGTGCAATCAGGCAGCTAATTGCAAATCGCGATGGTGATGGCCCCTTTGTCTCCCTTGCCGATCTCTGTGATCGTCTGCCCTCCAATGTTCTGAATCGTCGCGGGTTGGAATCTCTTATTCATTGCGGAGCCCTAGATGCCATAGACCCTGAATCGAACCGGGCCCAGTTAATTGCCGACTTGGAGCTTCTGATCCACTGGGCTGCTTCTCGTGCCCGTGATCGACTCAGTGGTCAGGGCAACCTATTTGATCTTGTAGCTGGAGCAGCAGACGAGCAAACGTCTGATGAGCTGAGCACTGCACCCAAGGCAGCACCGGTTACCGACTACCCACCGACTGAAAAGCTGAGACTTGAAAAAGAGTTGGTTGGTTTCTACCTTTCTGATCACCCTCTCAAGCAGCTCACTGCTCCAGCTCAATTGCTGGCGCCCATTGGTCTTGCCAGCCTTGAGGATCAGCCTGACAAGGCGAAGGTCAGTGTGATCACGATGCTGACGGAGATGCGCCAAGTCACAACCCGCAAGGGCGATCGCATGGCAGTTCTCAACATTGAGGATCTCACCGGTAGTTGCGAAGCTGTGGTGTTCCCCAAGAGCTATGCCCGTCTATCAGATCACCTCATGTTGGAAGCGCGACTGCTCATCTGGGCCTCTGTTGATCGTCGCGACGACCGTATCCAATTGATCATTGATGATTGCCGCGCCATCGATGACCTACGACTGCTGTTGGTGGAGTTGATGCCTGATGAAGCCTGTGACATCACTGTGCAGCACAAGCTTCGGGAATGTCTCCATCAGCATCGCCCAGCCAAGGATGAATTTGGCGTGCGAGTGCCCGTGGTGGCAGCGGTTCGCCAGGGTCCCCAGGTGCGTTACGTATGCCTAGGTCATCAGTTCTGCGTTCGAGACGCTTCTGCTGCACTCAGTTCCCTTCAACAGCAGGCATTCAAAGCTCGATGCAGCGACCGACTATTTGTCTGATGTTTGTCCGGAATCCTTTGGCTTGTTCTCTGATTTTGAGCCAGGTTGATTAGCTTTGCTTGAATCGCGCATTCTTCCTATGTTGCGACCAATGTGTTCCAGTCCAAGCAGGCTGCCTGGGGCATCTTCCCAGCTGGCAGATAGAACCCCATAACTCAGTCCTATCAAGCCAACGAGGAAACAGGCTGCTGAAGTGATCAGCGTGATGAATGGTGAGATATCAGCAATGCCACGGCTCACAATCAGATAACTAACTACAAAAACACCCATCCCTGCAGCTGTAGGCAGACCCGAGGCGAAGATCACGCGCCGCAGCATGCGATTTGCCACTGGCTTTGGAATAGCCTGCTGACTGCTGGAAGTCGCTTTTGGTTTCTTGATCTTTGGCGATTTGGATCCCTTTTGGGGCAGGCTTTTGTTGGCCGTTCCACTCTTTTCTGGCTCGAAAGGCATAGCTTTGCTTCGTTCGGCCATCTGCTTAAGAATTAGAGGGAAATCGCCAAAAGGGATTTAACCGCGGATGCCTAGTTTGGTGATCAGGCCGTTGTAGCGCTGTTCACTTTTTCCGCGTACATAACTAAGCAGGCGCTTGCGACGACCAATCATCTTGAGCAGTCCCTGCCGGGATGAGAAGTCGTGCTTGTTCTCCTGCAGGTGCGAGCTGAGCTTTGTAATCCGCTCGCTAAGCATTGCCACTTGCACCTCCACAGACCCCGTATCGGTGCCATGGGTTTGGTTGGCATTGATCAGCTGTTGCTTTTCTGTTGTATCGAGCGACATGCTTGGCGTTTTGCCCTGAGAGACCAAAAAAACAATCTAACTCTTTGAGGACCATTGTTTAGGCAGCTTCCTGACTAAGCCAGCGCAGGCTTGCTCTCAGCCAGGCGTCAGTGTCGTCGATGGAAGGGACAGACTCAGGCATGTCACTGGCTCCTATTGCAGCACCGCTGGCCACAGCCCTTATGGCACGGCGTATTTCAAGATCTTCGTAGCCAAGGCCCCCGAGGGTGATCTGTAGCTCATGCAGACTTGAATCCTTGAGCTGATGCGAATCGATCACACCATTGTCCACCAGGGACATTCCAGGATCACGACAACTAAATTCAGCCAACTTTGTGCGCAATTCCACCGCAAGACGTTCGGCAGTGCGCTTGCCTACACCTTGAGCCTGACAAAGCTTGCGTAGGTCTCCCTGCACAATCGCCTCTACAAGTTCTCCGGTCTGACATTCCTCTAGAAGAGCGAGAGCCATCTGGGGCCCCACGCCGCTGACACCAATCAAGGTACGAAACATGTCCCGTTCTCGTCGTTCCGGGAAGCCAAACAAGCTGGATCCATCATCACGCTGCACCTGATGGATCCAGAGGATGAATGTGTTTTGCCCGTGCTCCATTTCGCTGAGATGGCGCGGTGCAATCTGAACCTCGTAACCAACACCAGCACAAGCCAGAACGACTCCTTGCCGAGTCCCTTGCTGCCAGGCTTCTACCTTTTGCCCTTGCAGCCAGCCAATCATAAGGTTGCTCTTGATGTCATCCATGCTGCCTGATCTGTCCAGCCTCTGCTTGATCGTTCGAGGATCTGATTAGAGCTTCTGGAGCTTGTTTTGCTTTGCGTAACCGGTCTAAAACTCAATTCCTGCAATGGTTATCAGTAGCCTCGCCAGTGGATGTTCGCCAGAAGCCTTGGTACTACAGATTGAGCTGCTGCAAACCGCTATTACCAGCCTCCTAGATCTTAAGAGGAGGAGTTGTGCAGATAGGAGTGGAGTGCATGTTGACAAGCGAGATAACAGTCATCTACGTGAGAATTGGGTCTTGGGGGGTAATGGGTGACTTTGCTTAACAGCTACCTAGTGATTCACTACCTGTAGAAAGTTCGTTAAATAATTTCTAGAGCATTTTTTAAAAAGGGTAAGTTGTATTTGCCTGTCTATTTATGACCATCTTCAGAAGAGAAGCCCAAACTGTCTACTCAAAGAAGAACTAGAACCTCGATACCGTTTTGCCTATAGGCTTGACGAGGTTAGACAAGCTCATCTACTGAGTAAAGCTAGACTCAATAGACCCCATTGATTTTGGACAAGTATAATCTACAAGTTCTGGTTTTCTCTTTCAGGCTTTCACCCTTCTCCTTATTCCAACCTTTACCCTTAATAATTGAGTCTTTTGCGGGATGATAGCTATACAAGACCTCTAGCTTACTTCTACACTCGTTTATCTTGTGGTCATTTATTGATATTGGTATTTGAGTTAAAATCCATACAACCAATCAACCCATAAAGATTCCGTCTCTTTTAGATACATGTGACTAGATTATCTCCTCACATGGCCTATCATTAGAATACCTAGCAGAAACACCTAATGACAGACGAAGAAACGAGGAACTCTCAGTACTGGGAAGAAAGATCCGAGGAACTCTCAAATGATGAGTTGAAAGGTGTTAGTGGTGGAATAGATAGTGTTCTATTTGAACTAAAATCTAATGACCAAAAAGATTCAGGGACTTCAGCAAAGAAAGCATTAGAGGACTTGGATGGTCAAGTTAAGGAAGATTCTGGGTTCAAGACCCACGGTGGGAGTAGTTTCTAGGTTGTTCTGACCCCATTTTAGGACCAGAAAAAGGGTTACAAGACTCCCCTACCAGCCTTGACTACCTACGACACGTTTCGACATCTTAAAAGTGACGACAGCTAATTCTCATCTGGTGCTCCTAGGCGTGCACTTTTAAGGTGTTTTTACAGAAGTTGCCACCCATTATTTACAACTCCATCAACAAGACTGAGGTCGCTATCTTGTTTTCATGTTGATTGCTTTAGGATATTTTCTTGTCTGCTTCTGAAGCTGATGAGTGTTGCTCCCAGTACCAACAGAGCTCCAATCACGAACCAGCCATCAACAGGTTCAGCAAACAACAGTACACCCCAGAGAGTTGCGAACAAAACTTGGAAATAGCCAATTGAACCTGCTGTAGCTGCTGGTAAAAGAGTTAATCCCTCGGTAATCCAGATTTGCCCAAGTTGGGTAAATAGGCCAATACCCAGTATCCAGAGCCAATCGATTCCAAGTGGCAAGACTCCCTGATTCCCGAGGAAGAGCAAGGCTATTGGTACTGATGTCAATGGAAAGTAGAAAACGATCACAAGTTGATGTTCCTGCTTGGAAAGCTCACGTACGCAGACGTAGGCCAGAGCTGTAAATAGAGCACCTGAAAGTGCAATAGAGACAGATAAAGGGGAGTAACCGGTGAAGCTTGTGCCAAGCCATGCGGGTTTTAAAACCAGGGTGATCCCCAACCAACCAAGAAATACTGCTATGCCAATACGAGGATGGATTCTTTCTCTTAAAAACATCCATGCCGCTAACGCAACAAAAGTTGGATAGGTGTATTGCAGAACAGTTGCTGTAGCAAGGGGTAAGGACGCCAAGGCGTCAAATACACAGAACAATGCCGCTGTGCCCAGCAGCCCTCGCAATAACAGCAACCTTTTACGGTGTCCCCAGGGGGAAACCCCAACCCGACTGAGCATGAACCGAGTAATTGCCAGGCTGATCAGAGATCTTGCAAACAAAATTTCTGCGACAGGCAAACGACCACCAAGGTGTTTGACGCAAACGGTCATCAAGCTGAAGGCCAGAGCGGCGAGCAGGAGTGATTTGAATCCACGCCATTGGCTGTTTGTCTGCGGTTGGTTGTTGCCCTGCATCGACATCATTCATCTCATCCGCAGAACTAAGGCAATGGCATAGTCAACAACACAAGAGAAGAGGCCATCCCTGAAAGCCATTGCAGCAAGGAAAGACCAGCAACAGGATTGAGATCGCCATGACGTTCCAAATTGGTGATGGCAAGTCGCGTTGCTTTACGAGAATCAACCCACTCTCCTAATTCTTTTTAAATTGCCCGACTGTAGAAATCTCTAATGGATTCAAAAGCCTTGAAACTCTCCTCCTTTGGTGTTGCAGCAGCAGTGGCTTCGTTTGTGTTTGTTCCAGTAACCGCCTGGGCTGGCCCAACGGTTTCTGTACCTGACTTTAAAAACCAGGTGGGCAGGTTGTCTTGGTGGAGCCCGCGTGTGAGCCGTCAGCTCGCGGATGCTCTTTCCAATGAACTAGCCCTTGCTGGTGGACTAACAGTCGTGGAACGGCAGAATCTCAAGGCCGTCCTCTCTGAGCAAGAGCTTGCCGAGTTGGGGATTGTGCGAAACGACGGAAACGCCGCACGTAGCCGTCAAATGCGTGGCGCCCAATATTTGATTATGGGGCGTGTGAGTGGCTACGAGGATGGGGTTGAAACAAAGCAATCTGGAAGTGGGATGCGCTTTATGGGTTTTGGAGGCTCGAAGACTGTTTCGGAATCCAAGGCTTATGTTTCCATCGACCTACGGGTGGTGGATTCCTCCACTGGAGAGGTTGTCGGTGCGCGAACAGTAGAGGGGCGTGCGACCAGCACAGCTAAGCAGAAAGGCTCCGGCGGATCTTTGGCTCCCTTGGCTGGGCTTGTAGGAGGTGCAACCGGAGCAAGAGGGGCAGGGGCCTATGGCCTTGCGGCTGCAGGCACTTTTAGTTATGAAGAATCATCCAGTGAAAGTAATCGCACTCCCGCAGCAAAAGCCATTCGCGCAGCTCTCATTGATGGTGCTGATTATGTGAATTGCCTATTGGTGATTCGTGATGGCTGTTTGGCGTCTTATCAGCAGCAGGAATCAATTCGACGCTCTAATACACGTGATGTGCTCCAACTCGATTGATCTCGATCAAAGTTTTGTCGTTTTGCGGCAGGGCTGATTACGGCGTTTGCGCTGCCAATACAGAGAGGACGATTTTGAAGAGGTTTTGAGTTCTTATTGATCTCGGCCTTGCTTGTCGTATCGATTGATTTTGCTGATCATGTTCTCTTCTCGACCTCTCACGGCGCAACCAGCAAAATAAGGTCATGCCCGTCCCCCGTCTTCACCCGCGCACGATCGAGGCCGTCAAGGAGCGTGCCGACATTGTTGATGTCGTTGGCGAACATGTGGTTCTAAAGAAAAAGGGCCGTGAATTCGTAGGGATCTGTCCGTTCCATGACGACAGCAAACCATCGATGACGGTCTCGCCAGCGAAGCAGTTTTATTACTGCTTCTCTTGTGGAGCTGGTGGAAACTCGATCAAGTTCCTGATGGAGTTTCAGCGCCAGAGTTTTGGTGATGTGGTGCTGGAGCTTGCTCGCAAGTATCAACTACCTGTTGAGACGGTCGAGGGGCCCCAGCAGGAACGACTACGTCAGCAGCTCTCTCGTCGAGACAAGCTTCATCGTGCGCTTGCATTGGCGGCCGGTTGGTTTCGTGGCCAGCTGCGTACGCCAGTTGGTGCAAGTGCGCTGAATTACCTCACTGAGAAGCGGGGCCTTAGTGAAGTCACCTTGGAATCCTTCGAGCTTGGCTATGCCCCTGAGCAATGGGATGGTTTACTCAAGCACCTCCAGCAGGTGGAAGGTTTGTCTGCTGAATTACTGGAAGCCGCCGGGCTTGTTGTGGCGCGCAAGGGGGGAGGAGGTTTTTACGATCGCTTTCGTCATCGTGTGATGGTGCCGATCCACGACCGCCAGGGAAGGGTGATTGGTTTCGGTGGACGCAGTCTTGATGGCTCAGAGCCGAAGTACCTCAACTCTCCTGAGACAGACGTGTTCGAGAAAGGCAAGCATTTGTTTGGACTGGATCGAGCGGCGAATGCCATCCGTAAGGATGACCGGGCTGTGGTAGTCGAAGGATATTTCGATGTCATTGCATTGCATGCTGCAGGTGTCACCAATTCAGTGGCCTCCTTAGGCACTGCTTTGAGTAGTCAGCAGATCACCCAGATCTGCCGTTGCAGCGAAGGGAAGCGGATCGTGCTTAATTTTGATGCTGATGGAGCCGGTGTTCGTGCTGCGAACCGAGCCATTGGCGAAGTTGAGCAACTGGCTTTGCAAGGCCAGTTGGAATTACGAGTGCTTCATTTGCCTTCTGGCAAAGACCCCGATGAATTTCTCAAAGATCATGGTGCTGGCGATTACAGGGCTCTATTAGATCAGTCACCTCTTTGGCTTGATTGGCAGATTCAACAGGTGTTGGAGGGCCGTGATTTAAGTCAAGCGGATCAGTTTCAGCAAGCAGTGAGTGGCCTGGTTGCATTGCTCGGCAAGTTGCCCCAGTCGGCCGTACGGACCCACTACCTGCAACAGGTTGCCGAACGCTTGAGCGGTGGGCAGGGCCGGTTGGCCTTGCAGTTGGAGGAAGACCTGCGCCAACAAGTGAAAGGGCAGCGCTGGCATGGCCGCTCAAGTCGCCATGAGCAACCTGGCGAGGCCAGTCAACGGGAGCGCAGCGAAGCGGAAATACTGAGGTTATATCTCCATTGCTCAAATCATCGGGCTGCCATTCGCAGGGAGTTACGACAGCGAGAGCTGGAGGATTTTGCCTTACAACATCACCGTTTGCTTTGGGCGGCGATCACTGATTTGGAGGAAACCAATCTTGGTGCAGGACGTTTAGAGGCGATCAGTCGCGGAACTGACTCTGGTCATGATTTGGAGGATATTGAGTTGCCACGGCTGCTTACCGATCAATTGCTCCTGGAGAACAGTGCTCTAGTCGCTCGTCTTACCCCGTTATTAGAGCCTGGCGAGGTTCATTTGGCGGCTATGGCTAAGCCACTGCTTCAGCTCCGGGGCACAGCAGCGGCTCTAGAACGCCAGAAATCCCTCAAGCGTTGTCGTCATCTTCTTGAGGCCTGGGGTGGTCAGCGTCTTGAAACTCTTGAGCGTTGTATTGCTGCTTTGATTCAAGAAGAGCGACAGCAACCTACTGAATCAGTCGATATGGAAAAGCGTATCGAAGCAATGTTTGAGGAGCTCAACAGCGATGCGTTGCGTTTCCAGGAGCTTTATTACAGCGAGCGCAAGCATATTGGTCACTTAGATCAGCAGCGGTGTGGTGGGTTCTCAGGCCAGGATGTCATTCCGGCTTAGGTCATCAGTCTGTGGATGCGCTTCACAAGCCAATCGGCGATATCAAAGAACTTGTTGTCTTGATTGACCATCACGATTCCTGCTTGCATCTTCTCGCTGATCTTTTCTAGCTTTTGAATGCACCGCTCAGCGAGGCTTTACCATCTACGTTTCAGTCCATTAGCAACAGCTGCGCAGGTCAACGAATCCTTTGTAGGGCTGTCAGATAAGGCGTCAAGTTGTGGAGCTTAAAGATGAAACTCACTTGTCATTCTAAGCAGATGGTTGTCTCTACGGAGGTGTACTGAGGCCTTTTAACTGCAGCATGGCTCTTTAAACTGATGATCTCTTCTTAAATTTGATGGCATGAGCTTCTACGAAGCGATTTGGCACGGTGAGGGCATTGGTGATGGAGGTGATTTAGAGGAGTCTCTCCAGGCTTATATCGTGGTAAAACCTGAAGATGGCGACTGGACAGAAGCCTGTGCGAAGGACGGGGCGAATCCTCATGTGGATCACTACTCTTCCTTCGACGCTTATCTTGATAATGCCGATGCAATCGAGACGATTCCGGTAACCCCGGCGATGATTGCAGGAGCTGTACAACAACTTTCCTCATGATCGCTGTTTTAATCCAAAGGTTGCTGCGATTAGCCTCTGATGAGTGACGTCCCTATTGCCTTTGCTGGTTGCACGCCGGTGAATCATCTCTGGCCTCAGCTTGTTGAACGGCTGGGAATGGATAAATCAAAACGCGCAGTGCGCCAGGCGCTTGATTTGCAGGGCATGCAAGGTCATGCTGCAACTTTGCCGGTGCTTTTGGTTGAAACTTGTGGGGTCGCCTTGGCTAGTACTGAACTGCTGCGTCATCAGACCGGCCTCGCTTGCCATGGTGAGCGCATGGTATTGCTGTTGAATCGTCGCGAAGAGGAGGTGCAGCTTCTGCAGCAATTTTAAAATGCCTGCACCCCCTAATGATCAAATAAAAAAACCTCTCTTCTTCATTGTATATCTGTAGATCAGTTACTCTGCCTTGAGATTATTTTAATGGCGTTCAGTCACCTTTGCAGACTTTGCGGTAAATCTGTTGAGATTACTGAAGCATTTGCCAAGAGTATTCAGCGAACGGGAGGGTCTTCAATAATTTGCTCTACTTGCCTGGCTCATGAAACCACGCACTTGTTGCCTTCTAGGCCATCAGCCAGGCTCTCATTTGTTCGCCTAATAACCAAGACTTTTTTCATAGTAACTTTTCTATTTATCCTCACTTCTTTCTTCTCTGCTTGGCGCATTCTTTATGGATTGGAGATGTGGATGGAACCGAGCAAATCAAATCCAGCCCAATCCACTAACTAATGAGATCTGTTGACATTCAATTCTAAATTTCAGGCCAGCACCAACGGCACGTCATTGAGGCGAGTTGTGGCCGCGCGGCTGAGTTGATGACGACGCATGCTCCATCCTGGCTGCATGCCACAAACAGCCCAACTCACGGTTCCGCTGCCGTAACGGTGATTAAGTCGGTCGACGGTGTTCATTAGTCGATCGCTACGATGCTGCTCATCGGCATGAACTGCTACCAACAGGTGTTGTTGCAGATGGTCTGCGCTCTGTAGGTTTTGCATCAGCACCCCGGCTTTGTTTAAGCGGCGATGGGGCCGGTAGATTCGCTCGACTAGTGGCAAGGCTGCTGCTAGCAAGATTGCAGTGTCGTTGCTTGGCAAATCCAGTTGAATGGTAGCGGCTTGGCTGTAAAACGATGGTGCAAATGGGCTGGTACGTGTGAATACGGTGAGGATCCCGGCCCGTTGCTGTTGTCGTCGCAGTTTTTCACTGGCGCGCACCACGTAGGTTGCGATTGCCTGGCGTAATTCCTCTAGGTTGGCGATTGGTCGGCTAAAACTGCGGCTAACGCAGGTTTCCTGTTTTGATGTTGGGGCTAGGGCTAGAGGAAGGCAGGCATAACCTTGTAATTCTCGTTGTAGGCGTATGCCTACAACGCCGCAGCGGGCATGAAGTTGGCTACGTGGCATATCGCGCAATTGCCGGGCATTGGTTACGCCTCTAAGTCGGCACCAATGGGCCAACTTGCGACCGATCCCCCATACATTTTCGATAGCGACGCTCTCAAGCCATGTATCTGGATCACTAGCGGTGAGTAGGTTGAACACTCCAGCGTGAGCCGGTATGGCCTTGGCCAGGTGGTTGGCGAGTTTGGCCTGACCTTTACTGGCGCCAAGTCCGATTGCTATCGGTAGGCCCAGGTTGCGATGCACCAGGGCCCGTAGTTGACGGGCCCAGGGCTTTAGGTTGTCATCAGAGGGACCATTGATGTAAGCAAAGGCTTCATCAATCGAGTAAATCTCCAGCTCCTCACAATGGGCTTCCAGCAAGCTCATCAGTCGTTGGCTCATATCGCCGTAGAGGGCGTAGTTGGAGCTGCGCACGACAACGCCAAGTCGGTCCAATTTGTGACGGACCTTGAAATAGGGCGTGCCCATGCTGATTCCGAGAGCACGCGCTTCGGAGCTGCGAGCAACAATGCAGCCATCGTTGTTGGAGAGCACGACCAGAGGACGACCGATCAGCGAGGCGTCAAGGCTTTGCTCACAGGAGGCATAGAAATTGTTGCCGTCGATCAGGGCTGTGACCCGAGACATGGCACTGAAGAGAAGCGAGCGAAACTATGCCCTATCCTAGTACAAAGATACTAGTGCCTGTTTGATGGCGAGAACGTGCTTTGCTGTGACAGCCAGTCGCAATGGTTGTCGTCAATGTGGCGAGGAGAATGTCAATGCAGACTGGCGGCCAATCATTACTTTGATTGGTTGTTTGGCTGCATTGGTCTTGCTTGGCTGCATCAAGGTTTCCAACCTCAAGCCTGTCGTTGTGACCTAGAAACCTTTTGCGATAGAGGATGCTGGCTCAATGGCCGGCTAGGCGTAGCTGAATCCCTAACAATGTCTACAAAAAGTCGTCTATGACGTCTTAGCTGAACCTGGCCACATAGGTTGATTCCATGTTATGAGCAACCGCATCGGTCGGGTCTTTTGTAAAACCAACAAGACCAAAGGATTTGCAATGGCACCAACTCTAAGCAAGCATCAGAAAGATATTATTCAGAGAGTCAACAAGGAAACCTTCTCTGAATGGCTATCAAGAGGAGATAGGCAAGAGATCAGAGAGTTGATGGAAGAGGTCTGGATCGAATGGCTTTGCAAGGAAGATGATCAGTTCCGCGAACGTTACTATGAGCTTCAATCACAGGGTGATTGCGAATGGCTCAATATCAGAGAAGAAATCATAGCTGTGCATGGCCATGTTGAGTCTCCAGAAGGAGCCTCAGAGCTTCAGCAAAAAGCGATTAAAGCCAATGGTATTAAACACTTACATGATTGGTTTGCATTTGTAGATGAATGTGTTCACGAGTATCTGGAAGATCTTGGCTGGGCAAGGGGGCCGGAGGAGAAATCCCTGAATTACTCCCACACCTCTGTTTCTGCTTGGGTTTCCGATCAAGAGGCAAATGAACAACAAGAAAGGCGTCAATGGCTTGGTCAGTTGACCGACACGTTATGGGATTTCAAAGGCTCCTCTCATTGTTATTGGTCTGATCGCATCCTTGCCTTACGCGATCTGGGTGAACAAAAGTCAGCCATTTGATCCACCAAACTTGCCTATCTCTATATACGATTTAAAGGCAATATCTTTAAAGGTGAGCAACAACACTATTGCTATGCCGGGCAGCCTTATTCATCGTCTTGCCTATTTTGAGCCTATTCATGTAGGCGTTGTGTTGAGTGGGATATTTGCTGCGCAGGGTTGAGGCTATGAATGGAATGCACTGCCACACCCCAGATTTGCACGTCACCGAAGCAGGCCAGATCCAGCGGTGGGTAATTGGAATGGGCGGCCTCTAGACGCAGTACACCACGGTGGCGGACAAGTTGTTTGAGTGTGAAGGCACCATCAAGAATCGCCACCACGATGTGACCGGGGCGTGCATCTAGGCTGCGGTCGACAACCAAGAGGTCGCCATTGTGGATGCCAACACCTGTCATTGAGTGGCCGCTAACACGCAGGAAGAAGGTGCTAGCCGGATGACGAATCAACTGTTCGTTGAGGTCGATACCGATCTCGATATAGTCCTCAGCAGGGGAGGGGAAGCCTGCCGCCACGTGCTCACTCGCTAATGGCAGGATCTGCTGCTTCCGCTCGGAGCGCAAATGAAGAAGAGGCTCGCTGAACTCCATCGCGACATCGGACGTCAACCCGATAGTACACCCGTTCCAGCAGGGTGATTTTCTGATTTGGCTTGATAGGGGTGTGTCCCCAGGCGGTAGCAACCTCTTTACAGGATCGCTCGTGCCTGATCGAGCTGCTCTGTAGAACCTGCCAGCATTTAAGTTTTAAGCGCTGCCTAGGGAACCTTTCTCAAAGGGCTTTCGTTTTCACCTGAACAGTCCTCGGAAGATGCTTGCTGCCTGCATAAAAAACGAGAACAACAGTGTCTTTTGGACCAAGACTTTTTCCGGTATGAACTGTATTCACTGTCTCAATCAGCGCAGCTCCCTGATTGAAAAGGCGTGTCGTTCCATCTTGAAGAGTTAGCTGAAGCGTGCCTTGAAGGATTACTCCTGCACTGATGACTGGGTGGGTATGCAATGGCAGGGTGACTCCGGCTGGAATCGTGATACGCAGAACTGTGATTTCAGCGTTGCTGGTTGGGTAATCGGGAAGAAAGTTTCCATCCCATTGCTTAGTGCTTTGCACAAGTGTTTCAATCTTAGTACCAAGATCCTTGCCATACTTAGCATTATCATGTGCATTTAAGGACTTTGATGAAATGGTCGAAACCACAATAATTGCCAGTGGTGCAAGCAATAGTCTTTGCATGATCAATTAAAAAAGTGTAGACGCAAGAAGATTAGGGACTTAGCGTCATAGGCTACATCAATGAAACACATTTGACAGTCATTAGCTGGTCAGAGAAAGATTTAGACCGCAGAAGCATTTAGGTCTTGATATTCCTCAGATCATAACTCACTTATCATTCTGTGTATTCACTTAACTGAAACCAATTGAAAAAGATAGGTGTATAAAATAGTATTGATTTAAATCAACTGCGGCGCATCTCTGCCTCAATCTCTTCTGTGCTGAAGTCTCTCTCTGGATGAGCAAGCTTCCAAGACTGAACAGAAAGAGAAATGCCCCATCCAAAAATAGGCCAAATGGGCCAGAAGTAGCCCATGCCAGTTACCAACCAAATCACAATCAGAGCAAGGTTAACAGTGAAATAGGTTTGAGCCTGTCTCTTCAGTACCCTTTTCTTCCTGAGTTGTGATAATGCTTTTCTGCGCAAAATTTCGTCATCAGGCATATCGAAAGACCTCTATTGATCATTTAGTGGACAATGACCAGCTTAAAGTCAACTGTAAGCTTGGTCAGCTTAAAGTAAATATTAGTGACATGAACTTGAACAGCATCCTATTTTGAGGTTCTAATATTAGTTCGTTAACTAAGAATTAACAGACGCCGAGGCTGGCAACTGATAAAGATTGGAAGGATGGTTGGATTTCATTCTGGAGAGAGTGTTGTGGCATATATTGCTGAAGCAATCTGACATTTGAGCATCATCATTATCTTAAACTGATTTCCTTTTCAGTGTGCTCAAGAGTTATCGCATTAATCGAATGCAGCTGTTTTATCAGTGATCGCAATTCAGATCTGCAGAATCGTTAGCTCCTGTGGTATTTACCTCCTTGCGTGATGGTCTGTGCTCGGTAGAGCTGCTCCACAAGCAACAAGCGAGCAAGTTCATGAGGAAGCGTCATCGCAGACAAACTGAGCTGCCATTGGGTTGAGTTTTTCAGCTCTGCTGATAGGCCATCAGCGCCACCAATCACAAAGGCAAGACGTTGAGAGCCATATTTTTCAAGGCGTTTAGCAAAGGACACTGAAGTCAGCGCTTCCCCTTCTTCGCTAAGAGGAACCAGCACTTCGTTGCTATTGAGTGCGGCCCTGATCGCTTCCGCTTCTCGCGGCATAGATGCATCACGAACCTCTGTGATAATCAAGCCTGGTAGGCGTTTTTGATACATCGCTAGGCCGTCTTGGATCCAGCCTTTGCGTACCTTGCCAACGGCGATGATTCTAAACGCACAGTTTCTCAAGAACCGTTGCAGCAACATCACTCTCCATGATGCTCGGTTATAAGCACTGTTCAACAGATCCCCAGAAGAGAATGTTACTTGAAGTGCTTCAGGCGCTATCCCGCAGAGCGAAGCAGCGCATAGAAGGCCGTCAATGGCGCGATCGATTAGGACCAGTCAGAACAGCATATAATGGTTTGCTAAAAGGTCGATATCGTCTACGGGGAGAAGGGTGAGAAAGCTCTGGGTGCAGTGGCAGGAGCTGTATGCGAAGGAGTGGTCACAATGGTTAGCTTGGCCTTTATTTGCACTTGGGATCTGGGTGATGCTCGCCGGAGGCAGCAGTGGCTGGTTTTTGCCTGGTTTTTTAATCTGGTGGGTCGCTTGTGATCACACAGTCCCTCCCTGGAGGAAATGGCGAAAGAAACAACTGGCAAAGAAGGAAAGGAAGTAGACAGCCACATCAAGCGCTCTCCATTCGCAAGCGGAGTATTCCCTGGAGTTAGAGATCGATGAGCTAGGTCACACTTTCATTTGAACGAGATCACCTCCAGAGCGAGTGATCAGCGAGAAGCTAAATGCATCGAAGGCAAACAACCTTCTCAACCAGAGTAAAACAATGTCCATGGAACGCCACGATCAAGAACTAAGCCTTGATCAACTGAAAGCCATCTGTGCAGGCATTATTCTTAATAATTATATTGGCTTAGATATGGATCTACGTGTAGACAGATGCAATATGGGAAGGCCTTCGTGGCATAAGTTGACCAGCACATGGAAGCATCCTCGGTACAATATTCAAGGCAAAGTACATGGGCGATATGAAGAGTGGACGGCAATTAATATGAATTAGCGATTGGTTATTGAGATGATTAAAAAGGATTCATCTTAAGCAAATAAAAAACTAAAGGGAGTAGAGTTCAAAGCAAGTAGCGAGTAAATCCAATTAGATTTAAAAATAAAAGGAGCCAATCCTTAGCAACANTAATTGAATAGATTCATGAAGAATTGATGCACCAATACAGTTGTAAAATACAGACATTTGGGCATAAACGCCTGATATCAATTAAGCTCAACAGACAATTGGATAAAAATTAACATGAATGATTCAACTGTCTCTAAACTAATTATTCTTATTTTAGCTTGATAAGAGTAATATTGATGTCGATAGGCGATGAACTGGTTAGAATCAGCATCGACCAAATTAATTGCCTGCATAAAGATAAAAAAGCTAATGGTAATAGAAGTATTTACAAGCAAGGCCATTCACATAGTTCTCAAACATTTTCTCAACTTCAGTGGTAGAAGCTGTAATCTATTGTCAAGCCAAAAGGCACCTATGACAGCAAGCATCATGAAGCAAGAAGACTTCCTGTTTGACCACTTCAGACTTAGTCAACAACAATTAATCTCTTATAAGATTTTCTGGGTTGATCGTTGGTTAAATTACTGTTGGGATGATGTGCTGGGAAGGATCGGTGGACTTGACCTTCCTTCGATTGGCAGAGCCTATAAATCTCCCCCTCCAGCACAACTACTTCTGTTGTCGAATGGCCAGAAAATAGAACTTTTTGACCGAAATAAAGACTACCTCTTGAGATCTATTCTTGAGGATAGCAGAGGAGATGTTGGCGCTAGTGATTTCAATAGGCAGTGGCTTTCTGAAAACTCTAATAATAAGGAATTGGAAGCGATTGCAAAGCAATGGCATGCTTTTCTAAAAGAAGAGTGTAATGACGTGACAGAAGCACAAGAAAATGAGGGTATCAGACTAATCACATCCTCATTACCTTTAACAGTAAGAAATTTAGAATTTGCCAAGCAAGAAAAAGAACAACACTGGGATTGGGAAATAAGCAACGGAATGATCATGCTTACTTGTAGCGAAGATCATTTTAACAACACAATCAAGCCTTATTTAGATAGTGGTCAGGCAGACTACCTGGATTCTAATTCAGGTCCTGTACTAGGTTGATTCGACTGATCTGGCAAGCAAAACCAACAGCATTAGTATTTATCATTATATCAAGTCAATAAAAAAGCAGGGATCAAAACCAGGAAGCGTTACTGAAAGTCTAAAAGAGTGGTTAAAAGTGAAGATCATCATGCCAAAATAAGGAATGGGTCAACAAAGAAAGGTTTGGCATATGGGTTCAATATGTAGTCGTACCATTAAAAAAGCCTTTTGAATAATTAAAACTGATCTCGTTTGCCAAATTAGACGGGAATAAGAATAAAATTAATATTAAGAGATTCATGTTTATAGTGCCTAAACTTGCCGTGATAGAGTTGATCATCAGGCAGAATAAGACAACTTTAAATTAAAAATTAAATGTTTGAGACTTTTAAGGATAGAGGTGCTAATAAGGCAGGCTGATGTTGTCGTTAAAGCTATTGGATAGTTGCTATTCAGCAAAGCTATATAAGCTTTTATTTAACCTGACCAGACAAAAGAGAGTTATTATTATGAATAATAGATGAAAACAAAAAAGCTATACTTTAATGTTTATCAGCAAAATTATCTTTCGATGAATTTTGGTCTAGTCAAGGCTAGAGTAAGGCCACCAGTCAAACCAAGATTCATAAATAATGCTTTAGGCTGAAAGGGGAATGCATGGAAGATGACTGTCGTAGGCACAAGAAAAATAAGTAATAGTGATGCTCCAAGTTTTTGACTCTTGCCAAATAGAAGAAGTACTGAGCCAACAATAAGGCAGGCAATTGCTGCCAACAACAAGAAGGGTGCTAATGATTCAGGGATCCCTTGCCCTGAGATTGCTTCAACTACTGATGAGAACTTGGTAATCTTTGACGGAACTGCGACAACAAAAACAGCGGATAAACAAAGCCTGCCGATGAAATCAACTAACTTCCATACATGTGGTTGAGGCATTGGTCTGATTGGTTCTTTGCTAATTATCTACGAATGATGTTGTACTGGCCCAATTGGTGTGGATTCCTTACAAAAAGGCATTCATGAAAGCAATCCTGATGGATTGAGAGCTATCTGCAATGAACATGAGCGAGTTCAAGACTAGACGCGTCTACTGATTTGATCATTCAACGCGTTTGGTCATCAGAGACAGCTAAAGGCTTGGATGAAGCACACACTAGATCCAATCTCTGCAATTACAATGGTCTGATAGCAGCCAGAGCAGTGGAAGGAGTACTCTTCAGCAAAAGATGAACAACCTACAGGCTGCTAAGAGGCACAGTAATGTCATGAATATGATCTTCTTAGACTTGACTGTGAGACACTGATATAATTCCCTCTAAGGGTTGGCCATGGTCTCAGTGGTAAACCTTGGTAAGGCAGATTAATAGTGATTGCATTACATCAAACTGCAATACAGGATCATCCGTACCAATGGCGATCAAAGTGGAACGAGATGAACGAAACTCACATCGAAGCCAATCATTTAACAATGAATCAGCCCACTCCAACCCCTATTTCTGCAAAGGATCTGCATCGCTGGTTGAGCGACTCCTCCTCTCTACCAATCTGTGTGGATGTGAGAGAAGACCAGGAGCTTGAGTTAGCCCCATTCCCAGCCGATGTACTGCATTTACCGCTGAGTCGATCTTCTGATTGGATGGAAACTCTGCCTCAACTATTACCAAACGACCGTCCTGTCGTCGTGATTTGCCATGCTGGCATACGCAGTTGGAACTTCGGGACCTGGCTTTTAGAGCAGGAGATTAGTTATCAGGTCTGGAATCTAGAAGGCGGAATCGACGCGTGGAGCATCAATGTCGACTCAAGCGTGCCCCGCTATTAAGCAAGGGTTCAAAACAAATGCAAAGCTCCAGATTGATATAGAACTACGCTGACATTTATTCTAACGGAGGAATTAACTAAAGAATTGTCAGCTTACTCGATCTGTACAGAGGTTGAACAGTTAAAAAAACAGATCTGATCTCTATCTATGCTAAGAATAGCCATGCAAAAAGACGAAATATTATAATAGCTAATCTAGAAAGATGGGCAGTCATCAATTGCAAATGTTGGCAGGTGAAGACCATCTCATATTGACAATCAGGATGGAAAAACCATTTTTGAGCTCAAAGAGAAGTCTAATTTGCGGGTGAAGCGGTTGATTGAACAAGATTTGGGATACAAAAAGGATCCGACCTATTCATAAAAACTTAACCAGAAGAGACTGAAAGGATTATATCTAAATGAAGAGCCTTAGAAAACGATAGGCTGAATCATTCTTGGCATGTCTGCACAAGAAATTATTGATTTATCACACAAAAAATTTGTCATTAGTGATTCAAAGAAAATCTACCTGCCCTCTATAATCTTTATAGGCTAAGATCATAGTTTTAGGAACTTAGTCATCAACATCATGCAGCGACATTATTATTAGTGAATGGGCTTTCAAATCGATCTATTGCATTGTCTGCTTGCCTAGCATTAACAGCAACGGCAAAAGGTGACCGCCTTTCAGATTGGCATCTCCACAGGCAAGTGTTATTGCTTTGACGATGGAAGCAGCTGAAAGACTTAAAGAAACTAGAATGAGTCTTGATTCCAATTCTTAATCAGACTGTCGAAAAACTCCCTTTGGCCTGTAGTGAGTTCAAATTGTTTCTTTACGGGGGTTGCTAGGGACATCCGCATTGATGGAATTACTGTTACCGCTAAAACTGCAGCAAGAAAGACACGAAACAATCCAGTGGAAACGAAAACAATCAAACCAGTCTTTGACTTCATCGGTTAGGGTTCAAATGAAAAGAGGTAAAAGAAAATCTCAAAGCAAAGGTTCTGGAGTTAACAATTTAGATCTAAACCCTTTTCTGCTCTAGATCAACCCTTCAGATGAAGGGTTCTATCGTTGAATGTTGCCTTCTCTCGTTAATGAGACTTTTACCTAAGCCCTCTTTGAAGATGCCCTTTGCATCGATCATTGTCTTAAGAAAAGATATGCAGGCTAAGCACTTTCTTCACGGGACTTGATCAAGCCGGATTGAGTTCTAAGACGATCAAATCTCGTCTTCGTCTTCGTCTTCGAGAAGCAGCTGCCCGAAAGCAACATAAAGACTCTCCTCTGTGCTGCCAGGCGTCAGCGGGGGTGTCTTGGCAACGGTCGTTTTACCTTTTCTGGCGGAGGAGGATCTGTCGAAGGGGTTCATTTCGCCTTGTTGTTGGCGGACTCCTTCAGCCGACTCCTGAGTCTGTCGTTTGGCTTCGGCGGCCTTAAGGCGGGCCATCAAGTGAGGAGGAACTGTGCCATCAGGGCTCACCTGCATCAATTCCTGGAAGAGGGCCTGGGGATCGTCTTCGGTTTCGATGCGATGACGACGTTTGCTTGCTCGAGGCTCTGCTGTACTTGAAGCAACTGGTGTTGGCAAGGGCCGGGGTAACTGGCGACCCAGTTCACGTAGACGTTCAAGACTGCGGGGATCAAAACTCATCGGAGTGGTTGGCGTGGAGTATTTAGCTGCAGCCCAGGGTGTCTGCCGTATTGCGACCTGTGATCGGGTTGGTTCCCTCCGCCACCTCACAAAGCGTTGTGAGAGCATCGCCTCGCAGGGGCACATTGGTGAAGTCGGCACCTGTAATGGTCACGTTTTTGAAGCGGGTGTTGAAGGCGAAGGCGTCCTCAAGCACTGCATTGGTGAGATCAGTTCCATCAAATATGGCGGAATCAAGGGTGGAGTCTCGCAAGTTGGTGTTGCTGAGGTTGGCATCGTGAAGCTTGGCTCCAAAAAGGGTGGATCCTTCTAGATCACTCCCAGATAGATTGGCCTCTCGCAGGTTGGCAAGATTAAATGTGTCACCTCGCAGATCTTGGTTCGAGAAATCTGCATTGACCAACACCTGTTGGGAATGATTCATGATTGCCCAACTGGGTTGCAATGGCAATAGAAGTAGAAGGGCAGCAGCAGAAAAGCCAAGTAGTCGGGCGAACATTGGGTTAGGGGTTAAATAGTTAAACCATAGGTCCATAGGTAGAGGAATGATGGCTCTTGAGAAAGAAGTTTGCTGAGCTACGCATCCGCATCCCCATAAAAGCTTCTACGAGTGCTATCAACATTTACCCATGAATCATCCAAGTAGATAATTTATCAGGTTAATCGAATAAAATAAATCCTATAGCCAATACAAGAAAATAAAAGACTGTTTAAGGATTTACTATTGAGATTATTGCCTACCTACTAATTTACGAGTTGGCTTCCACTCACTCGCAAAGACTGCAAGCGCTAGAATCAACAGAGAAGCATAGGCACTTGCTGAAAGCTTATTCTGCAGGAAAACAACACCTAGAAAAACTCCTACTAAAGGAACTAGATAGTTAACGAAGCCGGCAAATGTAGCTCCAGCAAGACCAACAAGACGAACATACAACACATAAACCAGACCTCCAGCAAAAGCACCCTGAGCAACCATTGCTAGTACCACATTACTCTCTATAGGGTGATGTGTTAAAGGTTGGCCAAGCAAAAGCAGTAAAGCTCCTAACTCGATGGCACCACAAAGAAGTATATCTCTTGCTATTTTTATCGGAGTACCCATCTCTGGCAGGGTTCTAATCAATACAAGACTAATGGAAAAGCTCAGCGCAGCGGTTAAAATTGCTGCACTTCCAAGTAGGCTGTTGCCTTGTTGAGACTGGCTAACCTGAGGCCATAACAACACAACAACACCTGCAAAACCAAGGGCAATACCAATAAACTTTCCTCTCGTAACTGGCTCACTGCGAACAAAAAGAACAACTAAAATAAGAGTAAAGATTGCTACGAGTGACATCAGGATCGCGGCAATAGCACTGTTGACATGTTGCTGACCCCAGGCAACAAGGAAGAAAGGAAGAGTTGCTTCAAAGAAGCCAATCATAATGATTTGACGCCAATAACTTATCTTTGAAACCGGATTATCATGAGCTTCAGGCAAGATCAACAAGAATCCACTCAGTGTTAAGAAGCCAATCGTCGCTCTAAGCCATGAAACTGCTTGAGGAGTAAAGACTTCTAGAGCAAGATCATTAAGTAAGAACTGAGATCCCCAGATTAGAGCAATTAAGATGAGAAGTACATATCGAAATCGAGATCCCTGGATTTGATTTGTCTGTCCCATCGAATTTCTCTCTATCTATTTTATCATTCTACTGCCATAAGAAGCATCCCAGTTCATGTGCTTAAGGCTTCTTAGCTCAATCACTTGAGCATGATCAATAGGGTCATCTGCAAACCATTTCCTTATTAGCCAAAGCTGTAATAACAACAAGCATAAGAATACCATTATTCAACTTATCTTATTTACAAATTTAGCATTGAGGTTCATTCATGCTGCGTTGCATTAGGACTTTACTCTGCACTGTTGCCAGCAAAATCCCTCAATCTCTTCAATTTAGAAATCCCCAAGTGGAGATAACTCTTCAAAAACATATCGTTCAATCAATTCACTGAAAAATATTTTTTTCAAATAGTCTCAAAGATGCAATTCTATCAAACAAGGCAATCACCCGGCGAATCATAAAGTGTATTGAATAGATTTTAAATGCAGCACAATATAAACCTTGTCAGCAATGAAAAATCACTGGTCTTGCCTGTCATATTGAGTTTAGCTTTAAAGCAATGAATCTACCGATCACTTTAATAAGCAATAATTGGGGCATCATTCTCTTGAACTTTTCGCGTTGAATTCATACGTGCTGCTTTGTGTATTGGTACAGCATCGATGCATGGGTGGAATTCTCATGTGAATGCAGCAGCAAATGATGGATTCAACCGGGATGGGGTGTTGGGGCGAAGAGCGGGTGTTACGCCTCCTACAAAAACGCGGATGGCAGTTGGTGAGCCAACGTTGGTCATGTCGCTATGGCGAGTTAGATCTTGTAGTTGAGAAGCAGCAACGGGTGCTGGTTGTGGAAGTGAAGTCTCGTCGTTCTCGTGGATTAGATCATTGGGGATTGTGTGCCTTTAACAAAGGAAAGCAGCTGCGATTGATGCGTGCGATTGGATGTTGGCTGGCAACTCATCCTTACTTCGCTGAACACAGCTTGGAGTTGGTGATGGCTTTGGTGCCCTTACCGCCGAGTCAAAACACACTCGATTGGATTCGAATTGACGACCTTGACATTGATGCTGCTGATTAAAGCAACTGTATTCTTCATCTCTTGAAGACAGATTGCTGACAGTTCCTTAAATTCCTCAACTGTTTGCTATGCGGATAAAATGCATCATAAAACTGGATCAGGCTGTTGTCTGTTTATTGCCAAGTTTTTCATGATTCCTGAGAATGCATTGGTCATACTTTTAAGCTGATCTGGATAATATTCTGTATTAAAGTCACTTTAGGCGCTTGCCATGAAATCATACTAAATGACTTCTTGAGAAAGGACAGCTGATGTCTGATGCTACTAGCCATGAGATAGATCATTTCATGAAAGGTCTGATGAAGAGAAATCCTGGAGAGCCTGAGTTTCATCAAGCCGTCCATGAAGTTGTTGAAACTCTAATACCTTTTATTCTTTCCAACCGTGTTTACAAAGATGCACAGATTCTGGAGCGGATGACGGAACCTGACCGCGTCGTTATCTTCAGAGTCTGCTGGGAAGATGATTCAGGCAATATCCGCACAAATCGAGCATGGCGTGTACAGTTTAATAATTCCATTGGCCCTTATAAAGGTGGAATACGTTTCCATCCCAATGTCACCTTGAGTGTCCTGAAATTTTTAGGTTTTGAACAGACCTTTAAAAACAGTCTTACTGGTCTGCCGATGGGTGGAGGGAAGGGTGGATCTAACTTTAATCCTAAAGGTAAAAGTGACCGGGAGATAATGCGATTTTGTCAATCTCTGATGATTGAACTTCATAGACATATTGGTGAAGACACAGATGTACCTGCAGGTGATATCGGAGTCGGTTCTCGTGAAATTAGTTATATGTTCGGTCAGTACAAGCGCCTTGAAAATCGGTTTAGTGGAATCTTGACTGGCAAGGGGCTGTCATTCGGTGGAAGTCTTGTTCGTACTGAAGCGACGGGTTACGGATGTGCTTATTTCTGTGAAAATATGCTCAATCATATAGAGGACTCTCTCGTTGACAAAATATGTTCCATCTCCGGTTCTGGAAACGTAGCCCTCTACGCAGTTGAAAAGGCCATTGAACTAGGAGCCAAAGTTGTTACTCTTTCTGACTCAGATGGTTTTGTACACGTCCCAAACGGCATTAATCTCGAGATGCTTGCGTTTATCAAAGAGCTAAAGACTGTTCGCCGTGGGCGAATCCATGAATTTGCTAATCACTACAAAGGCGTAGATTTTTACGCAGGAAAGCGTCCATGGAATGTTCCCTGTGATATTGCCTTCCCTTGTGCTACTCAAAATGAGATTAACCGTGCAGATTCACAGGAACTGATCAACAATGGTGTCAAAGCAGTTGTTGAAGGTGCGAACATGCCAACCAATCTTGACGGCATTCATGAATTTCGTCATGCAAAAGTAATACTTGCTCCTGCCAAGGCTGCAAATGCTGGGGGTGTCGCAGTCTCTGGCCTTGAGCAGAGTCAGAATGCATTGCGTCTATCTTGGAGTCGTGAAGAGGTCGATCAACGCTTAAAGTCAATTATGTTGGAAATTCACTCCAAATGTGTTCAGCATAGTCATAAATACGAAGACTACACTGATTACATTACAGGAGCCAATATTGCAGGATTTACGAAAGTTGCTGATGCAATGCTGGCTTATGGAATTGTTTGATTTTATATCAGTGAATACATATGATTATGTTCGGCTGAGATCGAATCAAAAGGGACAAGCAAAGTTTCATGATTTTTACACTCTGTGTATCGGGTTGATGATGATAGAACTTTAATAATCTCTCTTTTTCATTGTGCCTGCATAGATTGCAAAAAACCAATAAAAATACAGATTTCCTTGAAGTCGTTATTAGATTTGACCGTCAATATCGAAACACACTCGATTGGATTCAAATTGACGACCTTGACATTGATGCTGCTAATAAAAGCAACTCAATGGATCAACAGGGTTGTGTTGATTTTTTTAGCTTGAATCAGAATTGGACGGTAAAACCAGCAGAAGCTCTCCAATCGATGTTTCGGTTGGATGAATCCCAGATTTCAACGCCACCCCGTGCATAGACCTTGAATCATGTGGAGCCAATGTTGTTAGTGGTGTAATCGAGCCCGAATTCCAAAAGCACTCCATTTTGATTGTCTTGGTGGGATGAGCAGGAAAGGGTGTTGTCGGTCTATAGATGAAGCCAATTGTTTGAGCTGAGTTGTTTTGATGCCAATCAAGAATCCATGCAGTGCGCAGACTTGGAACAATCAGGGATCTATCGCCGCTTTTGATTGGAACAGCGAGTTTGACTCCGAGTTTTGTCTGCAGCTTTTTTTGATCTTCAATCAATTGCGTCGCCCTCTATACAGATTGGTGCAAAGTTGAGGGATGGCCTTTTCCGGACATCACGCTCGCAAGCGCTTTGCTCAACACTGGCTAATCGATGCCGCTGTGTTGACTCAGATTCTCGATGCAGCTGATGTTCAACCAGATGATCGTCTGCTGGAGGTAGGTCCTGGTCGTGGAGCACTCACTGAAAGGTTGCTGGCCTCTTCTGCCTCTGCTGTTCATGCTGTTGAACTTGATCGCGATCTGGTCTCTGGGTTGAAGCAGCGTTTTGCGGATCAAGCCCGCTTCAGCTTGCAAGAAGGTGATGTGTTGTCTGTTCCATTGACTCTTGCTGATGGCCGTGCTGCGACCAAAGTGGTGGCCAATATTCCCTATAACATCACCGGTCCTCTGCTTGAGCGTCTTCTCGGTCGCTTGGATCGACCTGTTGATCATCCCTATCAACGCCTTGTGCTTCTTTTGCAAAAGGAAGTCGCTCAACGGATTCGTGCCTTGCCCGGGCAGAGCTGTTTTAGTGCTCTAAGCGTGCGCCTGCAGTTGCTCGCTCGTTGCACAACTGTTTGCCCAGTGCCGCCGCGCTCTTTTAAACCGCCGCCGAAAGTTCATTCTGAGGTCATCTTGATTGAACCTCTTGCTCCTGAACAGCGCCTTGAGCCACTGCTCGCCAAACGTGTTGAGTCTTTGCTGCGTCAGGCTTTTTTGGCCAGGCGCAAGATGCTGCGCAACACTCTTGCCAAGGTTCTTCCTGCTGCTGAACTGAATGCTCTTGCTGATGATCTTGGCATCAGCCTTCAGCAACGCCCCCAAGAACTGTCCCCTGCCACTTGGGTGGAATTGGCGAGGGGTTTGAATCGGGCGGATCTAGTAGACCCTGAGCCATGAGCATATCTAACCCTTCAGCTGCTTCAGAGCATCTGGTTAGCGTCTCGGCGCCAGCCAAGATCAATCTCCATCTTGAGGTGCTTGGCCTGAGGTCTGATGGTTTTCATGAGCTAGCGATGGTGATGCAGAGCATCGAACTCGCTGATCAACTTCATTTCCGCAATACGGCTGATGGCAGCATCAGCCTTCGCTGCGATGATTCCAGCCTCAGCACTGCTGGCGACAATTTGATCGTGCGAGCTGCGCATTTATTACGCGAGCGCTCAGGGTTCTCTGACCTTGGTGCCGCGATTGAATTGCAAAAACGCATCCCAATTGGAGCTGGTCTTGCGGGCGGCTCAAGTGATGGTGCAGCAACACTGGTGGGGTTAAACGGTCTCTGGAATCTCAATTTTTCTCAGGGTCAACTTGAAGGTTTTGCGGCTGAGCTTGGCTCCGACATGCCCTTTTGCCTGGCAGGTGGAAGCCAATTGTGTTTCGGCCGTGGGGAAAGGTTGGAATCGCTACAAGCGATGAAAGCATCAATGGCCGTGGTGTTGGTGAAGGATCCATCAGTGAGCGTTTCAACCCCCTGGGCTTATGGACGCTGTAAGGAACTTTTCAGTAGTCGTTATCTTTCAAAGGAATCTGATTTTGAGCAACGTCGTCAGCAGCTCAGAGAATCTTCTTGGCTGAATCCTTTACGGGCTGATGATCCGCCACCTCTGCGCAACGACCTTCAGGAGGTTGTTGCACCCGAAGTTTCGGCTGTGCAAACCACATTGAAGTTGCTCACTGATTTGCCTGGTTCTCTTGCAGTATCGATGAGTGGATCTGGTCCAAGCTGTTTTGCCCTTTTTGCTGACGTTGCTTCAGCTCAGGCTGCACTTCAGCTCCAACAGCCTGCCTTCGCCGCAGCTGGTTTAAGCAGTTGGTGCTGCGCGTTCCGCTGTGAAGGCATCAAACTGGAAGCATGAGCGATTCCAAAAACAGCTCTTTCGAGAAGGCAGATGCAGAGTCATCCAACACCTTGGCAGAGACGCCTGCGACACCACGTAAGGGCCCGCTCAGTTTTCTTTCTGGGGCGATCACCAGTGGACTTTTTGCCTGGCTTTGCCTGATTTTGAGCCAGAAGACAGTGACTTATTTCGCTCTTCATTCGCCTAATTACAGCTCTGCGATTGCCCAAAGCATTGCTTCGGGGTTTAAAACCCTGATCATCGGCATGTGTTTTCTAGCCACATTCAGCTTTGCCTTCATTGGTTTTGGACTAACCCTTGTGTTTATTCGCAGTTTGTTTGCTGGCAAGGAGCCAGATGCTGCCTAGCTTTTGTGGGTTGACAGCCTGATTGCCGATTCAGGACTTCTACAGATGACGCCTCACGATCTTGGTCAGTTGGTGCTGTTGCTCTCTCCTGGTCTGTTGCTGTCCGTTTTGCTGCTTTCAGCATTTGCCGCAGGAGGCTAATGCTGCTCAGGCTGAGATAGCTTGGCCTCTTCCACCGGCATGGCCGGGATTGCAACGAAAACGTGTCAGGGACGCTTCTCTTTAATGCTCTTCGAGATGCCATCGATGAAGAGATGGCCAGAGATTCGCATGTTTGTGTGATGGGAGAGGACGTCGGCCAATACGGCGGCTCCTACAAGGTCACCAAAGATCTCTACGAGAAATATGGCGAGTTGCGGGTGTTGGATACACCGATTGCCGAGAACAGTTTTACGGGTATGGCCGTTGGCGCCGCCATGACTGGCCTACGCCCGATTGTGGAGGGCATGAACATGGGTTTTCTGCTGCTTGCTTTCAACCAGATCTCCAACAACATGGGAATGCTTCGTTACACCAGTGGCGGAAATTTCACAATTCCCACCGTGGTGCGTGGGCCTGGTGGTGTGGGGCGCCAACTCGGTGCTGAACATAGTCAGCGACTTGAGGCCTATTTTCACGCTGTGCCTGGGATCAAAATCGTTGCTTGCAGCACGCCAACCAATGCCAAGGGCTTGATGAAAGCCGCGATCCGAGACAACAATCCAGTTCTCTTTTTCGAGCATGTGCTGCTCTACAACCTGATTGAGGAGCTCCCAGACGGTGATTATGTCTGTGCCCTAGATCAAGCAGATCTGGTTCGTGAGGGTAAAGACGTCACGATCCTCACCTATTCCCGTATGCGTCATCACTGTCTCAAGGCTGTTGAACAGTTGGAGGCAGACGGCATCGATGTGGAATTGATCGATTTGATTAGTCTCAAGCCCTTCGATATGGAGACCATTGTTCGCTCCATCCGTAAAACCCATCGGGTGATTGTGGTTGAAGAGTGTATGAAAACTGGTGGGATTGGTGCTGAGTTGATTGCGCTGATTACTGAGCAGTGTTTTGACGAACTCGATGCTCGCCCAATTCGCCTCTCCAGTCAGGACATTCCCACTCCATATAACGGCAAATTGGAGAATTTCACGATCATTCAGCCTCATCAGATTGTTGAAGCGGCTAAGCAGATTGTTCTTAAGGGGCTTTGATTGATGGCACGTCAACAAGGCTGGTTTGCGCTCATTCTTGCTCTTGCCATTGCGGCAGGTTCTGTCACTGCAAGCTTTCCGCTTGAGTTGGGCCTTGATCTTCGTGGTGGCAGTCAGCTCACTCTTGAAGTGCAGCCCGCTGGTGAGATCACTCGCGTGAAATCGGAGCAGCTAGAGGCGGTCAAAGCTGTTTTGGATCGTCGCGTCAATGGCTTGGGTGTTGCCGAATCCACCCTGCAGACCATTGGTGACAATCAACTGGTGTTGCAGCTTCCAGGAGAACAGGATCCCACCAGGGCTGCCAAGGTGCTTGGCGAGACGGCCTTACTTGAGTTTCGAGCTCAAAAACCTGGCACAGAACAGGAGGTTCGCGGCCTTCAGCGCCTAAAACGACAGGTAGAGAGCATTCTCAAGTCCAAGCAGGAGCGTGCGATATCCGGAGAGTCTCCCTCTGATGATGAACTCGACAAACAGCAACTTGTTGAAGCGCAGCAGGCCTTTGGTTTGCAAGGCAGTGTTGGCAGTGAGGTCGAGCAGCTGGAACAGTTGAATGAGAAAGTCAGCATCAAGATCGCTGAACTCTTCGAGCCCACGTCATTAACCGGGAAGGATCTGGTCACAGCTGGGCGTCAGCAACAGCAGAACGTTCCTGACAGCTGGGAGGTGACACTTAGCTTCAACCGAGAAGGCGGAGATCAATTCGCCGAGCTAACACAATCAATTGCTGGCACAGGTCGTCTACTTGGCATCGTTCTTGATGGAAGGTCGATCAGTGAAGCCAGCGTCGGGGAACAGTTCAGAGCCGCTGGCATTACTGGTGGTGCGGCCACGATCAGCGGTAATTTCAATGCTGAAGATGCCCGCGACCTGGAAGTTCAGTTACGAGGTGGTTCGTTGCCATTACCAGTAGAAATTCTCGAGGTTCGAACCATTGGTCCCACCCTTGGTGCTGAAAACATTCGCCGCAGCTTGATCGCAGCGCTCTCTGGTCTCGCCTTGGTGGCTGTTTTCATGGTGGTTGCTTATCGCCTTGCGGGCTTGGTGGCGGTGTTGGCATTGAGTCTTTATGCCCTGTTCAATCTCGCTATGTATGCTCTGATTCCTGTCATCCTTACCCTGCCTGGGATTGCGGGTTTCATCCTCAGTATTGGCATGGCAGTGGATGCCAATGTGCTGATCTTTGAGCGTGTCAAAGATGAATTGCGGCGTGGAAACACCTTGATTCGCTCGATCGAGACTGGATTTTCCCAGGCTTTGTCGTCGATCGTTGACGGCCATCTCACCACTCTGATTAGTTGCGCAGCGCTCTTTTTTCTGGGTACGGGTTTGGTTAAAGGTTTTGCCGCCACCCTCGGCATCGGTGTTGTGCTCAGTTTGTTTACGGCATTGAGCTGCACTCGCACTCTGCTGCGTTTTTTGATGGGCTATCAGGCTTTGAGGCGACCTACCAACTTTTTGCCTGCCAAACAGTTGCCTTCTTCTCTCGCCTGATCCATGGCTGTTTCATCATCTTCAGGAACTCGTCAACGCCCACTGAGATTTGAACTTTGTCGTCAACGACGACGAGTTTGGGGAATCTCAGGCCTGTTTGTGGTTTTGAGTTTGGTGGGATTGATCCTCTGTTGGCTGAACCCTTCGATTGGTGCTCCCCTTCGTCCAGGACTTGACTTCACTGGTGGAACTCAAATCCAGCTGGAGCGGAGCTGTAGCAAGAGCTGTCAGTCGCTGAAAACCACAAGTGTTGAAGAGCTTTTGGGGGCTCTTGAGTTACCCGCTGACAAAGACAAGGTTGCTCCAAACCTCTCACGAGCCAGGGTTCAGCTTCTTGATGGGGGTCAGTCTCTAGTCTTGAGGTTGCCCTTCCTCTCTGCTGCTCAGGGGCAAGCTGTCATCAAGGCAATGGATCCTGTAGCGGGTCCGTTTCAGAGTGGTGGTCAATCGGTCGACACCATTGGCCCAAGTCTGGGAGGCCAATTGCTGCGCAGCAGCTTGATTTCTCTTTTGGTGGCGTTCACGGGAATCGCTATCTACATCAGCCTCCGTTACGACCGTCGATATGCCCTTCTGGCCCTTGTGGCCCTTGCCCATGACGTGATCATTGTTTGTGGGATATTCGCTTGGCTGGGCCTGTTGATAACGCTTGAGGTGGATAGCCTCTTCGCGGTAGCGCTGCTCACCATTGCCGGCTACTCGGTCAATGACACTGTGGTGGTCTTTGACCGGATTCGTGAGCGCAGTCGTGAAGACAACTCACTGCCACTGACGGAACAGGTTGATCGTGCCGTATCCGCGACCCTCACAAGGACCCTCTACACCAGCGGTACGACCCTGCTGCCTCTGCTCGCTCTGATCCTCTTTGGCGGTGCAACGCTCTACTGGTTTGCGGTTGCACTTGCTCTTGGAGTGGTGGTTGGTAGCTGGTCGAGTATTGCTCTAGCCCCTTCATTGTTGAGCCTCTGGCAAGGCAGTGGTCCTCCGGCAGGGCCTTTATCAGCCCCTGCTGCTGCTCCACAACCGCCGTTGTCTTCCTCCCAGCCTCCGATTGAGGGAGGAGATGTGATTTCAGATGGCTGAAAGGGCCCGCTCCCGTGGCTTATCTGGCGATCGTTGGTTGCCCGTTCTTCTTTTGGGTCTGTCTCTCTGGGATTTACGAACAGAGTTTCTCTTGCTCTGGGAGCATTTCACCTTTACACAGTTGATTTTTGCTGTTCGCCATCACTGCCTTGCTGTGATTGTGCTGTTTTGCAGTCCTTCGCTTTGGCGCCGATATGGGGTCTCGCGGCGGCGTTCAGATGCCGGCGGCAACATTAAAGGGCCAATTGAGTGATGCAAAGATTAAGGCTTGGATGATCTCTTCGCGAGGTTATTGATACTACTTAGAATTCGTGTTGGCGAGTCAAGAAAAGGAATAATGTCCTCAATCAAAAGACTGATTTTGCAACCTTTCATCTCACTATGAAGGCTCCACTGTTGGCAACTGTTTTTCAATCATTATGCTCGTTGTCCAATTGAGTTGGGCCGGCAGTATTACCGCTGAATCAATTGGAGTCGGAACAACGCCATCGAGCGAAACTGGCTGCAAATACATGCAGATGCAACGATCAGTGGGGAGAAGTGCACCACAATCGAAGCCGGGCTTGGCAACACTCGTTATCGCTGCAGAGTGCACTTTACCGATCCTCAATGAAGAGAAACTAATGTTATCTGAAGTCACGGTGATTAGTTCGGGTTGAGATTATTAAGTTGAGCAGGAAGAAGGCATAGATAGCAATGGCATTTTCAGCCTATGCCGCTGCATTCATCGTTGCGCAAGGCAGCTAAAAGGTTCCCTTCGATGATTTCTATTTCGGCTTAGCAGCTCAAGTAGGTTTTGATCCCCAAAGGTATTAGCCAGTCAACTGCCGATCTGACTTGCCAGCTTGATCCATGGGGCCCGTGGGATGCCCCTCTGCAAGAGATGGCCTCTCTCATGAAATCAGCAAGGGGGGCGTCTGCACTGACGGGCTTGTGTAGCCATTCAGATCTGGCTTGAAAGCAAAGTGATGACTGGAGTTGACAAGGCGACACTGGCACGCTAGTACATGTGTACCGCTTTTAATTCATGGCGCCTGTTTCGTCTCCATATGCCACCTTCAAAGCTGAAGATTGGTCGGATGCATCACCTCAGCCAATTTCTCAATGCGCGAGAATGGTTAGCCACAAGATCCACAAGCGCCTAACTGCAAACGTTTCTCATACAACCACCAGAATAGGAAATCAGCCCCAATGGTGTTCTTTCATTCAAGGAGACCTATTTCAGGACAGTCTTCAACATTGAAAAAGGTATGAACTCCACAGAAGCTCAATGAAAGAGCTTCGCAGGAAGCTAAGCAAAGCAGGTTTGCACTATTTCTAAGCACATCGGCCAGCCAAGCAAGATATCAATAGCAAAATTCTCTGTAAACATGAACAACTTATATGATTCTCTTCGAGAGTATTTCCCATTTATAGTAAAATCATTTCTTCTTCATTCATTGATCAGCATGCCAGAGGAGGATCTTAAAGCGTTGCTTTCCAAAGTTGCATCAGATCCGGTGCTTCAGCAGAAGCTTGAAGCACAACGTGTTGACACTCATTGGTTTGTGGTGCTTGCCAAAGAAGCTGGATTCTCTATCACAGTGGACAACCTCAAAAAACAAGCTCAGGCTTTAGAAAGTAAAGACCTTCAGCAGGCTGATGGAGTGCTCAATAATCAAACTGCAGATGAGCGTCCCTGGCTATAAAATTGTGGACGAGTAGCAATTTAAACTGATCTAGCCAAAGAACCTTTCGCGATTTGGCTCATCACTTCATTCCTTCTAATATCAACCGAATGCTCTATATAAGCTTACAAAGCTATTCACTGCAATGCATCACAGACATTATTGATATAGCCTTTGACTTGCATTATTCTTTAATATCAAGACCTGTGCCTTTAAGATGCGTTTAGATCGCCAATCTTCTTTCTAATAGCATCAATCACAAAGGCCAATTGATTAGCAAAAAAAATCAATAGATGCTTCCAATGATTAATACGAAACATCCTTACGATTAGGCCTTTAGCCATTAGTCATTCTTCGTAACTGGATCCTGATCTGTTGGATTAATCAACAAGAAATTAGGCTTAAAGCAATCACAAGCGAAAGCTTCGCGAAGCATTTCATATGCATTGTCATAGATCCTTAATTGAATAGGCAAGGCTTATAATCTGAGATCTCAGCAATTGCAAGGCTGATCCGCTGACATAGAGCACACCCAAATCAGGTTCATGGCGCAGCCAAGCCTCACCAAGTTCGCTTATCAAACCCTGCAGCAGAGCAAGACTCTTGCGGGCCTGGCCCACAAGGAATTGAGCACCAAGCTGATGGAATTGCTGGCACCTGATGCGATGCCAAGCATTGAACCGATTCCGCGAGAATTGCTGATGGAGCTGCGCAGCTCAATGTCAGCTCTCGAGCAACTTGACTGGCATGAAGCTGAACAAGGCATTTATCCAAAAACGCAGCTCTTTGAAGCTCCGTGGTTGGAATGGGCGAGCCGTTACCCCTTGGTCTGGTTAGATCTTCCCTCGACATGGCAGCGGCGCAAGGCACGCAATATTCATGATCTGCCAAACGATGTCGATTCAGAGATCTATCCCGATTACTACCTGCAAAACTTTCATCACCAAACCGATGGCTATCTAAGCGACCACTCTGCAGAACTTTATGACCTGCAGGTAGAGATTCTCTTTAATGGCACTGCAGACTCCATGCGGCGCAGGGTTTTAGCGCCTCTCAAGCGCGGGCTGAAACGCTTCCAAAGCCGCAGCTCCGCCAGTCTTCGGGTGTTGGATGTCGCAACCGGAACCGGTCGAACCCTGCAACAGATTCGCAGCGCCCTACCCAAAGTTGAACTGCTGGGGTTGGATCTATCAGCAGCTTATTTACGTCAGGCCAGCCGCTCGCTCAACAGCCGCAATGGAGAACTCGCGCAACTGGTGCGCGGTAATGCTGAACAGCTGCCGTTTGCTGATCAAAGTGTGCAAGGCATCACGTGCGTTTTCCTGTTTCACGAATTACCGAGCTCGGCCCGGCAAAATGTTCTTGACGAATGCTGGCGCGTGCTCGAACCAGGCGGAGTTTTGGTCCTAGCAGATTCTGTACAAATGGAAGACTCGCCCAAGTTCATCCCTGCCATGGAGAACTTCCGGCGGATATTTCATGAGCCGTACTACCGCGATTACATCTCCGACAACATTGAGGCACGTTTCCAAGCAAGCGGTTTTGAGGGCATTGCTGCCGAGTCTCACTTCATGACACGAGTTTGGACTGCTTTCAAACCGCTCCAAAACAACGCTTAAGCGGGTTTCCTGACACTCGGTAGTTCAATCGAGTCTCACAAATAGGGTGCTCTTGTTAGATGCAAAATCCGGTGTATTTTTTCCTGAAGGGACAACGTGAGTAATCCCTTTCAACTGCGATGGTTACAGGGCTGGACCTTCCAAATTGTCTTAATGGAAGGCAAAGTGCAAGTCGAGGCTCAAGGGTTTGGAATTTGCCTGCGAACGGCATTACTTCACGGTGAAAGCCCATCAGCCGCTGCAGACCGACTGGTCCTTGCAGAAGATCAACGACGGCAATCTCTTCGTAATGCTTGGATGCGCGGTCAACAGACGTCAAACCCTAGCGAGATGCCACTGCCTCCTCTGGAGCATGCCATTCCAGATATCTCTAAGTCACTTGTAGTAGTCGAGCAGGATCTACTAACAGCCGTTTGATCTGAATTTAAACGCAATTACCCGCTCTGGCTGAGCCACCAGCCAAGGGCAACTCCAGGTCCACCCCAACGCAAGGCCCGCCAAATCCACTCGCCAGACCACTTAGGCCGCAACCATTGCTCTGAAGGTATTTCCAGTATCTGACGCGCGAGCTGACTCCTCTGTTTGCTCCGTCTTGCTGCCAGCATCTTGGAAGATCGTTTCAGTCTGTCCTGGCGCTGCCCCAAAAGCACCAACCTTGACAGCCCATGCAGCCAACGGAGTTGAACCTGACGTGGCCGTGTCACCATTCAGACGGCTTTTACTATCACAAGCAAAATAGACCAAGTGAACCGCTGATAAAGATGGGAATCAAACAAGCTGAGTGGCCAATTGAGGTGCAACGCCAGGCCATGGATCTTCATGCTCAATTAAGCCTCAATGATCACAACTGGCATCAACAAAAAGGAGATGCCGACCGCAGAGCTGCAGAGCTTCTTGCTGGAGCCTTAGTCCAGCTGCTTCAAGGTGGAGAACGCTCTGATGTTGAGGCCCTTACCGATCAAAGCCTGCGTTGGCTAAGGCGCGAACTGAAAGCTCCTGGTTGCGGCAGGGATTAAGACGGTTCTTGCAACAGGAATGGCCTTTGCAGCAATGGTTCGGCTTCACCCTCAAACTTTCATCAGCAATTCCCATTCAGGCCGATGGCTGGGCCTGCGGCAATCGAAGCAACCCGCAATCACTCAACCAGGCAAAGCGCGATAGCCATCGCTAGAACAGATGCATCAGCATGGAGCAGGTTGGCGTCGCTAGCGAGGGCCGCAGAAGTAGGACCAGGCTTTTTGCCAGAGGAATCAATCTTCCTTGCAGTTACCTGTGGAGATGTGGTGATTGTTCAAGACAATCAACGGCATGCGCCTGAGAGTTGGTGGATGGGAGAAGTGATTCATATTGTCTCTGGAGCTAGAGGTCCTGACCCGTCTCTATTTCAGGTCGCTTGCATTGATACTGGTGTAATCAAAACCGTCAATGCTGATCAAGTCACGAAGGTGGTCCGATCAGTGAGATCTCAACATCAACAAAACGAATGCATCAGCGAGAGGTGAGCACCTTGATAAAACAGCAGGCATGATGCCTTTATCTCTTTTAAAAAGAAGAAAACAAGATGAAACAAGCTTTGATCAATTTGCTCATGTTATGGAGGGGAACATTTTGATGAACTTTGACAGATTGAATCATGAAGGCCATATTTCATGCTGAATGATAAAAATTTTGCTTAGGCTCTTTTTGCATTCATACGACTCTATGGAAATGATCATAGAAGAGATAATTGCTTTACTTTTTGCCGATTAAGCCTAACAAAAGCAAGGCCTGCTTCAAGTAGCAGTGGTCTATCGATGAATGAAGCTGTTCAAGCGCTGAAATACTGATTAAAAAGCGAGAATCATGTCGACACTACTTTCACTGTCAATTGAAACAATGAATTGATCCGCTTTCTTGTTAAATTAAAAGGCAAATGCACCTCAAAATGCACCTCGCTTCGCTTCTAATCATTAGCTCTTATGATTAATAGTATTCAAGTTTTTACGCTGTCAGCAGTCTCAACTGCTTTTGGGACGTCGACAGGCTAGTTGTAAGCGATTGCCGCGCTGGCTCCAGCGCACATCATCAAAACACTGATAAATCAGAAACATTCCACGTCCACTATTGGCCTCGAGTTGAGCTGGAAGGCAACCAACTCGAGCTTTGAGTGGTACACCGATCCCTTCATCCTGGATCTGCCAAATCATCCAGTTAGGCGTAAAGATTCGACGAACTCGCAGGGATTTGCCTGGATCTCCGCAATTACCATGTTGCACTGCGTTCACCAAGGCCTCCTGCAATCCCAGCTGTAGGCGATAGCTGGTGTCCTGACAGGCAACAGGTTCAAGCAGGATCTCCAGCAAAGGAGTGAGCTGCAAGGTTGAAGGAAGAATGAAATCAGCCCAACGAAACAGCGGGGCCACCCCCTGGGGGCTAACGCTGAATAAAAGCCTAGAAGCTGCCCGTGACCAGGAAGGCATCAGGACCATTCAGACCTGTTTTGACCATAACCGTTCGCGTGCTCTAGGCCGGTGCCTCAAGCTGAAATCTGCTCTAACGGCGGGCTGCAAGTGATGGATGATGCAGCACCGCATCCATTAAGCGCACACCCCGTAACTGATTAATTAAAGGCATATGCCCCTCAGGGGCAGAGAGAGACCAGGTAAAGGAGCCTGGATAACGTGTCCATGTTCCATCCTGTTTCCATCCAATACGAGCCCAAAGGCTGTGATACCTGCCATCGAGAGCGTTCAGCAAGCGCGCTTGGGTCGTAAACCCAAACCTTCCTTGTGAATAGGCAGTCCAGAGACGATCGATTGTGACCAGGTCGAGGCCATTGATCGCATGCACCTCACTGAAGTACACATAACCGCGCTGCTCGGCTCCAGGTCCTGCGAGCTTGCGCAGCGTTGCACTGGTGAAGCGATCAGCCTCCTCAAAGTTTTCGGCTAGTAGGTCACGTTGCAAAGGCTCATAGTCGATCCCCACTGCTGATGGGGTCGAGAACCAGCCACTCGACTCACTGCTCAACAGGCTGGGTAAAACCTGCGGCTGATGACGCTGAAAAACTTGCAGAATCCATCCTGCAGCCCAGTCGTCTCCGTCTGGGTCAAAAGAGGCAAGAGCTGCTTGAGCTAATGCAGCCAGCTCTTCTGCCCGTTCTTCAATCGTTGGCACCAAGCTGAGCCGTTGACGCTTTGAACCACTGGTGAATCGTTCCAGTAGTTCTTCAACGCTCTGGTTGGTGGAGGGGGGGGGACCGGAGATCATGGATCGAAACCGGCTCTTCTGGCTCGCCGCTGGCCCACTATGTCAGGAATGGGTACCCATACTCCTTACTCGATCGAAAGATTCCGTCAGGCCAATGGTCCTGTTGTTGACGTTCGCAGCCCAGCTGAATTCAATAAGGGACATTGGCCAGGTGCGATCAACCTTGCTCTCTTCAGCGATGAGCAACGGGCAGCGGTCGGCATCACTTACAAAAAAAAAGGTCGTCAGCAAGCGATCAAGCTGGGTCTTGAGTTCACAGGCCCAAAACTGTCAGGTCTTGCTGAAGCCCTGGTGAATCTCAGCAGAGATCCAACCACTGAATCAGAAGACACCTCTGCATCTGATCTACGCATTTACTGCTGGCGAGGAGGCATGCGCTCTGCGAGTGTTGCTTGGCTAGCGGGTCTTGTGGATCTCAAGCCTTTGCTTCTGGAGGGTGGATACAAGAGCTATCGGCGATGGGTGCTGCAACAATTTGAGCAAACCTGGCCTTTGCGATTACTCGGTGGACGAACAGGCACGGGCAAGACTGATCTACTCATTGCCATGGCACAACGAGGGGTCGCTGTCGTCAACCTTGAAGGTTTGGCGAACCATCGGGGCAGCAGCTTTGGTGGGTTGGGCTTACCCCCACAACCAAGCACTGAACATTACGAAAATCTCCTTGCCGAATGTTTACAGCGCTGTCAAAACAGTTCTGCAGATGAAATCTGGCTGGAAGCGGAAAGTTCACAGGTGGGTCGCTGCAGAATCCCCCGAGCACTTTTCCATCAGATGCAAATGGCACCAGTGCTGGAGATCAACCGTTCACTTGATGAACGGGTTGCTCAACTGGTTGATGTGTATGGCCAGCATGGCCGTGAGTCTTTGCAGGAAGCGACCCAACGCATCAGCCGCCGTTTAGGCCCACAGCGCACACGACAGGCCCTGGATGCAATCGCTCTTGGGGACTGGGACCAAGCCTGTCGAGCCATGTTGGATTACTACGACCGTTGCTATGACTACGAACTAAGCAGGACCCTTCAAAGACAAAGCGTGGATCTTTGCGGACTGAACACAACCAAAGCCGCTGAGATGTTGATTGAACGAGAGCTTGTGAGATCAAGCCCAAAGCCACAGCTGGTTATGGACTCAACGTAAGATCCATATCTTGTCGTAGAGATCAATGGCTAACGCGAACAAAACTGCGGCAATTCAGTTCACACGTGGTGTTGATGAACCTGTCGTTCCTGACATCAAACTGACACGCAGTAGTGACGGCCGTACCGGCAGAGCTCTTTTTGTCTTTGATCAGCCAGAGATCATGGCCCCGGAAACATGGGCAGGTATCACCGGCATGTTCATGATCGACGAAGAAGGCGAACTCGTGACACGTGAGGTGAATGCACGTTTTGTTAATGGCAAACCAAGCGCACTTGAAGTCACCTACATCTGGAAATCAGAAGCGGATTTTGAACGCTTCATGCGATTTGCTAAACGCTATGCAGCTTGCAACGGTCTGGGCTACTCCCAAAACTAAGGGGAGAATGCAAAGGCTGGCTGCCTGAACACGGGTGAAATTCTCCCAATGGCTCGCTCTGGCTGCACTGATGGCCACGAGTGTGCTGTTTTGGAGCCTTAGAGAGGTGCTGATCCACCTCTTTGCAGGCATTGTTCTTGCCATGGCTCTCTGCACTCTGGTGGGTGAGCTGCGCACAAGGAAACCCATGCCTCGCAGCATGGCTTTACTGATCTGCTTGGTCGCTCTTGCCCTTGTTGTTGGCACTGCCACAGCAATTGTGGTTCCTCCTTTTACAGAGCAATTCCACCAATTGCTTTTACAACTTCCTTCAGCAGCGAAGGAACTCTGGAAGCTGGCCATCGGCGCCATCAACCAAACCTCTGCAATGGTCTACGGAGTTGACAACAACAAGGGTGGCTGGGAAGAACAGCTGTTTGCAAATGGGTTAAACGCATTGCCAGATGGTGCAAGCTTGGCCTCAGGAGTGAGGGAAGGCCTGCAAGGCCTTCTAGGCCTTGCAGGCAACCTCGGCAGCGGCTTGGTGCAACTCCTGTTTGTGTTGGCAATGAGCTTGATGGTGGCGGTGCAACCGACGGCATACAGAGATGTAGCCATCTCGTTATTGCCTTCGTTTTATAGGCGACGAGCCCGCTCGATCCTGAGCCAATGCGGAGATGCGCTGAGCAGCTGGATGGTGGGTGTACTGATCAGTTCCTTTTGTGTGGCCCTGCTTGCCGCAATCGGCCTTTCACTACTTGGGATCAAGCTGGTGATGGCGAATGCCTTGCTTGCTGGGATGCTCAACGTGATCCCAAATGTAGGGCCTACCTTGAGCACGATCTTTCCGATGTCGGTAGCGCTGCTTGATGCACCCTGGAAAGCAGTCGCTGTGCTTGGGCTCTATGTGGTGATTCAGAACCTGGAAAGTTATGTGATCACTCCATCAGTGATGCATCACCAGGTGAAATTGTTGCCCGGGCTGACTCTCACAGCCCAGTTTGTCTTCACAGTGGTGTTTGGTCCTCTTGGCCTGCTGTTGGCGCTGCCACTCGCTGTCGTGCTGCAAGTGTTGATTCGCGAGGTGGTCATCCACGATTTGCTTGATCCCTGGAAGAAAAAGCGATTGGCGCCATGAATGCCCGCACCCTTCTTGTCGCACTCACTCTGGTGGTGCTGGCTTTGCTCACCTGGCAGCTGCGTTGGGTGTTGTTAGTGCTCTTTGGAGCAGTGGTATTAGCAGTAGCACTTGATGTGCTAATTGAGAAACTTCAGGACCGCCTCTCCTGGCCTCGTCCCCTTTCGCTAGCAGTGGTGCTGGTGGTGCTGCTGCTTGGCGGTGCCTTGGTTTTCCAGCTGCTGGTGCCTGAGTTGATCACCCAGGTTCAAGAGTTGGGCAACCTCGTACCCACCCTGGTGAGCAAGCTGAAATCGATGCTGGTCAGCAACCCGCGACTGATGAATCTGGAAGAGTCTTTTGCCGAACAGTTCAGCTGGGATCGGATCCAACCCTTGGGCTCGCAATTGCTTGGCGTGGCAGGCGGGGCCGCCAACAGCCTGATTCAGTTGTTGTTGATGAGCCTGCTGGCTGTCTTGCTAGCGCTAGACCCTGTATCCCATCGCCAAATGGTGATTGCTGCAACGCCTCGGCCTGCGCGACAGGAGATGGCTGAATTGCTTGATCAATGCCGTTTGGCTCTTGGTGGCTGGCTTGCTGGGATGACGATCTCAGCCAGCAGCGTGTTTGTGCTCACTTGGGCAGGGCTTGCACTGCTCAAGGTTCCTCTGGCCCTATTGAGTGCATTGGTCTGTGGCTTGCTGACCTTCGTCCCCACCATTGGGCCAACGGCCGCCTCACTGCTGCCATTGGCCATGGCCCTGCTTGTTTCACCCCTACTAATGCTGCAAGTTCTGCTATTGCGGCTGATTTTGCAGAATCTTGAGGCGTTTTTGCTCACCCCGCTGTTATTGCGGCGTACGGTCAACCTGCTTCCCACCGTGGCGTTAATGGCTCAACTGAGCTTGGGCGCCTTATTGGGTCTACCAGGGGTGTTGTTGGCTTTGCCACTTGTGGTGGTTTTGCAGGTAGGAATGGAGCAGGTGGTTGTTAAACAGATCATGGATCGTTGGGCGTAATCATCCAACAATATTCGCTTGATATGAGGCTGTCATTTATTGATGATTGGCAACAAATCAATCACGACTGCAACTTCATGCTGGACGATTTTATGTCCATGAGCTTTTTGGATTTATAGATGTATTTGGTTTTGCATCTAGAATTAACCACTTGCACATCCCACTTGCACATCCCTGAGCCAGGTAGGTGAATAACAACAACGGACCCTTTCTCTCTTGAATCGAAAAAGTCTTTTTGTTGGATTGCTTCAAGGAAATAGGCGTAAGCAGGCACAGAATAGACATACAACTACCTTTTTAGACTAGGCAGCTTGATACATTTGAAGTTTGAATGTAGCAATTCAAAAGCTCAGCAAAGCCAAAATCTACTTGAAGCCGTAAAGTTGTTCACATAAACAACCGCATACGCAGTATTGGATGATTTATTAGCAGTTTCTGCCATTGACTACGAAGACATTTATTCTGAAGCCTGGCCATTACTTAATGGCTGCAAATCATAAGAGATCATGGTATTCCACTTAGCCGTTTAGCTTGAGCTAAAGGAATGAGCACTCAATCCAATCTTCTACTGCAAGATGCAGTTGATATTAATTTTAGATAGCTTGCTATTTACACACTAATGCTAGCAATTAAGTATCACAATATACTGTTAATACATATCCCACGAATAAACATTCACAGCCATTAGATTCTAATTCCTTTCCATAGTCAAAGCGCCTCGGAGGAAATTTCTATACAACAAGCCATATTTTCCTGAAGGCTAAGTCATTAAAAAGTCCCCGCTTAGGTGCGGGGACTTGAAAATTAGTTTAAATGAATAACTTTCCCTATTTTTTCAAACAGATGGTGATCTTTTCACCCAACCTCATGCGTCGTAATACATGGTGAACTCATGGGGATGAGGCCGTTGACGCAATTGCTGCACCTCTTCGTATTTGATGTCAATCCAGTTGTCAATGAAGTCTTCAGTGAAGACTCCCCCTTCCATGAGGTAGTTCTTGTCTGCATTTAACGCTTCGAGTGCACCATTAAGTGAAGCTGGCACTGTGGGGATGCTGGCAAGGCGTTCTTCTGGTAGTTCAAATAGATCCTCATCGAAACCATCGCCAGGGTCAATTTGGTTTTTAATGCCGTCAACGCCCGCCATCATCATTGCGCTGAAAGCTAGATAAGGATTGGCCAAGGCATCGCCTGGGCGGAATTCAAGACGCTTAGCTTTCGGGTTTGGGCCAGTGAGCGGAATGCGAACAGCTGCAGACCTATTGCCCTGAGAATAAACAAGGTTTACAGGAGCTTCAAAACCTGGCACCAAACGCTTGTAGCTATTGGTTGTGGGGTTTGTGAAAGCCAGGAAGGAGGGAGCATGCTTAAGGATGCCGCCGATATACCAGCGAGCCGTCTGTGACAAGTTGGCGTAGGTGCCTTCTCCAAAGAACAGGGGTTGGCCTCCTTTAAAGAGGCTCTGGTGAACATGCATCCCGGTGCCGTTGTCGTTGAACACCGGCTTGGGCATAAATGTTGCCGTTTTGCCGTATTTACGTGCAACATTCCTGACGATGTACTTGTAAATCATCACGTTGTCCGCAGCTTCAATCAGCTCAGCGAACTTCATCCCCAATTCATGTTGGCCAGCACCTGCAACTTCATGGTGGTGCTTCTCCATCGGGATTCCTAATTGCCCCATCAGCAGCAGCATTTCGGAACGGATGTCCTGGGCGGTGTCGTTGGGTGGAACCGGAAAGTAGCCCTCTTTCAGTTGGATCTTGTAGGCAAGGTTGCCGCCTTCTTCAATGCGACCGCTATTCCAAGGGGCCTCAATCGTGTCAACGCTGTAGAAGCAACCACCTTCGCCAGAGTTGTAGCGGACGTCGTCAAAGATGAAAAACTCTGGCTCAGGGCCGAAAAAAGCAGTATCGGCCAGGCCGGTGCCGGCTAAGTAACCGAGGGCTTTTTGGGCAAGCGCCCTGGGGCATCTGGCATAGGGCTCACCACTACGAGGTTCCCGAATGGAACAGATCAAGCTAAGAGTCTTGTGGCGATAAAAGGGGTCGATCCAGGCCGTACTGGCGTCGGGCACCATATCCATATCTGATTCGTTAATGGCCTTCCATCCACGGATGGAAGATCCATCGAAAGCCAAGCCATTCGCAAAGGCTTCCTCATCAATCAAATCCGAACAAACGGTGAGATGCTGCCACTTGCCGTGCAGATCAGTGAACTTGAGGTCAATCAGTTCAATGCCCTCGTCCTTGATCTGGCGGAGGACGTCTTGGGGTGATTTGCCCATGGCGAAGATGAGGCCGAGCCGGCGATAAGAGAGCGACCGTAATCAGCCGCATGGCCCCCTTTTTGTAGCAACAGGTACCTTCTACTGAAGCCTTGTTTCCTTTCTGGGTGGATTCCGTAACCGTTTCTGTCAGCTTGAGCTGATCTAAGTCTGGGTGAACTTTATGGCTGGATCACTGATTTTGATTGTTTAGTCTTCTATATCCCTCAACTCGTCCAAGTCGTCCATTCGTCCTCAATGGCTGATCTCATCACAGGGTTGATTGGTTGCTACAACCATTTTCTTTCAGCCTTCGCTCGATCTGCATGAACGGTTTTGAAGCCTGCTTTCAGTCAATGGGAATCAGGCTTCAAAGGGACTTTGCCAGACGAGCTAGCGTTTTTTTACTTACTTCCCTTCTGCTGCCAAAAGACGCAAAAAAAATAATCAGTATTTTTTAATTGCCCTCGCTATTGATTGACCTGCTTGGTTGCCGTTGCAATCCCTCAAAAAAGTCCCGGGGATGAAGGGTGACTGCTTAGGCTCTAGATAATTGAACTAACCAAGGGCCTTGGCGACGACGCAAACCCTTCCCCAGGTTGACCAATCTCATAAGACGGTTCTCGAACCGATTGCCACGCCTAGCCGCTTGCTATTTGGGCCTGGACCCTCAAATGCCGATCCCAAGGTGCTTCAGGCACTTGCGCGCTCTCCGATTGGCCATCTTGATCCCCTTTATCTGGAATTGATGGGTGAGGTTCAGGAGTTGCTCCGCTACACCTGGCAGACCGACAACCGTTTCACACTGCCGATGAGCGGTACTGGTAGTGCCGCCATGGAGGCGACCTTGGCCAATACCGTTGAACCTGGTGACACGGTATTGGTTGCTGTAAACGGTTATTTCGGCAATCGCCTTGCCGATATGGCTGCTCGCTATCGAGCCAATGTTCAGTTGATTGAAAAACCCTGGGGAGAAGCCTTTTCCCTTGCAGAGCTAGAAGCAGCTTTGAGCGAGCATCGTCCAGCAATTCTGGCTCTAGTGCATGCAGAAACATCCACTGGCGTTTGTCAGCCAATGGATGGGGTCGGCGATCTTTGCCATAAGCACGATTGCCTCTTACTGCTTGATACGGTCACCTCCTTAGGCGCTGTACCGGTTTTTCTGGATCAATGGAAGGTTGATCTGTCTTACAGCTGCAGCCAGAAGGGGCTCAGCTGCCCTCCTGGTCTTGGCCCTTTCACCATGGGACCCCGCGCCGAAGAGAAGCTTGTGGCCCGTAGTAGCAAGGTGCCCAATTGGTATCTAGACGTGTCGCTGCTGAATCAGTATTGGGGAAGCGACAGGGTTTATCACCACACTGCGCCGGTGAATATGAACTTTGGGATGCGTGAAGCGCTGCGATTACTTGCGGATGAGGGCCTTGAAAACGCTTGGGATCGTCATCGCTGCAATGCCGAAGTGCTCTGGGCAGGGCTCGAGAGTCTTGGTTTGGAGTTGCATGTACCTGAAGCCTTGCGTTTGCCCACACTCACAACTGTTTGCATTCCTAATGGAGTTGATGGCAATGCCTTCCGTCTGCATTTGCTGAATGAGCACGGCATTGAAATCGGCGGCGGCTTAGGAAGCTTGGCTGGCAAGATCTGGAGGATTGGCTTGATGGGATACAACTCCACCCCTAAAAACGTTGAGCTGTTGCTCAATCTGTTCGAGTCAGAGTTACCTCGTTTTCGTGAAAACGTTGCCGTTGCTGCTTGAACCAGGCTTCTAGCTGCTGCCTAGCTTCAACTTCCATCACACCGCCAAGAACACGCATTTTATGATGTGCACTGGGGTGTTCCCCCAGATGGATTGTGCTACCAAGCCCGCCTCGTTTGGGGTCATGTGCAGCAAAGATCACCTGGCCCATGCGCGCTTGTGTTAGTGCTCCTGCGCACATCGGGCAGGGTTCCAGAGTGACAATCAGGGTGCAGTCATTAAATCGCCAATCACTTCTGAGCCAGGCAGCCTGTCGGAGTGCAATCAGTTCTGCATGGCCTAATGGATCACGTCTTCGATGCCTTTGGTTGCTGCCATGTCCGATACAGCGGCCATCGGCATCCAGCACTACGGCACTCACAGGAACTTCTCCAAAATCGCCAAGTTGTTTTGCTCGAGTCAGTAGCCGCAACATCCAACAGCGGCATTGCATGTTGGTTAGTTCAAGAGGTTGCGCTAAAGGCACCGCTAAGTGGCAGCTCCTGATCAAACAATGCCATCAGGAGGGAGAATGGAACTTGTATGACGAGCGTTATTGGCTGGCACTCCCCAGATAAGGCCGACTGCGACCTTGGCGCCCTTTGCCAAGCCTGACCGTTTCGATCCAGAACTGCAGACTTTTCTGGAGCAGGCCAGTGCTCGACTTTGTCAATGGTTCGCAACAGCAAGCAATCGAGGCCCCTTACCAGCGCTTAGTGCTTTGCCTGATGTAGCGCCGCAGCCTCAAGGTCTTTCAGTTGATGCCTTGCTGGACGATTTGCAGTTGGTGATGGAAGGGGCTTATCAGCCTTCCCATCCAGGTGCTTTGGCTCATCTCGATCCGCCTCCTCTAACGGCATCCATCGCTGCCGATTTGATCTGCGCAGGGCTAAACAACAATCTTTTGGCCGAGGAGTTGTCACCCAGTCTTTCGCGTTTAGAGCGAGAGATGTGCCGCTGGTTTGCTGAGCGCTTGGGGCTGCCGTTGACGGCTGGTGGTGTGGCAGCCAGTGGTGGCAGCCTCAGCAACCTCATGGCGATGGTGATAGCTCGCCAACAGGCAGATCTTCAAGATGATCCCAGGGCAGTGGTGCTTGCAAGTGTCGACGCCCATGTGTCACTCGCTAAGGCCATTCGGGTCATGGGATTGGCTAGCGATGCCTTGCAGACGGTGCCTGTCGATCAAAAGGGCTGCATGAATCTCGATGCCCTAGAGCATCAACTGAAAGCTCTCCGCGCAGAAGGGAGACCATGCTTAGCCGTTGTGGCGACAGCAGGCACGACTGTCCAGGGAGCTGTAGATCCCTTGGTAGCGGTAGCAGAGCTATGCAGACGCGAGCAGGTCTGGTTGCATGTCGATGGAGCCATTGGAGGGGTCTTTGCTCTAACAGCAGCCACTGCTTCTGTGGTTGAAGGAATCTCTCTAGCCGATTCGATCACAGTGAATCCTCAAAAGTTGCTTGGGATCACTAAGACATCATCCCTATTGCTAGTCGCGAACCAATCCCATCTTGCTTCAGCCTTCTCGACTGGCTTGCCCTATATGGAACCAGCCTGGGGAGACGGTCATGGAAGTGAAATTGGCCTTCAAGGAACTCGGCCAGCAGAGGTGCTCAAGCTTTGGTTGGGTCTGCGTCAACTCGGGGAGCAGGGAATTCAGTGCTTGCTGGAGGGGGCCATTCAGCGTCGTCAGTCGCTCGCGCGTCAACTCGATGCATCCAGGTTCATTCTTCTCAGCGGACCATTGCATCTGATTGCCTGTACCCCTAAGAACGCCGATGCATATCAAGCATCAGTCTGGTCATTAGCAACTCGGCAAAGCTTGCTGGAACAGCAGTTGATGGTGTCAAGACCCTTGCATCATGGTCGTCATTTCCTCAAGGTGGTCTTGGGCAACCCCCATACGCAATCGATTCATCTCAATCGGTTGGCAACTCTGATGAATCAATCTTTGCTGGGTTTGCGCTAATGGCTTCATCACCCCCACGAGGCCGCTGGGTGGCGATTATCACGACTGTTTTATCAGTAGCGATTGGATTGTTCTACCTGGCTTTGATCACAGTTCTGGATGCTCGTGGTCCGATGCGTCCGCCACCCCCCGAGGCCCTGGGCGTGGCGGGAGCTGTCGCCGTTTCTCCCGCTGAAGAGGCTCAACCACCCGCCGCAGGGCTGTCGTGAGAAAACGTTCCAGCGAAGATTCCCGTCGGTTGAGATCGTAGTGACGTTGCACCACTTCCTGCATACCGCCATCCCCCCAGTCTTGATCCTGCTGGAAGTAGGTAATGAAACTGGCTCCAGCAACGCGTGTGAGCCAAGCAGCAGCGACCCCTTGTACCGCTCGGCCCAGCAACAGGGTGGGCAAGTTGACACTGAGAGCTGTGCCGATGATCGCCACTCCACCTTTAACAATGCCAAGTCCTGCCAAAGTGCGACCTACTGATACCGCCAGTTCTTGTGCTCGGTTGCGAGTGAGTTGAACTCCATAGACCCTGGCCACCTCCATCACCATTTGGGCATTAACCGCTGCCGTCCCCAATAGATCCACTCCTGGGAGGGGGGTTGCAGCGACAACACCACCACTAATCCAGCTGTAACGATCAACACACTGACGCGCTTCATGCTGGCGTTGTCGATCCAGCAGCTGGCGACCGGCATCTCCCAGATGGCGACATTGCAGCAGAATGTTGTCTGCAAGCAGTTCTTCACCATCGGCATGTAGCACTGACGCAAGGCGACGCAGCAGGTTGTCGACCTCAGCAGGAGGCTGCAAAGGTCGTTTACCGGGCCGCGGCAGTGACTGCGGTGCAGCGCTACAGGAGATCACATCCTCAGTTTCAAGCAAGCCCTTGCATCGCCCTCTCAACTGCGCCAAAAGCCGTCGCTCCTCTTCTTCACCACGAAGATCGCATTTATTCAGAACTAGGAGCAATCGTTTGCCGAGATTGGCGAGGTTACTGATGACCTCCAGCTCTGAAGCGCGTAGATCACAATCCACAACCACCACCATCAGATCAGCTCTACTGGCTCGTTGCCTTGCTTCTTTCTCTCGGCTTAAACCGGCTCTGCCTGCTTCAAGAATTCCTGGGGTGTCAGCCAATTGAAGGCCTCGATCAAGTCCCTTTAAACGCAGTCGATAAATCTGGCTACTGGTTGTGGATCCCATGGGTGCACCAACCTCACCCACCATTTCGTTCAGGAGTGCTCGGATCAGAGATGTCTTGCCGCTGGAACCAGTACCGAACACCACCACCATCAGATCACCACGGGCCAGTTCATCAGCCACCCTTTCTCTCTCTTGCTTAAGCCCTTCTCGAGTGACCTCGTCTTTGAGGCGTTCAAGCAGGCGATCAATGTTTTCAAGACTTTGCTTGGCTGCTTGATGACGGCTACTTGGAGGGGAAAGGGGCCGTTGATTGTTTTGAGCAGTTTCTAAGTTCTGACGCTTAAAAGCCTTCCACCAAGGCCATCCAACCTGATAGATCATCAAGATGATGAGGCCTGCTGTTAGTAACAACACCGGGCCTAGCAACCAGGGAGGTAGTAGGTAACTCAAATCCCAGAGCAGGTTCCTCACCACTTGCACTAGAGCTCCGATGACGAGCAAGACCACCAGCGCGCAGGCGGTCCATAGGAGCAGCCGCTGACGGGAGATCATTTGTTTGTCATGCTTCCGCTGGCCTGCAGGTTCAATGATCTTTGACCAGAAAAACAGCGTCTGGGATCTGGAGCTGTTGGCATCATTGCTGAGCCAGAGACCAAGAATTTGTATCCGCAAGGCTCATGGCCGATCATTAGCAGATCTATGGCATTAATGGTTGTGCCGGTCTTGCCATCTTGCATATCGCCAAGAGACCTATTGCACTGGTCCAGTTCATCACCACCATTTAAGGCATGCTCTGAATCTGCCCAGACCAGCAATTTTGATGCTTTCGCTGGCTGTATGCAGGAATGAGGCGAATAGGTCATTCGATCCTTGAGGATCGTGAAATCTTGATTTGATCGGCGTCGCATCATTCCAGCTCTCGCCCCCTCCTCCAACGCCAACAACGTGCATCGGTGGGTTTGAGATCATCTAGAGACCAAATGTTTGTCTTGATGATCAAGTAAGGGCAAACTCCATCCTTACGTTTCCACTAAAGCGGCAGCTATCGCTTTAAAGAACAACTTTTCGATCGGGTTGACTGATCTAATTGATGATCACTCCAGCCATGGCACAAGGCTTAGGTGTGTTGTTGTCCATGGCGTCTTATCAGGGCATCGATTCCGAAGCAGATCACGGCCAAATTGATCGCCACATCGGCTCCATTGAAAATCGGAAAGTCCACCGGTACAAGTTGCAGAAAGTCGGTGACATGCCCTAGACGCCATCGGTCCAAGCCATTGCCGATCGTTCCGCCGAGCAGAAAGGACATTGCAAGGCCTTGCCATATCGGCATCTGTCCTGCTCTCCAAATCCAGACCATCAAACCAATGGTCACAGCCAGGCTGAGCAGCCCTAAGAGGAATGTTGCTCCATTGAAAAGATTAAAAGCTGCGCCTGTATTGCTGATCAGACGCAACTGCAATAGCCCAGGAACAAAAGGGAGCACCAAGCCTGAGCTGAGTTGTTGACGGGCCCAGCTTTTGCTGATCTGATCAATCAGCATCAGCAGGATGCTGATTAGCAGCATTGCCCTACGTGATAGTTGACGTTGCTTCAGTATTTGAGGTTGATTCATTCAACAAACAGCAGATTTCGCAATGGCAAGGCAAGTACGCCAACGCCTGCACAGAGGACTAGTTGAGCGGGTAGGGGCCCAAAGGTATAGCTAAATAGCAGTTCTGGAATGCGATCAGGCCATTGGTATAGGGCAGATCCGATAAGCAGATTGAGTACGCCGCAAAGTTGCAGCATGATCAGCCCCGCGATTGCTGCAATCGTCAGGCTCAGTACATCATTCATGCCTGGTTGCTGGGCCAGACGACCACTGAGCCAAGCAGCTGGAACGAATCCAGCCAGGTAGCCAAAACCTGGTGTCAGCACATAATTGAGGCCTCCACCACCATGAAATACGGGTAGGTCAACGAGGCCAATGGTGAGATAGGCAACTGCAGCGATGACTCCAGCACGCGGACCGCATACGAGTGCACACAGCAATAGAGCTGGCACCTGCCAAGTACTTGGAAGCGTTAACACGTGCGGTTGTAAGTCAAGGCCAGGCAAGAGCAGCGCAGCAGGGATCAACCCTCCTACAAGGATCATCATCAGGCCGGCGAGGGCGCCGCTCCAGGTAGCCAGGGCTCGCAAAAAGGGTTTTCAGCTAGCTCCATCCTGCAGTAGGAGAGAGGCATTGCTCATTTCTGATGGAACCGGTTATTGGTCAACAGGTCCGTTTAAAGGTGCCCTTGCCTTATCTAAAGACCGCGGATCCCATGCCAATGCTACGGCCACCGGATTTGGTCTCCCCAGAAGAGCTTGGCGAGATCGTTGGCCTGCGAGCCAAGGACATGGCTGTTGTGCGATTTCGTCATGGCAGCTTTCTGATCCCACTGGATCGCCTGATCTTTGACCTTTCAGATGTTGATGGCGCAAAGGGGGATTAAGAGCTTTGAACCACTTGCTGTTGCCAATCCTTGGCAAGGATTTGAAGGCTGTTTTCAGGGCCACAGAGACTTAGCAAGGGCATTCTTAGATGTCGTTGAGCTGCCTTTTGCAGAGCGCTTCCATCAAGATTTTTGATTGCCTCCAAGCTGTGCTGGTCATAGTTGGCTGGCAGCCCTAGTCCCCGCAATTGGGCTCGGCGTTCTGCCCGTTGTCCAGTGGTTTGAGCTCCATGGGCGAGTTGACCATGGAATTTTGCGCGTGCCAGTTCAATGTCTTCTTCTGATATCTGTTGCTGGCTGAGTTCCCACCAGCTATCTAGAAGCAATTGAAGGGTGAGTTTTGCCTTGTCTTCGCTTGTTGAGGCATGGAATACAAATGGAGCGGCACACTTACGTACCGGGTGATGAGTGCCTACGTCGTAGGCCACCCCGTGTTGCTCTCGTAGACGCCTGAACAGCAAGCTCGACATGCCTAAACCCAGGTGGCAGTTCAGTAGACGCAGTGCTAGATCGTCTTCATGGCCATGCGCAAGGGTTGGCTGTCCAAGCATCATGACCACCTGACTTGTAGGTTCAGGCTGAAGACAAATGTTGGATTCGAGCTGAATGTTCTCTGTTGAGATCTTGCTCGATCCAGACGTTCTCGCTTGCTGAGGTGGCTGATTGGGCCAGCGCTGGAAAGATTCCATTGCCTCCAGCCGCTGTTCAAGATCCTCTGGAAGGGTCCCAGAGAGAGCAAGCACAGGTGATTGTGCTGTTAGCCCGTCGATTAGCGAAATTAATTGCTGACGACCAAGTTGGTTGAGGTCCTCGCTAAGGCCAAGGGGATCGTGGCCGTAGGGGCCACTGCCGTAAGCCATCTGCCGCCAGCCGTCAAAAGCCACGTGAAATGGGTCTTCTCTTTGTCTTTGCAAGGCCTGAAGACTGAGATCCCTTTCCAGCGTTACTTGACTTGAATCCAGATGCGGATCGATCAGCATCCAGCCAAGTAAATCAAGGAGTCGTTCGGCATCACGATCTGCACATTTGAGGCTAATTAGCAATCCGTCTTCGTGGGTATCGCAGCGCAAACCTGCCCCACAGCCTTCAACGAGATCGGCCAGAGCAAGGTGGTCATAGGGTCCACAGCCCCTGGTCAAGAGGGCTCCGAGCAGTTGATGAACTCCCCGTTGCCCTTTTGGGTCAGCACCACTGCCGCCTCTAACCCAGAGCTTGGCGGCGATAACTCCCGGTGCGGCGATTGGATCTAAAACCACATCGAGAGGATTCATTCTTCTGCTTCCATCGGTCTGGCAACAAGGGTGAAGCTCCTCTCTGGTTGCAGTAATGGAAGCATTTGCTCGAGAAGTCGAGTCGGCGTCCATGCAGACAGGTGATCAAGTGGTGCCAACAAGGATTGAGGACGATTCCAAAGAGCTTGATTCCCTGCCAGGCCGGCTACTTGACTGGGAGCTTCAAGGCTGAAACACAGTCCATTTGAAACCAGTTGGCTAGCTCGTTCGATCTCCTGATTCTTGGGTGTTGATTCGAGGCTCGTCTGCAGTAAATGGTGGATTTCCTTTTCCACCCTGTCCAGCTGCGTCTCGTTGCAGCATGCTTCTAGCAATACAAGGCTGCCTTGTTCCAACACGGTTACATCCATATCGATCGATTCCACGATTTGCATTTCCTCTCTGAGGTGATGCACCAGTCGACTGCGACGTCCTTCCGCAAGCAGGGTGGTCGCCAGGTCAGCTCCCATCACCATCTCTTGGTTTGAGGCAGGGGGCATCGGCCAGGTCATCAATAGCCGGGTGGATTCCAGCCTGGGGACTTGAATTTCTCGTCGCCCTTTTTGAAAGCTGAGCGTTGGAGAAATGGCAGGATCAATGTCCTCCATCGTTTGGTGATTCAACTCAGCCAGACGGCTGTTGTTCAAGATTTCTTCCAGGCCTATCGGAATGGCACCCGCAATTGCTAGGCAACAATTCGGGCCTCGATAGCGGCGGCTGTGGAACTCCCTCATTTGCTCGGGAGTACTTGTTTTTAGGCTTGCTTCACAGCCAAGGATGGCTCGGCCGTAGGGATGATCTTCGCAGCATGCTTCGAGAAGCTGTTGGAGGACTTGATCATCCGGTTGATCTCGATATTGGGCAATTTCCTCCAATACGACGTCTCGCTCCATGGCATAGGCCTCTGAACGCAGAGCTGGAGTCAGAACGAGGTTGAGCAGTAGATCAAGTGCTGCCCTAGCTGCCGTTGGTGGTACAAGAACGTGAAAGTGGACGTCATCGAAACCTGTGGCGGCATTGCTGCTGCCTCCAAGCGCTTCGATTTTGCGATCGAATTCTCCCGCCTCCATCTGTGAGCTTCCCTTGAACACCATGTGTTCAAGAAAGTGGGCTAGTCCTTCCTCTCCTTTTTGTTCGCTTGAACTACCTGCTTTGCACCAGAGGTCTAAACAAGTCAGTGGTGCATCTGGCATGGATGCCAACACGCAGCGGGTCTTGTTCTTTAGAGCCCAGTGTTGAAGACTGGGTTTAGGGGTGGAGCGTGTCAGAGGTGCATGTCAAAGTCCCATTCTGATCCTTCTTGCCATCGTGCTGCCTTTTCCCTCCACAAGCGGCCCGGCAATTCATCCGTTAATCGAGTCTTTGGCAGCGCGGATCAGGCAGCGCAGAGCGCAGTTACCTGAGCTCAGTCCATTTGCACTGGATTCAGTGATGGAGTCAATCAGCGGCCAGCTTGATGGAGAGGAGCTGCTGATTAGCAATGAATTGCATCGTTGTAGGGGGATGCGCAAGTTGCATTTGGAGATAGCAAGGCTGGGAGGGGGACTGCAAGTACTCCATTGCGTCTTCTTTCCCGATCCTCGCTTTGATCTACCAATTTTTGGAGCCGATATTGTTGCTGGTCCTGCCGGTATTTCGGCGGCCATCGTGGATCTTTCGCCTGTAGGCCTAACAATGCCAGAGGCCCTACTCCATGGCCTTGAGTCACTGCCCATTCCTGCGTTTCAACAGGTGAGGGAATTGCCTGAATGGGGATCCATCTTCTCGCCGTTTGTCCAGTTCATCCGTCCAGCTAGTAGCCAAGAGGAAAGCTGGTTCGTGGATTTGGCAGATGGCTATCTCAAAGCTCTTATCTCTAGCGTCATTGACGCGACTCCCGATGCTTCTGATGCGGCATCTACGATCCAAAGGCATAAGAGCCAACTCTCCTATTGCATCCAACAGAAACGCAACGACAAGACACGTGGAGTGCTGGAGAAGGCCTTCAATCCTCAATGGGCGGATCGATACATCGAGGAGATCTTGTTCGAGGATCCACCTCCCCTTTAAGCAGCAAAACCTGGAGATGGTTGATAACCGGAGGAATCTGCCTTGTTGTAGCTATTGGTGTCTGGAGCCTTACGCGTCGGCCTGAGACACCTCAAGAAAGTGCTGTGCTAGTTCCAGCTGCCAGACCAATTGAAGCTGTTGCAGCCTTGGGGCAACTTGAGCCCGCTGGTGATGTCCGTCGCTTGGCCGCCCCTGCTAGCGGGTTTGGTGGCACTCCACGGGTTGCCAAGCTCAGTGTTCGTGAAGGTGATGCGGTTAAGCGTGGTCAGGTTCTAGCAGAGTTCGACAACCGACCTAAAACTTTTGCTGATCTGGCAGCTGTCCAAGCTCGACTGGAGACCCTCGAGGTTCAGTTGCGAATGCAACAGCGGGAGGTCACTCGTTATCAAAAAGCTGCCCTGGTTGGAGCTTCATCTCTGGTGGATTTGGAGGAAAAACAGGAAGAACTCGTCAAAATCGATGGCCAACGTCGGGAGGCTTTGGCTGAAATCAGCGGACTTGAGGCTGATCTCGCTGATAGTCAATTGAAGTCTCCCCTCGATGGTGTGGTGTTAAGGGTGCACACTCGCGTCGGGGAGCGTCCAGGTAGTGATGGCGTGATGGAAGTTGGCGCCAATCAGACCATGGAAGCCTTGATCGAAGTTTATGAGTCAGATGTGAATCGAGTGAATGTTGGACAAGTTGTTCGCTTAACCAGTGAAAACGGTGGATTCGATGGAACTTTGATGGGTCGTGTGGAACGCATTAGCCCCCAGGTTCGTCAGCGCAATGTGCTCTCAACTGATCCAACTGGTGATGCAGATGCCCGCGTAGTTGAAGTTCGGGTCAGTCTTGACCAGAACTCAGCTGCTCGGGTGAGAAGTCTCGCGGGGATGAAGGTGATCGCTCGCTTTCAGCCCTCGTGATGTCTGGCTTTTGGCAACGGCGGAGGATCCCTCTGGCTTGGTTGCTACTGAGTCGTCAACCTTTACGGCTTTTGGTTGCTCTGGCAGGAATCTGCTTCGCCGGAATCCTGATGTTCATGCAATTGGGTTTCCGAGATGGTTTGTTCGATGCCAGTGTCACCGTGCATCGTCTCTTTGATGCTGACCTGGTGTTGATGAGCCCTCGCTCGATGAGCTCGATCAGCATGAGTGGATTCCCAAGGCGTCGGTTGGTGCAATCCATGGCACATCCAGATGTCCAGGGCATCACGCCTGTGAACTGGAATTTTTTGCTTTGGAGAAATCCGCAAACCCTCACGACCCGACAGATTCTTGCCTTAGGTTTTGAACCGGGGGATTCGCTGTTCACAGATCCTGAGCTTGCGGCCAAGGCAAAAGCGCTCACAAGTCGTGGTCGTGTTTTGTTTGATCAGCGTTCTCGAAATGAATTCGGACCTATTGCCAAGTGGTTTGATGAGGGCCGAACTGTTGAGACTGAGCTCGCCGGAAAAAGGGTTCGGGTAGCGGGATTAGTCAGCCTGGGGCCATCGTTTGGAGCTGACGGCAATCTGCTCACCAGCAGGGAAACATTCCTTGAGCTGTTACCCAGCAATCCGCCTGGAAGCATTGAAATCGGTTTGCTAAGGCTGCGACCAGGAGCAGATCCAGATGCTGTGGTTCGATCTCTCACGGCGAGCTTGCCCAACGATGTGAAGGTCTTTACCAAACAGGCTTTCATTGAGTTTGAGAAGAATTACTGGCGAAGCAGTACTTCCATTGGCTTCATTTTCAGCCTCGGTGCAGCAATGGGTTTTGTTGTGGGGTGTGTGATTGTCTATCAAATCCTCTACACCGATGTCAGCGATCATCTGCCTGAGTACGCCACTCTGATGGCGATGGGTTATCGCTTGAAGACTCTTCTAGGCGTGGTAGCTCGCGAAGGGATCTTCCTGGCAGTGATGGGATATGTGCCGGCCTATGCCGCCGGCCAGGCCCTATACGCCTTGGTACGCAGTTCGACAAAACTGCCTGTGGCAATGGATCTTCCGCGTGCCGTGCTTGTTTTCAGCCTGATCCTGGCGATGTGCATGGGCTCAGCGGTGCTGGCGATGCGCCGATTGGTCGATGCCGACCCTGCAGAGATTTTCTGATGGGTCTGTTCTCTTTCAATCATTCGATCAGAAGACATCGCCATGAATGAAAAGCTCATGGTTGAAGTTCAGGGTCTCAGCCACTGGTTTGGCATTGGTGCAATGCGACGTCAGGTGTTGCAGTCCATTTCTCTGCAAATAGCGCCTGGAGAGGTGGTGTTGCTCAGCGGGCCTTCAGGCTGTGGCAAAACCACCCTGCTCACTTTGATCGGAGCGCTCCGCACAGTTCAAGAAGGAGATGTATGCGTGTTCGGCCATCAGTTACGGGGATCAGATCGTCGCCTTCGCCAACAGCTTCGCTGTCATATCGGCATGATTATTCAAGGCCACAATCTTTTGCGGTGTCTCACAGCTGAACAGAACGTGCAGATGGGAGCTGATTTGTTGCCAGGTCTGTCTTATCGGGCTCGCCGTGATCAGGCTCGCTATTGGTTGCGGGCTGTGGGGCTAGACGATCACCTCAGCAAACTGCCCCATGATCTTTCTGGCGGCCAAAAACAACGAGTCGCAATTGCACGTGCGCTGGCGGCTCAACCTCAGCTATTGCTAGCCGATGAACCCACAGCAGCCCTCGATAGCGTCACAGGAAGGGAAGTAGTAGAGCTGCTTCAACGATTGGCCCGAGAACAGTCTTGTGCGGTGTTAATGGTGACCCATGATCCCCGCATTGTTGATATCGCGGATCGATTGGTGCAGATGGAAGATGGTCGCCTGATCTCCTCTCTTGGTTAGGTTGGTTACAGATCTCTAGTTTGGAAGTTTTAACAGCATGGCCAAGCGCAGAAACCTCAAGAAAGAAAAGCAAGAGCGGAATCGCTCCTATGCCCGCAAATTCAAGAAGCGCAAGCTACGCAATGACGGCCGAGGTGAGGGAGCTGGTAATGGTGTAACCGGAACTGCCAACAACGGTGGTGCTGCCGACTAATCCCATCGACAGACTTTTTAAATCAAGAGATGGGGGCATTGATGGGCCCCCTTTTTTCATGTCTCTAGGCTGTTGCTTGCCAGCAGCAGATGTGGTTGCGAATGTTCGCAAGCGTCGTGATACCCACCTACAACCGTCGATCGATCCTTGAGAAGTGTCTGTTGGCTCTCGAGCAACAGATCCTTTTCTCTGAGCTAGATGGTTATGAGGTGGTCGTTGTGGATGACGGCTCCACGGATGGCACACCGAGCTGGCTGAGGGATGAGGCGTCTCGCTTTCCACATGTGCGCGTGGTGGAGCAAGAGCATGGGGGCCCGGCAGAGGGGCGTAATCGCGGGGTAGATAATTCCCGAGGTGATCTAATTGTTTTTATCGATAGTGATCTCGTTGTCACCGAGTCGTTTCTCGCCTGTCATGCGAGAGCTTTGCAAAAAAGTTGGCAGCAACGCGGTGATCGACTTTCTTTCACCTATGGCGCGGTGATCAACACGGCAAATTTCGAGCAGCCCACTACAGAACCTCACAAATTCCAGGACAACTCATGGGCTTACTTCGCGACAGGCAATGTGGCCATTGATCGAGAGGTACTTGAACGTTCTGGACTATTCGATACCAATTTCCGTCTGTATGGCTGGGAGGATCTAGAGCTGGGGGAACGACTTCGACAGATGGGTGTTGAGTTGGTGAAATGTCCCGAAGCAATTGGTTATCACTGGCATCCTGCCCTGCGTCTTGAGCAAGTTCCTGACCTGATCAGAGTTGAGCGGGAGCGGGCCAAAATGGGCCTGATCTTTTATCGCAAGCACCCGACTCGACGGGTGCGTTTCATCATCCAATTCACCTGGCTTCATCGGTTGTTATGGGAGTTGCTTACGCTCGGTGGATTACTTAATGAGCGCAGCCTCAGGCCTTTACTTGGCTGGTTGATTCGCAACGGTCATCAAGGTTTAGCAATGGAGCTCTTGCGTTTACCCCTAAACCGAATCGGGGTACGCGCTCTCTTCAAAGAAGCAGCACTAACAGGGCTGCGCTGAGCTGTCGCTTTGATAAATTTCAATGGTTCTTTCATTCCGCACACCTGTCCGTTTCGGGTGATGAATGAGTCGACCCATGCCTTTTGGCTGAATCGTCTCGCATACCTGGCAGGTGGAGGCGAACCCGAAACCTAAAACCTATGGCTGTTGTCACGCTTTCAGAAATGATGGAGGCGGGCGCCCACTTTGGGCATCAAACCCGTCGCTGGAATCCCAAGATGTCGCGCTACATCTATTGTGCGCGTAATGGAGTCCATATCATTGACCTAGTGCAGACCGCGATCTGCATGAACAATGCCTACAAATGGACTCGTTCTTCCGCCCGAAGTGGAAAGCGATTCCTTTTTGTTGGTACCAAAAAGCAGGCCTCTGAAGTGGTGGCGTTGGAAGCCACTCGCTGCGGAGCTTCCTATGTGAATCAACGTTGGCTTGGTGGCATGCTCACCAACTGGACCACGATGAAGGCTCGAATTGATCGATTGAAGGATCTGGAGCGGATGGAATCCAGTGGTGCTATTGCCATGCGACCCAAGAAAGAAGCTTCCGTTTTGCGTCGCGAACTTGAGCGACTGCAGAAGTACCTCGGTGGTCTCAAAGGGATGAGACGGTTGCCTGATGTCGTGGTGCTAGTTGATCAACGCCGTGAAACCAACGCTGTGCTTGAAGCCCGCAAGTTGGACATTCCCTTGGTGTCCATGCTTGACACCAATTGCGATCCTGACCTTTGCGAGGTCCCGATCCCTTGTAATGACGATGCCGTTCGTTCTGTGCAGCTTGTGCTGGGCCGACTGGCTGATGCCATCAACGAAGGCCGTCATGGCACTAATGACCAAAGAGGTGCTGACGACAGCGACGATTGAGTCCATTTACAGCGCTAAGTTCTCGCCGCCGTCCTCCTCATCTGGTCGGCTGCATCCCTAATACTCCTCACCCCGATTACCAATGGCGGACGTATCAGCCAAAATTGTCAAGGACCTGCGCGACAAGACCGGCGCGGGAATGATGGACTGCAAGAAAGCCCTTGCAGAGAGTGACGGAGATATGGTCAAGGCGAGCGAATGGCTGCGTCAGAAGGGTATTGCCAGTGCAGAGAAGAAATCTTCTCGCATTGCTGCTGAAGGTGCCATTGGTACTTACATCCACACCGGAGCCAGGGTCGGGGTACTTCTTGAGTTGAACTGCGAAACTGATTTTGTTGCTCGTGGTGATTTGTTCCAAGGGCTTTTAAAGGATGTCGCTATGCAAGTGGCGGCCTGCCCGAATGTTGAATACGTGAGCACAGAAGAGATTCCTGTTGATGTCGTTGAAAAGGAAAAATCTATTGAGATGGGTCGCGATGATCTTTCTGGCAAGCCTGAACAGATCAAGGCAAAGATCGTTGAAGGACGAATTGGCAAGCGCCTTAAGGAACTGGTCTTGCTTGAGCAACCCTTTATCCGTGACAGCTCCATGACGGTTGCGGAACTCGTCAAGCAAGTTGCTGGCAAGATTGGAGAGAACATCAAGGTTCGCCGCTTCACCCGCTACACCCTTGGGGAGGGGATTGAAGTCGACCAGACTGATTTCGCTACAGAAGTAGCGTCCATGAAGACTGCTTAATTTTGGCTGCGGAGAAGTAGAGATTGCAACGCTTCGAGCCCGATCAGCAGATTGCCTCACTAAAAAAGCAGAGTCAGCGCTTGTCGCTGACTCTGTACCACGATTTAGCTCTCTACCTGCAATTATTACGGAGGGAACTGCTTAATGTTGTCCGTCAAGCCCTGTTCCTGTTGATAACTGATCGGGATCAGAATCGTCTGAGTGGGCTTTCGGACAAAACAAGGGCAGCTTTTCAAGATCAGGTTGAGCAATTGGTCTGTCATTGCTGTTCCTTATTGACTGTCGAGCAGTTGATGGATCTGGTTCGCCAGATGGAACGTGAACGCCAGAGAAAGAGCGATCAAAACAGGCGTGAGCTGTTGTTGGCTTTTCGTTCTGAACAGGACTCCATGCAAGAAGCTGAGGGGTCCATTCACCTAAGCCTTGATCCTCCACTCGAGCATCCTGATCGTCTCGGCAGCATGTTGACTTTTGATCATGATCCCCAAAACGCAGGCTTAAGCGCAGGGTTGGCTAGTCATGAGGATGTCGTTGAGCCTGATTTAGGCAAGGATGATCAGGCTCAACTTGACTCTCAGGAGTTGGAGTTGGCCTCAGAGGACTCAGAACCGATTGGCGGGCAGAAGGGTGATCTTGATGTGCTTCGCTCTCTCTTTGTCATGGCTGGAGAGACCATGGCTACAGAGAATGTCTTGACTAGTGAATTCAGCGATTTGCAGCCTGGTGACAACACCCTGCTTCACAGTGGTCTTGATGAGGAGCAGGTTTTTTTGCCCGTTAGCCCCCTTGAACTAGCACGTTGGCTGGAATCTCTTGATCGTGCCCTCGCTCGTAGATTGCGCAATCTTTCCCATGCTCTCAACGTGGAAATGTTGCGAGCCGGAATTGTCAACAGCCTCTTACCAATCAGCTTGCTTGATGCTGTGTTGAATGGTCAGTTGGAATCTGAACCTGTGGCATCCAATTTGCTGAGATTACGCGTACCGGTATCAACTAATCCAATGGTCTTAGAGGGCATGGAGATCATTTGCGTTCTTCTGCGCCCATCCGAAATGGAGTTTGACGACCCGCGTTTGCGACGTTGTCGGGCTCAACTCAAGCGACATCGCCATACCTTGCTCAAAATGGTTCGACAACAGCGGCACTGGCAACGTCGCGCCATGGCTCAGGAGGTAAAGCAACAGTGGTGGCAGAGCCCTTCCGCCAATCCTCCAACCAGTCCACCCAAGGTCTGAGTAGGGATCAGTTGCAGCATCTACTCAGCTGGATGCGCATCCTGCAGCAAGCATTAACCCTGGAGGCTGAGAACGGTTTTAAGAATCTTGAGGGGCGTCAGGAGAATTTTCATGCATTCTTGGTGCGTCAGTTAGCAGAACCACCCTCTGGATTGCTGCCGACTAAAAGTCAGGCTCGTCTCAGCCAACTAGCTGAAGCCTTTGCGAGTTATCCAGACAGCTCTGAATCGGCGCGACGTCGATTGGTGACGGACTCAAGACAGCTTCTACATGGCATACGCCAGGGATTGGAACCACCAACGCCAATAGGCCCTCCAAGACTCAAGAAGAGGGGAGCTGAAAGGCAACGACAGATGCCTTTACCTAGTGGGAACCGCTCTCTGACGTTGGAAAGCCCACTGTCAGAGGTGAAAGGAATCGGCCCAAAACTTGCTGAACGCTTGGCCGGGCTTGGATTACTGCTCGTCAAAGATTTGCTGCAGTACTACCCCAGGGACTATGTGGATTATTCCTCGCTGCGGCGTATCCAGGCCCTAGAGGCAGGGGAGGCGGCCACGATTGTGGCCACAGTGAGGCGTTGTCATGGCTTCACCAGTCCACGCAACCCAAATTTGTCCATTCTTGAGCTGCAGCTTCAAGACCCAACTGGTCGGCTCAAAGTGAGGAGATTTTTCGCTGGTCGGCGTTTCAGCAGCCCTGCTTACCTCAAAAGCCAGTCACGCCTTTACCCGCCTGGAGTCACTGTGGCCGTAAGTGGATTGGTCAAAGGGGGGCCTTACGGCATGAGTTTTCAAGACCCTTTGATTGAGGTCATGGAGAGTCCGCATTCGCCGTTGCGATCGCAAAGCATTGGCCGGTTGTTGCCTGTGTATGCCCTCACTGAAGGCCTTACGGCTGACCGTTTTCGTGATCTTGTACTGCAGATTTTACCTTTGGCAGCAAGTTGGCCTGAATCCCTGCCTGAACAACGTCGTCAGGTATTGCGTTTACCCAGAAGAAGCGATGCCTTGGTCGCAATTCATCATCCAGACGATCAGCAGACATTGCAGTCTGCTCGACGTCGATTGGTCTTTGACGAGTTTCTTCTATTGCAGTTGGGGTTGTTGAAACGGCGAGCAGAGCTGCGCAGATGTTCTGCTCCTGTATTGCAGACGGCAGGGCGGCGAGATGGCCTTGTGGCTCGCTTCCTGGAGCTTTTGCCATTCCCTCTCACAGCAGCTCAACAGCGTGTGTTGACGGAGATCGAAGCTGACCTGGTGCTCTCGGAACCAATGGCTCGCCTCATTCAGGGAGATGTTGGTAGTGGCAAGACGGTTGTCGCCATAGCAGCCCTGCTCACAGCAGTAGAGGCCGGCTGGCAAGGCGCTTTCATGGCACCCACTGAGGTCCTTGCCGAGCAGCACTACCGCACATTGTGTTGTTGGTTGCCTCAGTTGCATGTCAGCGTCGAGTTACTTACGGGGGCAACCACTCGTATACGTCGCCGTCAGATCCTTGATGATCTCGTCAATGGATCCTTGAAAATACTGGTAGGCACCCATGCCTTAATCGAAGATCCTGTTGCCTTTTCAAGACTGGGTCTGGTGGTGGTTGACGAACAGCATCGCTTTGGAGTGAAGCAGCGCAACAGATTGTTGAACAAGGGGCTTCAGCCTCATCTTTTGACGATGACAGCAACACCCATTCCTCGCACACTGGCACTTTCGCTGCATGGGGATTTGGATGTGAGTCAGATCGATGAATTACCTCCCGGTCGTACCCCCATTCAAACTCAGATGATTAGGGGCTGCGACCGCGATCAGGCCTATCAACTCATCCGTGATCAAGTGTCTCGTGGCCAGCGCGCTTATGTGGTGTTACCGCTGATCGAGGACTCCGAGAAACTTGATTTGCGTTCAGCAGTTAAGGTTCACGCCCATTTATCAGAGCAAGTGTTTGAGGAGTTCACGGTTGGATTACTGCATGGACGTTTGAGTAGCTCAGAGAAGCAGGGCGTGATTCAATCCTTCGCAGCGGGTGATTGCCAGGTGCTGGTCTCTACCACTGTGGTGGAGGTAGGCGTGGATGTACCTCAAGCAAGTGTGATGGTGATCGACCACGCGGATCGCTTTGGGCTAGCCCAATTGCATCAACTGCGAGGTCGTGTGGGACGTGGCGCAGCGGCGTCCCATTGCGTACTGATCAATGACAGCACAAACCCATTAGCAAGGCAGCGACTTGAAGTCCTTGTGCGCTCCAGTGATGGCTTTGAGATTGCTGAGATTGACTTACGCTTGCGAGGGCCAGGGCAGGTGCTTGGCACCAAACAGTCTGGATTGCCTGATTTGGCCCTGGCCAGCCTGGCGGATGATGGGGCCGTGCTTGAAGAGGCTCGTGATGAGGCTCAAAGACTGCTCAGCGAAGATCCAAACCTGACTGACCACTCTCGGCTCAAGGAGTTGCTGGAGGCACAGTGGCAGCATCTGAGCGGAACAGCCCATCTGAATTGAGTCCATTGATTTTTCCACACACTTGAGACTCGTTTGAGTCTTAATACTCAGAAATCACGAGTCGATGTGCTTTCTGCTACATCGGTTGCCGGCCTAGCTTCTGCTGCAGTCATTGTCGTTAGTGCCTAATTTTTGGGGCTAGTGCCGCAAAGGCACTGTGCTGAAGGCGATCTCACTGAATAGCTGGCAATAATTTTTTTGATTGTTTGATTTTCAACTGTTTGTCAAGGTTTTACTTGCTTGATGTTCGTTCGCTGTACCAATTTCCAATCTCGGAGCATCAACGAGATTTGCTTTGTGGAAAACTAGGTTGTCGCTGTGGAAATGTTGTCGGCGCGAACTTTTTTCCGGCTGCGCCCTTGGAGTGATTGGCCCATTCGTGATTGCGGGGAATCCCTTAATCAAATACCTCTTTCGTTGCCCCGATTGGAGCCACATCCCTATGCATCCTTAGGTGCCCCCTATGGTGTAGATGCTGATCCCTTTCGGCTGCGTCAGGGTGTGATTGATCGGCTGCTGAGGGCTCAAGATGAGCTGCAGCAAGAGCATCCAGAACTTTGTCTTGCCATTTTTGATGCCTGGCGACCGATTCCTGTTCAAGCTTTTATGGTCGAACATGCCATCGCTAAGGAGTGCCGCAAACGCAAACTGAAGCGCGACGACCTTAGTCAGGCCGAGGAGCTGCAAAGGGTCATTGATGATGTTGGCAGGTTTTGGGCTCCGCCCAGCCTCGATCCTTGTACTCCACCTCCTCATAGCACTGGAGCTGCCGTGGATCTCACCCTTGCTGATTGCCACGGAACAGCTCTGAATATGGGTGGCGAGATCGATGCTATTGGCAACATTTCAGAACCGGATCACTACCGCGAAGCTGCGCTCGATCAACCTCAATCAGAGGCTTACCTCTGGCACCACAGGCGCCAATCTTTAGCAGAGGCCATGGGTAAAGCTGGGTTTTCTCAGCACCCGAATGAATGGTGGCATTTCAGCTATGGAGATCAACTCTGGGCGTGGAGAACGGGTGTCGCAGAAGCAATCTATGGAGCCTGTCCATTACCAGACAGCAAACCAAGGACGGCTTGATCGCCAAGTTTGTTGACATGATCTCCGAGGCTGCGTCGACCACCAGCTTGCTTCCAGCTCAGCAATAGGGGCTCAAGCGTGCTCTCGAGTTGATCGAGGGGCATCCGCTGTAAATAGGGTTTGGCAAGACGTTGCAGATTTGGGGTGCCTCCCAGCCAGAGTTGATATTGATCGACACCACTTCCCACTAGAGCAAGCTCAGCCATATAGGGCCGAGCGCATCCATTAGGACAACCTGTCATGCGGATCAGGATTGATTTAGTAATTTCAAGACGTCGCAGCTGAGCATCAATTCGCTCAAGCAAGGCAGGCAGCGTTCTCTCTGCTTCGGTTACCGCCAGACCACATAAGGGCAACGCAGGGCAAGCCATTGCATGCCGTGCCAGCATCGCAGGAGCCTCTGGGGCGCGGATGCCTAGAGCGGCTAGACCTTTGCGCACACTAGATCGTTGTGACGTCCCGATATTGCAGAGCAATAGATCCTGATTCGGTGTTAGCCGAATTTCAAGTTGAAAGGTCTCTACCAGTTGGCGGAGTCCTTTCTTTAGATCTCCTTCCAAGCGACCAGAGAGCAGTGGCAAACCAACAAACCATTGGCCAACGCTTTGCTGATGCCAGCCCAGATAGTCCTCAAGTTTGCTCTTTGGTTCAGGCCTTAACGCTTTGATTGGATGAAGGAAGTATTTGCTCTTGAGTTCCTGTTTAAACCAGCTGATCCCATGATCATTGAGAAGATATTTCATGCGGGCATGACGCCTTGTCTTTCGGTCTCCGTAGTCGCGTTGCAAGGCCAAAATCGACTGCACCAAATCCAATACATGCTCTGCAGCCACATAGCCAAGAGGATCAGCTGTGCGGGCGAATGTCTGTTCATTGTTGTGGGTTCGACCCATGCCGCCACCCACATAGACATTGCAACCCTTGATTTCACCGTTTGCAGCAGTAAAGACAACTAGACCGATGTCATTGGTAAGTAAATCAACTGAGTTATCGCCTGGCACGGTGACGGCGCACTTAAATTTGCGCGGCAAGTAGGTCGTGCCATAGAGAGGTTCCTTGGCATCTCCACTGAAGACGTTGCCCTGATGCTGGCGGGTACGAACTTTTTTCACTCGCCTGGAGGGGCGGATGCGGTAGGTCGCATTTCCATTCACCCATAGGTCCAGATAGGACCCCTCCGCTGCCGTTGGGCTGAGAACATCGGCGATTTCATTGGCAAGTTGTCGGGCAGCTGGATAACCACCTTTCTCATAGGGAGCTGCTGGTGCCATAACGTTGCGAGTGATATCACCACAAGCCGCCAGGGTTGATCCCATTGATCGGATGATTGTGCTGATAACTTCCCGCAGGTCCTCCTTGCGGACCCCATGAATCTGGAACGCCTGGCGGGTAGTGGCCCGCAGGCTCCCATTGCCAAGGCGATTGGACAGATCATCTAAGGCTAAAAACAATGCTGGTGGAATACGTCCGCCAGGGCTGCGCAGACGCAGCATCATTTGCCAGTCCTTACCCGCACCTTTCTGGCGGTTATCTCGGTTGTCCTGTTGATAGCTTCCGTGGAATTTGAGCAGCTGTACGGCGTCGTTGCTGAAGTGATCACTGCTGTTCTCAAGTTCAGCAGCCAGGGGGTCTAGTAAGTAGCAGCTGTCAGCCTTGAATTGTTCAAATTTGCTCTGCTCTGCTCCACTGGCGAGACAAGCTGCGAACTTGAGATCTGCCGCTTGGCCAGATGTTGTCTGCCCTTCGGTCACGGCGTCAAAATTTTCCTAATACACCGTAGCGAAATGCACACGACCTGTTGAGCTGCTCCCTTCAATACAGTTGGGCGGTCTTGATTGCTCGCCTCCGTGTCGACCCTTCTAGTGGAGATTGGGACTGAGGAGCTGCCAGCTGATTTTGCCCGGCTTGCCTTACCCCAACTGGAGCAGATGGTAAGTCGTGACTTGCAAGGTCTACGTCTTAGCTACGGCATGCTCCAATGCACGAGTACGCCAAGGCGACTTGTCGTGCTGGTTGAAAACTTGGCCAGCGCTACTGCTGATCTAGAAGAAGTACGCAAGGGTCCACCGGCTGGCCAAGCTTTCAAAAATGGTGTGCCAACCCAGGCAGCCGCTGGCTTTGCCAAACGCTGTGGGCTGAAAGCAGAGGATCTCGAGATTCGGGAGACCCCGAAGGGACCTTTTGTGTTTGCAACCGTGCTTGAGCATGGGCGTTCTGCAATGGAACTACTAACAGACCAGATCCCTGAGTGGATAGGTAGCCTTCAAGGCCGACGTTTCATGCGCTGGGGCGAAGGTGAAAGGCGTTTCTCTCGTCCGATTCGTTGGCTTGTGGCCCTGCTCGATGAGCAGATCATCCCTGTTTGCCTTGACGGCAGCGACCCAGAGATTTGTGCAGCGAACCTGAGTCGAGGCCATCGACTTCACGATCAAGCTGTCATCATTCCTTCTGCAGAAAGTTACGTACAAACCCTCGCCAAGGTTGGTGTAGAGGTCGATCGGCAAAAACGTGGCACCTTGATCCGTCATGCAATTGATACGGCTGCTGCTGGTCTTGAAGCATGCCCTAATTGTCCTGATGATCTTTTCGAAGAGCTCACCGACCTAGTGGAAGCACCTCTGCTTTTAGAGGGAACCTTCGCCAAGTCATATCTAGATCTACCCGCTGAAGTGCTCAGCACCGTAATGAGAGTGCATCAGCGCTATGTGCCCCTTTACCGTCTTGATGCTGTCAATGACCCTCTTGCTCTCGATGCCAAGAGCAGTCTTCTGCCCAGATTCCTTTGCATCAGCAATGGGCTCGCGAAGGCAAGCGATCCTGTAAGACGAGGCAATGAGCGGGTGCTCAAAGCCAGGCTGGCTGATGCAGAATTCTTTGTCGAAGCCGATCGCTCTTTAGCCAGCATCGAGCGGCGCAAAAAGCTAGCGCATGTGACCTTTGCCGAGGGCCTTGGTTCTCTGCTCGATCGAGTTGAGCGCATGGAATGGCTCACTGATGTGCTTGTTGAGCTGCTGGATCTTTCTGCTGAAATTTCTGTACAAGTGCGTCGAGCCGTCCATCTCTGTAAACACGATCTGGTTAGTCAGATGGTGGGCGAATTTCCAGAGCTACAGGGCGTGATGGGAGCGAAATATTTGTTAGCGGAAGGAGAGCCTCGAGAAGTAGCCCTTGCCGTTTTGGAGCATTACCTGCCACGTGGGGCAGGGGATGCTTTGCCCGAGTCAGAGTCGGGAGCAGTGCTTGCCCTGGCCGATCGCCTGGAATTGCTGCTCAGCATCTATGCCAAGGGTGACCGTCCTAGTGGCTCCTCAGACCCCTATGCCTTGCGCAGGGCCGGCAACGGTCTTTTGCAAATCCTTTGGTCGAAGGGTTGGCGACTGAATCTGCTCGCCTTATTGCAACGAGCGACGAACCATTGGAGCAAGCTCCTACCGCATCTCAATGTCACACCATCCGCCTTGGCGGCAGAGCTTGGTGAGTTTCTTCGCCAGCGGATGCTCAGCCTGCTGGAGGAGGCAGGAACCGATATTGATCTGGCCCAAGCGGTTGCTGGCGAAACAGTTTTGATCGATCGTCTTCTTTCTGACCCTGCAGATGCGCGACTGCGAGTGGATCTGCTCGTGAGGATGCGCCGCACGGGTAAGTTGCTGGCGGTTCAGGCTGTTGTTACCAGAGCAGCACGCTTAGCAGAGAAAGGGGACCTACCAGCAACCGTACTGAGTGCGGCTGAGGTCGTTGATCCTGGTTTGTTTGAAAAGCCTAGTGAGTTGGAGATGTTGAAAGTGCTCAATGCTCTTGAACCAATCACCAAGGATTCCTCAAGTGAACGCTACCGCCATTTAGCAGATGGCCTGATTGCTGGCTCGGAAGCTCTCGCAGCTTTTTTTGATGGTGATCAGAGTGTGATGGTCATGAGTGAAGATCTCGCTGTACGCGCAAACCGTCTCAATCTGCTTAGCCTTTTGCGCAACCAAGCTGGTGTGCTGGCCGATTTCAGCCAAATCAGCGGCTAAAAGTGGTTATTTCAGGCTTAGGATTTGTTTGAAACAGCAGGGTCACGTTCTTCTTGTTCTGATGCCAAATTTTGCTTGGAGGCATCTTTGTTGTTGTCTACCTTGATACCGCCGGTGATGGTTTTGATCTCCAGCATGGCATTCACTTCTTCGTCGCTACGCACAGCACTGGGAACAGGTTTATAGCTTGTTTGATTACGGAAAATTCCCCGTGCGAGTGCATCCACAGTTAGCAGTGTGAGTTTGATCTGTTGCCATGGATTCATCGCAACAACTTTTTTGTAGAGGTAACTATCAAAGGTGAGGCGTTGCACATCCATGTCATCGCACATGGCGACAAAGGCTTCTCTGGCAGTGTCATTCGAGTAAAAGATGGCTTGGAGTATTGACAGAACGATGTAAGTAGAACCGTATTTACGATCCCATTTTTTCAGATATTTCTTGAGATCAGCTTCTGAGGGGATTAATTCACCAGACCGACTCGATTCCACGATCTGTTCAGCACACATGCGGCCACTTTTGGCAGCAAAGTAGATGCCTTCGCCAGAGCTTTTGGTGACGTAGCCCGCTGCATCTCCAACAAGGGCCATGCGGCCAACAACCCTGCGTGGACGAGGATGCTCAGGAATCGGGTGGGCTTCAACTTTGATCACTTCTCCATGAACAAGTCGTTTCTTAGCCCGTTCGCGTACTCCTTTTTGCAAGCTTTTTATTAAGGTCTGATTTTTCTGCATGGTGCCCGTGCCAACGGCAACGTGGTCGTACTTGGGGAACACCCAACCGTAGAAGTCTGGTGACACATCAGTGCCTACATACATTTCAGCAAGATCTTCGTAGTAAGCCATTTCTTCATTTGGCAGCTTGATGCGCTCTTGGAATGCAATGGCCACGTTGTAGTCACCGGCATCCATGGCTGTTGCTACACGGCTGTTGGCTCCATCAGCGCCAATAATGAGGTCAACCTCGAGGCTTTTGGCTTCACCAGTGGATTTACCAGTTGAATAGTCGGAATAGGTGATTGTGTATGGACCTTGACGATTAGAGCCAGTGTCGATTTTGGTAACGAGTCCATTAATCAAGTTAGTTCCGAGGCTGGCGGCGCGATCTCGCATAAAGGCATCCATGACCTCTCTGCGGCACATGCCGATGTATTCACTCTTGTCGTCTGGGCTGTAAACCTTGTCCAGAGTGATATCCACCTCACGGTTTGATGGAGAGATCATTCTCATGTTGCGAACCTTGCGGTCGATGATCGACTCGGGCAGGTCGAATTCATCCACCATGCAAAGAGGAATCGCTCCACCACAAGGCTTGGCGTTATCGAGTTTGCGTTCGAATAGCCAGGTCTGGATACCTGCTTTGGCAAGAACTTCTGCGGCGCAGGATCCACTGGGACCACCACCGACAACGGCAACACGCAGCATGTTCAGATCCGCTCCGCGGAATCACTTAAGTAAAACTTACTTCCCTGAAAGAGATTTTGGGGCCCCCTGGCGCCCCCCCTTACGATCTATATAACTCTGCATCAACTTCGTGGCTCGAGCAATCAACGCTCGACGCATCAGCCGAGATGACATTCCCGTTGCTCGTCGGTCGCGTCCTCAGAGACGGGCAAGGGGTGGTTCATTGGGATTATTGGTGGCTTGTTTGATGGTGTTTGGAGGTTCCATCACAGCTGTGTTGTTCGGCCCGTGGCTATTTGCTGGGCTTATGGGTCCAGCTCCTGTTGAGGGCATCCAGGATCGTCCTACTGCTGACGGACGTCTGCTCGGACATTTCCCTTATCCAGAAGCCTCAGTACAGGATCGAATTCTCATGCAGCCTGGGATTGAGCTTCATCACGAAGCCGCTGATGCATTGAGTTCCATGCGTGCTGCGGCTTCAGCAGATGGTGTTGATTTGAGGCTGTTGAGTGGCTACCGCTCTCACGACCTACAAGAGCGAATCTTTTTTGATATCAAATCAGACCGGAACCAGACAGCAGCCGAACGGGCCAAGGTCTCTGCACCTCCAGGGTATTCCGAACACAGCACTGGCTATGCCATTGATCTTGGTGACGGGACGCTTCCTGAAGCGAATCTGTCTGAAAGCTTCGAAGCCACGAGGGCGTTCCGCTGGCTACAGGATCATGCTGCTAGTTATCACTTTGTCCTTTCCTTTCCCCTTGATAACCCACAGGGTGTGACTTATGAGCCTTGGCATTGGCGATTTGAGGGTTCAGCTTCTGCTCTGAGACTCTTTGAATCGGCTCATCAACTGGAATGAATGAACTGAAGAAGTTTTTTTCGGTCTTAGAAGTTTTGATTAGCTAGCGGAAGGGGCCTAGAAGTTAAGTCGAATCTCAAATTGAGATATCCTTCCGCCACTACGCCTGTGTGCGTTTCCTTTTCCGTTTGAAAGTCTCTGACCCATGAGTGCCCAGGCCAAGGCGATCCGCAACATTGCAATTATCGCTCACGTGGATCACGGCAAAACAACCTTGGTGGATGCCCTGCTCTCTCAGTCCGGGATCTTCCGAGACAACGAGGCTGTACCTACATGTGTCATGGACTCCAATGATTTGGAAAGGGAACGAGGCATTACGATCCTTTCAAAGAACACGGCCGTTACCTACGACGATACGCGGATCAACATTGTTGATACCCCTGGGCATGCCGATTTTGGCGGTGAAGTTGAGCGGGTGCTTGGCATGGTTGATGGCTGTTTGCTGATCGTTGACGCCAACGAGGGGCCTATGCCACAGACGCGTTTCGTGCTCAAGAAGGCGCTTGAGCAGGGATTGCGTCCGATTGTGTTCGTAAACAAGATTGATCGTGCGCGGGTGGATCCTGAAACCGCTGTCAACAAGGTGCTCGATCTGTTTGTTGAACTCGGTGCAGATGATGACCAATGTGATTTCCCGTACTTATTCGGCAGTGGAATGGGTGGTTTTGCCAAGCCGGATATGGCAACTGAAAGTCAAACAATGAAGCCACTATTTGATGCCATCCTGCGTCATGTTCCACCACCTGTTGGAGATGAGAACAAGCCTCTTCAGCTACAGATAACTACTCTCGATTATTCAGACTTCCTGGGCAGGATTGTGATTGGTCGGGTCCATAACGGGGTTATCCGTAATGGTCAGAGTGCTTCGTTGATTAAGGATGATGGCAGCATTAAACGTGGCCGAATTAGCAAACTACTCGGTTTCGAAGGATTGCAACGGATTGAGATACAAGAAGCCGGAGCTGGAGATCTTGTTGCTTTAGCCGGTTTCGATCAAGTCAATATTGGCGAGACCATTGCCTGTCCAGATGAACCAAAGGCTTTACCTCTAATCAAGGTGGATGAACCCACTTTGCAGATGACATTTGTCGTCAATGATTCACCCTTTGCTGGCAAAGAAGGCAAATTCGTCACGAGCCGGCAGCTGCGAGATCGTTTACGCAAGGAATTACTCACCAATGTTGCCCTACGGGTTGAGGACACTGATTCCCCTGACCGTTTTGCGGTTAGCGGACGTGGTGAGCTACACCTGGGCATCCTGATTGAGACCATGCGCCGCGAGGGTTTTGAGTTTCAGGTAACCCAGCCTCAGGTGATCTTCCGAACGATTGACGGCACTCCTTGTGAGCCCGTTGAGACCTTGGTCATGGATGTACCAGAGGCAGCAGTTGGCTCCTGCATTGAGAAGTTGGGTGTGCGTCGGGGTGAAATGCAGAATATGGAAACCGGTAACGACGGTCGCACCCAGCTTGAATTTGTTGTTCCTTCTCGAGGGTTGATCGGTTTTCGTGGTGAGTTTGTACGTGCTACCAGGGGGGAAGGAATTATGAGCCACTCTTTTTTTGAATATCGCCCAATGTTGGGTGAGTTTGATGCTCGTCGGAATGGTGTTCTGATTGCTTTTGAGCAGGGCACTGCGACCTTCTACGCACTCAAGAATGCTGAGGGTCGAGGTCAGTTCTTCATCTCTCCAGGTGTCAAGGTTTATAAGGGGATGATCGTTGGCGAAAACAATCGACCTCAGGATCTGGAGTTAAACGTTTGCAAGGCCAAACAACTCACAAATATGCGCTCTGCTGGTGCAGAAGAACTCGACACCTTGCAGACACCTGTTCAGATGACCCTTGAACGTGCTCTTGAGTACATCGGTCCAGACGAGATGCTTGAGGTCACTCCAGAGTCCATTCGTTTGCGCAAGTTGCCTGCCAAGAAGATGGCCAAACGCTAAAGCCCTTGATGGAGAGATTCCAGCCTACTGATCTGATCAATGATCCACGTTTTCAACTAGCCGTGGAGCTTTTTAATCAGGCCGATTGGTACCCCGCTCATGACGCCTTTGAGGAGCTTTGGCATGAGACATCCGGTCAAGCACGCCAGACCATCCAAGGGGTACTTCAGGTTGCTGTTGCCCAACTTCACTTGCAGCGCGGAAATCGTCGCGGGGCAACCCTTCTTTATGGTGAAGGCCTCGGGCGGCTAAAAGCTCTAGGAACTCCAAACCTGGGTCTTGACCTTGATCAACTCTGCATCTGTGTGGAGAATCGCTTGCAACGGCTTCAGCAGGGACAGGATCCCGACGATTGCACTGTCCCAGGCCTGATCTATGACAGCTCAGTTCCTGAGTAAATTAACTAACAACATTTGAATTGTTCCGCTTTGGCTGCTCTTGTTCAAGTCATGACAAGGAGTTTGCAAGTTCATCTCGCCATAGCGACAGCGGTGGTTGGAATGTCTACCCCTGCGGCTTTAAGCCAGGAGGGCAGCCCTTCTGCTCCGGTAGAAGATGGCGGATTGATCACGATCGAATCAGATATCCAAAACGCAGACAGCGTCACAGGAGTTTTCACCGCCATCGGCAACGTTCGCATCGTTTATCCAGCCCGAGGCATCGTTGCTACCTCTAGACAGGCTCAGTACTTCAGCAAAGAAGATCGTGTGGTCCTTACCGGAGATGTTGATGTGATTCGGGACGGGAAAAATTCCATGCAGGCTGAGCGAGTTGTTTATCTACTCGAAGAGGAGCAAGCGGTAGCAGACCCAAGCACTGGTGCTCAAGTGTTCACTTCTGTGCAACTTAATTCCAACAAACAGGCAGAGGCACCTTTGGCCCAATGAGTCTTTGTTTAGAGCAGGTGGCGCTCACCGTGGCAGGGCGTCACCTGGTAAAAGATGTCTCCTTGCGCCTTGATCCAGGCGAGGTTGTTGGCTTACTCGGTCCCAATGGTGCCGGCAAGACAACAACGTTCAATCTTGTAATCGGTTTGTTGCGTCCTGATTATGGGCAGGTGCAACTTGATGGGCAGCCAGTGGCGGATTTACCGATGCCCAATCGAGTTCGTCTAGGTATCGGTTATCTCCCTCAGGAACCAAGTGTGTTCCGACAGCTCAGCGTGCGACAAAACCTTGAGCTTGCGCTCTCTCAAAGTCATTTAACAACTCATCAGCGTCGGGAGCGTCTCGAGCAATTGGTTGAAGACTTTCATCTCAACTTGTTCTTGGACCGTCGTGGCTATCAGCTTTCCGGTGGCGAACGACGTCGCTGCGAGGTAGCACGTGCCTTGGCGGTAGGTCTAGAAGGTCCTACCTACCTCTTGCTTGATGAACCCTTCGCAGGTGTTGACCCCATGGCAGTGGCGGACCTCCAGCTTTTGATTCATACCCTCCGTGAGCGTGGCATGGGCATCCTGATCACTGATCACAATGTCCGTGAAACCCTTGCCATCACTGACCGCTCCTACATTCTTACGGAAGGCAGCATTCTTGCTTCAGGCCGTTCTGAAGAAGTGGCAAACAACCTCTTGGTGCGGCGTCACTATCTCGGGGAGGGTTTTCAGCTTTGAGCAAATGGCGCCTTGGAAAGTTGAAAGACGTTGATTCTTGGCCTTGGAAGTGGTGGCGCTGGGCTTCATCCAAGTGGAGGCTTATCCCGCTGCTGGATCGATGGCTTTTAGGTGAGTTGATACCCGTATTGCTGTTTGCCATAGCGGCCTTCACGGTGGTTTCCGTCTCAGTGGGGGTGATGTTTGATTTGGTGCGCAAGATTGTTGAGTTTGGATTGCCTCTACATTTTGCATTGCAGGTTTTTAGCTTGAAATTACCTTTCTTTCTGGTGATTTCTTTTCCGATGGCCACATTGTTGGCCACCTTGTTGGCTTATAGCCGTCTTTCTTCTAACAGCGAATTCACGGCTTTGCGCAGCCTCGGTGTAAGCACCAGACGAATCGTTGCTCCAGCATTGGCATTGGCATTATTGATGACAGGGCTAACTTTTATCTTCAATGATGTCATTGTTCCAAGAACAAATAGTAGTGCTGAGGTGACAATAAAGCGTGCTCTTGGCAAAGCTATTGCTACAGAGAAAGGTAAACATGTTGTTTATTCCCGATTTGGAACGATTACTGGTGCAGAAGCTGAAGATTGGAATCAAGGGCTTTCTCAGTTGTTTTATGCAAGGGAATTCCTTAAGGGAGAAATGGAGGATGTCACAGTGCTTGATTTGTCTCGTCTTGGTTTTACTCAGATGTTGAAGGCCGAGCGGGCTATTTGGAATGAGCAGGAGGCGATGTGGGAATTTTTTAACGGAAATATTCTTACTCTCACACCAAGGGGTAGTACCACTTCGGTTGAATTTGATCGCTATCTCTACCCCCTAACATCAGGCCCAATTCGTGTGGCCAAACTCCCTAAAGATGCCAACAACATGACTGTTGCACAGGCCATGGAGGCTGCAAGTATTTATACCGATGCTGGTAACCGTAAAGAGGCAAGGCGTTTGAAGGTGCGTATCCAAGAAAAATTCACTTTCCCGATGTCCTGCCTGGTGTTTGGCCTGATTGGCAGCAGCCTTGGTGCAAAACCTAATTCTCGGACCAGCCGGACCCAGGGATTTGGCATCAGTCTCTTATTAATTCTTGCTTATTACACGCTTAGCTTCAGCTTCAGTTCTCTTGGAGTTACGGGCACTTTGACACCGATGTTGGCCGCGTGGATCCCTGTTTTTATCTCTTTGGCAGGTGGCGGTCTGTTGCTGCGTCAGGCCAGTCGTTGAACTGCAGCGGCAGAATAAGAGAGTTGTCGCAGGGACCTGGTGTTTGGAGTGACGTTGGCTGAGCTTTCCGCCTCGCTAGGGGATCCTGTTTTGGCTCTTGGTTTGGCTGCATTTGCCCTACTTCTGTTGGCCATACCAATCTCTTTTTGGATGGTTTCAGGAGGTAGCAATTCTGCTGTTGTGACACTTCTGGTGGCTCTTGCCAATTTGGTTCTTACCGCTCAATTGGTTTTGCGGTGGTGGCAGTCGGGTCACTTCCCGATCAGCAACCTTTATGAATCCCTCTGTTTTCTGGCCTGGGCTTGCACACTTGCGCAGCTATTGGTGGAGCGTTCCTTGTCTTCTCCGATTGTTTCAGCTGCTGCTACACCAATGGCTTTGCTTTGTGTGGCTTTTGCCAGCTTTGCATTACCAGAAACTCTTCAGGAGGCCTCTCCTCTAGTACCAGCTCTTCGCTCCAGTTGGCTTGTGATGCACGTGAGCGTGATTATGTGCAGTTACGCTGCCCTGCTTGTTGGTTCTTTCTTATCAATGGCGGTTCTATTTACTGATCGCCAGCAAACTTTGGAGCTACGCAGCAGTTCAATTGGAACAGGAGGCTTTCGTCAGGCAAAGCTAGCCACATCTTCTATGGATCAGAGTGATGGCCTGCGCCTGAGTTCAATCAACTTGAGCCGCACTGAACAATTGGACAGTCTTAGTTATCGCACGATTACGGTTGGCTTTTTGTTGCTCACGCTTGGCTTGATCAGTGGTGCCGTTTGGGCCAATGAGGCCTGGGGGAGCTGGTGGAGTTGGGATCCAAAGGAAACCTGGGCTCTAATTTGTTGGATGGTTTATGCGGCCTATCTGCATACACGTTTCAGTCGTGGGTGGAGCGGGAGACGTCCGGCTTTAGTTGCCGTGGCAGGCATCGTTGTGATCGTTGTTTGTTATATCGGTGTGAATCTGTTAGGGATTGGTTTGCACAGCTACGGCTGGTTCTTTGAAGCCTAATCTTGTGATATTGATCTGTTCTTATTAGCAACAATCCCCACAAGACTAATAGGCAATAGATGCAGTTATTGCTGCATCTATTACTTCAGACCACAACACCTTCAGGACGTTTGCTATTACGGATGCCTCGGATAGCTTCGGCGTAGTCGGGCTGATTGAACACGCCAGACCCGCTCACAATCGCATTGGCGCCAGCTTCGATCACTTTCCAGGCATTGTCGGCCTTGATACCTCCATCGACTTCGATCCAGGGATCGAGACCCTGTTCGTCGCAAATACGACGCAGCTCGCGGATCTTTTGCACTTGATTGTCGATGAAGCTTTGCCCACCAAAGCCTGGGTTGACGCTCATAATCAGGACTAGATCACATAGCTCCAGGCAGTACTCAAGGGTGTCCAGAGGTGTGCTTGGGTTGAGTACTGCACCTGCTTTCTTACCGAGATCCTTGATTTGCGCAAGGTTGCGGTGAAGGTGTGGACAGGCTTCAACCTGCACATAGATGTGATCTGCACCTGCTTTTGCGAAATCTCCTACATACCTTTCTGGTTCCACGATCATCAAGTGGACATCTAGGGGCTTACTGGTCACAGGCCTTAGTGCTTCAACGATCAGAGGACCAATCGTGATATTTGGCACGAATCGGCCGTCCATGACATCCACATGAATCCAGTCTGCGCCGGCTTGATCTACAGCCTGCACGTCTTCTCCTAGGCGGGAGAAATCGGCAGAGAGGATCGAGGGGGCGATTACCAGGGGCTTCGTGCTCATCGATCGGGGTTAGGGAGTGGGCGATTCTAGGAATCGGCTGTATGGGCATTCTCGTTGTTGCCGGCACTGATACAGTGAGCAGCGCTTTAGAGCCGAGAACCCCTGCGGCATCGGGTCCTTTCACATGATCAGCGTATAACGCTGACCCGTGAATTCAGTCCAGCCCTGCTCGTTTCTTTGGTCGTCACACCCATCCCCACCGCCGCATACCAGTGGATCGCACTCTTATTCAGGAAATTCTCGAGGTCGTTGAGCAAGCTGCCATTGCGTCGGCACATCTGACTGGTCTCGGCAAGAAAGACGAAGCCGATGCAGCAGCTGTTGAAGCCATGCGCAAGCGGATGGGGCAAATCCAAATGCAGGGTCGCATCGTCATCGGTGAGGGGGAGCGCGACGAAGCCCCGATGCTTTATATCGGCGAAGAGGTTGGCAGCGGCAGCGGCCCAGGCGTTGACTTTGCCGTCGATCCCTGCGAAGGCACCAATCTTTGCGCCAACAACCAGCGAGGTTCGATGGCTGTACTGGCCGCATCTGATCGCGGTGGCCTTTTCAATGCTCCTGACTTTTACATGAAAAAGTTAGCGGCCCCCCCGTCAGCGAAAGGCAAGGTGGACATTCGCAAATCTGCCACCGAGAACATCAACATCCTTAGCCAGTGTCTTGGGCTTGCCGTGAGTGAACTCACCATTGTCGTGATGGATCGAGCTCGTCACAAAGGCCTGATTTCTGAGATACGAGCCACTGGTGCACGTGTTCAACCCATCTCAGATGGAGATGTTCAAGCTGCCATTGCCTGTGGGTTTGCCGGCACCGGCACCCACTGTCTAATGGGCATCGGTGCTGCTCCTGAGGGTGTGATTTCAGCTGCCGCAATGCGTGCTCTCGGTGGTCACTTTCAGGGCCAGCTGGTGTATGACCCCGCCATTGCTCAAACCAGTGAATGGGCCGATTACACAAAGGAAGGCAACATTGCCCGCCTCAATGAGATGGGCATTACTGATGTTGACAAGATCTATGAAGCCGAAGAACTGGCTTCCGGCAAAAATGTTGTTTTTGCGGGTAGTGGGATCACTGATGGACTGTTGTTCCATGGAGTTAAGTTCGAGCCTGACTGCACACGCACTAGCAGCTTGGTGATCAGCACTCTTGACAACACAGCTCGGTTTACCAATACCGTGCATATCAAGGATGGAGCTAAGAGCATCGCTCTGAGCTAACCATCCAAGACAAGATCTAAGGGACGTCTCCATGCACATTGCCGTCGTCGGCTTAAGTCATCGCACGGCGCCGGTGGAAATCCGTGAAAAGCTCAGCATCCCTGAGCAAACCATGGAGACCTCCCTGCAAACTCTTCGCGGCAACGATCAAATCCTTGAGGTTTCGATCCTTAGCACCTGCAATCGGCTTGAGATTTACACCTTGGTTCGTCACCCTGAACGAGGTATCTCCGCCATCAGTGATTTTCTAGGCCAACATTCAGGTTTGGCAACGGAAGATCTTTCCCCCCATCTGTTCAACTTTCATCACGATGAAGCAGTAGCCCACTTGATGAGGGTGGCTGCGGGTCTGGACAGTCTGGTTTTAGGAGAAGGGCAGATCCTTTCCCAGGTGAAGAAGATGGTGCGATTGGGGCAGGAGCACAAATCCATGGGCCCGATTCTTAACCGTCTGCTCACTCAGGCAGTCAGTACTGGCAAACGAGTTCGCAGTGAAACCAATCTGGGTACGGGGGCTGTCTCAATTAGTTCTGCGGCTGTGGAGTTAGCCCAACTGAAACTTGGCCAGGCGCAAGGGGAAGATCAGTTGATGACTCTGGAATCTGAGTTGGTCGCAGTAGTGGGTGCGGGGCGGATGAGCCGACTACTGCTTCAACATCTTCAGGCGAAAGGTTGTTCTGGGGTGATGTTGCTGAACCGCACGCGGCAACGAGCTGAGGATCTATCGGCTGATTTCCCTGAGCTCCCCGTTGAGTGTCGCCCCCTTGATGATTTGAACCATTGTCTAAGTACCTGTTCATTGGTATTTACCAGTACGGCTGCTGACGATCCGATTGTTGATGCATCTCTGCTCAAGCAGCTCAAGCGCCGCAGTTTTCTTCGTCTGATTGACATCGGCGTGCCGCGCAACATCGCCTCAGATGTGGTCGATGTACCCGGTGTTGAGTCCCATGATGTGGATGATTTGCATGAGGTAGTGTCTCGTAATCAGGAGGCCCGCCAACAGATGGCCAAAGAAGCAGAGGTTGTGCTCCAAGAAGAGACGCGTCTGTTTTTAGAGTGGTGGGACAGTCTTGAAGCTGTGCCAACCATTAATCGCTTAAGGGCGACCCTTGAGGCTATTCGTGCAGAGGAATTACAAAAAGCGCTCAGTCGTATGGGGCCTGATTTCTCTGCTCGAGAGCGCAAAGTCGTTGAGGCTTTAAGCAAAGGAATCATTAACAAAATTCTCCATACCCCAGTCACTCAGCTACGGGCTCCTCAGGCTCGTCCAGAGCGGCAACAGGCTCTGCGTGTGGTGGCGAGTTTGTTTGAGTTAGATCCACCACTAGAGAATGGGTAGTTCTATGCCAAATTCTGGTTGCGTCTTGATTTGCAGAAGTCTTGTTGGATCTTCGCAGCAGACAGCTTTAGATGGCCAACCGTCCGGTAAGTTTGCTGCGCAACGCCGATTTGCGGGGGCGGCATGAAGCGTGTTTTGGCCATCATTCTCGGGGGAGGAGCTGGAACGCGCCTCTACCCCCTCACCAAGATGCGGGCCAAGCCGGCCGTACCTCTTGCAGGCAAATATCGTCTGATTGACATCCCAATCAGCAACTGCATTAACTCCAGCATCAACAAGATGTATGTGTTGACGCAGTTCAACAGCGCTTCTCTGAATCGGCACCTTGGACAGAGCTACAACCTCAGTGCTGCCTTTGGTCAAGGTTTTGTAGAAGTTCTTGCCGCACAGCAGACCCCAGAAAGTCCTTCATGGTTTGAGGGGACTGCGGATGCAGTTCGTAAATATCAGTGGTTGTTTCAGGAATGGGATGTCGATGAATATCTGATCCTCTCTGGTGATCAGCTCTACCGTATGGATTACAGCCTTTTTGTGGAGCACCATCGTCGCTCAGGTGCTGATCTCACAGTGGCGGCTCTTCCCGTTGATGCAGAACAGGCTGAGGGATTTGGTCTCATGCGAACGGATAGCGATGGCAACATCCAAGAGTTCCGTGAAAAGCCCAAGGGTGAATCCCTCAAGGCCATGGCCGTCGATACCTCTCGATTTGGCTTGTCAGCTGAGTCAGCAAGGAACAAGCCCTATCTCGCCTCAATGGGGATCTATGTGTTCAGTCGCGCCACTCTCTTCGATTTGCTGCATAAGAACCCTTCTCACAAGGATTTCGGCAAGGAGGTGATTCCTGAGGCCCTAGCTCGAGGTGACCGGCTTCAAAGCTATGTGTTCGATGAGTACTGGGAAGACATCGGCACGATAGGAGCTTTTTATGAGGCAAATTTGGCTCTCACCCAGCAGCCCAATCCACCTTTCAGTTTCTATGACGAGAAGTTCCCGATCTATACAAGACCCCGTTATCTACCGCCAACAAAACTGGTCGATGCGCAAATCACGGAATCAATTATTGGAGAGGGATCCATCCTCAAATCCTGCAGTATTCATCATTGCGTCCTTGGTGTGCGAAGCCGAGTTGAGAGCGATGTGGTCCTGCAAGATTCCCTGGTGATGGGCTCTGATTTCTATGAATCATCCGAGGAACGCACTCTTCTAAGGCAAGGAGGAGGCATCCCGCTCGGCGTTGGCCAAGGCACCACCGTGAAGGGTGCGATCCTCGACAAGAACACACGCATCGGCAACAACGTCACGATCGTCAACAAGGATCACGTTGAGGAAGCCGATCGTGCTGATGAGGGCTTCTACATCCGCAATGGGATCGTGGTAGTGGTCAAAAATGCCACCATTTCTGATGGCACCGTGATTTGATCCTGCCCGAGGCTGAATCAACACAAGATCCAAGTAGTTTTTTGGGAAATTTTGGTAATGATCTCTACGGTTTCTTATCTACAGCGAGGATGGTTCAACCCTGACATAGCCGTACAGATCACAGCAGATTGGAGTTGCTGTGGTCACACTGACGCCAGTTGATCGTTTCACTGGCGATGTCCAAGGCACATTTCGGTTTGATCGGTCTTGGCGTGATGGGCGAAAACCTTGTGCTCAATGCAGAGCGCAATGGTTTTTCTAGTGTCGTTTACAACCGCACCTACGCCAAAACAGAGGAGTTCCTTAAAGGGCTTGGGTCTGATAAAGCCATTCAGGGTGCCAAGGACCTTCAAGATTTCGTCGACAAGCTCGAACGACCCCGTCGAATTCTGATGATGATCAAGGCAGGTTCGGCTATTGATGCTGTTATTGAACAGATCTCCCCTTATCTGCAGGAAGGTGATCTACTCATCGATGGTGGAAATTCCGAATTTCGTGATACCGAGCGACGTGTCGCCGAGTTAGAGAGCAAAAGCTTTGGATATATCGGGATGGGTGTCTCCGGTGGGGCTAAGGGTGCACTTGAAGGGCCGAGCATGATGCCAGGCGGAACAAAAACCTCCTATGAGGCGATTGAGAGCCTTGTTTGCAAGATGGCTGCCCAAGTTGAGGATGGTCCCTGTGTGACCTACATCGGTCCTGGAGGTTCTGGGCATTTCGTTAAAACCGTCCACAACGGGATCGAGTACGGCATTGAGCAGATTCTTGCTGAGGCCTATGACCTGATGAAGCGTGTTGGTGGCATGACCGGTACCCAGATGGCTGATGTCTTGGCGCAATGGAATGCCACAGAAGAGCTCTCTTCTTATCTGGTTGAGATCACCGAAGTATGTTTGCGCACCAAGGATCCTGACGATGGAAGTGACCTTGTTGAGAAAATTATGGATCAGGCAGGCCAGAAGGGAACTGGTCTATGGACCGTTGTCAGTGCCTTGGAGTTAGGAGCTTCAGTGCCAACCATTTACGCCTCTCTAAATGGCCGTGTGATGAGCTCAATGAAGCCTCAAAGAATTACCGCTGAGCAGATTTTGCATGGGTCAGCGATCAAACCATTTGATCTTGGTAGTTCCGCAGATGGCATGGCACCGCTCATGGACGCCGTCGTGTTGTCTTGCATGGCTAGTTACGCGCAGGGCATGGAGCTACTGCGTATAGCTTCTGCTGAATACAACTACAACTTGCATTTGCCCTCCATCGCGCAGATTTGGAAGGGTGGCTGCATCATCAGGTCCCGTCTGCTGAAGCGCATCCAGGATGCCTTTAATGCTGACCCTCAGCTTTCCAACTTGTTGATCGATCCTTGGTTCGCTGAGCAAGTGAACCGTCGCCTGCCGGGCCTAGCAAAGGTGGTAGCCGGCGCAGCTGAAGCCGGTATCCCAGTGCCTTGCTTCAGCAGCACGCTCGATTACATCAATAGCTATCGCACGGCACGATTACCACAGAATTTGGTGCAGGCCATGCGCGATTGCTTCGGCTCACATACCTACCAGCGGGTTGACAAAGAAGGAACCTTCCATACTGAGTGGCTGGACTGAGGAGATCGTGATGACGACCTACAAAGTTGAGCGAGCGAGCGACCCTGAGGATCTGGCACGTCGCGCCGCCCAGAAGCTCGCATCTCATATTGATCTGGTACTTGATCAGCGTGATCGCGTTCAGATCGCTCTCTCGGGAGGGAGCACTCCCGCTATTGCTTATAGGTTGCTTGGTCAGGAGCGACTGCCCTGGGATCGTGTTGATGTTTTTCTGGGGGATGAGCGCTGGGTTGATGCCAGGGATGACGCCAGTAACGCCCGCATGCTTCGTACGACACTTCTTGCTGAAGGCCCAGGATCGCAGGCTGCGTTTCATCCCGTGCCAACGGTGGAGCTGCCAAACCCTGAGGCCAGTGCCGAGGCCTACGCGAAGCTCGTGCAGGAAACCTGTGCAGGTGATCCGCCGGTGTTTGATCTAATGGTTTTAGGACTTGGTGAAGATGGCCATACAGCCTCTCTTTTTCCAGGAACGGATGCCCCCGCCGTTGTTGATCGCTGGGCTACTGTCGGTAAAGGGAAAGGTTTAGAAAGAATCACTCTCACCGCACCGGTGCTCAGCTCTGCACGCGAAGTGATCTTTCTTGTGAGTGGTGTAGGGAAGCAGGTTGCCCTGAAGCGCTTATTAGATTCTGCTGAATCAGCTGAACGCACGCCTGCCCGCTTGGTTCAACCTCGTTCACCGATTTTGGTCTTGGCAGATGAGGCCGCCTTACTCGGATAATGATGCACTCTTGAGAAGTGTTCTTGTTCATTATTGCTTGCATTATCTTCCAATATCTACAAATATAAATTCAGCATTAATTGCAGATCAATGACTTTACTTACATCTAAAAATGTTAAAGACATCAAGGTCAGTATTCTTAAGGCTTTATTGCAACTTGGTTGCAACAATGATTTCTTACAGTTGTAGCTACTTTAGCCAGCCTTTGACTGGCGCAATTGATCCGTGAGCAGGTGAAATATCTCATCTACGCAATCAGTCCAGCCTAGGGTGTTTCGCAAGGAGTTCAACTAAATATTCAACTAAAATAACCACTTAAAGTATTAATTTCATTCTTTAGAGTTATCCTAGATATCGTGATTAACCTCAAAAGAGACAATGAATTTAGATATCGTATGGACCAACTTTTTAGAAATGGTGTGTTTGCTGAAGGAATCAACAACCTCGCTACCACTTGAAACCAATAACAAACAAATTACGAACTCTTGATCAGTTTTCCCAAATTTCTGGAGGCGCAAAAGCAGACCGACCAGCACAGCGTGAAGCCCATAAAGAACGCCGTGCTCAGCGGAAGCACGATCACCAGTGTCCTGATGGGATGTTCTCAGGTCCAGATTGCCCTCTCGGCCCAGACAGTCAAACCGGAGGGGATAATCACGAATTCGATACACAGCCTGGTTGTACATCATTGGGTCCTTGCTATTAAGAAACCTCCGCTAATCAGCCAAAGCCCGCCTTAGAGCAGTTTTTTTAAGAAGTATTTAATGCTCAGGCATTTCATCGATATCTCAATAATGCAATTCTCTCAAGGATCAATGTCTAACCTTAAAGAAATGAATGATGAGCCAAGAGAAAAACTATAAGGTAAATAGATTGTTGGCAAATCATGGATCTAATGCCCGAAGCCTCTGTTCAGGTTCAACTGAACGACTTCAACTCCTGGTCTAGCTTGAACGACACAATTATGGGCGGATCCAGCCAAGCTGCCTGTCGAGTGACCTCCGAGGGCCTGATCCTAGAAGGAGAACTTGTTGAACAGGATGGTGGCTTTGTCAGTTGCCGTTCACCCCTTTTGACCCCCCCTCTTGATCTTTCCAGCTATCGAGCCTTACAGGTGGAGGTGAATGGAGACGGTCGCACCCTAAAGCTTGCACTCGGCTCTCGTAGTGGGCTCTTTGGCCTCACTGAGCGTTTTTATGGTGGTTTGCGATGGGTCGCTCAGTTGCCGACTAAGACTTCTGGTACTACATCCATTGAGATCCCATTCAGCACACTGAAACCTACGGTGCTTGCCCAGCCTTTGGCTATGCCTCTGCGCTTGATTCGCTTTGATGCATCAAGTATCAACCAAGTGCAATTATTGCATTCTAAATTTGGTCAGCCAGGAGAACTAAACCCAGAATTCCGCCCTGGCCCAATTCGAGTTTTACTGCGCTCGATCAAAGCAATTCACTGATTCATTGCAAATTTTTTAGTCTTCAAAATGGCCATATACATTCAGAGGATTTGGTATTTATTTACCTAATCAAATTCAGGCCCTAATCAAATGTATTATTGAATCCATTAGGGATAGATCATCAATTCAGCATAGTGATTGACTTCCTTTCAATCGTCAAATCTTGCTTAGAAATAGCCTAAGATTTTTTCACCTCCTAGATTCAGCTAAGAGCCTTGACAGGCAATGAAATCCAACAGACTGCGCAAAATTGGTCGGTCCTCGTGGCCTCAGCGGCTGATGTCTGTTTAAAGCCCTGGCTTCATGCTGTTGTGCTCACAGATGTTGCTGATGTCGATGATCAGAAGCCTGGATCTACGCTCGATCTAATATCGGCTCAATCTGTTGATCTCATTGTTCGTATTGAATGCCGAAACCGAGAAGGTGACCGCCTTCCAGAGCATGACCTTGAACTTGAGATCTATCGCAGCGGCAACGATCTAAATCTGATGTTGACTTGGTGTGAATTGCCTGACCGTCCAATGCTTTGGCAAGGACAGCATCCCGTGTGGATGGATGGCAACAGTGGCCAACGCTGTCAGCCGCCTGAGGATGGAGCACCATTGGAAGCGTTCGCTCGTAGGTTGAGAGCACTGCTGGTTTTGCCTGAGCAGAGCTAGTTGATCAGAGTTCAGGGCTGGTCGGTGACAGCACCATTGCTGGCGCTACTCACCATTCGGGCGTATTTACCGAGAACTCCTGTTTGATAACGCGGCTGTGTTTTTTCCCATGCGCTGGAGCGACGCTCCAATTCATCCTTCTCGACATTGAGTTGGATCAGCAGTTGATTGGCATCGATGGTGATGCTGTCGCCTTCCTGCACAAGGCCAATCATGCCGCCTACGGCTGCTTCCGGTGCCACATGGCCCACCACCAAACCATAGGTACCTCCGCTGAAGCGTCCATCTGTGATTAAGGCCACCTTGTCGCCAAGGTCTTCACCGACGATGGCAGATGTAGGAGCAAGCATCTCTCGCATTCCAGGCCCGCCAACCGGGCCTTCGTTACGTATGACGACGACATCTCCCGCCTTCACCTTGTTGTTGAGAATGGCAGCAAGGCAGGCCTCCTCGCTTTCAAAAACCCTTGCAGGTCCAGTAAGTACTGGGGTTTTGATCCCGCTTATCTTGGCCACGCATCCTTCGCTGGCCAGATTGCCTTTAAGGATCGCCAGGTGCCCCTTGGCATAGACCGGTTTCGAGAGGGGATGAATGACGTCTTGCTCTGCTGAAGGCTCGGATGGCACATCCTTGAGCAGTTCTCTCAAGGTTTTACCTTCCACATTGCGGCAGTCTCCATGAAGTAAGCCTGCATCAAGCAACTGTTTCATCACTTGGGGAATGCCGCCTGCGTTATGCAAATCAACAGTCACGTAACGGCCGCTGGGTTTTAGATCACAAATCACCGGTACACGCTGGCGGATGCGCTCGAAGTCATCGATGCAAAGGTCTACGCCTGCGCTACGGGCAATCGCAAGCAGATGCAGAACTGCATTGGTGGAGCCGCCCACTGCCATGACAACGCTAATCGCGTTTTCAAATGCGTTCTTGGTGAGTAGATCGCGGGGACAGATATTTGCCTTAATGGCATCCACAAGCACTTCAGCACTACGGGCTGCGCTATTTGCTTTTTCCTCATCCTCTGCAGCCATCGTTGAGCTGTAAGGCAAACTCAATCCCAATGTTTCAATAGCGGCTGACATCGTGTTGGCTGTAAACATGCCACCGCAACTTCCTGCTCCTGGGCAAGCGTTCTTCTCGATAGCGGTGAGTTGCTCCTCATTTATCTTGCCACTGGCATGCTGACCAACAGCTTCAAAGGCGCTGACTACAGTGAGGTCGCGGTCAGCCAATTTTCCTGGTTTGATCGTTCCGCCATAGACAAAGACACCTGGGATGTTCATTCGGGCCAGGGCGATCATCGCTCCAGGCATGTTTTTGTCACAGCCACCGATTGCTAGTACGCCGTCCATGCTTTGGGCGTTGCAGGCTGTCTCGATCGAATCAGCAATCACCTCGCGACTTACCAGGGAATATTTCATCCCTTCGGTGCCCATAGAGATGCCATCACTGACAGTGATGGTGCCGAACATCTGGGGCATTGCACCGGCCTGGCGGGCTGCTTCTTCTGAACGTCGCGCCAGGTCATTAAGACCGATGTTGCAAGGAGTGATCGTGCTGTAGCCGTTGGCTATACCGATGATTGGTTTATTGAAGTCTTCGTCGCCAAAGCCCACTGCGCGAAGCATGGCTCGGTTGGGAGAGCGTTGAGTTCCCTTTGTGATGGCGGCGGATCTGAGCATGGTGGCGACTGGGGCACTCAGTCGCCAACTTACCGAGCTCTTAGGTCCGCGCCCCTAGATCTTCAAGCTGTCTGCGCACATCTGCAATGGCGGCATTGAGTTGTTCGACTCGATGTTCCAGGTGCTGGCTGTTGTTCTGGGGATGCGAGATGGCCTCCAGGGCCTCTGATCCGTCCTGCATGCGAGGAGCGTGAAGCATGGCGCGTTGGTGGCGACTGCGTTGCCGACGCTCTGCCTCAGAAAAAAGCCACCAGGCAAGTCCTGCAGCGCCGAGTACGGCTCCGCTGATCAATGAGGTGAGGCTGCCGGTTGCCGGCTCACGATGCTGGCCCATAGATGCTGGATCAGTTTTGAAAGTCTAGGTCGTACCTGCAGTTCTGGTGTTTAGTCGCAAAACCGGATTACCAATGCCTGGACTGATCTCACCATCTTCTGTGAGGTCGGGGTCAATGCAAGCGGTGTGAATCGTGAGATTGGGCATCATTTCGCCAAGTTGTTTGAGGCCTGGACTTGATGCCAGAACAGTAATCACCCTTAGCCGGCGAGCCTCGATTTCTTGTGTCTGCAGAAGCTTCAGGATGCCTAGTAAACGCTCACCACTAGCAATCTGATCCACAAAAACAATCACCCCAGCATTGGTTTCGATGTTATCGGGCACCCCGCCAAGACATAGCTGTGAACTGGGCAATACCCGTCGTGCTCCTTGCCAAAGATCAAGGCCCCCGGGTAACAAGGGAATGCTCAGCAATGGCACATTGGACTCGACCAGCGTGCCTTCTGTTTCTGCTTGGGATGTGGTTACCATTTCACGGCGGTGGGGCAACCAATCCCGCAGGGCTTCATAGGTAAGCCAGCGACCAAGTTCCTCCAAGCCTGTGGCATAGAGGGCTGGCGGTGTTGTGGTGTTGCGCAGCAATGTGAGCCAGTGGGCAATCAGTGGATGGGGGGGGACCACTACCCTTAGGGTCATTGGCATGACGCGTGAATTGGCCGGCAATTGCCATAACGTGACTGCTCAAACTACTGGCTCATTGCAATTTTCTAGTTTCATGAATCTCTCTCCCTGTTGGTGGAACCGTTGTCGAGCAGTGTTGCTTAGTGGCCTTGTGATTCTTGTGTTGGGTTTAACAGAGTCACCTGTAATGGCAATCATCCCTCCTGAATTCAGAGGAGGCCAGGCCATTGAAGAGATCTCCAAAGACATGCACGGACGTGACCTCAAGGAGCAAAACTTTCTCAAGGCTGACCTGCGCGGCGTTGATCTCAGTGAGGCCGATCTGCGTGGTGCGGTGTTTAACAGCAGCCAGCTGCAAGAAGCTGATCTGCAAGGAGCTGATTTGGAAAATGTGGTGGCTTTTGCTAGTCGTTTCGATGGAGCCGATCTCAGGGGAGCCAACTTCACCAACGCCATGCTGATGCAGAGTCAATTTAAAGATGCCCTGATTGAAGGAGCTGATTTCAGCAATGCTGTGCTTGATCGTCGCCAGCAGAATGAGCTTTGCGCCAGAGCAGACGGCACCAATGCCGCTAGCGGGTCTCAAACTCTTGACAGCCTTGGCTGTCGTTCTTAATTCCCAACCTGCATAAACCTGCCTTGATTTCAAAGCGTCTACCAGTCACTGTTTTGACTGGTTTCCTTGGAGCTGGAAAGACCACCTTGCTACGTCATCTGCTCACTCATGGGGGGCAGCGTTTAGCGGTCATGGTCAATGAATTTGGCACGATTGGTCTTGATGGCGATTTAATCCGTAGCTGTGGCTTTTGTCCGGAGGAGGAATTGGATGGTCGAGTCGTTGAACTCAATAACGGTTGTCTCTGCTGCACGGTGCAGGAAGACTTTTTACCCACCATGGAGACCTTGCTGAAACAGGCGGATAAGTTGGATGGAATTATCGTTGAAACCAGTGGCCTTGCTCTTCCTCGCCCCCTCTTAAAAGCGCTCGACTGGCCTGCCGTACGCACTCGAGTTTATGTGAATGGAGTGGTCACAATGGTGGATGGTGAAGCCCTCGCAGCGGGTAGCCCCGTTGGTGATCCTGCCGGGTTAGAACGGCAGCGACAGGAGGATCCAAGCCTTGATCATCTCAGTGCTGTTGAAGACTTGTTCACTGATCAGTTGGAAGCTGCTGATTTGGTGTTGATCAGTCGAGCGGATGTTGTCTCCAATGTCGACCTCCGCAAGCTCAAAAGCGAACTTGCTGAAAAGGTACGCCTTGGCACGTCAATGATGCCCATCAGTCATGGCCAAGTTGATCCAGCTGTGGTGCTAGGCCTCAGTACGACAGAGAATAGTGACCAACAAAAGAGCTTGCCTAAACAATTTGGCGACGACCTAATCGACGATGCTTCCATTGATGTCGATCATCATGAAGATGATCATCATCATGACCACAACCATGTGGAGATGGTGAGTGGTGTGGTGCGCTTTGAAGGTTCTGTTGATCGGGCTACGGTTGAAGCACTTCTGCCTGAGTTGGCAACACTTCATCAGGTTGTACGCCTAAAAGGTCGCTTATGGCTACCGGGCAAAGCTTTACCCCTTCAGCTGCAGATGGTTGGCCCAAGGCTTAGCAGTTGGTTTGAGGCTGCTCCAAAGAACGCCTGGCATCCTGAGGAGGCGGGCGTTGATCTGGTGGTGCTTAGTTTTGAAAAGCAAGCAGCTGAAGCGATTCGCTTTGATCTTGAAAGCTCCTTGATGTCAGATATTCTCTAAGGGAAGTCAACTGATTAAGCAGCTCAAGAGCTGAGCGGGTGGTTATGGTTTGGCTTCTCTATCTTTCGGCTCTTGCATCGTGCCGTTCATCCAGTAGTCGATTTGATTGCGGTTGTTGGCTATGTAATTATTAACGGCTTCCTCTGTTGAGGTGTTCTGAGCATCCAATAACATGGTGTCCAGCTGACCATCGGAAAGCTTGAAGCGGGTGAAAAAGGCGACCACTTTGGGATGGTCTTTGTCCAGCCCTAGGCGTGCAATGGCATGGATGCCTTCTTGGCCACCAAAGACACTCTTGGGATCCTTCAAAAAGCGGAGTTTATAGCGGGCAAACATCCAGTGAGGGGTCCAACCAGTTACCACGACCCATCGATCGTCATTGATAGCCCGATCGAGAACGGCTGTCATTGCAGCACCACTAGCTGAAATCAGTTTCAGATCCGATAGGTCATAAGCAGTTAGCGCTTGCTCAGATGCCTGCATCAGCCCTGATCCCGGGTCTATCCCTTGAACTGTGTTGTTGAAGTCGTTAGCAATTTTCGGGTCGCTCAGATCGCCAATGGAGCCAATCCGTTGTTTTGGCACATAGTCAGGGACTACCCAGCCAATGCGACCTGAGTACATCGTGCCAAGATCTACAACTCGATCGCTTACTTTTTGCCAGTATTTATCGTGTGTTTTTGGCAGCCATGCCATTAACATCAGATCGAGCTTTCCGCGAGCAACAGAGTCGTACTGAATACCGATATCTGCCATAACTCGTTCGACAGGCTGCTCATAGTGGCTTTCGATTAGTTTTTCAGCCATCAGGCTTACTACGTCAGCATCAGCCCAGGCAGTCCAGCCGATGCGCAATTGATCTGGTTTGGCATTCGAACATCCCGACAACCCAGTCATCAGCACTCCAGCGATAACAAGGCTTAGATTTCGCAACTTGTTAGACATTTTCATGAGGAAGTCCAGAGGTTAATAAAGGCTTTAAAGCGCTGCGGCAATGACTTTCTCGAAAAGTTTGAGGCAGCCAGGCTTTGTGTGAGTCGATCCAGGATTACAGCCAGAATTACCACGGCGAGCCCTCCCTCGAAGCCAAGGCCTACATCAAGTTGTTGGATGCCTCTGAGCACCACATCACCTAGGCCGCCCCCACCAATCATTGATGCGATCACAACCATCGATAGCGCGAGCATGATGGTTTGATTAACACCAGCCATCAAGGTTGGTAAGGCGTTTGGAAGTTGCACTTTCCAGAGCAATTGTCGTTCTGAGCAACCGAAGGCGCGCCCGGCTTCGATTAGATCAACAGGGACTTGTCGTATGCCCAGGTACGTCAGGCGTACTACGGGTGGCATCGAGAAGATCAGCGTTGCGATAGTGGATGGGACAAGCCCTGTGCCGAAAAACATCACTGCCGGAATGAGATAAACGAATGCCGGCATGGTTTGCATCAGATCCAATACTGGGCGGGTAATCGCCCAGATGTGTTGGCGACGGGCAGAAAAAATGCCGATCGGGATGCCAATGATTAGTGCCAGTAATGAGGCTGCAATAACTAGGGCCAGGGTTGAGATCATTGGCGGCCAAAGCCCCATGAACAAAACGAGGTTCAGACCAAGAAGGCTGAGAATGGCGAAGCTAAAACTCACTCGCCAAGCTGCGAGTATGGCGATAAGGGGAGCTAGCAGCCAGGGCGCTGGTACGGAGAGGATCTGTTCGATGGCTCCGGCTAACCCATTAATTGCAGAATCAATTACTAGGAAAATTGGTTGCGCATGATTGAGCAACCAGTCCACGAATCTGCTCATGCCCTCGCCGACAGGGCCGGTACTGACGGTTGCAAAAACTTGGTCGTTCACATCCATCATCTCAGGATCATCGAGCGCAAAAGTCGACGTGGACTCATCACGCCAATGAGGCGCTGATCTGATCCAATCACTGGAACTGGATACGGGGCGTTGGCCACAGATTTCATGGCATCGCGAATGGTGGTCTCGGCGATGAGAGCTGGACCAGTTTCAGCTGGAATGATTTTGCCGTTCTTTTGAAGAACACCTTTGAAGATTTTTCGATCGTCCACGATGTACGTCGGTGCTTCTATTGCTGTAACTCCTTCTATCTGCAGCTGCCGCAAATCTGATTGATTGATTAGGCGAGCGGGTGATTCGGCAACGGTATCAACAGTGATCACAGAGGCAGCATCAACATCTTGGAAGAAATGACGAACTTGCTCATTGGCGGGTTTGCAGAGCAGCTCACGTGGCGTTCCACATTGCAGAACTTTGCCTTCTTTCATTAGAGCGATGCGATCACCAAGCCTTACAGCTTCGTCTAGATCATGGGAAATAAAGACGATCGTGCGGGGACTCTCTGCCTGAAGTTCCAGCAGTTGTTCTTGCATCTCGCGCCGAATCAGAGGATCAAGAGCAGAGAAGGCCTCATCCATGAGCAGGATTGGAGGATCAAGTGCCAGGGCTCTGGCCAGGCCAACTCTCTGTTGCATGCCGCCAGAGAGCTGTTGAGGCAGCCTGTCGAGATCCTTACCAAGACCAACACGCTCAAGTGCTTCCCTGGCCTTTTCCAGCCTTTTTTGTCGAGGAACTCCCGCAACCTCAAGGCCGAAGGCCGCATTCTCAAGTGCGGTTCGCTGGGGGAAGAGCGCAAAAGATTGGAAAACCATGGCCATTTTGTTGCTGCGAAGCTTTTGCAGTTCAGCAGCTGCCAACTGAGTGATCGGCTTGCCGTCAACGGAAACCTGACCGCCAGTTGGAAGGATTAGGCCATTGATCATGCGTAGCAGCGTGGACTTTCCTGAACCCGAAAGGCCCATCACCACAAAAATCTCGCCACTAGAGATCGACAGCGTTACATCGCGTACGGCAGCCTTAAGACCGGTTTGATTATGGAGTTGCTCCGCATCCATGCTTTGACAGTGATCGTCAAACGCACGTTCAGGATGCTCACCAAACACCTTCCAGACTTGGTCGATGCTGATCCGGGGCGTCATGTCTGACATCGACTGTATTTACAGACTATGACTGCTTGCAGGCCGTACCATGGCACCTATGAAGTCAAATGAATTGTCTATCTTGAATCATCGGCTGAAAGCACTTATTGCCAAAGGGATTTGATGAATTTTTAGGCGTTAAGGGAACTGATGTGATGTCAGTAGATTTTGATTAACAGACATCCATAGAATCATTCGCTATGATTGCGAATGGGAATTGCATAAGCTGTAACGCAGCCATGCTCAGACCAATGCCTTTCTAGCTGATTCGGGCCTTTCCCGACCTCAAAGATATGGCGCATCAAAAAAATCTTCGGGAAGTTTGAATCTGCATGACTTTGACTCAACATTCGCAAAAACCCTGCCAAGACGATCTGCAAAACTTTGGTGATAAACCGGAGCAAGTACGTGATACAGACCATTATCAGCAGGAATATGTTGAGGATTTCACAGACAGATGGGATCGACTGATTGATTGGAAGGCGAGGTCCGAAGCTGAAGGGGATTTTTATATTCGAATCCTTCGTGAACATGGCGCACGTTCCGTGCTCGACGTTGCTACCGGAACGGGATTTCATTCGGTTAGTTTGTTGAAGGAAGGGTTTGATGTCATCAGTGCAGACGGAAGCCCTAATATGTTGGCGAGGGCCTTTCAGAATGCTCGTGATCATGGTCAGTTATTACGCACTGCTCAGGCTGATTGGCGCTTTCTAAATAGAGATATTCATGGCGAATTTGATGCTGTCATCTGTCTGGGCAATTCCTTTACCCACCTATTTCGAGAGCATGATCGACGCAAGGCTCTAGCTGAATATTACGCAGTACTTAAGCATAATGGAATCCTGATTCTTGACCACCGAAACTATGACCGACTTCTCGATCAAGGTGTAGCGATACGTTCTGGGAAGGGAAATGTTTATTGCGGGAAGGATGTCAATGTCAGCCCTGAGCATGTTGATGAAGGGTTAGCGCGTTTGCAATATTCCTTCAGTGATGGCAGCACTTATCACTTGAATATGTTCCCCCTAAGGCAAAGCTACGTAAACCGACTTATGACCGAAGTTGGATTCCAGAAGATTACATCTTTTGGAGATTATTTACCTGGCCATCAAGACCCAGATTTTTATGTACATGTCGCTGAGAAGGAATACAAAGCAGACATTAAACAAAACTGATACGTGATATTAAAGACTTCAGCAAAATACAATCCTAATCAATCATGAATTCATCATCATCAACTGTTGCTGCTACTTATTACGACAGCAGCGATGCAGATCGGTTTTATGCCGAGATTTGGGGAGGTGAAGATATCCATATCGGCCTATACGAGACTGCCGACCAAGCCATCGCTTCCGCGAGCGAGAGAACCGTGCAAGCACTTATGGAGCTTGCAACTCAACCTCCAGCTAAAGGTTGCGTCGTTGACCTTGGCTCTGGGTATGGGGGAGCGGCACGACGTATCGCCAAGCAATGGCAGGTCAATGTGCATGCTGTCAATATCTCTGCCGTTGAGAATATGCGCCATCGAGATCTCAACAATGCTGCTGGATTAGCCAAGCTCATCGAAGTACATGATGCATCATTCGAAGAAGTGCCATTGCCCGATGGCATAGCAGATGTGGTTTGGAGTCAAGACGCCATACTTCATTCCGGCAATCGTCTCCAGGTAATGAATGAAGTGTCAAGGCTTCTTAAGCCGGGGGGTGTATTTGTCTTAACAGATCCAATGGCATGCGACGGCATCGAAGCCAACGCCCTTCAACCGATTCTTGATCGTATCCACCTATCAGATTTGGCATCTCCTGATCGTTACCGAACCTGGGCAGAGGCTTCAGGGATGACTAGAGATGTATGGCAAGAACGCACAGAAATGCTTGTGAGGCATTACACGCGGGTTCGAGAGGAACTACGTCGACGTCATCAAGAACTTGCGAGTGTAATTAGTACGGATTATTTGAGTCGCATGGATGCAGGCCTTGGTCATTGGATTGAAGGTGGGAGTCAGGGAAGACTTTGCTGGGGCCTAATGCGTTTTACAAAGCACTAACTTATGACTTAACATCAATTCTTCTTTTGTTTTATAGTGAATCATATCAAGAATCTATCTTGGTGATTAATCGACAGGCAAGACGATCCTCCTCAACTGGCATTAATTCCATCATTGATTTGCCAGAAGTATCCCTTTAAATTGTCCAGATAGTTAAAAATATGTGGATTCAATTTTGTAGTCGGATCAGATCATTATGGGAAGGTCGAAGCGGTCCAGGCGATGAAGCAAGCAGATCTTTTTAAGTAGCAACCTCTTTTTGAGTACCAATCTCGATTGTCGAGCTCGGAGAGTGATGTTAAATGGTTGTTGATCGTCTATGGATCCTTCTCTAGGTCTAGCGATGCATTGGAAGAACTAGATTTTCCTGAATGGGACGACGAGTAATGCCATCCTCTCCACACCCTATCGAGTTGGCCATTGTGGTTGTCAATGGTTTGATAGTGCCCATACAACGCTTCTCGAGGGTTATCAAGCCCTTGCTAATCTTCCTTCGTCCAGCTTGGTTAGGCTTACAACCTCTGCTCTTGATTCTGCACCTACTCCTGGTGTATTCGATGGCTCTGGTTATAGCCCTGGCCGAATGGCTGCTTGGATTTTCATTCACAGTCGAAAGCAGTAATGGTCAAAGCGTTGATTCGACAGCCAAGCAGACAGATAATTCACAATCAATGGTGCTTGGCATTCATCCATCAGAGTTAAAGACAGAAGATGCATCTCAACACGAGATCGATCGGGCTAACTATCCTGATGAAAATGAATTCACATCAAATTCTTTTCAGCCAGAAAGAAAACCCTTCTTCTTAAACCTAGAAATCAAGAGAAGAGAACAAACGGTAATGATTATCAGAAGTTAATTATCACCAGCCGTCAAGCATGGAATCTCCTCTACGCAAGAGTGAGCAGAGAAATGTAACCCCTTAACTAAGAAAAGCAAGTCTCTAAAGCCAGCTTCAGCTCTAGCAAGAAACGAAACTCCAGGCTTCAAACACTTAAAAGGTTAAAACTTTTAAAAGAATAAGACCAGGGCTGTCACAAAAACCTGGCCTGGACTTTAATCGAGCCAGCATCCTGCTGCTCTTTGGTAAAACATCTAGGACATGAGTATTCTATTATTGATTAAATCTTATTCCAAATACCAACAGATTCCCTCTTACTCATTGATCGTTTTAAAAATATCCAACTTCGACCTTCGGGCCAAGTTTGAGTGCGTATTCTGATGATTCTCAATTACTCCTGAAGAATTAGCTTTATATGATTTCTTCAGGTCAGGGCCATGAATCCTAGATATATTGAGTTGACACCAATATGCATACGAACTAGAAGTTAACAATGGAACTTTCAATTAAACAGAGTGGTGTTCTTCATGGAATGCTCACTGGCACAGCAATTTCGATAGGGATCATTATTTTCGGAATTTTGCTAAATCCGTTTAATTTCCATTCCAATCTTACACTCTTAGAAAAAAGTTCTGTTCTGTTTAAATCACTAATCATTCTTGCTCTCTGCCTTACTATTTCGATTGGCCGTCTTGCAAAGCATCGCTTCTTTAGCCCAGACGAGCTAGATGGAAAAGGTCTTAGAACAGATTCTGATCGAGCCATCCTGCTCCAGTCTCTTCTTCAAAATACCCTTGAACAGTCTGTCCTAGCAGCATTCGTTTATGGCACTTGGACATTCGTTATGCCCTCAGCATGGTTGTCTGTCGTACCGCTAGCAGCATTGTCTTTTGCACTAGGGAGAGTTCTCTTCTTTGCAGGCTATCGGCGTGGTGCGGTAGGACGAGCGCTTGGTTTCACGATGGCTTTCTATCCTTCGGTTTTGATGTTGATCTGCACTGTCTGTTTTATTCCCCTCTCTGCCGTTACTGGTGGTTGCTAAGGTGAAACTGTCACTACCTTCAGCCTCGGTAAAATGAACTAGTGTGATTCCGATATGATGCTCTTGATTCGTTAGCCGATAAACATACGTAGCACTTTTATCATTTCTGATTCTGCATCGAGTTACTACATGTAAGAATCTTCTTAAGTTGAATTTCGCCATCTCGTCATTAGAGGAAAGTGAAGCTTTTGACTCAACCCTTAACTCTGGGTTAAAAGTTAAAACTCTTAGTCATTAGAATCGATTGATCTAGCCGACTCCCGGTAGCATCAAAACCTTTCAAAATCAGATCAGCTGATCACTCCCTAGTTGAGTTGGCTTTTTACTCAGTATTGTTAAAGGAGAAGAGAAACTAATGAACAACCAACTTCTGCGATTCTCACGTTTTGGACTTCGGGCATTAGCCATCACCGCAAGCACGCTTGCGCTTATCGACCTGATTAAACAACAATGGATCCCCGCGACCGCTTGCTCCGTTGCATGGGCTTTGATTGTCTGGGTGGAGCGGGATTTCATCAAAAGGTTTTCAGATTCTGCAGAGTTATGAGAATCACGAGAACTCCCAGCAATAATGTTTTTGGATTTACGACCATTCAGAAATGATGCGCACCATCTTGATCAGTGGTGCCAGTCGAGGTATCGGCCGAGCAATTGCCGAACGAATGTTGGCTGATGGCCATCGTCTTAGCCTTGGCCTACGGGACCCTAAATGCCTAATTGGCAGCTCACTTGACCCGGCAATCGCTGGTTCTGAACAAGTGTTCCTACATCCCTATGAAGCTCAGGACGTTAACGCTGCCGAAAGCTGGGTATCGGCAAGCTTGGCTCATTTCAGTGGTTTCGATAGTTTGATTCACTGTGCAGGCATATTTCATCGCACGCCCATACGGTTTAATGATAACCAGCAGCATGAGATTGATCAGCTCTGGCAGGTGAATGTCATGGGCCCATGGATGCTCAGCCGCGCTGCTTGGTCTCAGCTTGAATGTCATGCTGAGGCGCGCATCATTGTGTTGGTGTCAATGAGTGGCAAGCGCTCCAAGGGCCGCTTGGCTGGCTACACCGTTAGTAAGTTTGCTCTGATGGGCCTTTGTCAGACCATGCGTAACGAAGGATGGGAGCAAGGCATCCGCGTGACAGCGATTTGTCCAGGTTGGGTCAATACCGATATGGCTGCCAGGGTTAAGTCTTTGCCCAAAGAGGCGATGACTCAGCCTGATGACATC